>NZ_JBVHPN010000019.1:0-147592 GCF_055567935.1 Streptomyces sp. NPDC026301 | reverse complement strand
GCTCGTCGCCCCCTCCCCCGCCCCCCCCCCCCCCTCCCCTTCCCCCCCCCCCCCCCCCCCCCCCCCTCCCCCCCCCCCCCCCCCCCCCCCCCCCCCCTCTGTGCGTCGTACCGGTCAGTCCTCGCTCGGCGCGCTCGGCAGCTGGGTCTGGATCAGGTCCATGACCGAGGAGTCGGTCAGGGTCGAGACGTCGCCCAGGTCACGGTTCTCCGCGACGTCGCGCAGCAGCCGACGCATGATCTTGCCGGAGCGGGTCTTGGGCAGCTCCGCGACCGGCAGGATGCGCTTGGGCTTGGCGATCGGGCCCAGGCTCTGGGCGACGTGCGCCCGCAGCTCGTTCACCAGCGCCTCGTCCTGCTCGGCGCCGCCGCGCAGGATCACGAAGGCGCAGATGGACTGGGTGGTCTGCGGGTCGGTGGCGCCCACGACGGCCGCCTCGGCCACCTTCGGGTGCGAGACCAGCGCGGACTCGACCTCGGTGGTGGAGATGTTGTGGCCGGAGACCAGCATGACGTCGTCCACCCGGCCCAGCAGCCAGATGTCGCCGTCCTCGTCCTTCTTCGCGCCGTCGCCCGCGAAGTACTTGCCCTCGAAGCGGGACCAGTACGTGTCGAGGTAGCGCTGGTCGTCGCCCCAGATGGTGCGCAGCATGGACGGCCACGGCTCGGTCAGTACCAGGTAGCCGCCGGCGCCGTCCGGCACCTCGTTCGCGGCGTCGTCGACCACGGTCGCCGCGATGCCGGGCAGCGGGACCTGCGCGGAGCCGGGCTTGGCGGTCGTGACGCCCGGCAGCGGGCTGAGCATGATGCCGCCGGTCTCGGTCTGCCACCAGGTGTCCACGACCGGCGTCCGGTCGCCGCCGATGTGCTTGCGGTACCAGACCCATGCCTCGGGGTTGATCGGCTCGCCGACCGAGCCCAGCACGCGCAGGCTCGACAGGTCGAACTTGGCGGGGATGTCGTCGCCCCACTTCATGGCGGCGCGGATCGCGGTCGGCGCCGTGTAGAGGATCGTCACGCCGTACTTCTGGACGATCTCCCACCAGCGGCCCTGGTGCGGGGTGTCGGGCGTGCCCTCGTAGAGCACCTCGGTCGCGCCGTTCGAGAGCGGGCCGTAGGTGATGTACGAGTGGCCGGTCACCCAGCCGACGTCGGCGGTGCACCAGTAGACGTCGGTCTCGGGCTTGAGGTCGAAGACCGCATGGTGGGTGTAGGAGACCTGGGTGAGGTAGCCGCCCGTGGTGTGCAGGATGCCCTTGGGCTTACCCGTCGTGCCCGAGGTGTACAGGATGAACAGCGGGTGCTCGGCGTCGAACGCCTGCGGGGTGTGCTGGTCGCTCTGCTGCTCGACGAGCTCGTGCCACCAGACGTCCCGGCCCTCCATCCAGGCGGTGTCCTGGCCGGTGCGGCGGACCACGAGGACGTTGCGGACGTTCTCCGTGCCGGGCTTGGTCAGCGCCTCGTCGACGGCGGGCTTGAGCGCGGAGGGCTTGCCGCGGCGGTAACCGCCGTCGGAGGTGATCACGACGCGGGCGTCCGCGTCCTTGATGCGGGTGGCCAGCGCGTCGGCGGAGAAGCCGCCGAAGACCACCGAGTGCGGCGCGCCCAGCCGGGCACAGGCCAGCATGGCGATGACCGTCTCCGGGATCATCGGCAGGTAGATCGCGACCCGGTCGCCGGCCTCGACGCCCAGCGCGGTCAGCGCGTTGGCGGCCTTGGAGACCTCGCGCTGCAGCTCGGCGTAGGTGATGGCCCGGGTGTCGCCGGGCTCGCCCTCGAAGTGGATGGCCACCCGGTCGCCCAGGCCGTTCTCCACGTGCCGGTCCACGCAGTTGTACGCGACGTTGAGCTTGCCGTCGGCGAACCACTTCGCGAAGGGCGCGTTGGACCAGTCCAGCGTCTGGGTGGGCGCGGTGTCCCAGCTCAGACGCTTCGCCTGCTCGGCCCAGAAGCCCAGCCGGTCCGCCGCTGCCTGTTCGTACGCCACCGCCTTGACATTGGCGTCGGCGGCCAGGTCGGCGGGCGGCGCGAACCGCCGCTCCTCCTTCATCAGGTTGGCCAGGCTTTCGTTGCTCACGGCATCTCCCAGTCTCAGGGCGTCCGGTTGTCCCGTGCCATAGCTCATCAGCCGATGGGCTGCCCTGACAAGGGCTGTTGATAAAAATTGGTGTAGACCTTTACATGATCATCAACCTTCCGGGTGACTTCGGTCCGGGAGTTGACCGGGTGGAGAGTCGTCGCAGGTCACGGCGGTGCCGCCGGATATCGCTCGTGGCGTATTACGCCGTGACCGGTGCGACCGGCGTTGCTTCGGGCCGTACGGCCGAGAAACGGTCGGAGCCGTGCTCCAGTACGTACGCCTGCGCCTCGCCGACGTGGAAGTACATGCCGTGCAGCGACAGCGAACCCTCGGCCACCCGGCGGGCCACGCACTGATGCGTCATCAGGTGGTCGAGCTGCTGCATGACGTTGACGAGCGCCAGGCGCTCCAGGTCGTCGGCGACCGGCCGGTCGGCGAGGCTGACGTCCGCGCCTTCCGGCCGTGCCATCCGGTCCAGGCTGGGGCGGCCGTGGCGCAGCCAGCGCGCGAGCGGGGTCTGCGCGCCGGGCTCGTGGCGGTCCGAGGCGAGGAGCGCCTGCATCGCGCCGCAGCCCGAATGCCCGCACACGGTGATCGAGCCGACCTTCAGCACGTCGACGGCGTACTCGATGGCGGCGCCCACGGAGTCGCAGGCGGCCTCCGTGCCCGGCGGCGGCATCAGATTGCCGATGTTGCGCACGGTGAAGAGGTCGCCCGGACCGCTCGACGTGATCATGCTCGTGACGAGGCGGGAATCGGCGCAGGTCAGAAAGAGATTGGTGGGCCGCTGGCCCTCCCGGGCGAGCCGCGCCAGCTCCTCGCGGACCAGTGGCGCCGTATGCCGCTGGAAGGCGCTGACCCCGCCGAGCAGCTGGCCGCCGCCCAGGAGCTGCCCCTCGGCCGTACCGGCGGGCCGCGCGGTCCGGGTGCAGTGGTGGTTGCGCCACGGGGTCCAGGGACGGCAGGCGTGTGTGCCGGACGGCTCCCCGATCGGCCTGCCGCCGCGTCCCCCGAGGGTGACCTCGCCGCCGCGCGCCCGGTGCGCGCTCGTCCAGGACTGCAGCGCTTCATAGGCGGCGTGGTCCATGAAGGAGCCGTACAGCTCGATCACCGCATGGGCCGTCACGGGCACCTGGGCGAGCGCGCGGGCCAGCCGCGGCACGGCCAGGAACGTCAACTGGCCGCTGACGCGCACCTGGTGCCGGCCGCCGTCCTCGATGACGGAGACGCGGGTGTGGGTGAGCCGGCGCAGCGCCAGGAAGACGGCGACGGCGATGCCGAGCCCGACCCCCTGCAGTACTCCGAAGACCACCACGCCGCCCAGGGTGACGGCGTAGACCGGGAATTCGCGGTGCCGCTGGACGTGCCGGATGTGCGCGAAGCTCACCATCCGTACGCCGACGAGCATCACCAGGGCGGCGAGCGCGGCCAGTGGGATCAGCTCCAGCGCGCCGGCGAACAGCCCGGCGCAGAGCACCACCCACACGCCGTGCAGCACCGTCGACGCACGCCCTGTCGCGCCCGCCTTCACGTTCGCCGAGCCGCGGATCGCGCCGCCGGCCACGGGGAGGCCGCCCAGCAGCCCGGAGAGGACGTTCGACACGCCCTGACCGGCCAGTTCACGGTCCAGGTGGGTGCGCCCGGGGCCGGGGCCCGGCTGCTCGGCGGCCAGTTTGTCGACCGCGACCGCGGACAGCAGCGACTCCATGCTCGCCACCAGGGTGACCGTCAGGACGGCCGCCACCAGGCCGAGCAGCGGCGTGTCCGGGAGTGCGGGCAGTGCAGGCGCGGTCCACGAGGGCAGCTCGACCCGGGGCACCGAGAAGCCCGCGCTCATGGCGGTGGCCGTGGCGACAGCGGGCAGCGGCGCGGGAATCCTGCGCAGCGCGCGCCCCGTCCGTCCGGGCAGGCGCGGCCAGCCGGCCAGTACGGCGACGGTGACCGCGCCGATCAGTACGGAGGCGCCGTGCAGCCCGGCCAACTGGCCCGGCAGCGCGGCGATGTTGGCGAGCGAGGAGCTGTTGGCGCCGCCGCCGAGCACCACGTGCAGCTGGCCGAGCGCGATGGTCACGCCGATGCCCGCGAGCATGCCGTGGACGATCGCCGGGCTGATGGCGAGGGCCGCGCGGGCCACCCGGAGCGCGCCCAGGGCGAGCTGGGTCAGCCCGGCCAGCACCGTGATGGCGCAGGTCGCCCGCCAGCCGTACCGTTGCACGAGGTCGGCGGTGACGATGAGGAGGCCGGTGGCGGCGCCGCTGACCTGGAGCGGGGCGCCGCCGAGCAAGCCCGCGACGAGGCCGCCGACGGCCGCGGCGACGAGTCCGGCCTGCGGCGGCGCACCAGTGGCCAGCGCGATGCCGAGCGAGAGGGGGATGGCGATCAGGAAGATGACGAAGGAGGCGCCCAGATCGTGGCGCCAGGCCCCCGGGGAAAGGCGATGGAAGGGCCCGGACGGCTTTCCGGCGGGCCGCTGACGGTCGTGGTCCTGCTGTGCGTCACGGGGGTCCTGGGACCCCGGCGTGGCCGGCTCGGGTGCGTAAGGCTGCGGCATTCCCGTCTCCTCCGGGGCGACGCGGCCGCGCTACGGGGCGCGGTCGTGGGGCGGCGGTGTACTGCGGGGGCTGAGCCGGCCGGGGTGCGTCGTGGTGGGTGACGGTCCGGTGACTCTCCAGTGTCGGTAAAGGAACCGTAATGTCGCGTCCGGCCACGGAGAAGCCATGACAGGCAAATGGGCTGGTGGTTCCGCCTATCAGGTGAATGCGGGAGCGGTCGTCCGGCGTGCGTCTGCCGCGGGGCCGGGCGCGGCATCGGACCGCGGGCCCGGCCCCCTGTGACATACCGGCAAGCATCCGCTGCGGGCCGCCGCGCGGCCGTCAGGCGGGCTGCGGCGCGGTCGTGGCCATGCCTTCGGAGAGTACGAACCCGGGGTCCACCTGGGACGTCAGGTCGGCCCCCGTCTTGCTGTTGCCCCAGCTCTCGGCGTTCTTCAGGTGGAAGTGCACCATCTGCCGGGTGTAGCGCTCCCAGTCGCGTCCTTCGTATGCGGCGTCGGCGGTGGCGTGCAGCGTGCGCAGCGCCTCGTGGTTGGCGTCCTCCAGCTCCACGAAGGGTGCGGGCCTGCCCTTCTCCATGGCCCGCACCCAGTCGGAGTGGCCGACCGTCACGAGCAGGTCGTCGCCCACCTGCTCGCGCAGGAAGGCGAGGTCGTCCGGGCCCTGCACCTTGTTGCCGACCACCCTCAGCTCGACACCGAAGTCGCGCGCGTACTCCTTGTACTGGCGGTAGACGGCGACGCCCTTACGGGTCGGCTCGGCCACCAGGAAGGTCAGGTCGAAGCGGGTGAACATCCCGGAGGCGAACGAGTCCGAGCCGGCCGTCATGTCGACGACCACGTACTCCTGGCGGCCGTCCACCAGGTGGTTCAGGCACAGCTCCACCGCGCCGACCTTGGAGTGGTAGCAGGCCACGCCGAGGTCGGACTCGGTGAACGGCCCGGTGGCCAGCAGCCGGACCGTGCGGTCGTCGAGGCGTACGTCCCGTGCACAGGCGGCGTACACCGGGTTGTCCTCGACGACCCGTAGCAGCCGCGAACCCGCACCGGGAGGCGTCGTCTTGATCATCGTGTCGGCGGACGCGATGCGCGGGTTGTCGCCGCGCAAGTAGTCCTTGATGAGCGGGAGATGGGCGCCCATCGCGGGAAGCGCGGCGGCCTGGTCCTCGTCCAGGCCGAGCGCGGCCCCCAAATGCTGGTTGATGTCGGCGTCCACCGCGATCACGGGCGTGGCGGTGGCGGCGAGGTGACGGATGAACAGCGAGGACAGCGTGGTCTTGCCACTGCCGCCCTTGCCCACGAAAGCGATCTTCATGTTCACGAAGCGTAATTGCGGAATCGCCTTACGTGAGGGGTTTACGTGAAGAAGACCACTCCAACGAGGGGTGTGCCCTTGTGGTGCGTAGGGTCGTCCCCATGAGTACGACAGCCGACCCGCTCGCGACCCTCGCCTCGCTCCCCGGAGTCGCCGACAGCGTGGACTCCGTACGCAAGAGCATCGACCGGGTCTACGGGCACCGGATCATGCGGCGCCGCAGCAACGAGGTCACCGCGGAGGCTGCCCTGCGCAGCGCGCGCGGCTCGGCGGCGCTGTCCGGCGCCGACTGGGCGCTGGAGGAGGTGCGCAGGCGCACGGACTTCAGTGGTGACGGCGAGGCGCGCACCGTGGGTGCGGCGCTGCGCCTGTCGACCGAGGCGGGGCAGCTCCTGAGTGTGTGGCGGCAGTCGCCGCTTCGGGTGCTGGCCCGGCTGCACCTGGTTGCGGCGGGCGGCGACGCGCCCGATGAGAGCGTGGGCCGGCCCCGGCTGGCGGGCGAGCCGGTGACCGAGCCGCTGATCGAGCTGCCGCTCCCGGATGCCGAGGAGGTGGCCGGCCGGCTGGACGGGCTGGCCCGTCTGGTGCTGTCCGGTACCAAGGCGCCGGCGCTGGTCACGGCCGCGGTGGTGCACGGCGAGCTGCTCGCGCTGCGCCCCTTCGGGTCCTGCAACGGCCTGGTGGCGCGCACGGCGGAACGTATCGTCCTGATCGGCAGCGGCCTCGACCCGAAGTCGATCTCCCCGTCGGAGGTCGGCCACGCGGAGCTGGGCCGGGCGGCGTACGTCGCGGCCCTGGAGAACTACGTGTCCGGCACCCCGGAGGGAATGGCGGCCTGGATCGCGCACTGCGGGCGCGCGGTCGAGCTGGGCGCACGCGAGAGCACGGCGGTGTGCGAGGCGCTGCAGCGAGGCGCTGCGTAACACGGGCCTTCGAGGCGCTGCGCAGTACGGCCCACGAGGGGCTGCACAGGACGGGCCTTCGGGCGGCCAACGGGCCTGGCCTTCAGGGGCCCGGACAAGGGTTGCGGCGGTACCTGGTCCTGCTCGGTACCGCCGCGTTGCACTCTCGCCGAGTTACCAATGCGTGCACGATAGTTGCCGACAGGTCGGAGACTTTGTCCTTACCTGGTGCGGCTGGCCCGTAATCGACGGGTCGGCGTCGCGTGGGTGCCCGACGTTCATGCTCGGTCCGTGGGGCCTACTGCGTTGAAGGTGCTCCTCTCGGAGAATCCTTGGTCTCGCGGGCCGTTAATTCCTTTGTACTCCTGCTGTCCGGTAAGCGGAACCCCTCACCACACATCTTTACTTTTGCCTTCAAACGGGGGTGATTCGGGCGCCTGTAGGGGCTCGGCTCCGGCTGGGAGGCGCTAGGAGGCGCGCGGGGGGGGGACGCCTCAGGCGGAGAGGGCGCGCGCCGGCGTGCCGCGCCGCCGGCTGGCGTACCAGACCAGGCCCGCGGTGGCCGCGGCCGCGCCCACCGCGACGGCGACCAGCGCCGGCCGTGGCGGCATGGCGAGCGTCGGGATCCGCTGCTTCAGGCGCACCGGCCGGTTGAAGGCCAGCGTGGGCCAGCCGCGGGTCGCGGCCTCCCGGCGCAGCGCGCGGTCGGGGTTGACCGCGTGCGGATGGCCGATGGTCTCCAGCATCGGTACGTCGGTCGCCGAGTCGCTGTACGCGTAGCAACGCGCGAGGTCGTACCCCTCGGAAGCGGCGAGCTCCCGGATCGCCTCGGCCTTGGTGGGGCCGTAGGCGTAGTACTCGATCTCGCCCGTGAAGCGGCCGTCCTCGCCGACGACCATGCGCGTGGCCACCACCCGGTCGGCGCCGAGCAGCTCACCGATCGGCTCGACCACCTCGGCTCCCGAGGTGGAGACGATGACGACGTCGCGGCCCGCGGTGTGGTGCTCCTCGATGAGGGACGCCGCCTCGTCGTAGATGAGCGGGTCGATCAGGTCGTGGAGGGTCTCGGCGACGATTTCCCGTACCTGCGCCACGTCCCACCCACGGCAGAGCGTGGAGAGGTACTCCCGCATCCGCTCCATCTGGTCGTGGTCCGCGCCGCCCGCCAGGAAGACGAACTGGGCGTACGCGGTGCGCAGTGCGGCCCGTCGATTGATCAGGCCACCTCGGTAGAACGACTTGCTGAAGGTCAGCGTGCTCGACTTAGCAATGACTGTCTTGTCCAGGTCGAAGAACGCGGCCGCCCGAGGCGCTGAGTGGGGTGCTGAAGGAAGCGAGCTTCGGTTTTCCACAAGGCGAGCATAGGGGGGCACCATTCGGCGTAAGGTGTGGCGCGTGGGTTTGCCTGAGAAGGCTCTCGGGTACACCATGGAAGTCACGGATCGTTCGCGACCGTGCTAACCCGGCCCGACTCCTCCCCCCCCGAGTCGGCCGTGGGGACGACCCCCGCTCTCCCCCCCGGCGGGGGTCGTCGCATGTCCGGACCCGTTTTCGGACCCCGGGGACTGCTTCCTGAACTTCCTTCGGCGATCGATCGCCGGGCGCTGCTGCGCCCCTCGTTCGTAACTTACCGTAATCAGAAGACTGCTCTCAGGAAGTTTTCCATAGTCGCCGGTATAGGTGACCGGGATATTCACAGCCTCAGTAGTTGTCCACAGTTTTCGACCAAGATCCACGAGATTTCCCGGATCGCTGCACCGTGAAAGTCCGCGAAGTTCGCGGATGTGCGAGTTGTGTAGCGACAGGGGGACGGAACGTGGCCGGAAGCAACGATTTGGATCGTATGGACCGGGGCCCGCAAGAGCCCGGACCGTTGATCGTCACGGAGGACGAAAGCCTCCTCGACGATCTCCTCAGACTCTGCGCGGCGGCGGGCACGCTGCCGGCCGTGGCGCACGGAGGCAGCGTCCGGGCCGCGGGCTGGGAGTCGGCTCCGTTGGTGATCGTCGGGGAGGACTGCGTCCACCGGCTGTGGGGCGCCGGCCGCAGGGCGGGCGTGGTCCTCATCGGACGGGACGCCCAGGACACCCGAGTGTGGGAGCAGGCCGTCGAGATCGGCGCCGAGCGCGTCCTCGGACTGCCGGACGGCGAGAGCTGGCTGGTCGACCGGATCGCGGACGCGGTGGAGGGCGACCGGCGTCCGGCGCTCACGGTGGGCGTGCTCGGCGGCCGGGGCGGCGCCGGCGCGAGCACCCTCGCCTGCGCCCTGGCGGTGACCGCCGCGCGACAGGGGCACCGGACGATACTGATCGACGCCGACCCGCTGGGCGGCGGCCTGGACGTACTGCTCGGCGGCGAGCGGGAGAAGGGCCTGCGCTGGCCCGCCTTCGCCGAGTCCCGCGGCCGGGTCGGCGGCGGCGCCCTGGCCGAGTCCCTGCCGTACCTCCATTCGCTGCGCGTGCTGAGCTGGGACCGCGGGGACTCGGTGGCGATCCCGCCGCCGGCGATGCGCGCGGTGATGTCGGCGGCCCGCAGGCGCGGCGGCGTCGTGGTGGTCGACCTGCCGCGCCATCTCGACGAAGCCGTGTCCGAAGCGCTCGCCCAGATCGACGTCGGACTGCTGCTGGTCCCCGCCGAACTGCGCGCGACGGTGGCGGCCCGGCGCGTCGCGGCCCCTGCCCGAGCGGCCCTGCGCGACCTGCGCGTGGTGGTCCGCGAGACGCCGGGCCCCGGGCTGCCGGAGGCCGAGCCGGCCCGGCTGCTCTCCCTCCCCCTGGTCGGCACCCTGCCCTGGGACCCCCACCTCGCGGACTCGCTCGCCCGCGGCGCCCCACCGGGCGCGCACGCAAGGGAACCACTGGCCCGGTTCTGCACGGAGTTCTGGGGACGGGCGCTGGGCGGCCCGGAGTCCAGTACATCCGGCAGCGCGGGGACCTCACGGTGCGGCGGTCTTGCGGGCACGGCGGGGGCTTCGCGGTCCCGCTCGGAGGACGGCGAGGAGGCCGTCTCATGAACGGTTTCGGCGGAGTGCGGAAGGAAGCCCTGCGGGACACCGGTGCCGGGCGGGGGAGGCCGATCCGGCCGACGGCCCTCACCGGGGCGCGTGGCCTCAGCGCGAGGCGCGGTCTTACCGAAGCGCATGGCTTTCCGGGAGCGAGGGGCGCGCCCGGCCCGGCGAAGCCGGTCGGCGTGGCGGAGCCGCCCGGGACCGAGCCCGGGCCCGGCACGGACGGCTTGGGGGCCGGGACGCGCGGTGGCGCGGGGGAGAGGCTCCTGGAGGCTGTACGCCTGAGACTCGCCCGGGCCGGTGCCGAGCCGACGCCCGCCCGGGTGGCCGTGGCGCTGCGCGAGGAAGGACGGCTGCTCGGCGACGCCGAGGTGCTGGGCGTCGTGGCCGCGCTGCGCTCCGAGATGGTCGGCAGCGGCCCCCTGGAGCCGCTGCTCGCCGCGCCCGAGGTGACGGACGTACTGGTCACCGCGCCCGACGAGGTCTGGGTCGACCGCGGTGGCGGACTCCGGCGCACGGACGTGCGCTTCCCCGATGCCGCGGCCGTCCGCAGGCTCGCCCAGCGCCTGGCCGCGGTGGCCGGGCGGCGCCTGGACGACGCGCATCCCTGGGTGGACGCACGGCTGCCCGACGGGACCCGGCTGCACGCCGTACTGCCACCCGTGGCGGTCGGCTCGACCTGTCTTTCGCTGCGGGTGCTGCGTCCGAAGGCGTTCACGCTGGAAGAGCTCGTCGCGGCGGGCACGGTGCCGCCGGGCGGCGACCGGCTGCTGCGGTCGGTCCTGGCCGCCCGGCTGTCCTTCCTGGTCAGTGGCGGCACGGGCAGCGGCAAGACCACACTGCTGAGCGCCCTGCTGGGCCTGGTGGGGCGGGACGAGCGGATCGTCCTGGCCGAGGACTCCGCGGAGCTGCGGCCGGACCACCCACACGTCGTACGACTGGAGGCCCGCCCGGCGAACCAGGAGGGCGTCGGGCTGGTCACGCTGCGGGACCTGGTGCGCCAGGCGCTGCGCATGCGTCCGGACCGGCTGGTGGTCGGCGAGGTGCGCGGCCCGGAGGTGACGGAGCTGCTGGCCGCGCTCAACACCGGCCACGAGGGCGGCTGCGGCACTGTGCACGCGAACGCCGCCGCCGACGTACCGGCCCGGCTGGAAGCGCTCGGCTCGACCGCCGGGCTGGACCGCGCGGCCCTGCACAGCCAGCTGGCCGCCGCGCTCTCGGTCGTACTGCACCTCGTACGCGATCGCACGGGCCACCGGCGCATCGCCGAGATCCACGTCCTCGACCGCGCCCCCTCGGGCCTGGTCACCACCACACCGGCCGCGGTCTGGCATCCAACTGGCTTCCGGCGGGCCGAGGGCTGGGCCCGCCTGGCCGCCCTCTGCGACCGGGGAAGCGCCACGCACGGGGGAGACGACGTGAACGGGGACATGCCATGAGCGGGGAGGTGGCGACGGAGGCGATGACGCCGGTGTGCGCGGCACTGCTGTGCGCGGGGGCCGGCCTCTGGACGGCCGGCGGCCGGGACAATTCCCTGCGGCGCGCGCGGCTGCTGCTGGCAGGCGGGGAGGCCGCAAGCCCCGGGGATGCCGTACGGCGACCGGGCGCCGGGCAGTGGCCGCGTACGGGGCGTCGCTGGGCGTACGGCGAGCGAGCGATCCGCAGATGCCGGACGTGGGTGGTCGCTCGGTCGGTGCAGTTGGGGCACGCCCTGTGGTGCCTGCCCATCGGGGCCGTACTGGGTCTCCTGGGCCGGTCGTTGCTGCCGATGGCTCTCGGGGCGCTGGCGATGCCGGTCGCGCACCGTTGGCTGACCGGCCGCGCCGCGCAACGGGAACGCGACCGCCGTCGCGACGACGTGATCGCGTTCTGCGCGGCGGTCGCCGCCGAGCTGCGTGCGGGCTGCCAGCCGGGTCAGGCCCTGGTGCTGGCCGGTGAGGAGGGCCGGGCGGGGCCGGCCGGACTGGGCAGTGCGGGGGACGCGGTGCTGGCGGCGGCGCGGTTCGGCGGGGACGTGCCGGGTGCGCTGCGCGAGGCGGCGCGGCTGCCGGGCGCGGAGGGACTGACGGGCGTGGCCGCCTGCTGGCAGGTGGCCGTGCAGGGCGGCGTCGGGCTCGCCGCGGGCATCGAGCGCATCACGGCGGGACTCCGGGCGGAGCGGCATCAACAGTCCGAACTGCAAGCCCAGTTGGCGGGAGCGCGCACGACGGCCTTGATGCTCGCCCTCCTCCCGGCCTTCGGACTGCTGATGGGCAGCGCGCTGGGAGCGGACCCGCTCCACGTGCTACTGCACACGCCGGTCGGCTGGGCCTGCCTGGCGGTCGGCGGGCTGCTGGAGTGGGCCGGGGTGCTCTGGACGGGCCGCATCGTCCGCACGGCGGAGGGGCGGGCAGACCGATGACCGCCAAAGTTATCCACAGCCTGGGGATTGTTTCCGCGCTCGCGACTATCTTGGTCTGTACGGCATTGGTCATCCGCCGGGTCGCTCTCACGGCCGCCGTACGACGCCGCGCGACCCGTATTTTCTCAGCCGCTGGGACGGCGGCCCGCACCTCGACAGCGCGCGGCGCAGCCCGCCGCGGGCTGCGTGACGGCTCGGAGAGGCGCGTCCGCCCGGAGCAGCAGAACGAAGCCGTTCGGGAGTGGGTCGTGGTGGCCGCCGCGGCGGGTGTCGGCCTTGCCCTGACCGGCGGGGTCGTCGGAGCCGTACTGGGGGCCGTGGGCGCGTGCGCCACGCGAGGCCGTCGGCGCCGGGGCCGGGCCCGCTCCGCCGCCCGCGCGGCGGAGGCCGCCGTACGGGAGCAACTGGCCACCGCGGCCGATCTGCTGGCCGGCTGCCTCGCGGCGGGGGCGAGCCCCGGCGAAGCGGCGGCCGCGGTGGGCGGGTCCCTGCGCGGACCGGTCGGCGAGCGGCTGCGCCAGACCGCGGCGGAGCTGCGCCTCGGGGGCGAGGCGGCCGCGAGCTGGGGGCGGTGCGCGGAGCTTCCGGGAGCGCGGGAGCTGGGGCGCTGCCTGGCGCGCGCCGGAATATCCGGCGTGCCGGCCGTCGAGTCGGTCTCACGGATCGCGGCGGACCTGCGGTCCGAGTGGGGTCGCGCGGCAACTGAAGCGGCGCGCAAGGCGGGTGTGCTCGTGACCCTGCCGCTGGCGGTGTGCTTCCTGCCGGCCTTCCTGACGGTCGGGGTGGCCCCGGTCCTCGTCGGCTTGGCCCAGGACCTGCTGCCTCGCATGTGAGACGAGCGACGTCGCCGCTCACTCGCCACAGCCCCGAACAGAGCCAACGAGCAAAGCAAGAACAAAACCAACGAAACCGACACACAACGAACTGAGCAACTGTCAGATCATCAGGGGGATCTCATGACAACCGCAGCACGTAAGCCGTCCGGACAGCCGACGACGCCGTCCGAGAAGGCGTTGGACATCGCGACGACGGGCGGGCAGGGGACTGCCGCGCCGCCGGCAGAGCGAACTGCCGTGCCCGCGTGGGCGGCCGCGGCCGGCAGTGCCGTACGCGAGGCGAGGGCCGGGGCCGGGGCGACAACGGCTGCCGGGGGCGGCCGGGATCGGGTGACGGTGGCCGGCGGGCCCGCGGGGTGGGCCTCCTGGGCTGCCTCGTGTCTCGACTACAGGAAGGTGGCAGGGCGGCTGGCGGCGAGGCGCCGGGCCGCACGTTCTTGGAACGGCGAGTGGGGTCGGCGTCGGCGTACCGCGTTGCGGCAGAGGCTGGACCGCGGGATGACGACGGCCGAGTACGCCATGGGAACGCTGGCGGCCTGTGCGTTCGCCGCGGTGCTCTTCAAGGTCGTGACGAGTGGGGCGGTGAGCTCGGCCCTGAGCTCGGTGATCGGCAAGGCGCTCCATGTCCAGGTCTGACCCGGTCGGCGGGGCCACCGAGCCGACGGCCGGGTCGCTGAAGCCGACAGCCGTGTCGCTGAAGGCGGCTTCCGACCGGGGGATGGTGACGGCCGAGGCGGCGGTGGTGATTCCGACGCTGGTGCTGTTCGTGGCCATGCTCCTGTGGGGGCTGATGGCGGCGTGCGCGCAGATCCAGTGCGTGGACGCGGCCCGTGCCGGGGCCAGGGCCGCGGCACGTTCGGAGCCCGCGGGCACCACGCTGGCAGCGGCCCGGGCGGCCGCCCCGCGCGGGGCGCGGGTGGCGCTGCGACGGGAGGGCGACCTGGTGCGCGTACGTGTCGAGGCGGCGGCTCCGGCGCTGGGGCCGCTGGCCATGACGCTCAGAGGGGAGGCGGTCGCTCTTGCTGAGGAGACGGTGGGGCGGTGAGTCGCGCAGGAGCAGCGGCGGACTGCCGAGACGGTGCAGCGGTGAGCTGCGGAGACGGCGGGGAGACAGGGGCTCCGCGACGGTTTGGGCGGCCGTGAGCACCATGGCGCTGTGTGCGGTGTTCGCCGTGGTGATCGCGCTGGGGCAGGCGGTGATCGCCCGTCACAGGGCAGGAGCGGCTGCGGACATGGCGGCACTCGCCGCGTCGGCGCGGAGTGTGTACGGAGAGGCGGAGGCATGTGGCGCGGCCCGTCGGGTCGCGGTGGCGCAGGGAGCCCGGCTGGTGCGGTGCACGGTGCGGGCGGCCGTCGCGGACGTCTCGGCCGAGGCCCGCGCGGGACCGTTCGCCCCGCGCATCCGCTCCCGGGCGGGACCGGCGGACGCACCCCTGAACCCGACCGGGGCACCCCCGCCCCGAGATCAGCCGGCGCCGACGCCAGCGGCGCCCGCCTAGGTCGCCCCGGCACCCGCCTCGTCCGCCCCGGAACCGTCCCCGGCACCGGCCGCCTCGGTCGCCCCCCGCACCAGCTCCGTCAGCAAGCGGACGGCGCCCCGCTTGTGGAGTGGTTCGTTGCCGTTGCCGCACTTGGGGGACTGGATGCAGGACGGGCAGCCGGCGTCGCACTCGCAGGAGGCGATGGCCTTGCGGGTGGCGGTGAGCCACTCGGCCGCGGTGTGGAAGGCGCGTTCCGCGAAGCCCGCGCCGCCGGGGTGGCCGTCATAGACGAAGACCGTGGGCAGCAGCGTGTCGGGGTGCAGCGGGACGGAGACGCCGCCGATGTCCCAGCGGTCGCAGGTGGCGAAGAGCGGAAGGATGCCGATGGAGGCGTGTTCGGCGGCGTGCAGGGCGCCGCCCAGCTGTTCCGGATTGACCCGGGCCGCGTCGAGCTGGTCCTCGGTCATCGTCCACCACACGGCGCGGGTGCGCAGCGTACGCGGCGGGAGGTCGAGTTTGGTCTCGCCGAGCACTTCGCCCGTGATCAGTTTGCGGCGCAGGAAGGAGACGACCTGGTTGGTGACCTCGACGGAGCCGAAGCACAGGCGCGCGTCCCCCCACGGCACCTCGGTGTCGGTCTCCAGGATGGAGATGGCCGTGGTGTCGCGGGCGGTCGTGGACCACGGCGGTGTGGACTCCTCGACCAGGGCGACGCTGTCCTCCAGGTCCAGGTGCTGCACGACGTACGTACGGCCCATGTGCAGGTGAACCGCGCCCTCGTGGACGGTGGAGTGCGCGGCGGCCTCGTCCACCGTGCCCAGCAGCCGGCCGGTGGCGGCCTCCACGACCTGAACGGGGGAGCCGCCCTGGCCGCGGATGTCGGTGAGGTCGGCGGCGCGTTCGCGGCGGGTCCAGTACCAGGACTTTCCGCGGCGGCGCAGCAGCCGGCGGCGTTCCAGGCCCGCGAGCACGTCGGGGGCCTCCGGACCGAAGAGGGCCAAGTCCTCCTCCCCGAGCGGGATCTCCGCCGCGGCGGCGCACAGGTGGGGCCAGAGGACGTACGGATTGTCGGGGTCGAGGACGGTCGACTCGACCGGCTGGGAGAAGAGGGCTTCGGGATGGTGGACGAGGTAGGTGTCCAGGGGGTCGTCGCGGGCGACGAGTACGGCGAGCGCGCCCTGGCCGGCCCGGCCCGCGCGGCCCGCCTGCTGCCACAGGGACGCGCGGGTGCCGGGATAGCCCGCGATGAGGACGGCGTCCAGGCCGGAGACGTCGATGCCCAGTTCGAGTGCCGTGGTGGCGGCGAGCCCGAGGAGGTCGCCGGTGTGCAGGGCGCGCTCCAGGGCGCGGCGCTCCTCGGGGAGATAGCCGCCCCGGTACGCCGCGACCCGGCTCGGGAGCGACCGGTCGACCTCGGCCAGCCGTTCCTGGGCGATCAGGGCGATCAGCTCGGCGCCGCGCCGGGAGCGGACGAAGGCGACGCTGCGGACGCCCTGTACGGCGAGGTCGGTGAGCAGGTCGGCGGTCTCGGCGGTGGCGGTGCGGCGGACGGGCGCGCCCTGCTCGCCGTGCAGGTCCGTCAGCGGCGGCTCCCACAGGGCGAAGACGACCTCTCCGCGCGGCGAGGTGTCCTCGGTGATCTGCACGACCGGCCGGCCGATGAGCCGGGCGGCGGATTCGGCCGGCTCGGCGGAGGTGGCGGAGGCCAGCAGGAAGACCGGTTCGGAGCCGTAGCGCGCGCAGACCCGGCGCAGCCGGCGTATCACCTGCGCGACGTGCGACCCGAAAACGCCGCGGTAGGTGTGGCACTCGTCGATGACCACGTAGCGCAGCGCGCGCAGGAAGGAGGACCAGCGGGGATGGGCCGGGAGGATGCCGCGGTGCAGCATGTCGGGGTTGGTGAGGACGTAATTGCCGTACTGACGCACCCATTCGCGTTCTTCGACCGGCGTGTCGCCGTCGTAGACGGCGGGCCGGATCGCGGTGCCCAGCGGCGCCGCCAGGTCGCGCACGGCGCGCCGCTGGTCGGCGGCGAGCGCCTTGGTCGGAGCGAGGTACAGCGCGGTCGTCCCCCGCCCGTTGGGCGCCTCGGAACCGTCCAGCAGTCCCGACAGCACGGGGGCGAGATACGCGAGCGACTTTCCGGAAGCGGTGCCGGTGGCGACGATGACGGACTCGCCGCGCAACGCGTGCTCCGCCGTGCGGGCTTGGTGACTCCAGGGGCGCTCGATGCCGGCGGTACGGATGGCGTCGATCACTTCCGTACGGATAGATACGGGCCAGTCGGCATGGCTGCCGATCCGTGGGGGCAAGTGCTCCGTATGGGTGATGCGCGTAGCGCGGATCTCTCCCCTGGCGAGCCGGTCGAGGACCATGCCCGGGGAGGGTCGCGCACCCGCATCCGGCGGCGGTTGATTGGAGGCCATCGGCACCGAGTGTGTCACCGGAGTGACGGACAATGCTCTTAAGGCGTCGTGCGCGCCTGCTGGTAAGTGATTGAATGCCATCGCGGCTGCCGATCCATGGGGGGCGACCGCTCGATAGCAAGGTGCTGGAGGATCCGTGGACCTGTCCCTGTCGACCCGTACCGTTGGCGACCGTACGGTCGTCGACGTCGGTGGCGAGATTGATGTATATACCGCGCCCAAGCTGCGGGAGCAGCTGGTCGAGCTCGTGAACGACGGCAGCTACCACCTCGTGGTGGACATGGAGCGCGTCGACTTCCTCGACTCCACCGGGCTCGGCGTGCTGGTGGGTGGCCTGAAGAGGGTGCGTGCCCACGAGGGCTCGCTGCGCCTGGTCTGCAACCAGGAGCGCATTCTTAAGATCTTCCGTATCACCGGACTGACCAAGGTGTTCCCGATTCACACCTCGGTCGACGAGGCCGTCGCGGCAACCGACTGACGGCTGTTCGGTGCCCCGTGCCGCGTGCACGGGGGCAGGAAGCAGTGGGGGGTACCGGACGACGCGTCCGGCCCCCTGCGTAGCACGCCCGCATATCGAGGGGGATGGCAATGGCCACCGTCGAACTTCGTTTCAGCGCCCTGCCCGAGCACGTACGGACCGCGCGCCTGGTCGCGGCCGCCGTGGCGCGACGGGCCGGGGTGGACGAGGCGGTGCTCGACGAGGTCCGTCTCGCCGTCGGTGAGGCGTGCAGCCGTGCGGTGGGCCTGCACCGCAGTAACGACGTCGCCGCGCCCATCACGGTCATGCTGATCGAGGACGAGAAGAAGTTCTCCATCGAGGTCGGTGACGAGGTGCCGGGGACGCCCGCCGGATCCGTGCCGGGCGGCCAGGGCGCCGCTGACGGCGAGCCGGACGGCGCGGAGTCCGTGATCGGCGACGAGGCCGAGGACGAGATGGGCCTCGCGGTGATCAGTGGCCTGGTCGACGACGTCGAGGTGTCCTCCAGCGAGGCCGGTGGCGTCATCCGCATGACCTGGCCGACGGTCCCGGACCCGGTACTGCCGTAACCCGCTGCTGCCGTAACCCCGGCACTGCCGTAACCCCGGGTTCAGCCCCGTCCTGTCAGGACCTCCGCCGTAGCCCGACGACTCCGGGCCGGCCAAGCACCTTCACCACGCGCCCTCACGGCGCCTCCTGACGGCCGCGCACTCTCCGGCTGCCCTCCCCGCGCGCCGCACCGCGAGAAGCCGCCAGCCGGCCACGAGAAGCCGCCAACGGCCGCCGGAACCCGCCCCCGCGACCACCGACCCGCCCACCGCTCCTACTGGTGCCGTACGGCGGTCCATGTCGTCCGCGTGCGTGGGGCGTCGCGCACAGCTGTACCGGCGGGCCTACGCCTGCGCCTACATGTTCGTACACGTACGCACACGCGCGCCGCGCCGTCGGCGCCGGGCGCCGGAGCGGAGGCCGCGGCTCCGCGGCGCGCCCCGTGCGGCCCGCGCGCAAAGGATCTCGCGCGCGGCTCTGAGCAGCGGCGTTCAATAGGACAGCGAGATCATCCGGACGCGGTCAGCGAATTTGCCGCATTCCGTCTTCCGGGCGAATTCTGGGAGCGATCACCTATTGATCTTCGCGGCTGCAGGCGAATTCCCTTTGACGCGTACTGTTTTGATCTAGTGCGGCTCCCTACAATCCGTCCACATCTTTGCTCAGGACGCCTGAGCGTGCATTCGCGCGCCCATGTGCCAAACGTCAAGGAGGACGAATGGCGGGGCCTTACACCCCTCAGATGCTCGACACCCCCACATACCTGGCCGAGCCATCGCTGACGAGCGGCAACCGCGGCATGGTGCTGGTGATCGCCCTCGTGGCGCTGGCGGCGCTCGCCGTCGCGGCCGTACTGGTACGGCAAGTGCTCGCGGCCGGCGAGGGCACCGACAGCATGAAGAAGATCGCCGCTGCCGTGCAGGAAGGCGCCAATGCCTATCTCCAGCGGCAGTTGCGCACCCTCGGCGTATTCGCCGTCGTGGTGTTCTTCCTGCTCATGCTGCTGCCCGCCGACAACTGGACGCAGCGCATCGGTCGCAGCGCCTTCTTCTTGATCGGCGCGGGATTCTCCGCGGCCACCGGCTATATCGGCATGTGGCTCGCGGTGCGCAGCAATGTGCGCGTCGCCGCGGCCGCCCGCGAAGCCACTCCCGCCGAAGGGGACACGGCGCCCCGTGATCTGACGGCCGTCTCGCACAAGGCGATGAAGATCGCGTTCCGTACGGGCGGCGTCGTCGGCATGTTCACGGTGGGCCTCGGCCTGCTGGGCGCCTCCTGCGTCGTCCTCGTGTACGCGGTGGACGCTCCGAAGGTGCTGGAAGGCTTCGGCCTGGGCGCCGCGCTGATCGCCATGTTCATGCGAGTCGGCGGCGGCATCTTCACCAAGGCCGCGGACGTCGGCGCCGACCTCGTCGGCAAGGTCGAGCAGGGGATTCCCGAGGACGACCCGCGCAACGCCGCGACCATCGCGGACAACGTGGGCGACAACGTCGGCGACTGCGCCGGTATGGCGGCCGACCTGTTCGAGTCGTACGCCGTCACCCTGGTCGCCGCGCTGATCCTCGGCATGGCGGCCTTCGGCGACGCCGGCCTGGCCTTCCCGCTGCTCGTTCCGGCCATCGGCGTCGTCACGGCGATGATCGGCATCTTCGTCGTCGCGCCCCGGCGCTCCGACCGCAGCGGCATGACCGCCATCAACCGCGGCTTCTTCATCTCCGCCGGGATCTCGCTGGTGATGGTGGCCGTCGCCGTCTACACGTACCTGCCGTCCACCTACGCGGGCCTCGCGGGCGTCACCGACGAGGCGATCACCGGCCGCTCGGGCGACCCGCGTGTGCTGGCCCTGGTCGCGGTCGCCATCGGCATCGTCCTCGCCGCGCTCATCCAGCAGCTGACCGGCTACTTCACCGAGACCAACCGGCGCCCCGTACGGGACATCGGCAAGACCTCGCTGACCGGCCCGGCGACCGTCGTGCTGTCGGGCATCTCCCTCGGCCTGGAGTCGGCGGTCTACTCGGCCGTGCTGATCGGCCTGGCCGTCTACGGCGCGTTCCTGCTGGGCGGCGCGTCGATCATGCTGGCGCTGTTCGCGGTCGCGCTGGCCGGTACGGGCCTGCTGACCACGGTCGGCGTCATCGTCGCCATGGACACCTTCGGGCCGGTCTCCGACAACGCGCAGGGCATCGCCGAGATGTCCGGTGACGTGCAGGGCGACGGCGCGCAGGTGCTCACCGACCTGGACGCGGTGGGCAACACCACCAAGGCCATCACCAAGGGCATCGCGATCGCCACGGCGGTGCTCGCGGCGGCCGCACTGTTCGGGTCGTACCGCGACGCCATCGGCACCGCGGTGGCGAAGGTGGGCAGCGCCGCCCACGGCATGGCCCTGAGCCTGGACATCTCGCAGCCCAACAACCTGGTCGGGCTGGTCCTGGGCGCCGCGGTCGTCTTCCTCTTCTCGGGGCTGGCGATCAACGCGGTGTCCCGGTCGGCGGGTTCGGTGGTCTACGAGGTGCGCCGGCAGTTCCGGGAGAAGCCCGGGATCATGGACTACACCGAGACGCCCGAGTACGGGCGGGTCGTCGACATCTGCACCAAGGATGCGCTCCGCGAGCTGACCACCCCAGGCCTGCTGGCGGTGCTCACGCCCATCGCGGTCGGCTTCTCGCTCGGCGTCGGCGCGCTCGGCTCGTTCCTGGCGGGCGCGATCGGTACCGGCACCCTGATGGCGGTGTTCCTCGCGAACTCCGGCGGCGCCTGGGACAACGCCAAGAAGCTGGTCGAGGACGGCCACCACGGCGGCAAGGGCAGCGAGGCGCACGCGGCGACCGTCATCGGTGACACCGTGGGCGACCCGTTCAAGGACACCGCGGGCCCGGCGATCAACCCGCTGCTGAAGGTGATGAACCTCGTGGCCCTGCTGATCGCGCCGGCCGTGGTGAAGTTCAGCTACGGCGACGACGCGAACGTCGGCGTACGGATCGGGGTCGCGGTCCTCGCGCTGCTCGTCATCGTGGGCGCGGTGTACCTCTCCAAGCGCCGCGGCATCGCCGTGGGTGACGAAGACAACTCGGGGAAGGTCGCGCAGACGGTCGACCCGGCGGTCGTCTCCTAGCGGGCGACGGCACAACCGCTCAACGGGCGGGTGCGTGAGGTGTTTTGTACGCCTCGGGCACCCGCCCGTCGGCGTGCCGGGCAGGAGAGGTATCGGTCACCGTCCCTTGGTGCAAATGGCTTCAATGCGGGTCGTACGGGATGCTCGTCTCATGGTCAAAGCCCTCTGGGCGTGTATGTTCCGGGGCCGAGAGCCACGGAAGGGACCAATCCGGTGAACAAGAAGCTTGTGGCTGCACTGTCCGGCGGTGCGGCACTGGTGCTCGCGCTGACCGGCTGCAGCGACGACGGCAACAAGAAGCTCGATGACTGGGCCAAGCGTTTCTGCGACCCGGCGCAGGCTCAGTTCAAGCAGATCCAGGACGCCAACGCGTCGATGCAGACCGCTGACGACGGCAGCACCGACTCCAAGAAGGTGCAGCAGACCGACTCCCAGGCGTTCCAGAAGATCTCGGACGCGTACGGCTCGCTGGCGAAGTCGCTCGGCAAGGCGGGCGCCCCGCCGGTCGACGGCGGCGGCGCCGACCAGAAGAACGCGGTCAAGGAGCTGAAGGGTCTCTCCTCGGGCTACGCGGACCTGAAGAAGCAGGTCGACGGCCTGGACACCAAGGACAAGCAGAAGTTCGCCGACGGGCTGCGCTCGCTGTCGGACGGCATCAACAAGCTCAACAAGAAGAGCGAGGCCGCCTTCAAGAAGCTGGAGACCGGCGACGTCGGCAAGGCGATGGCGGGTCAGAAGGGCTGCCAGACCCAGAAGGCGACGGCTTCGCCCAAGAAGAGCTCCTGACCGACGCGCTACAGGGGGCGCTGACCGACGCCGCTCCTAGGGGCGCCGCTTTACGAGCGCTGCTCCCACGCGCGCCGCTCGTACGGGCGCCGCGGCCCGGTCGGTACGGAGAGCCTGTGTCCGGGACACATCCGTACCGGACCGGCCGGGGCGCCGTCGTCGTGCCGGTGGTTCGCTGTCAGTGGTTGCCCTGACAATGGGGGCGTGAGTACGCACCTCCCCGTCGCAGACGACCGAGACCCCGAGTCCGCCGCCCGCACCTCCCGGCTGCGGGAGGCGCTGCTGGCCGCGGGCTTCACCGCCGACGGCCTGCTGGAGCTGCTCGGCGCCACCGCCTACGCCGCGCTGGCCCGCAGCGAGACCGTGCCGGCCCTGCGCGCCACGAGAGGCGACGGCCCCCAGGCGACGCTGGTGCGGCTCTTCCTGCTCCAGCAGCCGGTGCCGGCCGCCCGCGCGGGCGCCGCGCTGCCCCTGGACGACTGCCTCGCCGACGGCTGGCTCGTCCGGGACGGCGACGACGTGCGCGCGACCGTGGACGTGCGGCCGTACGGCGGCCCCGAGGGCCAGGACTGGTGGATCGTCTCCGACCTGGGCTGCGCGGTCGGCGGCGCGGGCGGCATCGGCCGCGGCCCGGCCGGCGTGGACCGCTCCGAGCTGGTGCTCGGCGTGGGCGGCGCGTCCACGACCCTCGCCGGGATCACGCTGCGCCCCCAGGGCGGCGCCCCGGCCGCCGGCCCGCACTTCGACTCCGTACTCGACCTCGGCACGGGCTCCGGCATCCAGGCGCTGCACGCGGCCCAGTACGCCACCCAGGTCACCGCCACGGACCTGAACCCGAGGGCGCTGCGCATCGCTGCCCTGACCCTCGCGCTCTCCGGTGCGCAGCCCGCCGACCTCCGGGAGGGCTCGCTGTTCGAGCCGGTCGGCGAGGAGACGTACGACCTGATCGTCTCGAATCCGCCCTTCGTGATCTCCCCGGGCGCCCGGCTGACGTACCGGGACGGCGGCATGGGCGGCGACGACCTGTGCCGCACGCTGGTGCAGCAGGCCGCCGGGCATCTGAACGACGGCGGCTACTGCCAGCTGCTGGCCAACTGGCAGCACGTCGAGGGCGAGGACTGGCGCGACCGGCTGCGCGCGTGGGTGCCGCGCGGCTGTGACGCCTGGATCGTGCAGCGCGAGGTGCAGGACGTCACGCAGTACGCCGAGCTGTGGCTGCGGGACGCCGGCGACCACCGGGCGGGCCCGGAGGAGTACGCCGCGCGGTACGAGGCGTGGCTGGACGAGTTCGAGGCGCGCAAGACGAAGGCGATCGGCTTCGGGTGGATCACGCTGCGCAAGTCCGGCGCCGAGGACCCCTCGATCACCATCGAGGAGTGGCCGCATCCGGTGGAGCAGCCGCTCGGCCCCACGGTGCTCCGCCACTTCGAGCGCCAGGACTACCTGCGCGCCACGGACGACGCGGCGCTGCTGGCCGGGCGGTTCAAGCTGGCCCCCGAGGTCGTGCAGGAGCAGGTCGGGCTGCCGGGCGCCGAGGACCCGGAGCACGTGGTGCTCCGTCAGAACAGGGGCATGCGGCGGGCCACGAAGGTCGACACGGTCGGCGCGGGCTTCGCCGGTGTCTGCGACGGCACGCTGCCGGCCGGCCGCATCCTGGACGCGATCGCCCAACTGGTCGGCGAGGACCCGGTGATGCTGCGGGACCGCACGCCGGAGGCGATCCGGATGCTGGTCGAACAGGGCTTCCTGGAGCCGGTCGGCGGCCCGGTGGCGGCCGCGACGCCCGGGGAGGGCTGACGGGGAAGGCGGGCCGACGGGCGGGCGTACCGGGGAATGTGAAGCCCGTACGGGGGAGTCGCCGCGCGCGTTCACCCGCTGTTCGCCCGCAGGCCGTGCGGGGGTGCCAGGGTGCCCGTATGGAAAGTGGACCCGCGGTGTTCTCCGGTGCCGCCTTCGCTCTCTTCGGCGGCGGGCTGCTGCTGTGGCTGGTGGCGCGCGTCAGTCTCCGCGCGCCGGTCGCCCACGGTGTGACTCGCCCGCTCGCGGTGACCATGACCGCGCTCTTCGGCACGCTGTTCCTGGCGGCCGGCTGCTGGCTGCTGTCCGCCGCATAGGGCGACGGCCGCTGGGCGACGGCCGCCGGGGCGACGCCCGTGTGCCGGTCAGCCCACCACGTTCCGTACGACGCCCCAGACGATCGCGGTCGTCAGGGCCGCGGCCAGGGCACGCGGCGTCGGCCGGAAACGGTAGCGGCGGCCCCGCAGCCCTTCGTAGAGCAGCCGCCCGCCCACGTACGCAGCGAGCGGCGCTCCGAGGAGAAGCAGCGCCGCGTTGTCGTGGAGGGCCGCGGGCAGATCACCGTGCAGCAGGTCGTAGACCATGCGGGTACCGCCGCACGCCGGGCAGAGCAGGCCGGTCATGGCGTTGAAGGGGCAGCGCGGCAGCGGCTGGCCCGGCTGGTGCGGGTCGGTGTGCCACAGATAGGCGCAGGCCGCCGCCGTGAGACCGGTCACCACCGCGACGCCCAGCAGCGTCGCCCGCCGCACCCGTGGACCGTCCTCCGCCGCGCCCGGTGCGGCGGCCGCCGACGCGCCCGGGATCGGAGGGGCCGGCGGCACCGATACCGCACTGGCGTGGACGTCGCGCTCGCTCGTCATGGCCGGTGCCCCCCGAAGACGTCTGTGTGTGACCCGCCACCCATCCTGCCAGCCGCCCGCGCGCCGCCGCCGGGCCCCTGAGAGCCGCCCCTCGGTACCCGCCGGCGGCCCCGGAAAGGCCCGGGGGAAATGCGGACGGGACGCGGAAACGGAATATCTCCCGCACCCCTTCCGTTCCAGGTCCGCAGCGTCTGCCGGAGCCGGATCCGGAGTATCCCCTTCCGTGGCGCCCCGACCCGTCTGCCGCCTCGTCGCGGCCCTTCCCGCCGCCCCTTCGCGGCACATGATCACGCCCAGTGGTGGAGCCCGCGGCGCGCGGTCCGGGCGGCATGAAGGGCTGGACTCGGGTTACCGTTCGAGTGGCGTTGTGGGCTTTTTCCGTTTGACACGGGGGCGGGATGTACCGTCACACTCCGCAGCGTCACCGAAGAGTCGCCCTCGGGAATCCCCTCCCGAGGTACCCCCCAGCGCCGACCGGAGAGAAGAGCGAAGTTGTCCCCGACCAGCGACACCGCACAAGGCGGCGGCCGCCGACTCGTCATCGTCGAGTCGCCTGCCAAGGCGAAGACGATCAAGGGCTACCTCGGCCCTGGTTACGTCGTCGAAGCGAGCGTCGGGCACATCCGTGACCTTCCCAACGGCGCCGCCGAGGTCCCGGCGAAGTACAAGGGCGAGCCGTGGGCCCGCCTCGGCGTGAACGTCGACGCCGACTTCCAGCCGATCTATGTCGTGAACAGCGACAAGAAGGACCAGGTCAAAAAGCTCAAGGAGCTGCTGGCCGAGTCCGACGAACTCTTCCTCGCCACCGATGAGGACCGCGAGGGCGAGGCCATCGCCTGGCACCTGCAGGAGATCCTCAAGCCCAAGGTCCCCGTCCACCGCATGGTCTTCCACGAGATCACCAAGGACGCCATCCGGGACGCCGTGGCGAACCCGCGGGAGCTGAACAAGAAGCTCGTCGACGCCCAGGAGACCCGCCGCATCCTCGACCGCCTCTACGGCTACGAGGTCTCGCCGGTCCTGTGGAAGAAGGTCATGCCCCGGCTGTCGGCCGGCCGTGTCCAGTCGGTGGCCACCCGCCTCGTCGTCGAGCGGGAGCGCGAGCGCATCGCCTTCCGCTCCGCCGAGTACTGGGACCTGACCGGCTCCTTCGCCACCGGCCGCGAGGGCGACGCGACCGACCCGGGCACCTTCGGGGCCCGCCTGACCACCGTCGACGGCCGCCGCGTGGCCCAGGGCCGCGACTTCGGCTCCGACGGCCGGCTCAAGTCCGACCAGGTCCTGCACCTGGACGAGGCGAACGCGCGGGCGCTGGCCGCCGCCCTCGAGAACACGAGCTTCGCGGTCCGCTCGGTCGAGTCCAAGCCGTACCGCCGCTCCCCGTACGCGCCCTTCCGTACGACGACGCTGCAGCAGGAGGCCAGCCGCAAGCTGGGCTTCGGTGCCAAGGCGACCATGCAGGTGGCCCAGAAGCTGTACGAGAACGGCTTCATCACCTACATGCGTACGGACTCCACGACGCTCTCCGACACCGCCATCGCGGCGGCCCGGGCGCAGGTCACGCAGCTCTACGGCGCCGACTACCTCCCGGAGAAGCCGCGCAGCTACGCCGGCAAGGTCAAGAACGCGCAGGAGGCGCACGAGGCGATCCGCCCCTCCGGCGACCGCTTCCGCACCCCTGCCGAGACCGGCCTGACCGGCGACCAGTTCCGGCTGTACGAGCTGATCTGGAAGCGGACCGTCGCGTCGCAGATGAAGGACGCCACCGGGAACAGCGTCACCGTCAAGCTCGGCGGCACGGCGAGCGACGGCCGGGACGCCGAGTTCAGCGCGTCCGGCAAGACCATCACCTTCCACGGCTTCCTGAAGGCGTACGTCGAGGGCGCTGACGACCCGAACGCCGAGCTGGACGACCGCGAGCGCCGGCTGCCGCAGGTCGCCGAGGGCGACGCGCTGACAGCGCGCGAGATGTCCGTCGACGGCCACGCCACCAAGCCGCCGGCCCGCTACACCGAAGCGACGCTGGTCAAGGAGCTGGAGGAGCGGGAGATCGGCCGCCCGTCGACGTACGCGTCGATCATCGGCACGATCCTGGACCGCGGCTACGTCTTCAAGAAGGGCACGGCCCTGGTGCCGTCCTTCCTGTCCTTCGCCGTGGTCAACCTCCTGGAGAAGCACTTCGGGCGGCTCGTCGACTACGACTTCACCGCCAAGATGGAAGACGACCTCGACCGCATCGCACGGGGCGAGGCCCAGTCCGTGCCGTGGCTGCGCCGCTTCTACTTCGGCGAGGGCGACGACGCGGGTGCCGCCTCCCGGGCCGGCAACGGCGACGGCGACCACCTCGGCGGCCTGAAGGAGCTGGTCACGGACCTGGGCGCGATCGACGCCCGGGAGATCTCCTCCTTCCCCGTCGGGGACGGCATCGTGCTGCGCGTCGGCCGCTACGGCCCGTACGTGGAGCGCGGCGAGAAGGACTCCGAGAACCACCAGCGCGCCGATGTGCCGGACGACATGGCACCCGACGAGCTGACCGTGGAGTACGCCGAGGAGCTGCTGGCCAAGCCCAGCGGCGACTTCGAGCTGGGCACGGACCCGGAGTCCGGCCACCAGATCGTCGCCAAGGACGGCCGGTACGGCCCGTACGTCACCGAGATCCTGCCCGAGGGCACCCCGAAGACCGGCAAGAACGCGGTCAAGCCGCGCACGGCCTCGCTCTTCAAGTCGATGTCCCTGGACACGGTCACGCTGCAGGACGCGCTCAAGCTGATGTCGCTGCCGCGGGTGGTCGGCCAGGACGCCGAGGGCGTGGACATCACCGCGCAGAACGGCCGCTACGGCCCGTACCTGAAGAAGGGCACGGACTCGCGCTCCCTGGAGAACGAGGAGCAGCTCTTCACCATCACGCTCGACGAGGCGCTGGCGATCTACGCCCAGCCCAAGCAGCGCGGCCGGGCAGCCGCCAAGCCGCCGCTGAAGGAGCTGGGCACGGACCCGGTCAGCGAGAAGCCGGTCGTGGTCAAGGACGGCCGCTTCGGCCCGTACGTGACGGACGGCGAGACGAACGCGACCCTGCGCCGCGACGACGACGTCGAGACGATCACGCCGGAGCGCGGCTACGAACTCCTGGCGGAGAAGCGCGCCAAGGCCCCGGCCAAGAAGAAGACCACCGCCAAGAAGACAACGGCGAAGAAGGCCCCGGCAAAGAAGACGGCAGCCAAGAAGACCGCCGCAAAGAAGACGACGACCGCGAAGAAGACGGCTGCGAAGAAGACGACGGCCAAGAAGACGGCCGCGAAGTCGGCGACGTCCGACGACTGACCGAGGCTTGCGCCCGTCAGGGCGCAGCCCTCGGGGGCGCGGGGAACTGCGCGACCAGCCACGACGTGGCCGCAGACGGCCGGCGGCAGGGCAGGCCCCGCCCAGAGGCCGATCTCCTGTTCGGGCGGGCACCCGGTATGTCACCGGGTCCCGCTAGGCTGGCGGAATGACGCGTACCGAGCAGCCAACGGACGTGACCCCCACATCAGGCGCACTCGCCGCGGATTCCCGCGAGCGCGCCGTGCGAGCCCTGCTGCGCTTCCCTCCCCTCAAACGGCTGTGGAGCGCCCAGTTCGTCGGTGGCATCGGTGATGCCCTCGGTGTTCTGGTCCTGGTCCTGCTCGCGTTGCAAGCGGCGGTCTTCACCCCCCACGGAGGCACCGCGGCCTTCGGCGGCGGATATCGGGGCGCGGCCTTCGCGGTCGCCGCCGTCTTCGCTGCCCGGCTGCTGTCGACGCTGCTCTTCGGGGCCGTGCTGCTCGGCCCGCTCTCGGCGCTGACCGCGCCGGAAGGGCCGCTGGACCGCCGCTGGACCATGATCACCACGGACGCCCTGCGCGCCCTGCTGCTCATCGTCGCCCCCCTGTGGATCGACTGGGTCCACGGCAACGCCCTGGCCTGCGTGCTGATCACCGCCTTCGTCGTGGGCGTCGCCGAGCGCTTCTGGACGGTGTGCCGGGAGAGCGCGGCCCCCGCGCTGCTGCCCGCGCCGCCCGCCGAGGGCGACGCCGTGAGACCGCTGCCGGACAACCACGAGGCGCTGCGCCGCCTCTCGCTGCGCACGGGCTTCGTGGCGCTCCCCATCGCCGCCGCCGGCCTCCTGGTCGTCACGCTGGTGGGGAACGCGCTGGGGGCGGGCATCGAGTGGTTCCACACCCACCAGGCAGCGCTCGGCTCGTACGTCGCGGCCGGGCTGTTCGCCGCGTCCGTCTCGATCGTGTACTTCATCGAGTTCCCCGGCTCGCGGACCCCGCGTCCCCGCTCCCCCCTTGAGGGCCTGCGCCGCCCGAAGACCGGCACCGGTGTCGACAAGGGCCGTACGGGCGCTGTCCCGCTGCTCGTGCTGGCCTGCGCCGCGGTCGCCGCCGCGATCGCCGCGGCCGTCTCCCTGACCGTGCTGCACGTCCGCGACCTCGGCGGCGGCCCGGTCGGCTTCGCCCTCTTCGTACTGGCCCTGACCGGCGGCCCGGTCCTCGGCATCCGCAGCGCCCGCAAGGTCCTGCCCGGCTTCTCCCGCCGTCGGCTGCTCGCCCTGTCCGTGGCCGTCACCGGCCTCGCGCTGCTGGCCATGGGCCTGGTGCCCGACCCGACCACCGTCCTGCTGCTGGCGCTGCTGGCCGGGGTGAGCGCCGGCATCGCGGCCCACACCGGACACGCGCTGCTGGACCAGGAGGCCGAGGAGTTCCGCAGCTCCCGTACGACCGAGCACCTGCACGCCGTCGTGCGGCTCGCCATCGCGCCCGCCGCGATCGTCGCGCCGCTGCTGGCCGCCGCCATCGGCCCGCACCACCTCGGTACGGGCTCCTTCGTCTTCGCGCACGGCGGCGCGGCCTTCACGCTGATGCTCGTCGGCGCGCTGCTGCTGCCGGTCGCCGCGTGGGTACTGGGCAAGACCGACGACCGGCAGGGCGTCTCGCTCCGCCGTGACCTGCGCGAGGCGCTGCGCGGCGGGGACCCGGCCGAGGCCCCGGCCGCGACCGGCTTCTTCATCGCCCTGGAGGGCGGCGACGGGGCCGGCAAGTCCACCCAGGTCGAGGCGCTCGCCGACTGGATGCGGGCCAAGGGCCACGAGGTCGTGGTGACCCGTGAGCCGGGCGCCACCGCCATCGGCAAGCGGCTGCGCTCGATCATCCTGGACGTCTCGACGTCCGGCCTGTCGGACCGCGCCGAGGCCCTGATGTTCGCCGCCGACCGCGCCGAGCACGTGGAGAGCGTGATCCGGCCCGCCCTGGAGCGCGGCGCCGTCGTCATCACCGACCGGTACATCGACTCCTCCGTGGCGTACCAGGGCGCGGGCCGCAGTCTCGCCCCCACCGAGATCGCCCGCATCTCCCGCTGGGCCACCGACGGCCTTGTACCGCACCTCACGGTCCTGCTGGACGTCACCCCGGAGACGGCGCGCGAGCGCTTCACGGAGGCGCCGGACCGGCTGGAGTCCGAGCCCGCGGAGTTCCACGAGCGGGTGCGCAACGGCTTCCTGACGCTGGCCGCCGCCGACCCGGCCCGCTATCTGGTCGTGGACGCGGGGCTGGAGCCGGAGGCCGTCACCACGGTCGTACGGCACCGCCTGGACCAGGTGCTGCCGCTGTCCGAGGCCGAGGTGAAGGCGCAGGCCGAGGCCCGCAAGGCCGCCGAGGAGGAGGCCCGCAGGAAGGCCGAGGAAGAGGCGGCGCGCAAGGCCGAGGAGGAGCGGCAGGAGCGCGAGCGCCAGGAGCAGCTGGCCCGGCTGCGCGCCGAGGAGGAGGAGCGCAAGCGCCGCGAGATCGAGGCGGCCAAGGCGCGCGAGGCCGCCCGGCAGGCGGAGGAGGCCCGGCAGCGTGCCGAGGAGGCCCGTCGCCAGGCCGAGGAGGAGCGCAAGCGCCGGGAGGCCGAGGAGGCGGCGCGGCAGGCCGAGCGGGAGCGGCTGCGCCGGCAGCACGAGGAGGAGAAGCGGCTGCGCCAGGAGGCCGAGGAGCGCCGCCTGGAGAAGCAGCGCAAGGCCGAGGAGGCCCTGCTCCGCGCCGAGCAGGCCCGGCTCGCCGCGGCCTCGGCGACGGAGGGGCTGCACGACTCCGATGCGCCGACCACGGAGACGCCGGTCATCAGCATGCGCAAGGAGCCGCAGGAGCACGCCCCGCGGGACGCGGCGGAGACCGTGCCCGGCGGGACGCCGCGGGTGGAGATGCGCAAGGAGACGCGGCCCGGCGCGGGCGCCGGTGAGCCGGCCGGCCGTACCGATTCCGGGTCCGACCCCGAGGAGACCGCCGTACTGCCGCAGCCCGAGCCGGTCGCGGACGGCGACGGCGACCGGTCGTCCGCGGATGACCGGTCCGGTGCCGGCCGGCGGGCGCCCGCCGCGGGCTCCGGGGCCGCCGACGAGACGGCGGTACTGCCCTCCGTACGCCCCGAGGACGCGGCGCACAGCGGCGCGGCCGACGAGACCGCCGTACTGCCGCCGGTACGCCCCGAGGGCCCGGAGGACCGGGTGCCGTCGTGGATGTTCCGCCCGGAGCAGGGCGGCACGCGCCGTCCCGCCGCCGAGTCGAGCACCGAGCGCACGGCCGAGCTGCCGCAGATCGACCCGGCGGCGGGCCTGCCGTCCCCCGGCCGGACCGGCCAGTCGCCGTACGAGTCGTACGCGCCGCAGCAGCCGCACTCCCAGTACGAGCACCAGCCGCGGCCCGCCGGCGGCCGGCGGCGCCCGGAGTGGGCCGAGGAGACCCCGCTCGACGACCTCCCGACCCTCGCGGACGAGCTGCTCGGCCCGCGCGACACGGAGGAAGAGGAGGAGCGCCGCGGCCGCTGGGGCCGCCGCTGATCCCCGCCTCTCCGGCCCTCGGTACGTACGCGTCGTACCGGGGGCCGGTGGCGTTTCCGGCCCGGGGCGCCCCCCGGAGCGCGCTTTCCGCCCCACGTGGACGGGATTGTCAGTGCCGTCCACCACAATGGGACACGACGGCGGGACACAACGGCGGGATGCGACGGCGACGGGGCGGCCCGGCGGGTGGCAGGACCGCGTGGCAGGACACGGACAGGACGGCGGAGCGGCAATGGCGGTGTGGGACGACCTGGTGGGCCAGGAGCGGGTGACGGAGCAGCTCGCCGCCGCGGCGCAGGACGCGGACGCCCTGGTCACGGCCGAGCAGCCGGGCGCCGCCGTGCCCGAGTCCGCGCCGGAGTCCATGAGCGCGTCCAGGATGACGCACGCCTGGCTGTTCACGGGCCCGCCCGGTTCCGGCCGGTCCACCGCCGCCCGCGCCTTCGCCGCCGCCCTGCAGTGCGTGAGCCCGGATCGCGCGCTGGGCGGCGCCCCCGGCTGCGGCTTCTGCGACGGCTGCCACACGGCGCTGGTCGGCACGCACGCCGACGTCGAGGTGGTCCGTACGGACCTGCTGTCCATCGGCGTGAAGGAGACCCGCGACCTGGTCCGCCGGGCCTCGATGTCACCGGCCGGCGGCCGCTGGCAGGTGATCGTCCTGGAGGACGCCGACCGGCTCACCGAGGGCGCGGGCAACGTCCTCCTGAAGGCCGTCGAGGAGCCCGCGCCGCGCACGGTCTGGCTGCTGTGCGCCCCGTCCATCGAGGACGTGCTCCCCACCATCCGCTCCCGCTGCCGCCTGCTGACGCTGAGTACACCTGCCCCGTCCGCGGTGGCCGACATGCTGATGCGTCGCGACGGCATCGAGCCCGCGGCCGCCGTTGCCGCGGCTCGTGCCACCCAGGGCCACATCGGCCGGGCCCGCCGGCTCGCGACGGACGAGCGGGCCCGGGCCCGGCGCGCCGCCGTCCTCAAGCTCCCGCTCCGCGTCGACGACGTCGGCGGCTGCCTCAAGGCCGCGCAGGAGCTGATCGACGCGGCGGGCGAGGACGCCAAGCAGGTCGCCGAGGAGGTCGACACCAAGGAGACCGAGGAGCTGCGGGCCGCGCTGGGCGCCGCCGCGGGCACCGGCGGTCGGCTGCCGCGCGGCACGGCGGGCGTGATGAAGGAGCTGCAGGACCGGCAGAAGCGCCGCTCCACGCGTACCCAGCGGGACAGCCTGGACCTTGCCCTGACCGACCTGACCGGCTTCTACCGCGACGTCCTGGCGCTCCAGCTCGGCACGGCCGCCGAGCTGGCCAACGAGGACGTACGGGACAGCGTCCAGCGCATCGCCGCCGGCTCCACCCCCGAGCGCACGCTGCGCCGGATAGAGGCGGTCATCGCCTGCCGCCGCGCCCTGGACCGGAACGTCGCCCCGCTGCTGGCGGTCGAGGCCATGACGATGGCCCTCCGCGCGGGCTGAGAGCGCCGGGACGCCCACGGCGCGGCGAGCGCACCCGGTACCTCGCCGGGCGGCCGAACTCACTCGTACGAGGGCAATAGGCCAGGCATGACCCCATCAGGACCGATACGCTCCCCAGAGCTGTCGCCAACTGTCACCACTGGTCACCAATCGTCACCGAGCCGAGTGCCGCCACCGCCGCCGAACGAGGGACCGTACCCATGGACACCAGCCGTCTGCTCCGCACCTCCGGCGCCGTGCTCGCGGCCGCCGCGCTGCTCGTCTCCTGCAGTAAACCGGGCGGCGCGGATGGCGGCGCGGTCGCCTCGCCGGCCCAGCACGGCCCCGACGCCCGCCCGGAGAGCGACAAGGCGACCAAGCCCCTGGACCCGCTGCCCACGGACGTACCGGCGGCCCTGCGCCCGTACTACGACCAGAAGCCGAGCTGGCACTCCTGCGGCCCCAAGGGCTTCCAGTGCGCGACCCTCCGGGCTCCGCTGGACTACGCCAAGCCCAGCCGCGCCACCGACCTGAAGCTCGCGGTCTCCCGCAAGAAGGCCACCGGGCCCGGCAAGCGGATCGGCTCCCTGATGGTCGACCCGGGCGGCCCCGGCGCCTCGGCGATCAACTACCTCCAGCAGTACGCGCCGGAGCCGGCCGCCGTGAAGGCCCGGTACGACATGGTCGCGATGGACCCGCGCGGCGTGGCGCGCAGCGAACCGGTCCGCTGCCTCACGAACAAGCAGATGGACGGGTACACGCAGGTCGACCAGACCCCCGACGACAAGGCGGAGCAGGGCAAGCTCACCACCGCCTACAAGAAGTTCGCCGACGGCTGCCGGGCCCGCTCGGGCAAGGTGCTCGGCCATGTCTCGACCGTCGAGGCGGCCCGCGACATGGACATCTTCCGCGCCGTCCTGGGCGACCGGAAGCTGACCTACGTGGGCGCCTCGTACGGCACCTTCCTCGGCGCGATGTACGCGGGCCTGTACCCCTCCCGCGTCGGACGGCTCGTCCTGGACGGCGCGATGGACCCCTCCCTGACCTCCCGGCAGCTCAACGAGGACCAGACCGCCGGCTTCAACACCGCCTTCATGTCCTTCGCCGCCGACTGCGTCAAGAAGCGCGACTGCCCGCTGGGCACGAAGAGCGCCACGGACGCCGGCAAGCGCCTCTCCGCCTTCTTCCGCCGCCTGGACGCGCACCCGATCGCCACCGGCGAGTCCCGCAAGCTGACCGAGTCCCTGGCGACCAGCGGGGTGATCGCCGCCATGTACGACCAGACGGCCTGGCCGCTGCTGCGCGAGTACCTCACCAAGGCCCAGAAGGGCGACGGCAGCGGCCTGCTCGCCCTCTCCGACTCCTACTACGAGCGCGACCCGGACGGCAGCTACGCCAACCAAATGTTCGCCAACCCGGCCGTGAACTGCCTGGACCTCCCCCCGGCCTTCTCCTCGCCCGCCCAGGTCGAGGCCGCGCTCCCCGCCTTCCGCAAGGCGTCCCCGGTCTTCGGCGAGAACTTCGCGTGGGCGCCGCTGAACTGCGCGTACTGGCCCGCCAAGGCCACCGGCGAGGCGCACCGCATCGAGGCGAAGGGCGCGGCCCCCATCCTCGTCGTCGGCACCACCCGCGACCCGGCGACCCCCTACCCGTGGGCCCGCGGCCTCGCCTCCCAGCTCTCCTCCGGCCGCCTCCTCACGTACGAGGGCGACGGCCACACCGCGTACGGCCGCGGCAGCGACTGCGTCGACACCGCCGTGAACACCTACCTGCTGGAGGGCACGTCCCCCGCCAAGAACAAGCGCTGCTCCTGACCGCACCACGGGCCCCGGCCCCCCTCCGAATCCGATTACGAACCACCCCTCCGCCATGTGTAGACTGGGCCGCGCACCACGCCGCCTTAGCTCAGTCGGCCAGAGCGACGCACTCGTAATGCGTAGGTCAGGGGTTCGACTCCCCTAGGCGGCTCGGCGAGGGGAAGCCCCAGGTCACACCGTGACCTGGGGCTTTTTCCGTTGTCGGGCGTGAGGCGCCGACTGGAGCCCCGGCCGCACCCCTCGCCGGGGCCTGGGCAGGGGCCTGGGCAGGGGCGGGGGATGTGTCGGGAAATGAGGGTGTGCGGGCGGGGGTGGGGGTCGTAGGGTCGGGGTCGTACAGGACCACCCGTGTACGCGGGTGCAGGGATCTCCGAGCCCCCGAGATCGTCGTCCGGGCCCACAGACGGCCGGAGATCCGCTGAGTCTGCGGCGACATGCGGTTCTTCCGGCCCCGCCCTCCCGGACTTGTCCCGCCGGGATCATCCCGCGCTTCCGGCGGCCGGTGACGGGCGAAATCAGCGCCAGGAGACGGGGACGGGGAGCCACGCCTTCTCGCGCACGGTCGCCGCCGGAGCCGACTCACGTACCCGGCGGCGACCACTCGCCGGCCTCGGCGTTCCCGGCGCCCTCGCGGGACGGATTCTCGCGCCGGCCGGCGCCTTCTTTTTCTTTTTCGTCGGGCTTCGGCATTCGGTGCGGCCGCTACGCCATTCGATTGAAGGGTCAAGCGTCGCGGCGTTGCGGGGCAGCGTAGGACTGCCGGGGAATTCCCGCGACAGATGGTCCGGTGGATTGCGCCAGTGGAGTCATTCGCAAGTCTGAGCGAGCGCCCAAAGGGGTGGGGCTGTAATGATTTTTGTGTCCCACTTCTGCGCAGAAGGAGAGAAACCATGCGCAAGTTCATCGGACGCTTCGCCGCCACCGCCGCACTCACCGCAGCAGCGGTCGTCCCGCTGTCCGGGGTGGCCTCGGCCCAGACGCCGGCCGCCGCGCCGACGACCGCGCCGGCCGCCGGCCCCTGCGGGTGGGGCTGGGGTTACGACTGCTGGGATCACGGATGGTGGCACCACGACCACCTGATCGACCTCGACCTCGGCATCGGGCTCCTCTGACGGGCCCGTGAGCGGATCGGGAAAAGGGCTGCCGGGCCATGGGACGGCAGCGTGAAAAGGAGGAAGGGCCCCGCCTCTGCGGGGCCCTTCCTGCCTGCTGCGGCGCGAACGTCAGTCGTTGACGCAGGTGTTGCCGAAGGCGGGGTTCAGCAGGCCGATGATGTCGATGGTGTTGCCGCAGACGTTCACGGGCACGTGGACCGGAACCTGGACGGCGTTGCCGGACAGCACGCCGGGCGAACCGACGGCAGCGCCGGTGGCACCGCTGTCGGCCATCGCGGAACCGGAAGCGGCGCCCGCGGCGAGGCCGGCGGCGACCAGGACCATAGCGGCCTTGTGTGCAGTCTTCATGGGGAGTCCCTCCAGGGATGGTTACCGCGGCTCCGGACGGGCGCCGCACCGTGCTGAACGCAGATCCGGTCCATCGGCTACGGGCAGCCGCCGATAAACCTTCGATCGGCTCAATGCGCTGAATGTGCAGGAGCGACCGGCTGCATTCTGAATTCTGGCTGGTATTGAACGCCGTACTGCGTACCAGCCGCACGAGCCGCTTTCGGCGTGTTGCGATCCGTACACCGCAATCCGTACATCTGACCAGTGGTTCACCCGGGCGGGGCCGCACCCGTCGGGCTGTTGATGCGTTGATCGGTCTGTTAGCCCAACTGGGCGACGGAAATCGAAGCCGACGTTACTGTCCGCTGTTCAGTGAAGAGGTACTGCTATGTCGCGCGTTGCCAAGACCGCCCTGCTCACCGCCGTGGCCGGGGCCGCGGTACTCGGCGCTTCCGGTATGGCGTCCGCCACCACCGGCGCGGGCGCGTTCGGCGCCGCCGAGAACTCCCCGGGTGTCGGGTCCGGGAATGTCGTCCAGGTTCCGGTGCACATCCCCGTGAACGCCTGCGGCAACACCGTCACCGTGATCGGCGCGCTCAACCCGGTTTTCGGCAACCCGTGCGTCAACCGCTGACGGGAGTGCTCGCGACCGGCCGGTGAACCGGTCGGCCGGTACACCGGCCGGTGACCGCTTTCCGTAACGGCGCGGTGGTGTGATGCCCTTCGGGGCGTCAGGCCGCCGCGCCGTTGCGCGTTCATTCGAGTGACAGCACGCAACCAAACCCACCGGATCACGTTGACCAGTTCGCTCCGACTACGGGCATTCCGTATTGAGAAGGGTGAATCGTGTTCAAGAAGGTTCTTGCCACGGGTGCCGTGGCGGCGTCCATTGTGGGCATGTCGGCGGCAGCGGCCCCGCAGGCGCTGGCGCTCGGTGACGACGGCGGTGCCACCTCGCTGAGCGGTAACGGCTCCTCGTCGTCCTTCGGTAACCAGACGACGGCCGGCCACATGAGCACCCAGCTCGGTCTGGTCCAGGGCACGCTGAACAAGCCTTGCGTCGGTCTGCCGCTCAAGGCCAACATCGGTTCGCTCATCGGTCTCATCCCGATCACGGTCCAGGACATCAACGTGCTGGCGAACCCGCAGAACCAGCAGTGCACCGACAACTCCGGTCAGAACAAGGGCGACGAGCCCCTGTCGCACATCGTGGACAACATCCCGATCCTGTCGGCGAACGGCACCGACAACGGCTGATCCACCGGCCGCGAAGGCCCGGACCGCCTGTCCTCTCCTCCTGGGCGGTCCGGGCCTTTTCGCGTGCCAAAAAGGCCCGTTGGCGGGCCGCCGGTGGGCTGTCGACGGGCCGCCGACGGGCCGCCGACGGTCGCGCACCGGGTCGCATTCCGTACTGCTGAGGCGACGAGCGGAAATTCCTACAAACATTACTTCGGGCCGAGTCGTTGGGTCATTAGAGGGTGTTCCGAGGAAAATTCCGGCAGTGGGGTTTCGATTCCCCTGGGTGCTCGTTACCAGACACGGCAGCGTTGTTACGGGCGATCGGGATAGCGCTCGTGCGGCACGAAGGTCGTGACCGTTACGAACTCCGCTGCAGAAAGGGCTGAAAGTGAAGTACACGAAGGTCGCCGCGGTCGCCGCTGGAACGCTGATGGCGGCGGGTGCTGCCGCGCCGGCGTTCGCCGACGCGGGTGCCAGCGGTGCCGCCAACAACTCTCCGGGCGTGCTGTCCGGCAATGTCGCCCAGGTTCCGATTCACATTCCGGTGAACGTCTGCGGCAACACCATCGACATCATCGGCCTGCTGAACCCCGCCTTCGGCAACACCTGCGTCAACGACTGACGTTCGCGACGCACGCAGTTGCGAGTTCGACCCGGACGGCCTCGGGACGCATGCCATGCGCCCCGGGGCCGCCTTGTAGTTACGGGCGTACGGGCAGCAGCCCTTACGCGACGGCAAGCGAAGACAGGAAGACCAATGCGACAGGTCCTGGCAAAGGGTCTCCTCGCCGCCGCGGCCACCACGGGTGTGCTCGGGGTGACCGGAGGCACCGCGTTCGCGGACGCGGGAGCGAGCGGTGAGAGCGCGAACTCCCCGGGAGTGCTCTCCGGGAACAACGTCCAAGCACCGGTGGAGGTCCCCGCGAACATCTGCGGGAACAGCGCGGACGTCGTCGGGGCGCTCAACCCGTCCTTCGGCAACGGCTGTGCCAGCGACGGCGGAGGCGCCGGCCACCAGGCGTCGGGCGGGCACCAAGCGCCGGGCGGGCAGCAGGCGCAGGGCGGGCATCAGCAGCGCTCCGCCGAGGGCGGCGGGCAGCACGGCGGGCAGGACGACGCCGGGGAGGGCGCGGGCGCGGCCGGCTCGGCACAGAACTCGCCGGGCGTGGGCGCGGGCAACGACGCCAAGGCCCCCGTCGACGTCCCGGTGAACGCCTGCGGCAACTCCCTGGACATCGTCGGCCTGCTGAACCCCGTCTTCGGCAACCACTGCGCCGGGTCGTCCAGCGAGCAGAAGCACGCCGACGACTCCGTACCGCACCACGTGACGCCCGACGCGCCGCGGCCGGCCGGGCCGGGGGACGCGCGCGCCGGCGACGGGACGGGCACGCGCCCCGCCCACCACGAGGCGGCCGAGGACGCCCGGGCGAGCGAGCCGGTGTCCCTGGGGACGCAGCTGGCCCACACCGGTACCCAGCAGATCGGCGTCGCGGCCGGCACCGGCGCCGCGCTGGTGCTCGGCGGGGCGATCCTGTACCGCCGGGCGCGTCCGGCCAGGCGCTGACGCCGGCTGCCCGGTGAGCGGTGCGGCGCCGGGCAGTACGGCGGGGCGGACGCGGGCGGCACGGGGAGGCGAGTGGCGCGGCAGTGCGGGCGGCACAGGCGGCCGGGGAGAAATTCGGATTTCCTTATGGACGGATGTGCGGGCGTCCAGGAAGCGGGCGAACGGCAACGCCGAAAGGGGCGCCGGAATTCCCGTCGTTCGGGTGGAACGGGAAAAAGGAGCGGGCCCGCAGTTTCCGTGTGCGGACCGGGTCGTTACGCATGACGACAGCGGCGGAACGTACGGCACGCCACACTGCCTGCGCGACGCGCAGGGCGTCGTCGTCGCCCTCGCCGCTGCGGAAAGGAACGCTGAAGATGAAGCTCGCGAAGACCGCGGCGATCCTCGCCGGCTCCGTGGTGGCGCTGGCGGCCGGGACCCCCGCGTTCGCCGCCCCCGCCCCCTCGACATCCCCGAGCATGAGCCTGAACGGCGGGCTGAACGACGCGCTCGCCAACGCGGGCAAGGCCGAGGTCGACCCGCTGGTGGACAACGCGCACCGCACCACGCACGCGCTGGCCAGTGGCGATGCCGAGGGGCTGCTGGACGGCGTCACCGGCCTCGCGGGGCACCTTCCGCTGGCCGGACTGCCGCTCGGGAAGTGACGCCGCCGCACCGCCGGGCGGCCGATCCGGCGCAAGGATCAGCCGCCGTGCAGCGGGACGGCGTACGGCCCGTCCGGGCCCGCGACCGCGAGGACGGTTCCAGGTGAAGGGGATCGGAATCGCCCCCGCTGATCGGCCGCTCGATCAACATACCTTGCTCCGGCCCGTTATTCGGCGCACTGCCGAATTTACCGTCGAACGGCGGACGCCGGTCGCCGGCCCGCTTTCGCGGGATTGTGTGCGGGATTCCGCGGGTCGAATGCGCGCACGGCGGTCCGCGTATTCCACCGTACGGCTGTGCCGTCGCGGTGAATTCGATGCGCGGGCGAAGAACCATATGGGTGAAAGTGCAAAACCAAACCCGCTGAAAAGAGTTGGGCAGAGCGCTCCGGATGCGGGCATTCAGTAACAAGAAGGGTGAATCGTGATCAAGAAGTTCATGGCCTCGGCCGCAGTCGCAGCGTCCATCGTCGGTGCCTCGGCCGCCGCCGCTCCGCAGGCGATGGCTGTTGGTGACGACGAAGGTGCCACCGCCATCAACGGCAACGGTGCGTCGCAGTCGTTCGGCAACTCCACCACCCACGGCGACATGAGCCCGCAGATCGGACTGATCCAGGGCTCGCTCAACAAGCCCTGCATCGGCCTGCCGGCCAAGGCGAACATCGGATCGCTCATCGGCCTCATCCCGATCACGGTCCAGGACATCAACGTCCTCTCCTCGCCGCAGAACCAGCAGTGCACCGAGAACTCCACCCAGAACAAGGGTGACGAGGCGCTGTCGCACCTGCTCGACGACATCCCGATCCTGTCCGCGAACGGCGTCGGCAACGAGTAAGTGCCCCGAGGGCCCGGGCCGTTCACCCTCCGCGTGGACGGCCCGGGCTTCTTGCTGCCCGAGGCCCGGGCCGGGGCGCCGGAGAACGGGCGGAGGGGCCGGTGCGGGCACGGCTGTGGCCCCGGCCGCCGCGGGTGTGGGCGGCGGACCGGGGCGGGTGTGGCGTACGGCCGGAGCCGGAGCTACCGGAGGCCGTACGGGTCAGAGTTCGTACGGCTCAGAGTTCGTACGGCCGTTGGCGGGGTGGTCTGCGTGGCGGGTCGGGTACGCGCGGTGGCCGCAGCGGCGGGATGCGCGGGCCGGTCTGCGGCTCGGCGTCGTCGGGGCGTTCGCGGCGGGGCGGGTACGGGCCCCGCGCGTGCCACTCGGCCAGCAGCCGGTCGTAGATCGGCGTCGGCTCCTCCCGCACCCAGCGGCCGGGCCGTGGCACGCGCGGAGGCTGCCGGTCCGCGTGCTCGTCGTCGTCCTTCATGTCCACGTCCACGTACAACCGCCCGCCCCGGCCGCGGGTTATGCCGGGTGTGGGCCGAAGGAGTTATGCCCGTGGAGCCGGGCGGGGGAGCGGGCCGTCAGTAATCCACGTCCGGAGTCTGCGCGGACGGCGTCTGTGCGGCCGGTGCCTGTGCGGCCGGTGCCTGCGCGGACGGCGGGCGCTGCTGGAGGCCGGAGGTGCCGGGGGCCTGCCCCCAGGTGTGCTGCGGGCTGTTGAGAATGGTCTTGGCCAGGTCGCCGGCGGCGGTGACGGTCTGCTGGGCGGCGGTCACGACATCGGCCCGGTCGCGCGCGCCGAGGGCCTGCACCAGCGCTTCGATCTTCGCCTGGAGATCGCCGATGGCCCGGGCCCGCGGCCCGGCGGCGGCCGCCGCCCGGGTGCTGGTCGTCTCCGGGTTCCTGGCGGCATCCGCGCCGGTGGGGTCGGTGGGGGCGTACGGAGCGGCGGCGTACGGGGTGTCACCGGCGTACGGGTCGGCCTGGGCGTACGGGTCGGCCTGGGCGTACACGTCGGAGGACGCGTCCGTACCGGTCAGCCCGTACTGGTCCGTCGAGTAGCCCGGAGCCGGCCTCGCGTCGCGGCCCTGCAGTTTGGCGAGTTCGGCGGCGATGGCCTGGGCCTCGGTCTTGGTGTGCGCGGTGGAGCCGCTGTCGTCCTTCTTCAGCGCGTCGCCGACCACGTGGAGCACGTCGCTGAGGGCGCCCAGCAGGCCGCCGGACTCGTTGCTGCTCTGCGGGGTGTCGGCGCCGGGCGCCATGACGGCGGCGTCGGGCGGCGCGGCGTTCCGTTCGGCGACGGCCGCGGCGGCCGGGCCGGCCGTGCCGAGGACGAGGGCGCCGCAGGCGGCGGAGGTGACGACGAGTCCGGGCTTCCGGAGCATGCGCATGGTGGTCCTTTCGGGTGACCGGGAGGAGCGGCCGGTGGTCGGCGCGGCGGTGCCGTCGAGCGGTACCGCCGAGCGGTGCGTCGGGGGAACGCCGAGATACCGTCACGGTGCAAAGGCCCGTCACGACGCGCAATTCATCGGCAACGCGCCGTCAGTAGCCGCCGGTTGCGGTCGCATTGTCTGACCTGCTCTTTCGCCCTGAGCAGCGAGGATGGGGGTGCTGCGGCCGTTGTGGGCGGTGTGGACGCGTGTTCGGGTGGCCCGGGTGGGTGTGGTGGTGTGGCGTCCGCCCCCCGCCGGGGCGCACGGCCGGGTGGCACCGGGCCCGGAGTCATTACCTCCCGGCCCGCGGCGGCGTTGCACTGGGTGTGGCGGAACGTGTCACTGGCCGTGATGCGTGGGCCTTCGCGGGGCGGTGCCGTCCTTCACCCTCCGGCACCGTCCCGCCTCCCGTTTCGGAGGCGCGCTCGTACGGCTGAGGGAACGTATCTTCACACCGTCCCCGGTGCAGGCGTATTCCGTACCCGGTACGGGTGCGAGCCGCAACCCGGGGCCATGGGTCCGAGTTGAATCCCGGCGTGGAGCTCTTTCTCGACAGACAGCGCCCGGGAGTCGTGCCGCGCCCCGCGATGGAGCCGACCCCGATCTATGACCGGCTGCTGGCCGAATGGCGGGCGGGCACCGTCCGGCGGCCCGCCGCCCTGTGGCCGCACGACGAGACGGTGTGCGGCACCGGCCAGGGGCCCGGCGGTCCGGGCCCCGGCCCGGGAGGCCCCGGCCGCCCCGGTGGCCCGTCCGGCGGGCGGCTGCCCGCCGTGGTGCCGCCCTCGATGGTGCGCAGGGGCAGGGTGCCCGTCGCGCCGCGTCCGGTGTCCGCCTCGCACCCGCTGTGAGGGCGGCGCCGGGCGGCGCTCAGCGGGTGGCGCTCAGCGAGCGGCGTTCGTGCGGTCCGGCGGGCAGTCGCGCGGCCGCGGGATGGCCGGTCCGAAGGCGAGCGCCTGCCGCACGACCTCCTGGGCGGTGGGCGGCACGTCGGGCCAGAAGATCAAGTCGCTGACGTAACGGCATCGCAGGGCCTGCTCCAGCCAGTCCAGATGGGCGTAGAGCTCGGTCTCGCCGTCGTACGCGCCGTCCAGGATGCGCTGGACGAGGGCGACGGCCCGCCGCCGTACGGCCTCGTCCGCGGCGCCGTCGCGGGCGCCCCCACGCCCGCCGTCACCGCACTCCCCGTCGCGGCCGGCGTCGCCGCGCCCCTCGTCGCCGCCGCTGCCGCTCTGGTCGCTCTCCAAGCGTGGCTCCCTGTCGTCCCTGACCGGTCCCCCAGAGCCTGTCACTCTTCGGCGGCCACCAAAACCTCAGGGCCCCTGGACGGCCGACAGCGGTACGTGGCTCCGGATCCGGCTCGGCGGTTGCGCTCCCCCGACGGGCGGTGTGCGCGCCGGCGCACCGACGGGCCGGATCCGATGTGACGATCTCATCGGACCGGTCCAACGGCTGACTAACATGTGCCCAACCATGTGGCCAACGGGTCGGCCTGTACGGAGGAGCAACATGCGGTTCGGCCTGTTGGGCCCGCTGACGGTGCACGACGGCGCGGGCGGGGCCCGCCCCCTCAGCAGCGCGAAGGGACAGGCGCTGCTGGCCGCCCTGCTGTTGCGCGCGAACCGCGTCGTACCGGTCGACGTACTCAAGGAAGCGCTCTGGGGCGGGCACGCGCCCGCCTCGGCCAACGCCTCGCTCTACAACCACGTCACGCGGCTGCGCCGGACGCTCGGCGCGGACGGCGACGGCCGGATCGGCTCGGTGGCCCCCGGCTATCTGCTGCGGGTCGGGGCGGGGGAGCTGGACAGCACCGAATTCACCGCCGCCGTACGGCGTGCCCGGGAGGCCTACGCCCGTGCGGACTGGGCCGCGGTGCTCGGTGAGGCCGCCACGGCGTCCGCACTGTGGCGCGGCCGCCCACTGGACGGGCTGCCGGTCGAGGTGTCCGACGCGCTGGCCGCCCAGCCGTTCGTCCAGCAACTGGAGGAGGAACGGCTCCAGTTGCTGGAGTGGCGGTACGACGCCGAGCTGCGGCTCGGGCGGCCCGGTGGGCTGGCCCCCGAGCTGTACCGGCTCACCGCCGAGCACCCGTTGCGCGAGGGCTTCCACCGGCAACTGATGCTGGTACTGCGCAGGACGGGCCGGCAGGCGGAGGCGCTCGCGGCCTTCCAGGCGCTGCGCCGGCGGCTGGTGGACGACCTCGGCGTCGAGCCGGGCGCGGCGGTCCAGGAGGCGCTCCAGGAGGTGCTGCGGGAGGACCCGGAGCCGACCGGGAGGAACACGCCCGAGGGCACCGCCGAGAACACCGCCGAGGGCGTCCCCGAAGGCGTCACCCGAGGCGCTCCCGTAGGGGCCGCCACCCGGACCGAACCGCAGCCCGCCACCCCGACAGAACCGGCGCCCGCCACCCCTACGGACCCAGAGACCACCACCGCCACGGAACCCAGCCCCGCCCACCGTCCCGCCCAACTCCCGCCCCCGCCCGCCCCCTTCCTCGGGCGCGACGAGCAGGTCGCCGCGCTGTACGACGCGTTGGCGCCGCGTGGCGGCCGGGCCGCGACCGCCGTGCTCAGCGGCATGGCGGGCGTCGGGAAGAGCGCGCTGGCCGTGCACGTCGCCCATGGGCTGCGCGAGCAGTACCCGGACGGACAGCTCTTCCTCAATCTGCACGGCGCCAACCCCGGCGTCGCGCCCATGAGCGCGCTCCAGGCGCTGGAGGTGCTGCTGCGCGACCTCGGGGTGCCGAGCGGGCGGGTACCGGACGAGGTGGACGCCGCCTCGGCGCTGCTCCGCTCGACCCTCGCCGGGGCCCGTACCCTCCTCGTCCTCGACGACGCGGCCGGCGCGGCCCAGGTGCGGCCGCTGCTCCCGGCGGGCCCCGGCTGCGCGGTGCTGGTCACCAGCCGGTCGCCGCTGGCCGCGCTGGACGGCGCGGTGCACCTCCCGCTGGCCAGGCTCGCCGAGCGGGACAGCGTGGACCTGATCAGCCGGGTGTCGGGGCACGGCCGGGTGCCGGCGGGCAGCCCGGCGGCGCGTCGGCTTGCGGAGCTGTGCGGGCAGCTGCCGCTGGCGCTGCGGGTGGTCGCGGCCCGGCTCGCGGCCCGCCGCGCGCTGACCGTGGAGGCGCTGGTGGAGCTGCTGGACGGGCAGGACGGGCGCCTCGATCACCTGGAGTACGACGACCTGAGCGTGCGGCGCTCGCTGGCCGTCGCGTACGACGCGCTGGTGGCGTCGGAGCGGCCGGCCGACCGGGACGCGGCGCTGGCGCTGCGCCGGATGGGCGCGCTGGACCTGCCCGAGTACGAGACGGAGCTGGCGGCCCGGCTGATGGACGCGGGCACCCGGCGGGCCGGCGCCGCGCTGGACCGGCTGGTGGACGTGGCGCTGCTGGAGGAGGTGGCGTTCGGCCGGTACGCGCCGCACGACCTGGTGCGGGACTTCGCGCGGGAGCTGGCGGCGCGGCACGAGGGCGCGGCGGAGCGGGAGGCGGCGGCGCGGCGCGGCGTGGAGTGGTTCGCCGCCCGCGCCGCGCAGTCCGTACGGGTCTTCCTGCCGCCGTCGCCCTTCCAGGCGCTGCGGCTGGCGGGCGAGCCGAAGGAGGCGGCGGCGCCGTTCGCGGACACGGAGGAGGCGTTCGGCTGGGGCGACCGCGAACTGGCCGTCATGAGCGGTCTGGTGGCGCGGCACGTGCGTACCGCGTACGGCAGGGACGCGGCGGTGACGCTGGTACGGATGCTCGTGCCCTATCTGCAACGGCGCGGGCGCACACAGGAATTGGCCGATCTGAGCGACCTGGCGCGGGCCGGGGCGCGCGAGTCCGGGGACGCGGCCGCCGAGGTGGTCGCGATGAGCGACCTGGCCAGCGCGTACTACATGTCGGGGCGCTACGAGAAGGCGCTCGTGCTGATCGACGACGCGATCGCCAGGTGGCGGCTGCTGGGCGACGACGAGTGGCTGCAGCGGGTGCTCAGCAACCGGGGGCTGCTCCTGTACGTACTGGGGCGGGCCGAGGAGTCGGCGGCGGCGCAGGAGGAGGCGCTGGCGTACGCGCACCGGCTGGGCGACGACCACGCGGTGGCGATCTGCCTGAGCCACCTGGGCAACCTCTACGAGCTGACGGACGCGCGCAAGGCCATCGAGTACCACCGGCGCAGCCTGGAGGCGGGCGTGCGGCTGGAGAGCGCACGGTTGCAGCAGACGGCGCGCTGCAACATCGGGTGCGCCTATCTCACGCTCGGCGAACCGGAGGCCGCGGTCGGCCAGTTCGAGGAGGCGCTGCGCTCCCTGGAGGACTCCACCGACTGGCACACCGTCTCCGAGAGCCGCCTCGGGCTGATCCGCGCGCTGCGCACGCTGGCGCGGGCGGAGCGGGCCGCGCGGGAGTGCGCGACGCTGCTGGACCTGGCCGAGCTGCGCGGTGACGCGTACACCGCGGGCAAGGCGCGGTACGAGTACGGACACGTTCTGCGCACCCTCGGGCGCGCGGCGGAGTCGGACGAGCAGTGGCGGCTGTCGCTGGCGGCGCTGGACGGCACGGACGCCGATGTGCTGGCGGAGTTGCGCACTCTCGTGTGACGTGGTGGGCCCTGTGGTGGCCCTGCGCGGTAAATCCATGGCCAGTGAATTACCCCTCGTATTCCTCCCTTGTCGCGCCGCCCGTGGCCTGATTGCACCGGGTCCGCTTAGCCCGCCTGGCGCACACGAATAGGAAAACGGATAAACTGGTGCAATTGTGGTGGGAGTTGTCATGGGCTCCGGTACCTGGCAGGGGTGGGCGGTCTGCTCCGGTCGGCACACGGGGCCCGCCGCCAGCGTCCAGGAGGTCCCATGCTCCGAAGCGCCGTCCGCAGCGCCGCAGCCGGTCTCGTCCTTCTTTTCGCGGCGGTGCTCGCCGCCGACGCGGGTGTCCCGGGCGGTGGTGTCGCGGCCCCGCCGGCCCCGGTCCGGCTGGTCTCCGCCCAGAAGGGGCTGCCGCTCGACGGCCCCACGGTCATCGCGCACCGGGGCGCCGCCAAGTACGCCCCGGAGAACACCCTCGCCGCGGTCGACGAGGCCGACCGGCGCGACGTCGAGTGGGTCGAGAACGACGTGCAGCGCACCAAGGACGGCAAGTTGGTCGTCATCCACGACGCCACGCTCAAGCGCACCACCAACGTCGAGAAGGTCTATCCCGACCGGGCGCCGTGGCGGGTGGGGGACTTCACCGCGGCCGAGATCGCCAAGCTGGACGCGGGGAGCTGGTTCGGCAAGAAGTTCGCGGGGGAGCGGGTGCCCACCCTCGCCGCGTACTTGAACCGGGTGGACCGCAACGACCAGCACCTCCTGCTGGAGATCAAGAACCCGGAGAAGTACCCGGGCATCGAGAAGCAGATCCTCGCCCAGTTGCGGTCGTCCGGGTGGCTGGACGCGACGCACGTGTTGGACGGGCTCGTCGTCCAGAGCTTCGGCGTCGCCGCCGTCCGCCGCGTGCACGCCCTGCAGCCGGACGTCCGTACAGCGGTGCTCGGCACGCCGAGCCGCGCGCGGCTTCCGGAGTACGCCCGGTTCGCCGACTGGATCAATCCGCCGTACAAGGACCTGAGTTCGGCCTATGTGTCCGCTGTGCAGAGCCTGTGGGGACCGCACGCCGACCGCATGGAGGTGCACACTTGGGGCGTCTCGGTCGGTCAGGCCAAGCGGGCGTTCTCGGCCTACAGCGTCGACGGCGTGATCCTCTGACCTGGGCCTTCGTGCTCACCTTCGCCGCACCGGTTGCCGTGTGACGTACCTGGCATGTGAAGCATGTGAGGAGACGATTTACGGGATTCGGTGTGCCGGGCTAGGGTGCCTCTGATGTTCTCAGCTGCCTCGCTCCCCGCAATTCCGGTAAGACGGAGAATGCTCTCCCTGGGTTGCCTGGGGGAGGGGACATGAACAATCTCGCGCAGCCGCACAGTGAGCGGCGCACCCCTCTCCCGCCCACGCGGACCGCACCGCAGCCGGCGGCCCCGGACGCCGCGGCAACGGGCGGAGCGCGGCAGGCCGGCCGGAAGCGCGCCGAGGCGCCGAAGAACGGCAAGCAGCGGGACGCCTTCTTCGACAACGCCAAGTACCTGGCGATCGTGCTGGTGGCCATGGGTCACTCGTGGGAACCGCTGCGGGACGGCAGCCGGTCGGCGGCGGCGCTGTACATCACGGTGTACGCCTTCCACATGCCGGCCTTCATCATCATCTCCGGCTACTTCTCGCGCAGTTTCGACATGCGCAAGGACCGGCTGCAGCGGCTGATCACCGGCGTCGCCGTGCCGTACATCCTCTTCGAGACGGCGTACACGCTGTTCAAGCGGGTGGCGGACGACGACCCCGGCTACCCCATCAGCCTGCTGGACCCCTGGTACCTGACATGGTTCCTGGTCGCGCTCTTCATCTGGCGGCTCACCACGCCGCTGTGGAAGATCGTGCGCTGGCCCGTGCCGCTCGCGCTCGCCATCGCCGTACTGGCGTCCGTCTCGCCGGACATCGGCGACGACCTGGACCTCCAGCGGGTGCTGCAGTTCCTGCCGTTCTTCGTCATCGGCCTGTGCCTGAAGCCCGAGCACTTCCTGCTGGTGCGCAACAAGCGGGCGCGCATCCTGGCCGTGCCGGTCTTCGCGAGCGCGCTGGTCTTCGCGTACTGGGCGGCGCCCCGGATGAACGCCGCGTGGTTCTACCACCGCGACAGCGCCCAGGAGATGGCGGCGCCGTGGTGGTCCGGCGCGGTCATGACGCTGGCGATGTTCGGCTGCTCGCTCGTCCTGGTGGCGTGCTTCTTCGCCTGGGTCCCGGGCCGTCACATGTGGTTCACCGCACTCGGCGCCGGCACCCTGTACGGCTACCTGCTGCACGGCTTCCTGGCCAAGGGGTCGCGCTTCTGGGACTGGTACGACGCCCACTGGATGCACACCCCGCTCGGCGCGATCGCGCTGACGCTGATCGCGGGCACGATCATCACGCTGCTCTGCACGCCACCCGTGCAACGGATCTTCCGGTTCGCGATGGAGCCCAAGATGGCCTGGGCGTTCAAGAAGGACGCCGCGGAGGTGGCCCGCCACCGGAAGTGACGCGCTGAGCGCACAGAACGTCTGTGCGATCCTGGAGGGGCCCGGTCCGTACAGCGGACCGGGCCTCTCTCTTGCGTACGGAGGCGGCGGCATGTCGGATTCGGGCTGGTCCGGGGAACAGCTGGACCTGGACGGCTACCTGCGGCGCATCGGGTACGCGGGGGACCGCACGCCGACGCTCGCCACGCTGCGTGCCCTCCAGGCCGGCCACACGGCGGCCATCGGCTTCGAGAACATCGACGTGCTGCTGGGCCGCGGCCTCCCGCTGGACCTGCCGAGCCTCCAGGACAAGCTCGTCGTACGCGGCCGCGGCGGCTACTGCTACGAGCAGAACCTCCTCTTCGCCGCCGCCCTGGAGCGGCTCGGCTTCGCCGTCTCCGGGCTCGGCGCCCGCATCCGGATGGGCGAGGACAAGCTCCGCCCGACCACGCACGCGCTGCTGAAGGTGCGGCTGGACGGCGAAGACTGGATCACCGACGTCGGCTTCGGCGGCGAGGGCCTGCTCGCGCCGCTGCCGCTGCGCGCGGGGCACGAGGAGCGGCAGGGCGGCTGGACCTTCGGAGTGGTACGGGAGGAGACGGGCCCGGTCGGCACCTGGGTGCTGCGCTCGCTGCACCCGGAGGGCTGGTTCGACCTGTACTCCTTCACCGAGGAGCCGCGTTGTCCGGCCGACTACGCCGTCTTCCACCACTACATCGCCACGCACCCGCACTCGCCGTTCGTGCGGCGCCTGGTGCTCCAGCGGCCAGGGCCCGACCTGCGGCGCACGCTCATCGGCAGCGAGCTGACGCTGACCGGGCCGGACTTCTCGTCGGAGAAGCGGCAGGTGACGGCGGCCGAACTGCCGGACGTGGCGGCGGAGCACTTCCGCATACGGCTCAGCGAGGAGGACGTGAAGGCACTGGCGGAGATCTACGGGGAGTAGCCGGGCGCCGGCCGCTCGGGCGCTGTCGCCCGGCCGCCCTTCAGGACACCACCGCGATACCCTCGATCTCGACGAGCGCGGCCTCGTCCCACAGCCGCGTCGCGCCGATCACGGCCATCGCCGGATAGTCGCCGCCGGCCAGCCGCTTCCAGACCCGGCCGATGGCGGCGGCGTTGCGGCGGTAGTCGGCCACGTCCACCGCGTACACCGTCAGCTTGGCCAGGTCGGCGGGGCCCGCGCCGGCCGCCTCGGCGGCGGCCAGCAGATTCGTCAGCGCCTGCTCGAACTGCTCGACGACGCCCGTGCCGACGATCCGTCCTGCGCCGTCCAGCGCGGTCTGCCCGGCGAGCAGGACGAGCGTGCCCGAGGCGGCCCGCACGGCGTGACTGAAGCCGGTCGGCGGGGACAACTGCGGTGGGTTGATCCGCTCCAGCTCGCTCATGCTCACGCCTCCGCCTCAGCCGCCGGTCGTCGCCACCAATTCGTAGCGCACACCCAGCGATTGAAGCGCCTCCTGCTCCTCCTGCGGAAGATCCTGGTCGGAGATGACGAGATCGAAGTCGGCCAGCGGAGCCAGCTCGTACAGCGCCTGGCGGCTGAACTTGGAGTGGTCCACGAGCAGCACCTTGCGCCGGGCCGCCGCCATCAGGGCCCGCTTGACCAGGACGTTCTCCTGGGCCTGGTGGTAGCAGTGGCCGTTGTCGACGGCGGAGGTGGACAGGAAGGCGACATCGGCGCGGAAGCTGCGCGCGATGTCGGCGGTGGACATGCCGAGGAAGGCGTTGAACGCGGCGTGGTACTCGCCGCCCAGCGCGATCACCCGGATGTCGGGCTCGTCCGCCAGCTCGTTGATCACCTGCAGGGAGTTGGTGATCACGGTGTACGCGCCGCGTCCGGAGAGCGACCGGGCCAGCGGCAGCGCCGTACTGGAGTCGTCGATGATCACCGCCTGGCCGGGCTCCGCTATGGCCAGCGCCGCGGCGCAGATGGCTTCCTTCGCCGCGACGTGTTCGCTGCCGCGCCAGCGCGCGTTGGACTCGAAGAGGGCGTTGGGCGCGGCCGTGGCGCCGCCGCGGACCTTACGGAGCCAGCCCTGGTGTTCGAGGGTGTCCAGGTCGCGGTGGATGGTCATCTGGCTGACGGCCAGCTCCTGGACCAGGTCCTCGATGCTGACCTGGCCCTCGGCGAGCACCCGGTCCGCGATCCGCTTCCGGCGGTCCTTGGGGCCGAGCTTGGCCGGGGAGGCGGCGTCGCCGGACGGGGGCGCGGCGTCGTCGGCCGGGGGCGCGGCGTCGTCGGCCGGGGGCGCGGCGTCAGGGGTCCCCTCGGCAGTGCCGTCGGCTGTCCCTTCGGTACCGGTCAACGCTCGTCCTCTCCCGGATGGCGGTCATCCACGTCCTCACGGCCCGGCCGACCGCACCGGGGCCTCCTCGGAGTTTAGAGCCTGTACGGGCGTCTTCCCCTGGTCCGGGCTGCCCGTACGACCGGTCCGGGCGTGCGCGTACGACTGGTCCGGGCGTGCTTGTACGACGCCGTACGACAACTCGCCGCGGCTCAGCTCACTTCGCGTCCGCGTAGCACTCCACCACCGCCGTGGTGAAGGGGAAGCGGACCGGGGTGGGGCCGAAGGCGAGGCGGCCCGCCAGGTCGGCGGCCGCGGCGATGGCCTGCGCCACCGCGGGCGCCTCCTCCTCGGGGCAGTGCACGATCACCTCGTCGTGCTGGAAGAAGACCAGCTCGGCGCGCATCCCGGCTTCGTGCAGCGATTGGCGGAGCGCGGCCAGTACGAGCAGCGCCCAGTCGGCGGCGCTGCCCTGCACGACGAAGTTGCGCGTGAAGCGGCCGCGGGCCCGGGTGCCCGCCGTGCTGCCGTACGAGGGCGGGGCCTCCTCCTGAGGCAGGCCCGCCTCGTCGGGCGGAACCACCGAGGCGGGCGGGCTGGTCCGGCCCAGCCACGTGCGCACGAGGCGGCCCTCCTCGCCCGCCCGCGCCGCGTCGTCCACGTACGCCACCGCGGCCGGATACCGGCGGCGCAGGTCCGCCATGTGCTTGAGCGCGTCGCCCGAGGTCTGGCCGTAGATCGCGCCGAGCAACGCGAGCTTGGCCTGCGCGCGGTCGCCGCCGAAGGCGCGGGCCGCCAGGTCGGCGTACAGGTCCCGGCCGCTGCCCGCGACCTCCATCAGGCCGCGGTCCCGGGAGACGGCCGCCAGCACCCGCGGCTCCATCTGGTCGGCGTCCGCGACCACCAGCCGCCAGCCGGGGTCCGCGACCACTGCCCGCCGGATCACCTTGGGGACCTGCAGCGCGCCGCCGCCGTTGGTGGTCCAGCGCCCGGAGACCGTGCCGCCGGGAAGATACTCCGGGCGGAACCGGCCCTCGTGCACCCACTGCTGGAGCCAGGACCAGCCGTGCGCAGTGTGCAGGCGGTAGAGCCGCTTGTACTCCAGGAGCGGGGCGACGGCCGGGTGGTCGATGCGGAGCAGCTCCCACTTGCGGGTGGAGGCCAGCTTGATGCCGGCCCGGTCGAAGGCCCGGATGATGTCGGCCGGCAGGTCGGGACGGACCCGCACGCCCTCCCCGAACGCGCGGGACACCTCGTCCGCCAGCTCGGCCAGCCGCTGCGGCTCCAGGCCGCGCCCATAGCGCTCGCCGAGCAGCCCGTCCAGCAGCGCGCGGTGCACGTCCGCGCGCCAGGGCACCCCCGCCCGGTGCATCTCGGCGGCGACCAGCATCCCGGCCGACTCCGACGCGAGCAGCAGCCGCGTCCGCTCCGGCCGCTCGGTCTTCTCCGTACGCGCCAGCTGGCCCGCGTACACCTCCCGCAGCGCCGTGAACTCGTCCGTGCCCGGCGGCAGCGGGGCCGGGCCCGGCTCGAAGAGCGAGGGCTGCGTCTCCGCGGTACGCACGGGCGGGTCGTCCGGCACCGGCAGACCGTGCAGCCGCGCCCAGGCCGCCGCGAGCGACCGCGGCTGGCCCGACTGGCCCTCCTCGTGCCCGATCAGCAGCGCCTCGGCGGCCTCGACGTCGTAACACCGCTCGACCCGCACCCCGGCCGCGAGCAGCTTGCGGTACGACTCCGCCGTGGACCGCCACACCCAGCGCTCCACGTCCGGCCGCGCCCGCACCGCCGTGATCAGATCCGGCTCCTCGGCGACCGCACCGACAGCCGCTCCCGCCCCGTCCACCGCACACAGCCGCACACCCCCGCTCGCCGATCCGCCCACCACCCACCGCATGGTTCGAGTTTCGCACCGGGGTACGACATTCCGGCCGTGGCGGCGCCTCGTCCGGCCCCCGTCGTCCCCCCGCCGTCAGATCTCCTGTATCGATATCGGGCGGTCGTGGCCCGTGCAGCGGGCCAGGTGGGCCGCCTCGGCCGCCAGGCCCTCGTCCGGCACCGGGCCGTGCTCCGCCACGTGGTCCTTGAAGAGACTGACCTGTACGGCCGTGTCCGTGAAGGCCCAGACGCCCGCGACCCGGCCGCCGTGCACGACGACGGGGGAGATCCACCCGGCCGCACGGCTCACGGCCTTCCTGTGGTGGGCCGGGACCAGGCGGCTGTCGGCGGTGCCAGGCCCCAGGACGTACTGGTCGAAGCCGGCCAGCAGCCGCACCTCGCGGGAGGGCCGCGCGGCCGCCAGCGCGTCGGCGTCCTCGCTGCGGACGTACGCACCGGGCTCGCCGTCCACCTCGACCGGCGTGAGCGCGTCACCGAGCGCCGCGAACCAGCCGCGCAGCGTCGCCCTGCGGGTCGCGCCGCGCAGCAGCCACGTGTCGAAGGCGGTGGGCGTCGCCGGGCCGTGCGCCCCCAGGTACGCGGAGATCACCGCCCCGGACGCCTCCTCGGGATCCGGTATGCCGCCCCAGTCCGGCACCCAGGAGCGCGGCGCGGCGAACGTGATGTTCCGCCCCCGGGGCGTGCCGTGGCACAGCCGGCCGCCCCACGCCAGCGGCTTGAGGAGCGCGCTCCAGCCCGAGGACAGCTGCTCGCTGAGGCCGCCGAGCTCCTTGCGGGAGCACACGGCCGCCACCAGCTCCTCGCGCGTCAGCTGCCGCCCGTCCAGCGTCTCGTCGACCGCCTCGCCCAGCGCCGCCAGCTGCTGCGGGCTCATCCCGAACGCCTTCTGCCAGGACGGCTTCTCCCACGTCCGCGCCGCGCCGAGCAGGGAGAGATACGCACCGGCCTGCGGCGCGGGCAGCACGTGGAGCGTGCCGCGCATGGCCCAGGTCTTGATCACCGAGCGGTCCGCGAGCGCGGCGTCGACGGCGCCCGGCACCGGGGCGCTCCGGCGGGTGGCGACCGCCAGCTCGGCGGACGAGGCGACCTGGGCCTGCACCCCGGCCAGCCGCCCGGCGAGCTCCGCGACGGACGCGGCACCGCGCGGCACGAGGCTCTGCTGCCGCAGCCGCCAGGCCAGCACCTGGTCGTGACGCACTCTGAGAGTTCGGTTCATGCGCCCATTGCACCGCACGCCACTGACAATCGTCCGGCACCGCAAGTCACGGCGGTGGCAATGATGTTCGCCGTGTCCCGCCTCTGTTCCCACACCTCCGGACGGCGGGACCATACGCTCACGAGGCCCGGGGGGCCGGACACCGAAGAGGGAGCCGCCGCATGACCGGATCCGAGCAGACCGTCGCCCACCGCCTCATCGGCTCCGGGCCGCGCCATGTGATCGTGCTGCACGACTGGTTCGCCACCTGCGCGGGCTGGGGCGCGATCCTGGACTACCTGGACACCGAGGACTTCACGTACGCGTTCCTGGACTACCGCGGTTACGGCGACCGCAAGGACGTCCCCGGCCGCTACGACCTCCCCGAGATCGCCGACGACGTGCTGGCCCTCGCCGACCAGCTCGGCTGGGACCGCTTCGCGCTGGTCGGGCACTCCATGGGCGGCAAGGCGATCCAGCAGGTGCTGGTGCGTGCGCCGGAGCGGGTCAGCCGCCTGCTCGGCCTAGCGCCCGTACCGGCGGCGCCGTACCCGATGGACGAGCCCACGCAGGCCCTCTTCTACGGGGCGTCCGAGGACCCCGAGAAGCGCCGGGCCATCCTCGACCTGGTGACCGGCCACCGTACGGGGCGGGTCTGGCAACAGCGGATGATCAGCCACTCGATGGCGGCCTCCCGCAAAGAGGCGCACGCCGGCTACCTCGCCAGCTGGCACACCCTGGACCTCTCGGACGCGGTACGCGGCAACCCCGTCCCCGTACGCGTCGTCGTCGGCGAACACGACCTCGCCCTCACCGCCGACGTCATGCGCGCGACATGGCAGACCTGGTACCCGAACGCCGACCTCATCACCCTCCCGGCCACGGGCCACTACCCGATGCACGAAACCCCGGTGACCTTGGCCACCGTGATGGAGGACTTCCTCCGGGGGTGACAACCTCCCGGAGGTGCTCGTTCATCAGGTCATCCCCGACCTCGTCGTCGCCCCGAAGGGCAGCTTCGACAGCGAGGCGCTCTGGCACGATCCCGGTCCGGTCCTGCTGGTCGACGAGCTCACCTCGAACTCGACACCAGCGAGTTCTGAGCCCGGCGCGTCACTCCTGGCCGACGGTCCGCGACTGTTCCGGTGTGGGCTGGGGGCGGTCCTGGGCGTCGGACTTCAGGGCCTTTGTCTCGGACTTCAGGATGCGCATCGACTTGCCGAGGCCGCGGGCCATGTCGGGGAGCTTCTTCGAGCCGAAGAGCAGGACGAGGACCGCGAGGATCAGCACCAGGTGCCAGGGCTCGAGGGCATTGCGGAACATGGGGGCTCGCTCTCGTTGGGGTGCGTTCCCGTGGGGGCGCGGCCGCGCGCCCGTACGCGCGGTACGGATTCGGACGTTCCGCTCAGTATGACCCGTACAGGGGTACGGGGAGGAAACCGGGGCCGGGGGGCGCGTGAACGGCGGTCCCCGGCCCCGGTGCCGTCGGGCGGTCTACCAGCTCGACTTCGTGACGCCCGGCAGGTAGCCCGCGTGGGCCTGTTCGCGCAGGCGGACGCGGGAGAGGCCGAAGGCGCGGAAGTAGCCGCGCGGGCGGCCGTCGACGCTGTCGCGGTTGCGGACGCGGGTGGCGCTGGCGTCGCGCGGCTGGCGGGCCAGTTCGCGCTGGGCGCCCAGCCGTTCCTCGTCCGGCGTCTTCGGGTCGCGGACGATCGCCTTCAGTGCGGCCCGGCGGGCCGCGTAACGGGCGACGACGACCCGGCGCTTCTCGTTCTTCGCGATCTTGCTCTTCTTCGCCATGTCAGACGCGCTCCCCTCGGGCCCGGATACGGGCGACGGCGGCTTCGACGCCGATGGTGTCGACGGTCTTGATCGCCTTCGTGCTGAGCCGCAGGCGCACGAAGCGGTTCTCGCTGGGCAGCCAGTACCGCTTGCGCTGGATGTTCGGGTCGAAGCGGCGCGGTGTGCGCCGGTGCGAGTGGGAGATCGTGTTGCCGAAGGCCGGCGCGCGGCCGGTCAGCTGGCAGTGGGCGGACAAGTGAGCTACCTCCTACTGAGTCCTTAATGAAAATGACTGTCGTTTCTGTATAGTAGCCCGTATGGCCCGCAACGAACTACGTCCCGTGATCAAGCTCCGGTCCACCGCCGGCACGGGCTACACGTACGTCACCCGCAAGAACCGCCGTAACGACCCCGACCGGCTGGTGCTGAAGAAGTACGACCCGGTCGCCGGCCGGCACGTCGACTTCCGAGAGGAGCGCTGAGCAGCGTCATGAAGCCTGGAATCCACCCCGCGTACGGGCCCGTCGTCTTCCGCGACCGGGCCGCCGACTTCGCCTTCCTCACCCGGTCGACCGCCACCAGCGAGAAGACGGTCGAGTGGGAGGACGGGCACACGTACCCGGTGATCGACGTGGAGATCTCGTCGGCGAGCCACCCCTTCTACACGGGCACGGCGCGCGTACTGGACACCGCGGGGCGCGTGGAGCGCTTCGAGCGCCGGTTCGGCACGCGGACGGTCGGCGGCCGGCGCGCGGCCGACGGTGAGCGCGGGGACCGCTGATGGACCGCGACCGGCTCTCCGTGGTGATCGTCGGCGGGCTGCACGCGGAGGCCCGCGGGGCCGCCGTCGAGCAGCTGCTGCGGACCGTCCCCGGCAGCGTCGCCCTCCACCACGACCTCGCCACCGCCGCCGACGGCGTCGTGCAGCGCACCGTGCGGGACGGCACCGGCCTGCTGGACAGCGGCGAGGCGCCGCTGGTCAACGACTGCGCGTGCTGCGCGCTGCGCGAGGACCTGGTGCCCGAGCTGGAGCGGCTGGCGGACGGCCGGACGTGCCGGCTGGCCGTCGTGGAGCTGTGGGACTCCGTGGAGCCCAAGGCGATGGCCGAGGTGATCGACGCCTGCGGCGGCGAGTCGCTCGCGCTGACCGGCGTCATGACGGCCGTCGATCCGGCCCTGCTGCTGCCTTACTTGGGCTGCGGCGACGACCTCGCCGAGGCGGGTCTCGCGGCCGCCGCCTCCGACCAGCGGACCGTCGCGGACACCTGGGCGCGCCAGCTGGAGTACCCGCCGGTGCTGGTCGTCGCGCCCGGCGAGGAGCCGGGGGACGAGGCGGACCTCGCCCTGCTGAACCAGCTGCACCCCACGGCGCGGCGCATCGCGGTGGAGTCGCCCGAGCTGGCGGCCGCCGCCGTGGCGGGCTTCGACGTCGCGGCGGCCGCGGCGCGCCAGCACCCGGCCTGCGCGCTGCTGCCGCAGGAGGCCGAGGAGGCGGACGTCGCGACCCTGGTGTGGCACCGCACGCGGCCGTTCCACCCCGGCCGGCTGCACGCCGCGCTGGAGGACCTGTGCTGTGCCGCCGCGCGCAGCCGGGGCCGCTTCTGGCTGGCCGACCGCCCGGACACACTGCTGTCCTGGGACGCGGCGGGCGGCGCGCTGTGCGTGGAGAACACCGGGCCGTGGCTGGCCTCGCTGCCGGACGCCGCCTGGGAGATGGTGCCGCCGATGCGCCGGGCCGCCGCCGCGCTGGACTGGGATCCCGAGCACGGCGACCGGGCGCAGCATCTGGTGTTCACCTCGCCCGGCCTGGACCGGGAGGGGCTGACGGCGCTGCTGGAGTCCTGCCTGCTCACCGACGCGGAGTACGCGCGCGGCCGGGAGTACTGGCGGCGACTGTCCACCGCGTTCGACGAACTGCTCGACCCGGTGCCGTAGGCGGCGTCCGCCGACCGCGCTACGCGTGTGTCATGCATCTACATCAATTCTCGGTCGTCTTCGACGGCCTGATTTCGTGAGGAAACCCCTGCCATGCCCCGTCGTCCCGACCCGCGCAAGAAGAGCGCGCCGCGCCCCAACCCGCTCGACGCGGCGGGGATCACGTACGTCGACTACAAGGACACCGACCTGCTGCGGAAGTTCCTCTCCGACCGCGGGAAGATCCGCAGCCGCCGCATCACCAGGGTTTCTGCCCAGCAGCAGCGGCAGATCGCCGCGGCGATCAAGAACGCCCGGGAGATGGCGCTGCTGCCGTACGCCTCCCGCTGACCGTACGCCGCAGGGCATGGGGAAGGGGGCGGTGGGGAAGGCGCTCGACGGGCGGGGCACGGCCCGACGAGCTGTGACGGGCTGGCCACAGGCTGTCGTGCACGTGCATCTGCCCGAGCATCGGCACATGAACAGAGTTATGATCCCGGGCAGTTGACACCATTTCTCACCGGGAGAGACCAGTGCCCCACGCGTACAACGGCATGGCCGCTTCGGATCTCGACGGAGTGGTGTGGCAGAAGAGCCGGCACAGCAACTCCAACGGTACGTGCGTGGAGTTCGCGAAGCTGCCCGGCGGCGACGTGGCGGTGCGCAACTCCCGCTTCCCCGACAGCCCCGCGCTCGTCTATACGCCGGCCGAGATCGAGGCCATGCTGCTCGGCGTCAAGGACGGGGAGTTCGACCACCTCGTACGGGACTGAACCGCGAGGCGTGGGTCGCAGGTGCGTCGGCGGGCCGACCCCTCGGGCGTATCGCACACGCATACGAATATGCACGTGCATGTGAGCTGTACTGGAGCGGGGTCAGCTCGCCTGTGCCCGGGAGGCCGAAGCCGTGGCCTGGGCCGGTACCTGCGGCAGCTGGAAGAGCGCCCAGACGACCTTGCCGTGCGCGGCGTCCTCCAGGCGGTGCCAGCCCCAGCTGTCGCTGAAGGAATCCACCAGGTAGAGCCCGCGCCCGGACTCCGCGGAGAAGTCCGCCTCGCCCTCGACCGGTGAGGCGTCGCTGCCGTCCCGTACCGCGCAGACCAGCCGGCCCGCCCAGCGGATCAGGTGGAGTCTCGGTGAGGTGTCGTCGGCGGCCCCGTAGGCGCGCCCGTCCGCCACGTCGTCCAGCTCGGGCCCCGCGTGCCGCAGCGCGTTGGTGACGAGCTCGGACACGACGAGCGCGACGCTGTCGAAGAGCTCGTCCATGTTCCAGCGCTGCAGCGTCTCGCGGGTGAACTGCCGGGCGCCGCGCACCGATTCGTACTGCGGTCGCAGGGTCCAGGTGACGGAGCCGGAGATGGCTGCGGGGTCGACTGGCGGAAGCCCCTGCCATAACGGCGCGAGCATGGTCGAAACCTTGGTCCCCATGCGAGGCACTCCTGGCGTTCGCGGACGTCACGATCCAGACGGGTGTGCCCAGATCTCGCGGGTCTTTCACGAGCGTGCATGTGTGCGAGCTCCATGGTTCCGAATGCGTACGGCAGATGCAAGGGCAGATGCACGTGCAGACGTCCACTTTGTGTACGGCCGTAGGCGTAGGGGCGTAATTCTTCCTACGCACTCTTGCGCCCGGCTTTGCCGAAGGCGCGAGAACAGGCCCATATCCGTAACCGGTTGAGCACGCAACGGAGCCCGAACGTGGCAGACTGCCGCTCATTGTTGGACGGGGTGGGTCACGGGAGGGTCGAAGTTGTGACCGCAAGTGAGTCGAGCGGATCTGTGGTGCGGCGCATCCTGCTGGGGTCGCAGCTGCGGAGGCTGCGAGAGTCCCGCGGGATAACACGTGAGGCGGCCGGCTACTCGATCCGCGCGTCGGAATCGAAGATCAGCCGTATGGAACTGGGGCGGGTGAGCTTTAAGGCGCGGGACGTGGCGGACCTGCTGACCCTCTACGGCGTCGGGGACGAGGCCGAGCGCGACTCCCTCCTCGGGCTGGCCCGTGAGGCCAACGTGGCGGGCTGGTGGCACAGTTACGGCGATGTCCTTCCCGGCTGGTTCCAGACATATGTGGGACTGGAGGGAGCCGCCTCGCACATCCGCACCTACGAGGTGCAGTTCGTGCACGGGCTCCTGCAGACGGAGGGGTACGCGCACGCCGTCGTGAGCCGCGGCATGCGCGGCGCCCCCCTCGCCGAGATCGACCGCCGCGTCGCACTGCGCCAGGAACGCCAGAAGCTGCTGATCGCGGAACGGGCGCCGCAGTTCGACTGCGTACTGGACGAGGCCGCGCTGCGCCGCCCGTACGGCGACCGCGCCGTCATGCGCGGCCAGCTCCAGCACCTCATCGACATCTCGGAGCGTCCGAACGTGCGGCTGCAGGTCGTGCCCTTCAACTTCGGCGGGCACGCGGGCGAGAGCGGCGCCTTCACGATGCTGCGCTTCCCCGAGTCCGACCTCTCGGACATCGTCTATCTGGAGCAGCTCACCAGCGCGCTGTATCTGGACAAGGCCGAGGAGGTCGGGCAGTACGAGCGGGTGATGAGCAGCCTCCAGGAGGAGAGCCTGGATCCGACCCGCACCCGGGATCTTCTTCGGGGCCTGCTCCAACTGACGTGACTCGTCAGTAGAATGACGCCGGATCAGCCATCCCCACAGGCGCCCGCACAGAGTAGGAACGACCATGTCCTTCTTCTCAGACCTGGCCTACCAGTACATCGACGGTGAGTGGCGGGTCGGCAGCGGCTCGTGGGACATCATCGATTTCAACCCGTACGACCAGGAGAAGCTCGCGTCGGTCACGGTCGCGGGCGTGGACCAGGTCGACGAGGCGTACCGGGCTGCCGAGCGGGCGCAGCGCGCGTGGGCGCGCACCAATCCGTACAGCCGCCGGCTGATCATCGAGAACGCGCTGCGCATCGTCCAGGAGCGCGAGGACGAGATCATCGAGGCGATCGTCGTCGAGCTCGGCGGCACGCGCGTCAAGGCGGCCTACGAAGTGCGCACGGCGCAGGAGTTCCTGCGCGAGGCCGTACAGCTCGCGCTCCGCACGGAGGGGCGCATCGTGCCGTCCCCGGTGGAGGGCAAGGAGAACCGCGTCTACCGGCTCCCGGTCGGTGTCATCGGCGTGATCAGCCCGTACAACTTCCCGTTCCTGGTCACCCTGAAGTCGGTGGCGCTCGCGCTGGCCCTGGGCAACGCCGTCGTCGTCAAGCCCAACCAGAACACCCCGGTGGTCGGCGGTGGCCTGATAGCCAAGATCTTCGAGGACGCGGGCCTGCCGGCCGGGCTGCTGAACGTCCTCGTCACGGACATCGCCGAGATCGGCGACGCGCTGATAGAGCACCCGGTGCCCCGGGTCATCTCCTTCACCGGCTCGGACAAGGTCGGCCGGCACGTCGCCGCGGTCACCGCGGGCCACTTCAAGCGCGCCATCCTCGAACTGAGCGGCAACAGCGCGCTGATCGTCCTGGACGACGCGGACGTCGACTACGCGGTGGACGCCGCGGTCTTCAGCCGCTTCGTGTACCAGGGCCAGGTCTGCATGGCCGCCAACCGCGTCCTGGTGGACCGCAAGGTCGAGGCGGAGTTCACCGAGAAGTTCGTGGCCCGGGTCAGGAAGCTGAAGACCGGCGACCCGCGCGACCCGGAAACCCACATCGGGCCGCTGATCAACAGCTTCCAGGCCGAGGCACTGACCGCGCTGGTGGAACGGGCGGTCGCCGAGGGCGCCACGCCCCTGGTGCGCGGCCGTACGCAGGGCAACCTGGTCGAGCCGACGGTGCTGTCCGGCCTGCCTGCCGACTCCGCGCTGTACGGGCAGGAGATCTTCGGGCCCGTGGTGCTGCTCGCCGCGTTCGACGGCGAGGAGGAGGCGGTGCGGCTCGCCAACGACTCGCCGTACGGGCTGAGCGGCGCGGTGCACACCGGCAACGTGGAGCGCGGCGCGCGGGTGGCCCGGGAGATCGAGACAGGCATGATCCACATCAACGACAGCACGGTCCACGATGAGCCGCTGGTGGCCTTCGGCGGCGAGAAGGCGTCCGGGGTCGGGCGGCTGAACGGCGAGTCGACGGTGGAGGCGTTCACGACCCAGAAGTGGGTCTCGATCCAGCACGAGCGGACGGTCTTCCCGTTCTGAGGACTGCCGGCTCCGACGATTTCCGGCCAGGTCCTGCCTTGAGGACAGGACCTGACCGCAAGGGTCCGTAGCTTCATCGGTGTCGGGGAACACCCCGGCACCGATGAAGCGACGAAAGGCGGCTCTCATGCCCACTCACGTGCCTGCCGAGGACAAGGGTGACGAGCGCGGCGCGCTGCTGGCCTTCCTGGAAGCGCAGCGCGGCGGAATCCGCCGCGCGCTGCTCGGCCTGACCGACGAAGCCGCCGCGCGCCGCCCCAGCGCCAGCGAGCTGTCCCTGTCCGGACTGCTCAAGCACGTCGCGCAGACCGAGCTGGGCTGGCTGGAGATCGCGCAGGAGCTGCCGCCCTCCATCCACCGCGACCAGAGCACCTGGCACCTCAGCTTCCAGCTGGAGGAGGGCGAGTCGGTCGCGGGCATGCTCGCCTACTGGGACGGGGTGGCGAAGCGCACGGAGGAGTTCGTCCGCTCGGTGCCCAGCCTGGACGACACCTTCCCGCTGCCCGAAGCGCCGTGGTACCCGCCGGAGGCCCGGCAGTCCATGCGCTGGCTGGTGCTGCACCTGATCGAGGAGACCGCCCGGCACGCGGGCCACGCCGACATCGTCCGCGAGTCCCTGGACGGGAAGACGGCCTTCGTCCTGGTCGACGAGGAGCGGGAGCTGCTGCGCCAGGAGGGTGGCGCCGGGCAGTAGCGTGCTGACCCGCAAGGTCACCTCCGGGCGATGAGGAGAGCGCGGGCGATGTCGGCGATCCGGCTGCTGGTACTGGGAGCCGTGCGGCAGCACGGCCGGACGCACGGCTACCAGGTGCGCAGCGATCTGGAGTACTGGGGCGCCCACGAGTGGTCGAACGCCAAGCCCGGCTCGATCTACCACGCGCTGAAGCAGCTGGCGAAGCAGGGACTGCTGCGCGCGCACGAGACCGCGCCGAGCACGGCCGGCGGGCCGCCGCGCACGGAGTACGAGATGACGGACGCCGGAGAGGCGGAGTACTTCGCGCTGCTGCGTGCCGCGCTCTCCCAGCACGGCCAGAAGGTCGACGTGCTGAGCGCCGGCATCGGCTTCATGGTCGACCTGCCGCGCCAGGAGGCGGTGGCCCTGCTGAAGGAGCGGGTACGGGCCCTGGAGGCGTGGCGCGCCGAGGTCACCGGCCACTACGTCCCCGAGGACGGCCCGGAGCAGCTCGGCCACATCGGCGAGATCATGAACATGTGGGTGCACGCCGCGGACACCGGGGCGGAGTGGGCCCGCTCCCTGATCGCCCGCATCGAAGGGGGCGCCTACGTCTTCGCGGGCGAGGGCGCGCCCTTCGTGGGCGTACTGCCGGAGGGCACGGCGAACCCGTTCGCGGACAAGCCGCCGTTCCCCGGCGGCGCCTGAAGGAGGCCGGTCCGGTGCGTCAGCCCGTACCGGCCATCGACAGCTTCGCCGCGAAGCCCAGGAAGGCGGCCCCGGCGCCCGCGGTCAGGCCCGCGGTGAGGCGGCGCCGCTTGCGGAAGGTCGCGGCCAGATACGTACCGCTGAAGATCAGGATCGACAGGTACGTGAAGCTGAACAACTGGGCCCACGCGCCGAGCGCCAAGAAGGACAGCGTCTGGTGCGCGTAGTGCGGGTCGACGAACTGCACGAAGAAGGAGATGAAGAACAGGATCGCCTTCGGGTTGAGCAGGCTGACCACGAGGGCGCGGCGGTACGGCCGCTCGGTCTCCTCCTTGGGCCGCGCGGGCGAGGCGCCCTCCCCGTCCTTCTCGGCCCTGCGGGCCTCCCGGCCGCGCCACAGTGCCACCGCGCCGCGCAGCATCCCGATGGCCAGCCAGGTCAGATAGCCCGCGCCGACGAACTTCACGATCCCGAAGGCCAGCGGACTGGCCTGCAGCAGGGAGGCCACGCCGCCCGCCGAGAGCGTCATCAGTACCGCGTCGCCGCACAGCACGCCGGCCGCCGCACGGTAGGCCACCTTCGGGCCGCGCCGCGCCGCGACCGAGACGACGTACAGCGAGTTCGGGCCCGGCAGCAGGATGATCAGCGCGAGACCCGCGAGATACGTCGAAAGATCCGTTATCCCCAGCATGGCCGCAGGATGCCATTGGATGTATCCGCCCTTCACCTGCTTTCCGGCATACGGACTTGCACCTCACGCGACGTGAGGACGCACCGTGAAGGCGTACCGAGAAGGGAGCGGAGATGACGTACTCCGTGGGACAGGTCGCCGGGTTCGCCGGCGTCACGGTGCGCACCCTGCACCACTACGACGAGATCGGACTGCTCTCGCCGAGCGCGCGCAGCCACGCGGGCCACCGGCGCTACGACGACGCCGACCTCGACCGGCTGCAGCGCGTCCTGTTCTACCGGGAGCTCGGCTTTCCGCTCGACGAGGTCGCGGCCCTCCTGGACGATCCGGACGCCGATCCGCAGGAGCACCTGCGGCGCCAGCACGTACTGCTGACCGACCGGATCGCCCGGCTCCAGGAGATGGCCGCGGCCGTGAAGACAGCGATGGAGGCACGCAGGATGGGCATCAATCTCACCCCCGAGGAGAAGTTCGAGGTCTTCGGCGACCACGACCCCGACCAGTACGCGGAGGAGGTCGAGCGCCGTTGGGGCGACACGGAGGCGTACAAGGAGTCGCAGCGCCGCGCCGCCACGTACACCAAGGAGGACTGGAAGCGGCTGACGGCGGACTTCGACGCGCTCCACCACCGGATGGGCGAGCTGCTGGCGCAGGGCGTGCCGGCCGACTCCGAGGCGGCGACGGACGTCGCGGAGGAGCACCGCCGCTTCATCTCGCGGCACCACTACGAGTGCTCGTACGAGATGCACTCCTGCATCGGCGAGATGTACGTCGCGGACGAGCGGTTCACCGCCACGTACGAGGCGATCAGGCCCGGGCTCGCGGTCTACATGCGGGACGCGATGCTGGCGAACGCGGTCCGTCGCTCCTGAGGGACTCCGGGGCGCTGCCTGGGGCGCTGTCCCGCCCGGCGCCCCGGGGGCGACGGCGCCGGGCGGGACAGCTGGAACCAAGGGGCGTCACAAGGCGTTGATAGCTTTGGGCCGCATACTGCGCCTGTACCCCGCTTTCCGCGTACCGACCGATCCGGCGCCCTCGACCCAGGAGCCCTGCCCACCGTGAACACTCTCGCGCTCGGCCCCCAGTGGCTGGACCCGGACTATCTGATCAGCACCTTCGGCCTGATCGGCGTTCTGGTCATCGTTTTCGCGGAGTCCGGTCTGCTGATCGGCTTCTTCCTGCCCGGCGACTCCCTGCTCTTCACGACCGGCCTGCTGGTCACGGCAGGGAAGCTGGACAAGCCGCTGTGGCTGGTGTGTCTGCTGGTCGTGCTCGCGGCGGTGCTGGGCGACCAGGCGGGCTATCTCTTCGGCCGGAAGGTCGGGCCCTCGCTGTTCAAGCGCCCCGACTCCAAGCTGTTCAAGCAGGAGAACGTCGAGAAGGCGCACGAGTTCTTCGAGAAGCACGGCCCGAAGTCGCTGATCCTGGCCCGCTTCGTGCCGATCGTGCGGACGTTCACGCCGATCATCGCGGGCGTGAGCCGGATGAACTACCGCTCGTTCCTCGTCTTCAACGTGATCGGCGGCGCCCTGTGGGGCGCGGGCGTGACGCTGCTCGGCGCCGCGCTGGGCGGCATCGAGTTCGTGCACAAGAACATCGAGGCCATCCTCGTCCTGATCGTGCTGATCTCCGTCGTCCCGATCGCCATCGAGTACCTCCGCGGCCGCAAGAAGGCCAAGAAGGCGGCCGCCGAGGGCGCTGCGGGCGTTGCGGGCGCCGCGGGCCAGGACGCGCCGCCGCCGGCCGGTCCGGTCGCCGGCGGCCCGGCGGACGCCACTCAGCCGATGCCGCGCGTCCCGCACGAGGGCGAGGAGCGCGCCCCGTATGGCCGCGGCCAGGGCGGTCACGAGCCGTCTCCGTACGGCGCGCAGCAGGACCGGTCGCAGTACGGCCGGCAGCAGTCCCCGTACGGCCAGGAGCAGGCCCCGTACGGTCAGGGACAGCCTCCGTACGGCCAGGGGCAGGCTCCCTACAGTCAGGGGCAGGCTCCCTACAGCCAGGGGCAGCCGTCGCCGTACGGGCGGCAGGATCAGGCCCCCTATGGCGGGCAGCAGGACCCGTACGGTGGGCAGCAGGCATCCTCCTACGGTGAGCAGCAGGCGCCTCGGGCGCAGCAGTCCCCGTACGGCCGGCAGGACGCTCCGCAGGCCCCGCAGGCGCCTTACGGACAGCAGCCGCAGCAGCACCGGCAGCCCTCGTACGGCGGGCAGTCCGGGCCCGCTCCGTACGGCCGTCCCGCGCAGCAGCCCGGCGGGCCGGAGCAGTATGATGCGCAGTCGCAGCACCCTCAGCAGGGGTCGCAGCAGCCGCACCCCCAGGATCAGCAGCAGCCTCCGGGCGAGGGCCGCCGCGGCCGCCACGCCAAGCGCTGACCGGCTGCGCAGCACATCCCCCCGTACCGCACCGCCCTTGGGCGCCCCTTCCGTTCCGCGTCGCCGCGGAGCGGTCCAGGGGCGCCTTCGCGGCGTCCAGGGCGGGTTTTCCCCACCCCATTCACCACCATGCGAACCCCCCGTCCCGCGCGCCAGGGGCGGCGATCAGGCATGGTGGCTTTGACGACGGACGCAGCAGGCGCACGAGGAGCGAGAAGCAGTGGCGTCGGACCCGGAGACTCCCGAGGACCGCAAACCCCAATCGGACGAAGCGCGGAGCGCGTTCACCTCGCCGCTCGGCGTGCCCCAGCCCCCACTGCCCGAGGACGAGCACCCCACCTCGGAATTCGCTCTCCCGGAGGGAATGCGGGCCGAGGCGCCCGCCGAGCCGGAGGGGTCCGCCTTCGCGCCCCCGGGCAGCTCGCCGGACGGCACCAACGGCTCCACCACGGGCACCCACCAGCTGCCCACCACGCCGGCCGGCTGGCCCGCGTTCACCCCGCCGCACGGCATACCGGTCGTCAGCCTGACCAAGGACGTCCCCTGGCAGGACCGGATGCGCACGATGCTGCGGATGCCGGTCACCGAGCGCCCGGCTCCGGAGCGGATCGAACGCGCCGACGAGTCGGGGCCCGCCGTGCCGCGCGTGCTCGACCTCACGCTCCGTATCGGCGAGATCCTGCTCGCCGGCGGTGAGGGGGCCGAGGACGTCGAGGCGGCCATGTTCGGCGTCGCCCACGCGTACGGCCTGGAACGGGTCGAGCCCACGGTCACGTTCACGCTGCTGTCGATCTCGTACCAGCCCTCGCTGGTGGACGACCCGGTGACGGCCAGCCGCACGGTCCGCCGGCGCGGCGTGGACTACACCCGGCTCTCCGCGGTCTTCCAGCTGGTCGACGACATCACCTCCGACGGCATCACCCTGGAGGAGGCGTACCGCGGCCTCGCCGAGATCCGGCGCAATCGCCACCCGTACCCCAGCTGGGCGCTCACCGTGGCGTCCGGCCTGCTGTCCGGCGCCGCGAGCATGCTGGTCGGCGGTGGCCTGACGGTCTTCGTCGCGGCCGCCATAGGGTCCATGCTCGGCGACCGGCTGGCGTGGCTGGCCTCCGGGCGCGGGCTGCCGGAGTTCTACCAGTTCGTGGCCGCGGCGATGCCGCCCGCCGCGATGGGCGTGACGCTGAGCATGACGCACACCGGAGTGCAGGCGTCGGCGGTCATCACCGGTGGCCTCTTCGCGCTGATCCCGGGGCGGGCGCTGGTGGCGGGCGTGCAGGACGGCCTGACGGGTTACTACATCACCGCCGCCGCACGTCTGCTGGAGGTCGGCTACCTCATCGTCGGCATCGTCATCGGGGTGCTCGGCGTCCTGTACATCGGCGTCCAGCTGAGCGCGCACACGCTGAACCCGGAGGAGGCGCTGGGGTCGTTCGACGAGCCGGTGGTCCAGATCATCGCCTCGCTGCTGCTGGCGCTGGCCTTCTGTGTCCTGCTCCAGCAGGAACGTCACACCGTGCTGTTCGCGACCTTCAACGGCGGCGTGGCCTGGGTGATATACGGCGCGCTCTCGCACGCCCGCGTCCACCCGGTGGTCGCCACCACGATCGCGGCCGGCCTGGTCGGCCTCTTCGGCCAGCTGCTGTCCCGCTACCGCTACGCGTCCGCGCTGCCGTACGTCACGGCGGCCATCGGCCCGCTGCTCCCCGGTAGCGCGACGTACTTCGCGCTGCTCAACTTCGCCCAGGGCAACCTGGACGCCGGCGTCTCCTCGCTGATCAAGGCCATCTCGCTGGCCCTGGCCATCGCGGTCGGCGTGAACCTCGGTGGCGAGGTGGCCCGCCTCTTCATCAAGGCCCCGAGCACGGAGGACGGCACCAGCCGCCGCGCGGCGAAGCGGACGCGGGGCTTCTGATGCATGCACGTCGGGCGGGGCACCAGGTGCCCCGCCCGACGTGTGTACGGCCTACGAAGCCGTCAGGCTCAGTGCTTGCCGCCCTGCGCCTCCAGGCGCTTGAACGAGGCCTCGATCTCGGCCTCGGCCTCGGTGCGGCCGACCCAGTTCGCGCCCTCGACCGACTTGCCCGGCTCCAGGTCCTTGTAGACCTCGAAGAAGTGCTGGATCTCCAGGCGGTCGAACTCCGACACGTGGTGGATGTCGCGCAGGTGCTCCACGCGCGGGTCCGAGGCCGGGACGCACAGCAGCTTGTCGTCGCCGCCGGCCTCGTCGGTCATGCGGAACATGCCGATGGCGCGGCACTTGATGAGGCAACCCGGGAAGGTCGGCTCGTCCAGGATGACCAGCGCGTCCAGCGGGTCGCCGTCCTCGCCGAGGGTGTTCTCGACGAAGCCGTAGTCGGCCGGGTAGCTGGTCGAGGTGAAGAGTCGACGGTCCAGGCGGATCCGACCGGTCTCGTGGTCCACCTCGTACTTGTTCCGCGAACCCTTCGGGATCTCGATGGTGACGTCGAACTCCACGGGTGGCTCCTCCATGATCAACACATACGTCTGGTGATTAAGTGTCCCCCACGCAGGTGTGTGGTGGCGAAAGGGGCTGGTCCAAAGTGCCGGAGACCAGGTCGTGGCAGGTCAGGTGGGGCGGCTGGGGCCGGTCCTGCATACGGACGGCGGCCGGCGCGGGGCGGAGCACCGCGCAGTTCGCCGCCGACGAGTGGTTCTTCGCCCGCCAGTGGTGGCGGCGGACCCCGCCCCAGCGGAAACGGACGTGGCAGGTGACGGCCGGCTCCGCCGTCGCCGGTCTCGCGGTCGCGGCCGGTGCGGTGGCGGCGGCCGGTCCGTGGGACTCCGGTCAGCGTACGGCCGAACGGGCCCGCGCGGCCCGCTGGGACGGGCGAGGTGGTGAGCGTCACGACGGCGGCCCCGCGGCTCCCGGCGCGGCGCCCGTCCTGGCGGCCCTGGGCGCCCCCGTGAAGGGCGGCGGCGACGGCGCCCCGCCCCCGACCGGCAGCGGCCTCGCGGACGCCCTGGCGCCCCTGCTGAAGGCGCCCGAGCTGGGTCCCGTACGGACCGCCTCGGTCGTGGATGTGGCCACCGGCCGCGAGGTCTTCGCCAGCCACCCGGGCCGGACCGCGACCCCCGCCTCCACGATCAAGCTCGGTACCGCCGTGGCCGCCCTCACCGCCCTCGGCCCCGAGCACCGCTTCACCACGAAGGCCGTGCAGGACGGCCGGGCGAAGGACGGCACCCCCCGGGTCGTACTGGTCGGCGGCGGCGATCCGACCCTCACCGCCCGTACGCCCAGGGCCGGCACTCCGGCCGCGCAGCGCCCCGCGGCCCTCGGCGACCTCGCCGCCGACACCGCGCGCGCCCTCAAGAAGCGCGGCACGAAGAAGGTCACCCTCGGTTACGACGACTCGCTCTACAGGGGATCGCCGCAGCACCCGATCGGCCCCAACGAAAACCTCGCCCCCGTCACCGCGCTCACCGCCGACGAGGCCCGCCTGGACACCAGCGGCCACGGCACCGCGCCCCGCGCCGCCGACCCCTCCGCCGAGGCCGCCCGCGCCTTCGCCGCCGACCTGCGCGCCCACGGCATCGCGGTCACCGGGACCCCCCGGGACGCCGCGGCCCGCCGCACGGCCACCCGGCTCGCGGCGGCCCCCTCCCTCCCGCTCTCGGTCATCGTCGAGCGGATGCTCACGCACAGCGACAACGACATCGCCGAGCAGCTGGCCCGCCAGACGGCCGTGGCCACGGGAGCGCCGACGACCTTCAAGGGTGCGGGCCACGCCGTACAGCGCACACTCGAACAGCTCCGCCTCCCTGTGGCGCGGACCGTCTTCCACGACGGCAGCGGCCTGGACCGCGACGACCGGGTCTCCGCGGGCCTGCTGTCCCACGTGCTGCTGCTCGCCGCTGCCCCCGACCACCCGGAGCTGCGCCCGATCCTCACCGGCCTCCCCGTCGCCGGCTTCACCGGCACCCTGGAGGCCCGGTACGCCGACGAGCGGGCGGGCGCCGGTGCCGTACGCGCCAAGACCGGCACCCTCACCGGCGTGAACACCCTCGCCGGCACGGTCGTCGACGCCGACGGCCGGCTGCTGACGTTCGCCTTCATGACCAACGGCACGAGCGACGCGTACGGGGCGCAGCGGTCCCTCGACCGCCTCGCCTCGGCGGTGGCCAACTGCGGCTGCCGGTGATGCGTGCGCGCCCCCGTATGCGGCGCCGGCCACCGTCGAGCGCCGCGAATCGGCTATCCCCGGGCCGAGCGCACCCGTACCGTGAAGTCATGACGAGCATCGGTGGTGCCGAGATGGTCGACTGGAATCTCGCGGTGACGACCGCGTCCCGCTTCGTACGGCCGGGCCCAGAGGTGAGCCGCGACGAGGCCCGCGCGGTCGTCGCCGAGCTGCGCAGGCACGCGAAGGCCGCCGAGGAGCACGTGCGCGCGTTCACCCGCATGACCCCACCGGGGAGCGAGGGCGGCGCGGCGGGCCACGACACCCCCGTCCTGGTGGTCGACCGGCCCGGCTGGATCCGCGCCAACGTCGCCGGCTTCCGCGCCGTACTGAAGCCGCTGCTGGAGAAGATGCAGGAGCGCCGCTCCTCGCTCCCCGGCGGCGCGGTGATAGGCGCGGTCGGCGGCAAGGTGACCGGCGTCGAGCTGGGCATGCTGCTGTCCTTCCTGGCCTCCCGCGTGCTCGGCCAGTACGAGACCTTCGCGCCGCCCACCAAGGACCTGCCAGCGGGCGCCCGCGGCGGCCGGCTGCTGCTCGTCGCGCCGAACATCGTCCACGTCGAGCGCGAGCTGGAGGTGGACCCGCACGACTTCCGGCTGTGGGTCTGCCTGCACGAAGAGACGCACCGCACGCAGTTCACCGCGGTGCCCTGGCTGCGCGACCACATCGAGGGCGAGGTGCAGTCGTTCCTCGGCGAGACCGAGATCGACCCCGGCACGCTCCTCGAACGGCTGCGGGAGGCCGCCCAGTCGCTGACCGGGGCCAAGCCCGAGGGCGAGGCCGGCGAGGACGACGGCGGCCGCAGCCTGGTCGACCTCGTGCAGACCAAGGCGCAGCGCGAGATCCTCGGCCGGCTGACCGCCGTGATGTCCCTGCTGGAGGGGCACGCCGACTACGTCATGGACGGCGTGGGCCCGCAGGTCGTGCCCTCGGTGACGGAGATCCGGGAGAAGTTCCAGCAGCGCCGGGCGAGCGGCGCAGGGCGCCTGGACCAGGCGCTGCGCAAGCTTCTGGGCCTGGACGCCAAGCTGCGCCAGTACCGGGACGGCGAGCGCTTCGTACGGGCCGTCGTCGACGAGGTCGGCATGGACGGCTTCAACCGCGTGTGGACCTCGCCGAACACGCTCCCGACCAAACAGGAGATCGCCAAACCGGCGGACTGGGTCGCGCGGGTGCACCGCAAGGCGGACGGTGCGCCGTAGGAAGGCAGGGCGCCGTGGGCGCGCCGTAGGACAGAAGAACGCCCCCTCAATCACCCTTCTGAGGGACCGTGGCCCGGGGAGAGGCGTGCAATGCTCGGGTAACAGCTCATCTCTGTCACCATCGAGACACTCTGAGTGACCGCCCCGGGGATCGCCCGGCGATCCCCCCGGCGCTCGCCCCCGAGATGCTCCCTGGTGGGCCGGACGGCAGCCGCCGTCCGGCCCGAGGCTCCCCCAGCTGAACGATTGGAAACGGACATGGGTCCCCATCCAGCGGTCGCCGCAATACGCTTGGCGGTCCGCCGCGTACTCCACGACGTCCTCACGTCCCACACCCGGCGGTCCGGCCCCGACGCCCCGCCGCCCCTGGTGCTCGCCGCCTGCTCCGGCGGCGCCGACTCCATGGCGCTCGCCTCGGCCCTCGCCTTCGAAGCCCCGCGCCTCGGCGTCCGCGCCGGCGGCGTCACCGTCGACCACGGCCTCCAGGATGGCTCCGACACCCGGGCCGCCGAGGTCGTCCTCCGTATGCGGTCGCTCCATCTGGACCCGGCAGAGGCCGTCACCGTCTGCGTCGGCAGGGACGGCGGCCCCGAAGCGGCCGCCCGCGAGGCCCGGTACGCCGCGCTGGACGACGCCGCCCGGCGGCACGGCGCGAGCGCGGTCCTCCTCGGCCACACCCGCGACGACCAGGCCGAGACCGTGCTCCTCGGCCTCGCCCGCGGCTCCGGCACCCGCTCGCTGTCCGGCATGGCCGCCGTCTCCGGCGCCGACGGCCGCTACCGCCGCCCCTTCCTGGAGATCGACCGGCAGACCGCCCGCAAGGCATGCCTGATCCAGTCGCTGCCCGTGTGGGACGACCCGCACAACACCGACCCCTCCTACACCCGCTCCCGGCTCCGCCACGAGGGCCTGCCCGCCTTGGAGAAGGCGCTCGGCAAGGGCGTCGTCGAGGCCCTCGCCCGTACGGCGCAGCTCTCCCGCGACGACGCCGACGCGCTGGACTCCTGGGCCGTCGAGGCCGAGCGCGGTGTGGCCGATGCCACCGGTGCGCTGGACGTGACCGCGCTGTACGCGCTCCCTCCCGCGGTACGCCGCCGAGTGCTCCGCCGGGCCCTGCTGCGTGCGGGCTCACCTGCGGGTTCGCTCTTCGCCCGGCACATCGAGGAGGTCGACCGGCTGATCACCGCCTGGCGCGGCCAGGGGGCCATCGACCTCCCCGGGCTGGTGGGTGTGCGACGGCAGGGTGGCAAACTGGTCATCCGGCAGGGCTGAGCCGCGCGGGACCGCCCGGCCGGACGAGTCGCAAGACAGCCTTCCTGAGGCTTCATGCTTCCTGAGGCTTCATGACACCGAACCGAGCGAAAGTGGCACGGGTGGACGACAAGGACATGGGTTCCGACCTTCAGTCGGTGCTCATCACCAAAGAAGAGATCGATGCGAAGCTGGCCGAGCTGGCCGCGAAGATCGACGCGGAGTACGCGGGCAAGGAGCTGCTCATCGTCGGCGTCCTGAAGGGCGCCGTGATGGTGATGGCGGACCTGGCACGTGCGCTGTCCACCCCCGTCACGATGGACTGGATGGCCGTGTCGTCGTACGGCGCGGGCACCCAGTCCTCCGGCGTGGTCCGCATCCTCAAGGACCTGGACACCGACATCAAGGGCAAGCACGTCCTGATCGTCGAGGACATCATCGACTCCGGCCTGACGCTGTCCTGGCTGCTGTCGAACCTGGGCTCGCGGGAGCCGGCCTCGCTCGAGGTCTGCACGCTGCTGCGCAAGCCGGAAGCGGCAAAGGTCGACATCGACGTGAAGTGGATCGGCTTCGACATCCCCAACGAATTCGTCGTGGGATACGGCCTGGACTTCGCCGAGAAGTACCGCAACCTGCCGTTCGTCGGCACGCTCGCGCCGCACGTCTACGGCGGCTGACGCCCCGTCGGCGGTGCCGGACAGGGCCTGGAAAGCACCTCGTGCCGGACGGCGGGAACCCTCAGCGGTCTCCCGCCGTTGGAGCAGGGAGGGCGGAATCCAAGTCGCATTGTTCACCACGGGCAGCGGCGTCGGGTGACAATGCTGGGGTACCGTCCGAAGGTCAGTCTTTTTCGGGCCAGTAATACACCGTACGCACGACCAGACCTCCCCGAGGGCTGGAGTGCCTCACTGTGGCAGGAGGGACGGGGCCTTTGGGCTCCGTATGGATGGACGTGAAGCGATACTTCCGTGGGCCGGTCATGTGGATCGTGCTGGCCGTCCTCGCCGTGGTCGTGTTGATGCAGGTCGTCAGTTCGTCCGGCGGCTACAAGACGGTGGACACCGGTCAGGTCGTCAAGGCGATCACGGACAACAAGGTGAAGTCCGCCGAGCTGACGACCGGCGACGAGATGAAGATCAAGGTCGAGCTCTCCGGCGGCAACAAGGTCGAGGGTTCCGACAAGATCCAGTCGAGTTACATCGGCGACCAGGGCGTGGACCTGGCAAAGACCCTGCAGTCCAAGTACCAGACGGGCGACATCAAGGACGGTTACACCGTCTCGCCGGAGAAGCAGAGCCCCTTCGTGGGCATGCTGCTCTCGCTGCTGCCGTTCGTCCTGATCGTCGTCGTGTTCCTGTTTCTGATGAATCAGATGCAGGGCGGCGGCTCCCGGGTCATGAACTTCGGCAAGTCCAAGGCCAAGCTCATCACCAAGGACACCCCCAAGACGACGTTCTCGGACGTCGCCGGGTCGGACGAGGCGGTGGAGGAGCTCCATGAGATCAAGGAGTTCCTGCAGGAGCCGGCCAAGTTCCAGGCCGTGGGCGCCAAGATTCCCAAGGGCGTACTGCTGTACGGCCCGCCCGGTACGGGCAAGACGCTCCTCGCGCGCGCCGTCGCGGGCGAGGCGGGCGTGCCCTTCTACTCGATCTCCGGCTCCGACTTCGTCGAGATGTTCGTGGGTGTCGGCGCCTCGCGTGTCCGTGACCTCTTCGAGCAGGCCAAGGCGAACGCCCCGGCGATCGTCTTCGTCGACGAGATCGACGCCGTCGGCCGGCACCGCGGTGCGGGCCTGGGCGGCGGTCACGACGAGCGCGAGCAGACGCTGAACCAGCTCCTGGTCGAGATGGACGGCTTCGACGTGAAGGGCGGCGTCATCCTGATCGCCGCCACGAACCGGCCGGACATCCTGGACCCGGCGCTGCTGCGCCCGGGCCGCTTCGACCGGCAGATCGCGGTCGACCGCCCCGACATGCAGGGCCGTCTGGAGATCCTCAAGGTTCACCAGAAGGGCAAGCCGGTCGCCCCGGACGTCGACCTCAGCGCGGTGGCCCGGCGTACGCCCGGCTTCACCGGCGCGGACCTGAGCAACGTCCTCAACGAGGCCGCGCTGCTCACCGCCCGCAGCGACAAGAAGCTGATCGACAACCACTTCCTGGACGAGGCGATCGACCGGGTCGTGGCCGGTCCGCAGAAGCGGACCCGGATCATGTCGGACAAGGAAAAGAAGATCACCGCGTACCACGAGGGCGGACACGCCCTGGTCGCGGCGGCCTCGCCGAACTCCGACCCGGTCCACAAGATCACGATCTTGTCCCGCGGCCGCGCGCTCGGCTACACGATGGTGCTCCCGGACGAGGACAAGTACTCCACCACGCGCAACGAAATGCTCGACCAGCTGGCATACATGCTGGGCGGCCGCGCGGCGGAGGAGCTGGTCTTCCACGACCCGACGACGGGCGCCGCGAACGACATCGAGAAGGCGACCGCCACGGCCCGCGCGATGGTCACGCAGTACGGCATGACCGAGCGGCTCGGCGCGATCAAGTTCGGTTCGGACCAGTCCGAGCCGTTCCTGGGCCGCGAGATGTCCCACCAGCGCGACTACTCGGAAGAGGTCGCGGCGCTGGTGGACGAGGAGGTCAAGAAGCTGATCGAGACCGCGCACAACGAGGCGTGGGAGATCCTCGTCGAGAACCGCGACGTTCTCGACAACCTGGTCCTGGCCCTCCTGGAGAAGGAGACCCTGGGCAAGGAGGAGATCGCCGAGGTCTTCAAGCACATCGTGAAGCGCCCGGCCCGCCCCGCGTGGACCGGCTCCTCACGGCGTACGCCCTCCACCCGCCCGCCGGTGCTCTCTCCCAAGGAGCTGGCCCCGGCCAACGGCGCGGTCACCGCGACGCCCACCGTCTCCACGGAGAAGGTGGACCTCCCGGAGGACTCCGGCAGCAGCGAGGCGTGACCGGTCGGCCGCTCGCCACAGCGGCCCCGGAATGAATGCCGCGTCCCCCAGGTTCTAGCCTGGGGGACGCGGCATTCCGCGTTCGCAGCGGGGTGAAAGACGGAACGAGGCACGAGATGACCGACCCGGTGGCGCTGGACGGCGAAGGCAAGATCGGTGAGTTCGACGAGAAGCGGGCCGCGGACGCCGTCCGCGAACTCCTGATCGCGGTCGGCGAGGACCCGGACCGCGAAGGCCTCCTGGAAACGCCGGCGCGGGTGGCGCGGGCGTACAAGGAGATATTCGCGGGGCTGTGGCAGAAGCCCGAGGACGTCCTCACGACGACTTTCGACCTCGGCCACGACGAGATGGTGCTGGTCAAGGACATCGAGGTGATGTCGAGCTGCGAGCACCACCTGGTGCCGTTCGTCGGTGTCGCGCACGTCGGCTACATCCCGTCCACCGACGGCAAGATCACGGGGCTGTCCAAGCTGGCCCGGCTGGTGGACGTCTTCGCCCGCCGCCCGCAGGTCCAGGAGCGGCTGACCACGCAGATCGCCGACTCCCTCATGGAGATCCTGGAGCCGCGCGGCGTGATCGTCGTGGTCGAGTGCGAGCACATGTGCATGACCATGCGCGGCGTGCGGAAGCCGGGTGCGAAGACCACCACGTCCGCGGTGCGCGGACAGCTGCGGGACGCGGCTACGCGCGCCGAGGCGATGAGCCTGATCCTGGCTCGCTGAGCCCGCTCGGCGGCCGCACGCCGCCGGGCGCGGCGTGCGGCTGTGCGCTGCCGGCTATGCGCTGAGGCGGCCTGCCAGCCACGCCAGTGCGGCGGGGATTTCCCGGCGCCAGGTGTTGAAGTTGTGGCCGCCGCTGTCCAGGACTATCGAGGAGACGCGGGTGGGCTCCTTGGTCTGCCGGATGAAGCGCATGGTGTCGGCGTAGTTGGCCTCGCCCTGTCTGCTGGTCGTGACCAGCAGGTTCACCGAAGGCGCCGGCAGGTGGCGCTGCCGCCACATGAGGTCGTTCTCGCGTCGGAGCTGCGGATCGCCGGCGAAGAGGTCGCCGGTGGTCGGGTCGAGCGGGGCCTTGTAGTAGCCGGAGAGGGCGACGCCCGTCGAGTACGCCTCCGGGTGGCGCATGGTCATCTTCAGGGCGCAGTAGCCGCCCGTGGAGTCGCCCATCAGGCCCCAGCTGCGGGCGGCCGTACCGGTGCGGTAGTGCGCCGCGATGTCCGCGCGCAGCTCCTTGGTGAAGAACGTCTCGGTCTGCGGGCCGCCCGGTATGTCCATGCACTCCGTGTCGCGCGGCGGGGCGACCGTCGGCCGCATCATCACCAGGATCGTCGGCCGCATCCTGCCCTGCCCGACGAGCCGGCGCTCGGTCTGCGGGTAGTGCAGCTTGGTGTACAGCGCCTCGGCGGTGCCCGGATAGCCGGTGAGCACGACGGCCGCGGGGAAGCGCTGATGGGCGTACCTGGGCTGGAAGTACTCCGGCGGCAGGTAGACGTACGCCGGGCTGGTGATGCCGGTCGACTCGCCCCGTACGAGCACCCTGTCCAGCCGGCCGGCGACGTCGGCGCGCCGCTTGTCGTGCGGCAGGCCGGTCCGCTCTATGCCCTGCCGTTTCAGGTCGGTGCCGCCCGGGCCGGTCGTGTGGTCGACCACGACACCGGTCTGGTGCTCCTGGCCGAAGAGGTCGGCCCAGGACGCGTAGAACCCGAAAGCGCCGTTGACCACCAGCCCGACCGAGGCGAAGAGGGTCAGCTGGGTCGCCAGCAGCAGCCCGATCCGGCCCGTCACGGCGCGCCAGGTGCGGCCTGCGAGGCGCGGCCACAGCAGCACGGTCCAGACGAAGAGAGCCACCGCGACCAGCACGGTGAGCGCCAGCACGGTCTTACTGGTGAGTTCCATGTCCACTTCCTGCCGGGCGGCCGGACGGCCCGATCGCCTGATGGAACCCCGAGCCCTGAAGCGCCGTCCTACAGGACGCAAATTGTCCACGTAGTGGCGACTGATGCTCCGCGTTCTGAAGACCAGGCGGCTTGAGGAGCGGGCGACGGGAAAGTGATGTCTGACAGGCTAGATGGCGAAAAGTCCGGAGTGGTTGCGTGGCGTCGCGCACGCTGGGTGCGGGGACCGCGCCCGGAAGCGGTGCCCACGGCCGTCGGTACGGCCTGCACGCTGATCGGTCTGCTGAACGTGGCGGCCGGTGTCTTCCCGCGCTTCCGGCACAGCCGCATGCACGCGCTGGCGGAGGTGCTGCCCGGCGCGGTGAGCCCGCTGGCCGCGGCCGCTTCGATCGTGGTGGGCCTGCTGCTCCTGCTGCTGGCGCACGGCCTGAAGCGGCGCAAGCGGCGGGTGTGGGTCGCCGCGGTGACGCTGCTCCCGGTGGGCGCGGCGGCGCAGTTCGCGTACCGCCACTCCGTCGTCGGCGCGGTGCTGTCCCTGGCGCTGCTGGCCTACCTCGTCCGGCACCGGAGCGAGTTCGCCGCGCTGCCGGACCCGCGCAGCCGCTGGAAGGCGCTGCTGAACTTCGTCGTGCTGGGCGGCGTGAGCGTCGCCCTCGGCATGGTGATCGTCAACTCCCACCCGCACCGCACCGTCGGCGACCCGACGGTCTGGGAGGAGCTGCAGCACGTCCTGTGGGGCCTGTTCGGCTTCGAGGGCCCCGTGGCGTACACCCACCACGTCGACTACACGGTCGGTTACTCGCTCGGCGCGCTCGGCCTGCTGACCCTGGCGACCACCGCGTACCTCGCCTTCCGGCCCGAGCAGCCCGCCGCCCGGCTCACGGCGGAGGACGAGGACCGGCTGCGGGACCTGCTGGCCCGGCACGGCAGCCGGGACTCCCTCGGCCACTTCGCGCTCCGCCGCGACAAGGGCGCGGTCTTCTCGCCCAGCGGCAAGGCGGCGGTCTGCTACCGCGTGATCTCCGGGGTGATGCTGGCCAGCGGCGACCCCATCGGGGACGTCGAGGCGTGGCCCGGTGCGATCGAGCGCTTCATGGAGGAGGCGCGGGCGCACTCCTGGACGCCCGCGGTGATGGGCTGCTCCGAGACCGGCGGCGAGGTGTGGACCCGCGAGACGGGCCTGGACGCGCTGGAGCTGGGCGACGAGGCCATCGTGGACGTGGCGGACTTCACGCTCTCCGGGCGCGCGATGCGCAACGTACGGCAGATGGTCAAGCGCATCGAGCGCAACGGCTACGAGACCAGGGTGCGCCGCGTGGAGGAGCTGACCCCCGAGGAGATCGCGGCGGTCCAGCGGGCCGCCGACGACTGGCGGGGCACCGACACCGAGCGCGGCTTCTCGATGGCGCTGGGCCGGATCGGCGACCCGCGGGACGGGGACGCGGTCATAGCCACCGCGCACCGCGCCCCCGAAGAGGGCGAGGCGCCGGGCCCGTACGGCGACCTGAAGGCGGTACTGCACTTCGTGCCGTGGGGCGCGGACGGCATGTCGCTGGACCTGATGCGGCGCGACCGCAGCGCCGACCCGGGGATGAACGAGCTGCTGATCGTGGCAGCGCTGCAGGCGGCGCCGAAGCTGGACGTGGCCAAGGTCTCCCTGAACTTCGCGATGTTCCGCTCGGCGCTGGCCCGCGGCGAGAAGCTGGGCGCGGGGCCGGTGCTGCGCACCTGGCGGGGCCTGCTGGTGTTCCTCTCGCGCTGGTTCCAGATCGAATCGCTGTACAAGTTCAACGCCAAGTTCCAGCCCCGCTGGGAGCCGCGCTTCGTGGTCTTCCGGGCCACCCGTGACCTGCCGCGGATCGGCTTCGCGGCGATGCAGGCCGAAGGGTTCGTGCAGCTGGGGCTGCCGCGGCTGCTGCGCCGCCGGCGTCCGGAGCCCGTGGCGCGCCCGTGTGCGCACCGCTCTCGGGGGCTGCGCGGCACGTCGGTCGAGCGGGCCGCCTGAGAGCCCGAGGGGCGGGCGCGGTGGCGGCCGGGGCCGGCGGGGGAGGCGGCGAACGGGTACGTACGGGGACGTACAGGTGTTCCCGTACGTCCGCGTTCGCCCAGGAACGCGCCGTGCGTGGGGCGAGCCGCCCGGCCACAGCGCCTAGGCTGGATGTATGAGTACCTTGCGTGGCCGGGTGGCCGGTCTTCCCGAGTGGGACCGGTGCGCGGTCATGGGCGTGGTCAACGTGACCCCCGACTCGTTCTCCGACGGTGGCGACTGGTTCGACACCGAGCTCGCGGTCAAGCACGGCCTGGACCTGGTGGCCCAGGGGGCCGACCTGGTGGACGTGGGCGGCGAGTCGACCCGGCCCGGCGCCGCGCGCGTGGACGAGGCCGAGGAGCTGCGCCGCGTCATCCCGGTCGTACGGGAGCTGGCGGCGGCCGGCGTGGTGATCTCCGTGGACACGATGCGGGCCTCCGTGGCCGAGCAGTCTCTGGAGGCGGGCGCGCGGCTGGTCAACGACGTCAGCGCGGGCGCCGCCGATCCGGCGATGATCCCGGTGGTGGCCGCGGCGAACGCGCCGTTCGTGGTGATGCACTGGCGTGGCCAGTCCGTCGACATGAACGAGCGGGCGGTCTACCGCGACGTCGTCGGCGAGGTCGTGGCCGAGCTGCGCGTGTCGATGGACCGTGCGGTCGCCGGAGGCATCGACCCGGAGCGCGTCGTGATCGACCCGGGGCTGGGCTTCGCCAAGCGGGCCGACCACGACCTGGAGCTGATCGCGGGCCTGGAGCGGCTGCGCGAGCTGGGCCGGCCGCTGCTGGTGGCCGCCTCGCGGAAGCGGTTCCTGGGCCGGGTGCTGGCCGGTGCCGGCGCTTCCGCCTCCGTGCCGCCGGCCCGGGAGCGGGACGCGGCGACGGCCGCGGTCACCGCCCTGTCGGCGCGCGAGGGCGCCTGGGCGGTTCGCGTGCATGAAGTGCGGGCGAGCGCCGACGCGGTACGGGTCGCGCGCGCCGTGGAGGCGGCCGGTTCCGCGGCCCGGCGCACGGCGTAGAACGGGGCCCGGCAGGGCACAGGGCAGCCAGGCGGCGCGCGGGTGCCCGGGTGGCGGGGGCGCGGGGCACGCATGCGTGCACGTACCTGTGCACGCCCATAAGGACGCGAAGTACGCACGAGGATCATGACGGGAGCGGTGTGAGCGGTTTGAGCCCACGTACGGACATCGAGCTGGTGGAGCAGGCCAATACCGCGTTCTACGAGGCCATCGAGCGCGGCGATCACGAGGCGATGTCCGAGCTGTGGCTGGACGGCCAGGTGAGCGTGGTGCACCCTGGCTGGCCGGTGCTGCGCGGCCGCAGCGAGGTGCTGCGCTCGTATGCGCTGATCATGGCGAACACCGAGTACATCCAGTTCTTCCTCACCGATGTGGAGATCGACGTGGTGGCCGACACCGCGCTGGTGACCTGCACGGAGAACATCCTCAGCGGCGGCCCGGCCGAGGAGGACGGCTCGGTGGGCCCGCTGATCGGCCAGCTGGTCGTGGCGACCAACGTCTTCCGGCGTACGGAGGACGGCTGGCGGGTGTGGTCGCACCACGGGTCGCCGGTGCTCGCCGACCGGGACGACGAGGACGACGAGGACGGGCCCGAGGACGAGGACGACGGCGTGGGCGGGCTGCCCGGCGGCCTGTGAGACGCGTCTCGGCGGGCTCCGTGCCGGGCGCCGACCGGGCGCGTGCACGGCGCTGACGTCGGCGGATACCGTGTCCGGGGGTCAGCGGCCGGGGTCAGCGGGGTGACCGAGGGAGCACTCGTTCGAGCCAAGTCGTGTCGGGGTAGGGGTGGAGCGAGGGGCCGCGGGGTAAATGGCCGCGCGGACGGGGACTCGGCTGTGCGGCAGCTGTGCGGGGTGCCGTCCATGGCCCCCGTGGGCGAGCGCTGTCAGTGCTCGCAGGTAAATTCGATGACCGGGTGGTGTTCCGGACGGTGTCCGGTGCGTGCCCGGTAATCCGACGATCAGTGGTACCAGTGGGAGTGATTCGCGTGGACCGTGTCGCGCTGCGCGGGCTGAAGGCCCGAGGACACCACGGTGTGTTCGCCCAGGAACGCGAGGCGGGCCAGGCGTTCGTCGTGGACCTGGTGCTCGGCCTGGACACCCGGCCGGCGGCGGCGACCGACGACCTCGCGAAGACCGTGCACTACGGAGTCGTGGCGGAGGAGGTCGTGGCGATCGTCGAGGGCGAGCCGGTCGACCTCATCGAGACGCTCGCGGAGCGGATCGCCGCCCAATGCCTGAAGCACGAGGGGGTGGAGGAGGTCGAGGTCGTCGTTCACAAGCCCGATGCCCCGATCACGGTCCCCTTTGACGACGTGACCATCACCATCACCCGGAGCCGAGTATGACCAGCAGTGACCCGACCGTACAGCCGGTGCCCGCCTCCGTGGTGGAGCAGGTGGACGCGGCGGACGTGACGCTCACCAACCCCAAACGCGCGGTGATCTCCCTGGGGAGCAATCTGGGCAACCGCCTGGAGACGCTGCAGGGCGCCATCGACGCGCTGGAGGACACCCCCGGCGTGCGCGTGAAGGCCGTCTCGCCGGTGTACGAGACCGAGCCGTGGGGCGTGGAGCCGGGCTCCCAGCCGACGTACTTCAACGCCGTCGTCCTCCTGAAGACCACGCTGCCGCCCTCCTCGCTCCTGGAGCGCGGCCACGCCATCGAGGAGGCGTTCGAGCGGGTCCGCGACGAGCGCTGGGGTCCGCGCACGATCGACGTCGACATCGTCGCGTACCAGGACGTCGTCTCCGAGGACCCGGTGCTGACCCTGCCGCACCCGCGCGCCCACGAGCGCGCCTTCGTCCTCGTGCCGTGGCACGACGTCGACCCCGAGGCCCTGGTCCCCGGGCGCGGCCCGGTGGCCGAGCTGCTGGAGGAGCTGGGCCGGGGCGGCGTCGCGCCGCGCGCCGACCTGGAACTGCGACTGCCGGAGTGATCGTTGTCCCTACGGCCCCCGGGCCGGTGCAGGGATCATGATGGTGTCCGGTGGACATGACGGCCGGCGCGCCCGCGTGGGGCGTGCGGCCAGGACGGTGTGAGGGGCGAAGAGCTCGGTGAAGCAGCTACGGATCAAGGTGCTGGTCGGGCTGTTCGTGGTGGCAGGCGTACTGGCCTGGGCCGGCGCCCGGCTGTGGGACGCGCTCGGCAGCCTGCCCAGCGTGCCGCTGGCGGCCCCGATCGTGTTGGCGCTGATCGCGGCCGTGCTGGCGGCGACGGCCCTGTCGCTGCGCAGCCGGCTGAAGGCCCAGCGCGAGCGGGTGCCCGGCGCGAAGGGCGTCGAGCCGATGATGGCCGCGCGGGCGGTGCTTTTCGGTCAGGCGAGCGCGCTGGTCGCCGCGGTCGTGAGCGGCCTGTACGGCGGCGTCGCGGTCTTCCTGCTGACCTCGGGCTCGGCGGCCCAGGGCCGCGGGGACCAGACGGTGTACGCGGGCCTGGCGGTCCTCGCCGGCCTGGCGGTGGTGGCCGCCGCCGTCTTCCTGGAGCGCGTCTGCAAGCTCCCGGACGATGACGACGAGGCGGGCGCGGCGGCTGCGTGACGCGCGAGTGCGGGGGCTGCGTGACGCGCGGGCGCGGGGGCTCTTTCGGGTGCACTCGGGACTGCTCGGGTGCGGCGGCACTCGTCCTTGGGTAACCCCCGGGGTGGGGGACCCGGAAGCTGCGCCCGTAGGCGCAGCCGGCCGGTCGCCCCTCACGCGTCCAGTACGGACTCCAGGTCCACCTCGGTGCGGGGGATGTTCGCCGCGTCCGCCGTGGTCGAGCGGCGCAGCGCCTCGTGGAGGCGGCCCGGCGTGAGGACGCCGAGGAAGCGGTCGCCGTCCAGTACGGCGATCCAGCCCGCGTCGTGCTGCAGCATCGTGCTGAACGCCTGCTTCAGGGGCGCCCCGACCGGCAGCCACGCCTCCATGCGCCGCGCGTGCTCGCGGACCGTGCCCTCCTTCGCGAGCGCGAGGGTGTCCGCCGCGACCCAGCCGTGCAGCCGGTCCTCGTGGTCCAGCACGACCGCCCAGCGGGCGCCGTCCGCCGTCATCCCGGCCAGCGCGCGCCCCACGGGGTCGTCGAGGTGGATGACCGGCGGCTGTTCGAGGTCGCCGGTCTCGATGGGGGTGACGGACAGCCGCTTCAGCCCCCGGTCGGCGCCGACGAACTCCGCTACGTACGGCGTCGCGGGCGCGCCCAGCACCGTCGCCGGAGTGTCGAACTGTTCGATGCGCCCGGCCCCGTAGACGGCGATGCGGTCGCCGAGCCGTACGGCTTCTTCGATGTCGTGCGTCACGAAGAGCACCGTCTTGTGGAGCGAGGACTGCAGGCGCAGGAACTCCGTCTGCAGGTGCTCGCGGACGACCGGGTCCACGGCACCGAACGGCTCGTCCATGAGCAGCACGGGCGGATCGGCGGCGAGCGCGCGGGCCACGCCGACGCGCTGGCGCTGACCGCCGGAGAGCTGTTCCGGGTACCGGTCGCCGTACACGGACGGGTCCAGGCCGACCAGGTCGAGGAGTTCGGCGGCCCGGGCGCGGGCCTGCTTCCGGGGCCGGCCGAGCAGGTGCGGGACCGTGGCGGTGTTGTCCAGCACGGTCTTGTGCGGGAACAGTCCGATCTGCTGGATGACGTACCCGATGCGCCGGCGCAGTTCGACCGGGTCGACGGTGGCGATGTCCGCGCCGTCGAGGAAGATGCGGCCGTCGCTGGGCTCGATGAGGCGGTTGACCATCTTCATGGTCGTGGTCTTGCCGCAGCCGGACGGGCCGACGAGCGTGACGAGCTCGCCCTCCGCGACCTCGAAGGAGAGGTCGTCGACGGCGGTGGTGCCGTCCGCGTAACGCTTGGTGACGTGCTCGAAACGGATCATGCTCATGCTTCCCCATTGTCGTCGGTCCGCCCGGGGCGGGATGAACGGGATGTTGCGAGTGAATGGCGGTCCGGGCCGATTGTCAGTGGCGGGGGATAGGGTCGCAGACAGTCACCGGATTTGTGAGCGAGTGGACGGGGGAGGTGACGTGGCGTGAGCACGCCCATGAGCACGATCGCGAGTACGTACGTGAGCGCGGCCGTGAGCCCGCGCAGCTGCCTGCAGGCCAACGACTGGATCTGCGGCGAGTACGTCCGCAGCCGGAGCCAGGAGCTGGTGGACGCGACCGTCCAGCACGTGTGGATCACCGTCCTCTCCGTGGCCGTCGGCCTGTTGGTGGCCTTCCCGCTGGCGCTGCTCGCCCGGCAGCGGCGCGGCGCGGCCGGGCCGGTCCTCGGCCTGACGACGATTCTGTACACGGTCCCGTCGCTGGCCATGTTCGCGCTGCTGACCCCGGTGTTCGGGGTCTCGGCCGCCGTGGTCGTGACGGGCCTGGTGCTCTATTCCCTCACGATCCTGGTGCGGAACATCCTCGCGGGCCTGCAGGCGGTCCCCGCGGAGGTGCGCGAGGCGGCCCGCGGGATGGGATACGGCCCGCTGCGGCTGCTCTTCCAGGTCGAACTGCCGCTGGCGCTGCCCGCGGTGATGGCGGGGCTGCGGATCGCCACGGTCTCGACGGTGGCGATGACGACGATCGGCGCGGTCGTCGGCTTCGGCGGCCTGGGCAATCTCATCGACAGCGGGATGCAGGGCTTCTTCAAGGCGGAGGTCCTCACGGCCTCCGTGCTGTGCGTGCTGCTGGCGCTGGTCGCCGACCTGCTGCTGGTGGGCCTGCAGCGGGCGTTGACGCCGTGGACCCGGGCCGGACGGGCCCGGCGTGGCCGGACCGGGGCCGGGGGAGCGGGACCTGAGCGGACGCGGCGGTTCGGGCGCGAGCGGAAGGCGGTGGCCTGAGCGATGGATGCGATCACGGGTGCGTGGGACTGGCTGGGCTCCGCGGCCAACTGGGCGGGGGAGAACGGCGTATGGCACCGCCTGGGCCAGCACGTGCAGCTCAGCGTGGTGTGCCTGGTCATCTCCTGTGTGCTGGCGCTGCCGGTGGCGCTGTATCTGGGCCACATCGGCAAGGGCGGGGCGCTGGCGGTCAATCTCGCCAACGTCGGCCGGGCGGTGCCGACCTTCGCGGTACTGGTGCTGCTGACGCTCAGCCCGCTGGGCAGGGCGGGGGACTGGCCGACGATCGTGGCGCTGGTGCTGTTCGCCGTGCCGCCGCTGCTGACCAACGCGTACATCGGGATGCGGGAGGCCGATCGCGATGTGGTGGAGGCGGCCCGGGGGATGGGCATGTCCGGCTCGCAGCTGCTGCTCCGGGTCGAGCTGCCGCTCGCGTACCCCTTGATCATGACGGGGCTGCGGTCGGCGTCGGTGCAGGTCGTGGCGACGGTGACGCTGGCGGCGCTGGCGGGCGGCGGCGGTCTCGGCCGGATCATCACGGCGGGCTTCGGCAATTACGACACCCCGCAGGTGGTGGCGGGCGCGGTGCTGGTCGCGGGGCTGGCGCTGCTCGTCGAGGCGGTGCTGGTGGCGGTGGAGCGGCTGTGCGACCCGATGCGCGGCAAGCGCCCGGCGCGCACGGGCCGCCGCGGCATACGGGCGGCCCGCAAGGACGCGCCGGCTTTCTGACACGGGCTTGCCGACAACGGTGACCTGTACCCCGTTGGGTACAGACGTCCGGCCGCGCCTCTGCTGTACTCGCTCACCTCTGCTGTACCCCTTGCTCGATCTCAACGACTGGATGGTGAAACCGATGAACAGCACGTCGCGTACCGCGCGGACGGCCCTCGTCGCGGGGACGGTGCTGGCGCTGGCCGCGGGGCTCTCCGCGTGCGGCGGCCAGAGCCTGGAGGAAAAGGGCGGCAAGAGCACGGGCGGCAAGGGCTCGATCGTCGTCGGTTCGGCGGGATTCACCGAGTCCACGGTGCTCGCCGAGCTCTATTCCAAGATCATTTCCAATGCCGGGTACAAGACCTCCGTCCAGACCCTGAAGAATCGCGAGCTCTACGAACCGGCCCTGGAGAAGGGCGAGGTCGATGTCGTTCCGGAATACGCCTCCACGCTCGCCGATTTCCTCAACGCCAAGGAGAACGGCGCCAAGGCGAAGTCCGTCGCGTCCAACGACGCGGACGAGACCGTAGCGGCACTGAAGAAGCTCGCCGCACCGCGCGGGCTGAAGGTTCTTCCGCAGGGCGAGGCGACGGACCAGAACGCCTTCGCGGTCACCAAGGAATTCGCCGCGAAGCACAAGCTGAAGACGCTCTCGGACCTCGGCGCTTCGAAGGAGAAGGTGAAGCTCGCGGCGGGCGAGGAGTGCGAGACCCGGCCGTACTGCCTGCCGGGTCTGAAGAAGACGTACGGCATAGATGTCACGGGCATCGACCCCAAGGGCGTGGGCACGGTGCAGGCCAAGCAGGCGGTCAAGGACGGCACGGACCAGCTGGTGCTGACCACGACGACGGACGCCACGCTCGGCAGCTTCGGGCTGGTGCTCCTCAAGGACGACAAGCACCTGCAGAACGCCGAGAATGTGCTGCCGGTGGTGAATGCGAAGAGCGCCGGGGACAGCGCCATCGCGAGTGCGCTCGGCAAGCTCACGAAGGTGCTCACGACGAAGGACTTGATCGAGCTGAACCGCCAGGTCGATGCCGACCGGCGCAAGCCGGCGGATGTCGCGACGGCCTATCTGAAGGAGAAGAACCTGCTCAACAAGTAACCAGCGGGAAACGGATTGCAGGGCGGGGCCCCACCAGCCTCGTACGCACGGTAAATTTCAGGCCATGCCACGAGGACGCCATCGCCATTCCCCACCCCTGCACCGGCTTCTTCCCCCTTCGACGGTCGCCGGTGCGTCAATTGCCTGCGCCGCCGGTGCCTGGCTGGTCGGCGATGCGCTGGTGCTCCGGGTCCTGGTCGCCGCCGCGGCCGCCGCCGCGGTCGGCGGCGCCGTGCTGGCCCGCACCTGGGACCGTGCGGCCGGCAAGCGGGTCGCCGAACTCACCCGCGCCCGGGTGCGCGACGAGTGGCGGACCGAGGAGCGCGTGGCCGAACTGGAGACGGACGTGGAGGAGGCCCGGGAGATCCGGGCCGCGCTGGAGACCAAACTCCGCGCCAAGCGCGCCGAGCTGGCCCGGCTGCGCAACGAACACGCCGCGCTGCTGCGCCGGTACGCCACGGCCGAGACCGAGCGGGCCAGCGCCCTGGAGGGCCGCCGCCGGCTCGCGATCGAGGCCACGGCCCCGGCCCGGGAGCTGACCGCGGGCGGCGCCGTGCCGGTACCGGGCCTGACGGCCGTTCGGCCCGCGGCCGTCGGCCCTGTCGCCGACGGCACGACGGTGGCCGCCATCACGCCCGGCACGCCGGCCGCCGCGCGCGGCCGCGCCGCCGCCCGCCCGGCCACTGGCGCCGCCGCCGCGTCGGCCCCCGCCGCCGGCCGCGACGCCTCCCAGGCCCCCGGTGCCGCTGAGCGCGACGCCTCTCCGGCCCCCACCGCACGCGACTTCCGCAAGGCGGACGAGGCGCTGCTGCGGCTGAACGAGAGCGCCGTACGGCAGGAGGCCGCCCGCCGCGACGCCGCCCACCGTGCGGAGCGGGAGCGCGCGGAGCGGCAGCGCGCCGCCGAACAGGCCCGTGCCGCCGCACGGGTCCGTGCGACGGCCGAGAGCGCCCCCGCGCTGCGCCCGGTGCCGGCCGCCGCGGTCGCGCCGCTCGGCGCGCAGCGCCGGCCCGCCTCGCGGGCGACCGGCGGCTTCGACTTCTTCGGTACGGGCGCGGGCGCCGTGCCCACGGAGGCCCCGGCGGCGCCGCTGGAGGAGGACCTCGCGGACGTGGTGGGCGACGAGGCGGTGGCCGAACAGTCGGCCCGCGCCGCGGCCCGCCAGGCCACGCAGCAGCCCGTACAGGCCGCAGCACCGGCCCCCGTACAGCCGCGCGAGGACAGCGCCACGGCCACGCCGGAGCCCGCCGCGGAAACGGCCGCTGAGGCGGAGCCTCGGCCGGAGTCCGAGTCCGAGTCCGAGTCCGAGGCCGAGTCCGAGTCCGAGGCCGAGTCCGAGTCCGAGTCCGGTGAGCCCGCCGCCGGTGAGGTCATCGACCTGACCGCGCACGACGAGACCGAACAGATCGACGTCGTCGAGCTCCGCAGCGCGGCCGCGCAGTAAGCCGCGAACAGGCAAGAGAAACGCCCGCACCGGTCACTGACCGGTGCGGGCGTTCTGCTGTGCAACACAGGCGTGAAAGTTATCCACACCCTGTGGACGACCCTGTTGGTGTTGGCCCGGGCGCTACCCCGCGTACAGCGGGCCACGCCCCGTCCGTCACTTGTCGATGTCGCCCACCACGAAGAACAGCGAGCCCAGGATGGCGACCATGTCGGCGACCAGGGTGCCGGGGAGCAGCTCCGTCAGGGCCTGGATGTTGTTGAACGAGGCGGAGCGGAGCTTGAGGCGGTACGGGGTCTTCTCGCCCTTGGAGACGAGGTAGTAGCCGTTGATGCCGAGCGGGTTCTCGGTCCAGGCGTACGTCGCGCCCTCGGGGGCCTTGAGCACCTTCGGGAGCCGCTGGTTGATCGGCCCGGGGGCCAGCTCCGCCATCCGGTCCAGACAGGCGTCCGCCAGGTCCAGCGCGTTGTGCGTCTGCTCCAGCAGCACCTCGAAGCGGGCCAGGCAGTCGCCCTCGGAGCGGGTGACGACCTTCAGGGTGTCCTGCAGCTCCCCGTAGGCCAGGTACGGCTCGTCGCGGCGCAGGTCGAAGTCGACGCCCGAGGCGCGGCCGATGGGCCCGGAGACGCCGTACGAGTGCACCGCCTCCGGGGTCAGCACGCCGACGCCGCGGGTCCGGCCGCGGAAGATCTCGTTGCCCAGTACCAGCCGGTCGAAGACGTCCATACGGGAGCGGACCGCGGCCACCGCGTCCCGGGCCCGGCCGAGCCAGCCGGCCGGCAGGTCCTCCTTGAGGCCGCCGACGCGGTTGAACATGTAGTGCATCCGGCCGCCGGAGATCTCCTCCATGACGTTCTGCAGCTCTTCGCGCTCGCGGAAGGCGTGGAAGACCGGGGTGATCCCGCCCAGCTCCAGGGGGTAGGAGCCGAGGAACATCAGGTGGTTCAGTACGCGGTTCAGCTCGGCCAGGAGCGTGCGCGTCCACACCGCCCGCTCCGGGACCTCCATGCCGAGCATCCGTTCGACGGCCATCACGACGCCGAGCTCGTTGGAGAACGCCGACAGCCAGTCGTGGCGGTTGGCGAGCACGATGATCTGGCGGTAGTCGCGCGCCTCGAAGAGCTTCTCCGCGCCCCGGTGCATGTAACCGATCACCGGTTCGGCGTGGCTGATGCGCTCGCCGTCCAGTACCAGGCGCAGCCGCAGCACACCGTGCGTGGAGGGGTGCTGGGGCCCGATGTTGAGCACCATGTCCGTGCTCTCCGCCGCACCGCCAATGCCGACCATCGTCTCCGTCATGGGGACAGTCTGACAGCTCCGGCCGGCAGGCCGACCGGCTGGACCAGCCAGTGGAAGGCCCCCAGGCCGCCCGGGTCGGTCAGCTCGGCGGCCTCGCCGGCGCCGCCGAGGGCCCGCAGGTAGGCGGCCGGATCGGTGGTCGCGAGGGCCAGCGGCGGCCGGCTGCCGTCGACGCCCAGGGAGCGCAGCGCGGCCCGCTGGGTGAGCAGCAGCGCCCCGGTGCCGCCGGCCGCCGCGCAGGCGTCCAGCGCGACGTGCGCGGTGATGTCGCGGCTGCCGTCCGGCACGGGGGCGGTCTCGCGGCCGTCGCGGAAGCCGGTGAGCGTGCCGTACGGCGGGCGGGCCTCCCGTAGGTGCGCGTAGTCCGCGGTCACGGCGAACCCGCGGCGCAGCGTCGCTACGGCACGCGCCCACGCCGCGTCCCGGGGGCGCCCGATCTCGGCCCGGGTGCCCGGCCCGCCGTCCCCGTCCGTCGGCCCGGCGTCCTCACCAGTGGGCCACGCGTCCTCACCAGTGGGCCACCATTCGGCCAGCCATGCCGCGTCCTCGCCCGTGACCGGCTCGCTGAGCCGTTCCGCGCCGTCCTCCGCGCGGACGAGCACCCGGCGCAGCACCCCGTCCGGGTCCGTCTCGACGACGTCCACCGGGACGTTGTCCAGCCACTCGTTGGCGAAGAGCAGGCCGGTGAGCGTCCCCGGGGCGGGCAGTTCGGCGAGCCAGGTGACGCGGGGATCGAGCCCTTCCGGGCGGGGCGCCTTCTCCACGGCGTACGCGCGCAGCCGGGCCGGCAGGGACGCGGCCGCCCGTCCGCTGTCGGCCGCGTCCAGCGCCGCCAGGACGCCGCTCAGCAGCTCGCCGCGCCCCGCCCCGACGTCCAGGACGTCCAGCCGCCCCGGATGGCCCAGCGCCTCGTCCACGCGCTCCAGCAGCGTCGCCACGGCGCCCGCGTACTGCCGTGAGGCGTGCACCGAGGTGCGGAAGTGACCGGCGGGCCCGGGGCCGTCCGCGCGCGTGTAGAAGCCGCCGGGCCCGTACAGCGCCCGTTCCGTCGCGTCCCGCCAGCCGCACCACTCGTTCGTCACCGCCCCACCGTACGGGCGGCCCGGGTACCGTCCGGCATCCACCTTGGGGAGTAGGGCGCGCGCCCAGGATCGCTCCTTCGGTTGACCCGTACATCTATAGGCCCTGCCTACGCTGGGTTACGTGCAGCGTCTCTACGACTTCTTCCGCAGGCACCCGACAGGTGTGGACACCTTTTGGGCGCTGCTGCTGCTCGCGTTCTGCGGCCTGTGGCTGGTCTCCGACACACTCACCGGCTCCGTGCAGCACGCCGTCGGGGTGCTGGTCGTCCTCGCGCTGTGCACGGTCGTCGCGCTGCGTCGCAGGGCGCCGCTGAGGATGCTGCTGCTGGCGACGCTCGCGGGCGTCGCGCAGCTGCTCTTCGATGTGGAGCCGAACCCGGCGGACTTCGCGATGCTGGTGATCATCTACACCGTCGCGTACGGGAACGTCCGCTGGGCCTCCCGGTACGCGCTGGTCGGCGGCGTCCTCGCGCCGGTCCTGTCCAGGCTCCGCTGGCACGAGCCCGACCCGTACTACAGGGTGTGGCAGGACGTGGTCGTCGTCGTCTTCCTGACTGTCCCGTTCGTACTGGCCTGGGTGATGGGCGACTCGCTGCGCACCCGGCGCGCCTACTGGGCGCAGCTGGAGGAGCGCGCTTCGCGGCTGGAGAAGGAGCGCGCGACGCAGTCTCGGATGGCGGTGGCGGCCGAGCGCGCCCGGATCGCCCGCGAGCTGCACGACGTCGTCGCGCACAACGTCTCGGTGATGGTGGTGCAGGCCGACGGTGCCGCGTACGTACTGAAGTCCGCGCCCGAGCAGGCCCAGCAGGCGCTGGAGACCATCTCGGGCACCGGCCGGCAGGCGCTCGCCGAGATGCGCCGGCTGCTTGGCGTGCTGCGGACCGGCGAGGGGGCCGAGGGCGGCGAGTACGTGCCGCAGCCCGGCGTCGACCAGCTCGCCGACCTCGTGGAGCAGGTGCGCGGCGCGGGCCTGCCGGTGGAGTTCACGGTCGGCGGCCGGGAGCGGCCGCTGCCCAGCGGCGTGGAGCTGACCGCGTACCGCATCGTCCAGGAGGCGCTGACCAACACCCGCAAGCACGGCGGGCCCGACGCCGGCGCGACCGTCCGCCTCGTCTACGGGGACGAGAGCCTGCAGCTGCTCGTCGAGGACGACGGCCGGGGCGCGCAGCACGAGTTGTACGAGGAAGGCGGCGCCGACGGGCAGGGCCACGGCCTCATCGGCATGCGGGAACGCGTCGGTATGGTCGGCGGCAGCCTGGACGCGGGGCCGCGGCCGGGCGGCGGCTTCCGTATCAGCGCCGTGCTGCCGCTCACACCGGCGCGTTAGCGCGCCCGGGGCGCGCCACCACCACCGGACGCGCCGCCACCCACCGGACGCGCCGCCCGCGGCGCGCCATTCTGTTGACCGATGCCCCGAAGGGACGGACCGCCATGACGATCCGCGTGATGCTCGTCGACGACCAGGTGCTGCTGCGCACCGGCTTCCGGATGGTGCTGGCGGCCCAGCCGGACATGGAGGTCGTCGCGGAGGCGGGCGACGGCGTGGCCGCCCTGGAGGTGCTGCGGGCCACCCGGGTCGACGTGATCCTGATGGATGTGCGGATGCCGAACCTGGACGGCGTGGAGACCACCCGGCGGATCTGCGCGGACGGGACGGCCGAGGACGCCCCGAAGGTGCTCATCCTGACCACCTTCGACCTGGACGAGTACGCGTTCTCCGCGCTCAAGGCGGGGGCCAGCGGCTTCATGCTCAAGGACGTGCCGCCGGACGAGCTGCTGGGGGCGATCCGCGCGGTGCACAGTGGTGACGCGGTGGTCGCGCCGTCCACCACCCGCCGCCTGCTGGACCGTTTCACGCCGATGCTGCCGTCGGCCGCGCCGCAGGAGGGCCGCCCGGAGCTGCGGCGGCTCACCGAGCGGGAGCGCGAGGTGCTGCTGCTGGTCGCGCAGGGCCTGTCGAACGGCGAGATCGCCGCCCGGCTGGTCCTCTCCGAGGCCACGGTCAAGACACACGTGGGCCGCATCCTCACCAAGCTCGAACTGCGGGACCGCGTCCAGGCGGTCGTGCTGGCGTACGAGACGGGCCTGGTGCGGGCGGGCGGCGGCGCGTCATAGAAGGACCGCGGCGTATGAAGGACCGCTGCCCCGCTGCCCCACGGATGCGGCAGCCGCAGGACCCGTAGGCGCCCCGTCAGCGCAGTATGCCCTCCAGGAAGTCGCTGCCCAGCCGGGCGACGACCTGGAGGTCCAGCTGGTGCAGGACGTACCGGCCGCGGCGGCGGGTCTGGATCAGGCCCGCCTTCTTCAGTACGGCCAGGTGCCGGGAGACCTCGGGCGCGGTGATGCCCTGCTCTGAAGCGAGTTCGCCGGTGCTGTACGCGGTCCGGGCGAGGTTGCGGCAGATCCGGATGCGCACCGGGTGCGCCAGCGCTTCCAGGCGCTGCTGGAGCAGCTCCACGGAGGCCGTACGGGACAGCTCGGGCGCGGCCACCGGGTAGTGGATGACCGGCCGCCAGCCCGGCGCGTGCAGCACCATCAGATGCGGCCAGCCGAAGGAGGTCGGGACGAACGTCAGCCCGGCGCCGGCCTCCGGGTCCACCGCGGTGGTCCGGCCGTTGCTCAGTTTGTCGACCGTGATGCGGCGCTGCTCCTCGTCCACCGCGAGGGCCGTGGACACCTCCGTGAGCGCGTCGGCCAGGCCCTTGCGGCGCAGTACCTCGGTCTTGTGCCGGGCATCGGCCGCCAGCTGCACGCGGACGCGCTGCCAGACGTCCGCGAAGAACGCCTGGTCGCAGTCCTCGAAGAAGCGGCGAATCCAGGCCCGTACGGCCGGCGGGTCGGCCAGCAGCCGGCGTGCGAACTCCGCCTGGCGCGGGCCGCGCGCCACCGCGCGCTCCAGCGCCTGGTGCCGCGCCTCCGCGTCGACCAGGGGCGAGGGGCCGCCCCTGCTGTAGAGGCTGGCGCAGGAGATCTCCAGCGCCGCCGCGACGTACAGCTCGTCGTCCAGCCGGTCGAGCAGGTCCAGGTCCTCGGCGAGGGTCGCGCCGGGCGTGCCGTGGGTGTCGGCGAGCGCCGCGAACGGCATCGAGATGTCGGAGAAGGTCGGCCCCCACAGGAAGTCCGCCTCGTGCAGCCGGTCGGCGAGGTCCGGCTTGAACGCGGCACAGGTCGCCGTGGTCCAGCCGTGCAGCCCGGGGTGGTGGCCCGGCTCGGTGAGCGCGTGCAGCGCGGTACCGAGCTCCGCGAGCGGCGAGGGGGCGAAGACGAAGCGCTCCTCCGGCAGCCCCGTGATGTCGATCTGGATCCCCACGTGTTCCTCCCCTGCGCGAGCGCGCCGTTCCGGCCCGGTACGCCCATCATGCGCGACCCGCGCGCCGTGCCCGCCGACGTTTGACGGCTCCCGTCAATCGGCGTGCCCCGGGCGGCGCGCGCCGCCCACCGTGGAGGACATGAACGCGATGCAGCAGCACATGATCGATGTCTACCGCGCGGCTCAGCGGGGGGAGGCCGGGCCGCCGTTGCCCGGTGCCGGCGACGTACGGGCGCTGCGGGAGGTCCGCGACTGGCGGCGCTTCGAGGCGGTCGTCACGCCGTCCGCCGACCGGCTGCCGGCCCGGGCCCTGCGCGCCGTACGGGCCCTGCTCGGGCGCCGCACGCCCGCCTCGGCCCCCGCCGGGCGCCCTGCGCCCGCCTCAGCCCCCGTCGGCCACCGTCCGGACCCGCGCCAGGAAGTCCGGGAGAGCGCCCCGCACGTCGGCGGCAGTCCAGCCCAGTGCGGCTGAGCCCACCGATATCTCGGTCGCGGCCACACCCGGTACGCCGCCGCTCCACCAGCGCCGGAAGAGGCCGGTACGGGTCTCCTCCGCCTGCCGCAGGGCGGCCTCGTCGAGCACCTCGGGGGCGTAGGGCAGCCACAGCTGGAAGTCCTGGGTGTGCGGCGGGTCGGGGTGCACCCGGAACCACGGGACGCCGCACTCGGCCAGCCCCTCGGCCAGCGCCCGCGCGATCACCTTGGCGTGCGCGACGTACTCCGGGAGGCGGGGCAGTTCCCGGTCCAGGCCGGTCAGCGCGGCGAGCGCGGCCGGCCACTGCTGGAACGGCAGCCCGCCGTACCGGTGCCGCCAGGCCCGCGCCTCGGCGACGAAGTCCTCGCCGCCGGCCAGCGCGGCCCCGGAGATGCCGCCGAGCGACTTGTAGAACGAGACGTACACGCTGTCGGCCAGGCCGGCGACCTCCGGGAGCGCGCGTCCGAAGTGCGGCGCCGACTCCCACAGCCGCGCGCCGTCGAAGTGCACCACCGCGTCCCGCTCGCGGGCCGCCTCGGCCACGGCCACCAGCTCCTCCCAGGAGGGCAGCACGAAACCGGCGTCCCGCAGCGGCAGTTCCAGCGCGAGCGTCCCGAAGGGCTCGTCCAGGCCGCGCACCTCCTCGGCGGTCGGCAGCCGCGGCCCGGTCGTCGGGTGGATCATCCGCAACCCGCTGACCACCGCGTACGCGTCCCGCTCGTGCACCTCCAGGTGCGACATCGGATGCCCGGCCACCGTGGCGTTGCCCGTACGCCCCGCCCAGCAGCGCAGCGCGACCTGCTGCGCCATCGTGCCGGTGGGGAAGAACACGGCGGCCTCGGTGCCCAGCAGCTCCGCCGTGCGCCGCTCCAGGGTGCCGACGATGCCCTCCTCGTCGGCGTACATGTCGGTCGGCCCGGCCAGGTCGTGGCTCTCGGCGCCCTCGGAGGCGAGCGCGGTCAGCCGCTCGGCGATCGTGGTGTCGGTGACGCTGCGCATGAGTATGCGCTCGCAGCCCCGCCACGCGGCCAATCGGCGCGTCCGGTCGTCCTGGTCGGTCATCCTGCCGCCCTCCTCGTCCCCGCCCGCGTACGGCCCGTACGCGGGCCCGATCATCCCGCAGCCGCCCGCGGACGGCGAGGGGGTTTCGGAGCGGCCACGAGACGCCCGTCTCACCTGCCGTCCGTCCCTCGGGGCGGGCCGGGAACACCGCGTAGCATGACCAGGAAACGTCCGGTACCCCCCGCGGACTGGAACGGAAGGCCATCGCCGCGTGAATGAGAACCCCCTTACAGAGCCCCAGGACCGCCCCGCCCGGCTCACCGTCGGTGTCGTCGGGGCAGGCCGCGTGGGGCCCGCGCTCGCCGCGTCACTGCAGCTGGCCGGGCACCACCCGGTCGCCGTCTCCGGCGTCTCCGACGCCTCCCGGCGGCGCGCCGCCGCGCTGCTCCCCGACGTGCCCCTCGTGACGCCGGAGGAGGTCCTCGCGCGCGCCGAACTGGTGCTGCTGACCGTCCCCGACGACGCGCTGCCCGGCCTGGTCGCCGGGCTCGCGGAGACCGGCGCCGTGCGGCCGGGACAGCTGCTCGTGCACACCTCCGGGAGGTTCGGCGCGGGCGTGCTGGACGAGGCCACCCGGGCCGGCGCGCTGCCGCTGGCCCTGCACCCCGCGATGACGTTCACCGGCACCTCCGTGGACGTCCAGCGGCTGGCCGGCTGCTCCTTCGGGGTCACCGCGCCCGAGGAGCTGCGGATGGCCGCCGAGGCGCTGGTCATCGAGATGGGCGGCGAGCCCGAGTGGATCGAGGAGGCCGCCCGGCCGCTGTACCACGCGGCCCTGGCCATCGGTGCCAACCACCTCGTCACGCTCGTCGCCCAGTCCCTGGAGCTGCTGCGCACGGCCGGGGTCGGCGCGCCGGACCGGATGCTCGGGCCGCTGCTGGGCGCCGCGCTGGACAACGCGCTGCGCTCCGGTGACGCCGCGCTGACCGGGCCGGTCGCGCGCGGTGACGCCGGTACGGTCGCCGCGCACGTCGCGGAGCTGCGCAAGCACTCCCCGCAGGCGGTCTCCGGATACCTCGCCATGGCCCGTACGACGGCGGACCGGGCGCTCGCGCACGGCCTGCTCAAGCCGGAGCTCGCCGAGGACCTGCTCGGCGTGCTCTCCGGGGACGCGGACCGTACGGAGGGAGGCACTCGATGAACACCACGGCACACCCGGCCGGTACGGACGCCCACGTCCCGTCGGCCGCCCCCGCGCCCGCTCCCGCCGGCCGCCCCCACCTGGTGAGCACCGCCGCCGAGCTGCGGGCCCTGCCGCGCCGCGGCCGCCGCGCCGTCGTGATGACCATGGGCGCGCTGCACGAGGGCCACGCGACGCTGGTCCGTACGGCGCGCGCGCACGTCGGCCCCGAAGGGCAGGTCGTGGTCACCGTCTTCGTGAACCCGCTGCAGTTCGGCGCGGGCGAGGATCTGGACCGCTACCCGCGCACGCTGGACGCCGACTTCGCGGTGGCCGGCGCGGCCGGCGCCGACGCGGTCTTCGCGCCGTCGGTCGAGGAGGTCTACCCGGGCGGCGAGCCCCAGGTCCGCATCAGCGCGGGCCCCATGGGCGACGTGCTGGAGGGCGCCTCGCGCCCCGGCCACTTCGACGGCATGGCCACCGTCGTCGCCAAGCTGCTCCACCTCACGGCACCGGACGTGGCCTTCTTCGGCCAGAAGGACGCCCAGCAGCTCGCCATCGTGACCCGTATGGCGCGCGACCTGAACTTCCCCGTGGAGATCGTCGGCGTGCCGACCGTACGGGAGGACGACGGGCTGGCCCTCTCCAGCCGCAACCGCTACCTCTCGCCCGAGGAGCGCCGTACCGCGCTGGCCCTCTCGCGCGCCCTGTTCGCGGCCCGCGACCGGCTGGCCGCCGAAGAGGCGCTGCGGGTGCGGGCCGGGGCCGGTACGCACTCCGAGGCGCGCGCCGTGGGGCTGGCCGCGATGGGCGAGGACCGGGCGGCGGCCGACGCGCACGCCCTCGCGTACGTGGCGTCCGCGGGCAGCCCGCAGGGCCCGGCCGTGGCCCGCGCGGCGGCCCGCGCCGTCCTGGAGGACGCCGCCCGCTTCGACCCGCCGCTGGAGCTGGACTACGTGGAGCTGGTCGATCCGGACGGCTTCACGGTGCTCCCGGACGCGGAGCCGGCCCCGGACGAGGGGCCGTACAAGGGCGGGTACGAAGGCGAGGCGGTACTCGCCGTCGCCGCCCGGGTCGGCACCACCCGCCTCATCGACAACATCCGCCTCACTTTCGGGCCCGCCGTACCGCAGAGCGGACCCCCGTCAGCAGGAGAGCCACGATGATCGCAGGAGCGCACCGATGACCGGGGTGACCGGGCCCGGCATACGACTCGACGCCCCCGCGCCCGGCTGGGCCATCGACGCGGACGTCGTCGTGGTCGGCTCCGGCGTCGCGGGGCTGACCGCCGCGCTGCGCTGCGCGGCGGCCGGCCACCGCACGGTCGTGGTCACCAAGGCCCGGCTGGACGACGGCTCCACACGATGGGCACAGGGCGGCATAGCCGCGGCCCTCGGTGAGGGCGACACCCCGGAGCAGCACCGCGACGACACGCTCGTGGCGGGCGCCGGGCTGTGCGACGAGGCGGCGGTCCGCACGCTGGTCACCGAGGGCCCGGACGCGGTACGACGGCTGATCGCCACGGGCGCGCGCTTCGACCCGGACGAGGACGGCGCGGGCATCGCGCTGACCCGGGAGGGCGGCCACCACCGGCGCCGGATCGCGCACGCGGGCGGCGACGCCACCGGCGCGGAGATCTCCCGCGCGCTGGTCGAGGCGGTACGGGACGAAGGACTGCGCACGATCGAGAACGCGCTCGTCCTGGACCTCCTCACGGACGCCGAAGGCCGTACGGCGGGCGTCACCCTGCACGTGATGGGCGAGGGCCAGCACGACGGCGTGGGGGCCGTGCACGCCCCGGCCGTGGTGCTCGCCACCGGCGGCATGGGCCAGGTCTTCTCGGCGACGACCAACCCGTCCGTCTCCACGGGCGACGGGGTCGCGCTGGCCCTCAGGGCCGGCGCCGAGATCTCCGACCTCGAATTCGTCCAGTTCCACCCGACCGTGCTCTACCTGGGCCCGGAGGCCGAGGGACAGCAGCCGCTGATCTCCGAGGCGGTGCGCGGCGAGGGCGCGCACCTCGTGGACGGCGACGGCGTGCGCTTCATGGTGGGGCAGCACGAGCTCGCCGAACTGGCGCCGCGCGACATCGTCGCCAAGGGCATCATGCGCCGCGCCCAGGAGCAGGGCACCGAGCACATGTACCTGGACGCCCGGCACTTCGGCGCCGCCATGTGGGAGCAGCGCTTCCCGACCATCCTGGCGGCCTGCCGCAGCCACGGCATCGACCCGGTCACCGAGCCGATCCCGGTCGCGCCCGCCGCGCACTACGCCTCCGGCGGAGTACGGACCGATCTGCACGGCCGGACGACCGTGCCGGGCCTGTACGCGTGCGGCGAGGTCGCCTGCACCGGCGTGCACGGCGCGAACCGGCTCGCCTCCAACTCCCTCCTGGAGGGCCTGGTCTTCGCGGAGCGCATCGCGGCGGACATCGGGGCGCAGCCCCTGCCGCGCCCCGGGGAGCCCAGGCTGCCCGAGGGGCCGCCCGTACCGCTGCTCGCGCCCGAGACGCGCTTCGAGATCCAGCGGACCATGACGGCGGGCGTCGGAGTGCTGCGCTCCGCGGACAGCATCGCGGGGGCCTACAAGGCGCTCGCGCGGCTGACCTCCAGGGCCTCGGCGGAATCCGAGGAGGGCAAGGCCGCCGAGCCCGGCGTGGAAGCATGGGAGGCCACGAACCTGCTGCTCGTCGCGCGTGCCCTGGTCGCCGGCGCCCGCGCGCGCGAGGAGACCCGTGGCTGCCACTGGCGGGAGGACCACCCCGACCGGAACGACGAGGTCTGGCAGCGCCACTCCGTGGTCACGTTCCGCCCGCCCCACACCGTGGTGTTCGATGTCTCGGACTCCGCCGACTTCCCCGCCACCCATCCCGAAACGGAGCCGAACCCGTGAGCACGCCCGACGACCTCCCCCTCCTCCAGATCGGCCGCCCCGGCCAGACCCCCTCGGACGCGTCCGGCGGGGGCTGCGGCGACGCCTGCGGCTGCGGCTCCGGTGACGACGCGTACGAGCTGGACCCGCTGGAGTGCGGCCTGGACCCGGACCTGGCGGCCCTGCTGGTGAACGAGGGGCTGGACCCGGTACAGGTCGAGGACATCGCGCACCTGGCCATCGAGGAGGACCTCGACCAGGGCGTGGACGTCACCACCGTGGCGACCATCCCCGAGGACGCCATCGCCACCGCCGACTTCACCGCGCGCGACGCCGGTACGGTCGCGGGCCTGCGGGTCGCCGAGGCGGTGCTCTCCGTCGTGTGCACGGACGAGTTCGCGGTCGAGCGGCACGTCGAGGAGGGCGACCGGGTCGAGGCCGGGCAGAAGCTGATCTCGGTCACGGCCCGCACGCGCGATCTGCTCACCGGCGAGCGCAGCGCGCTGAACCTGCTGTGCCGGCTCTCCGGCATCGCCACCGCGACGCGGGCCTGGGCGGACGCCCTGGAGGGCACGAAGGCGAAGGTGCGCGACACCCGTAAGACGACGCCGGGCCTGCGGTCCCTGGAGAAGTTCGCGGTGCGCTGCGGTGGCGGCGTGAACCACCGCATGTCGCTCTCGGACGCGGCGCTCATCAAGGACAACCACGTGGTGGCCGCGGGCGGCGTCGCGGAGGCGTTCAAGGCCGTACGGAGCGAGTTCCCCGGCGTGCCGATCGAGGTGGAGGTGGACCGCCTCGACCAGATCCCGCCGATCCTCGCCGAGGGCGCCGACCTGATCCTGCTGGACAACTTCACGCCGGAGCAGACCCGGGAGGCCGTGGAGCTGGTCGCGGGCCGCGCGTTCCTGGAGTCCTCGGGCCGCCTGACGCTCGGCAACGCCCGTACGTACGCGGAGGCCGGCGTGGACTACCTCGCGGTCGGCAGCCTCACCCACTCCTCGCCGATCCTGGACATCGGCCTGGACCTGCGCGAGGGCGGCGGGCACGAGGGAGCCGGGGAGGCCGGGGCCTGATGCTGCTGACCATCGACGTCGGAAACACGCACACCGTCCTCGGCCTGTTCGACGGTGAGGAGATCGTCGAGCACTGGCGGATCTCCACCGACGCCCGCCGCACCGCCGACGAGCTGGCCGTGCTGCTCAACGGCCTGATGGGGATGCACCCGCTGCTCGGCGAGGAGCTGGGCGACGGCATCGAGGGCATCGCGATCTGTTCGACCGTCCCCTCGGTCCTGCACGAGCTGCGCGAGGTCACCCGCCGCTACTACGGCGACGTGCCGGCCGTCCTCGTCGAGCCGGGCGTGAAGACCGGCGTGCCGATCCTCATGGACAACCCCAAGGAGGTCGGCGCCGACCGCATCATCAACTCCCTCGCGGCCGTGGAGCTGTACGGCGGCCCGGCGGTCGTCGTGGATTTCGGCACGGCCACGACGTTCGACGCGGTGAGCGCGCGCGGCGAGTACGTCGGCGGCGTGATCGCGCCGGGCATCGAGATCTCGGTGGACGCGCTGGGCGTCAAGGGCGCGCAGCTGCGCAAGATCGAGCTGGCCCGGCCGCGCAGCGTCATCGGTAAGAACACCGTCGAGGCGATGCAGTCCGGCATTCTGTACGGCTTCGCCGGCCAGGTCGACGGCGTCGTGCAGCGGATGTCGCGGGAGCTGGCCGAGGACCCCGAGGACGTGACGGTCATCGCCACGGGCGGGCTGGCCCCGATGGTGCTGGGCGAGTCCTCCACGATCGACATGCACGAGCCCTGGCTCACCCTCATCGGGCTGCGCCTGGTGTACGAGCGCAACGTCGGGCGGCAGTGAAGCGGCGCTGAATAGGGGGCGCTGAATACGGGGTGCTCGGGGCGCCCCGTAAGGCGCGCCCCCGCGGCGCCCCGTACGCCGCACCCGGGAATTCCAAATACCGGGGTTTTTGTCCGTTTAGTAATTAAAGTCGGGCCCATGCCCACGCCATACGGATACCGCGGCGGCATGGCGTTCAGCGCGGACGAACTGCGCGTGGTCCGCCGCGCCCTCGCCACCGCCCTTCAGCCCGCGTCCGTCCCCGTCCCCGCTCCCGCCGGTGCCGTGCCCGCGACCCGCGACCGGCGGCGTACGGAAGAGGTCCAGGAGTGTCTCCGGCTCTCCGAGGCGCTGGACGAGGCGGTCCACGAAGGCGGCCGGCTGCGCGCCTTCCTCTTCGCCGACCTCGCCCGGTACCGCGACGCGCTCCCGGGCTCCGTACACGGCTATCTGGGGCGGCTCCAGGAGGCCCTGGCGGCCGGGTACGTCCCGGGCCCGGACGACCTCGGCGCGCTCCGGGTGCTGCGCTCGGTGGACGCGGGCCCGGCCGAGCGGGCCCGCCGCACGGCCCTGCTGCGCCGCTGCGAGCAGGCCGCCGAGCGCTCCGTACGCGCCCGGCTGCGCGCCCTGCCCGGCGGCCGGCTGGCCGACGAGCCGGAGCGCCCGCCGGCCCCGCAGCCCGGTGAGCAGCCCCCGCCGAAGCCCCCGCAGCCCGGTCCGGCGGGCCCGCAGCCGGGCCGCCGCGGCCGCCCCGTGCCCACCCCCGGCGAGGTCTTCCCGCCCCGCCGCAGGCCCTCCCCGCCCCCCGCGGCCCGGACGGCCTGAGCACGGCGCGTACTCTGGAACCCTCGTCGCACAAGGAGGCCCTCGGCATGGATTACGTATCGGCGCTGCTGCCCCCCGTAGTGATGGCCATCGCCTTCACCGCGGTCATCGTGACGATGGTCAAGAGCCAGGGCGGCGCGAACAAGGCCAAGGAGGACGCGGCCGTGGACGCCGTGCTCCAGCGCGCCGAGTCCGCCCGCCAGGAGCCGAAGGCGCACGGCGCCTGAGCGGCGTTCCCGGAGCGGCGTGATCCGCTCCGGTCTTCGAGCTTCGCGAATGTGACGTACGGCCCGGGATTGCACATCCCGGGCCGTACGTCTTTTTCTGCGATGAATCGGTCGCTCGCCGCCGAGAACACGCGGCATTCTGGACATCTCCCACTATTATTCTCGTGTGCCGAGACGTTTGGGTGAACTGGAAGATGCCGTCATGACGCGGGTCTGGCAGTGGAACCGGCCGGTAACCGTTCGGGAAGTACTCGAAGATCTGCAGAAGGAACGGTCCATCGCGTACACCACGGTGATGACCGTATTGGACAACCTTCACCAGAAGGGCTGGGTACGGCGAGAAGCGGAAGGCCGGGCCTATAGATATGAGGCGGTCTCCACTCGCGCCGCCTACTCGGCCGCACTGATGAACGAAGCGTGGTCCGTGAGCGACAACCCGGCGGCCGCCCTCGTCGCCTTCTTCGGGATGATGTCGCAGGAACAGCGTCAGGCCCTCCGCGATGCCATGCGCGTCGTCCAAGCGGGGACGCCGGAGGAAGTCGAGGAACCCGGCTCCGGACCGGCGGAGTCGGAACGATAGCGTCCTTGCATGCCACCGCTATCGAATGGCGTCACCGTCCGCCGGGCCCGGACCAGTGATGTGCCCGCCGTGCGCCGCCTCATCGACTCCTACTCGCGTGACGGGATCCTGCTGGACAAAGCCACCGTCACGCTTTACGAGGACATCCAGGAGTTCTGGGTGGCCGAGCGCGACGAGGACGCCGAGGTGGTGGGCTGCGGCGCGCTGCACGTCATGTGGGAAGACCTCGCCGAGGTCCGTACCCTCGCCGTCGCCCCGCAGCTCAAGGGCGCGGGCGTGGGTCATCAGGTGCTGGACAAGCTGCTCCGTACGGCAAGCTGGCTGGGAGTGCGCCGTATTTTCTGTCTGACCTTCGAAGTCGACTTCTTCGCCAAGCACGGCTTCGTGGAGATCGGCGAGACTCCGGTCGACGGCGATGTCTACAGCGAGCTGCTGCGTTCCTATGACGAGGGCGTCGCCGAGTTCCTCGGTCTCGAACGAGTGAAGCCCAACACCCTAGGCAACAGCCGCATGCTTCTGCACCTGTGATCAGCGTTCTATGTCCGAATCGCGCCCCTATCTCATGACTGTCGAAGCCGGTGTTCCCCGGAGCCGTCGCATCTGAACCCGACCCGGGGGTTTGTGTTTTTCCCGGAAAAGCGGTTTGCTTTCCGTCGTAATCCACATTCGATGAAAGGGAAACCGGTGGCACAGAAGGTTCAGGTTCTTCTTGTCGACGACCTCGACGGTGGCGAGGCGGACGAGACCGTGACGTTCGCGCTCGACGGTAAGTCCTATGAGATCGACCTCAGCAACGGCAACGCGGAGAAGCTGCGCGACGCCCTTGAGACGTTCGTGAAGGCCGGCCGTCGCACCGGTCGTGCCGCGAGCGGCCGTGGCAAGGCGCGTGCCGCCTCGTCCGGCAACAAGGACACCGCTGAGATCCGTAAGTGGGCCAAGGAGAACGGCTACGAGGTCAATGACCGCGGCCGCGTCCCCGCGACCGTCCGCGAGGCGTACGAGAAGGCCAACGGCTGATCACCGCGGAAGCGATCCGTTCGACCTTTTCTTACGCGCAGCAACCGGGCCCGGTGGCATTCCGTGGCCGCCACGCTCACGAGCCGTACGAGGTCGGGGGCGCGCCCCATACGTGACGTAAGGGGAACCCCACCACCGCCCCCGAGACCTGCCCCGCTCCCCGTGGAGGGCAGCGTCGCCTCGACATCGCAGCCCGGCTCCGGAGGCCGTACCCACGCGGCCCCCCGCGGACCGAATCCCGCAGGCAGCCCAGGCCCCGCTGCCAGGGCCGGCGCCGTGACACCGCCTCGCGTGGCCGGCGCGCAGGGCGTCACCGGCGGTGGCGCGGGCATCAGGTCACCGGAGCCGAGAGCGGTCAGCTCCAGGCCCACCGAGCCCCACTCCAGCCACTCCAGCACCCCTGGGAGCTCCTCCGCCGCGCCTGTGGCCACCAGAAGGCGCAGGACCGGTTCTCCGGGCTCCAGGGAGCCGTACGGGCGTCCCCGGCTCCTGCCGAGCGCGACCGGGCCCGTGCGCCCGGCACGGCGCAGCGTGGCGAATCCGGCGTCAGCGGGCATCTCCAGGACGTCGAAGCGGATTCCCGTGCGCAGCCGGAGCGGCTCCCCGGCGGCCGTCGGCCAGCCCAGCGCCCGCTCGTACCACTGCCGCGCGGCAGGGCCTGCGGCGAGCAGCGGATCGCGGGGGCGCGGGAGCGCGAGGGCCATGACCGGTGCAACTCCCGAAATGCTCAGAAGTTACGCTGGGTTGAGGTGTGGATACGTACCGTGCTCGCCCGGTGGGTATAGGACGGGCGTGCGGGCGCGTAAAACGGCGCAAGGGTGTTCGCCCGTAGCGGAGGGAGGCGGGCCGCGCGGATGGACTGTCAGAGGCAGCGGGTAAGACTTTTCCGAGGGGAGGGACGATGAATCGGCGCTCTGAACGGGATGTACGCGACGGCCGCGCGAGAAGCGCGGGCGTGTCGGGCAAGGCCGCGTTCGCCATGGGCGTACTGGCATGGGGCGTATATGCCTGGCCTGCGGGAACATCGTCTCGCACCATCGGGTTGGAGCAGATGTCGGCTGTTCGGGGCAGGAGGCCAAGGACGGGTGTCGGCAGTTGGAATGAGCTGTCCCGCCCCGCGGGACTAGCATGCGGAAGGACAGGGAGGGGACCGACCCCTAACTGCCTGACCGCTCTGAGGAGCGATTAACGATGTTCGAGAGGTTCACCGACCGCGCGCGGCGGGTTGTCGTCCTGGCTCAGGAAGAAGCCCGGATGCTCAACCACAACTACATCGGCACCGAGCACATTCTCCTGGGCCTGATCCACGAGGGTGAGGGTGTCGCCGCTAAGGCCCTGGAGAGCCTCGGGATTTCGCTCGAGGCGGTCCGCCAGCAGGTGGAGGAGATCATTGGCCAGGGCCAGCAGGCCCCTTCCGGCCACATTCCCTTCACCCCCCGTGCCAAGAAGGTCCTGGAGCTGTCGCTCCGCGAGGCCCTCCAGCTCGGCCACAACTACATCGGTACCGAGCACATCCTGCTCGGCCTGATCCGCGAGGGCGAGGGTGTCGCCGCCCAGGTCCTCGTGAAGCTGGGCGCCGATCTGAACCGGGTGCGGCAGCAGGTCATCCAGCTGCTCTCCGGTTACCAGGGCAAGGAGACGGCCGCCGCCGGCGGCCCCGCCGAGGGCACGCCCTCGACCTCCCTCGTCCTGGACCAGTTCGGCCGCAATCTCACGCAGGCCGCTCGTGAAACCAAGCTCGACCCGGTCATCGGGCGCGAGAAGGAGATCGAGCGGGTCATGCAGGTGCTGTCCCGGCGTACGAAGAACAACCCGGTCCTCATCGGCGAGCCCGGCGTCGGCAAGACGGCGGTCGTCGAGGGCCTGGCGCAGGCCATCGTCAAGGGCGAGGTGCCCGAGACCCTCAAGGACAAGCACCTCTACACCCTCGACCTCGGTGCCCTGGTCGCCGGCTCCCGGTACCGCGGTGACTTCGAGGAGCGCCTGAAGAAGGTGCTCAAGGAGATCCGCACCCGCGGCGACATCATCCTGTTCATCGACGAGCTCCACACCCTGGTGGGTGCGGGTGCCGCCGAGGGCGCGATCGACGCCGCCAGCATCCTGAAGCCGATGCTGGCCCGCGGTGAGCTGCAGACCATCGGTGCGACCACGCTCGACGAGTACCGCAAGCACCTGGAGAAGGACGCGGCCCTCGAGCGCCGTTTCCAGCCGATCCAGGTCGCGGAGCCGTCGCTGCCGCACACGATCGAGATCCTCAAGGGCCTGCGCGACCGCTACGAGGCGCACCACCGCGTCTCGATCACGGACGAGGCGCTGGTCCAGGCCGCTCAGCTGGCCGACCGGTACATCTCCGACCGCTTCCTGCCGGACAAGGCGATCGACCTGATCGACGAGGCCGGTTCCCGGATGCGCATCCGCCGGATGACCGCGCCGCCGGACCTCCGCGAGTTCGACGAGAAGATCGCCGACGTGCGCCGGGAGAAGGAGTCCGCGATCGACTCGCAGGACTTCGAGATGGCTGCGGGCCTGCGTGACAAGGAGAAGCAGCTCCTGGCCGCGAAGGCGAAGCGGGAGAAGGAGTGGAAGGCCGGCGACATGGACGTCGTCGCCGAGGTCGACGGCGAGCTGATCGCCGAGGTCCTGGCCACGGCCACGGGCATCCCGGTCTTCAAGCTCACCGAGGAGGAGTCTTCCCGTCTCCTCCGCATGGAGGACGAGCTGCACAAGCGCGTCATCGGCCAGAAGGACGCCATCAAGGCGCTCTCGCAGGCCATCCGGCGCACGCGTGCCGGCCTGAAGGACCCGAAGCGCCCCGGCGGTTCGTTCATCTTCGCGGGCCCGTCCGGTGTCGGTAAGACCGAGCTGTCCAAGACGCTCGCCGAGTTCCTCTTCGGCGACGAGGACGCGCTGATCTCCCTCGACATGTCGGAGTTCAGCGAGAAGCACACGGTCTCCCGGCTCTTCGGCTCGCCTCCCGGCTACGTCGGCTACGAAGAGGGCGGCCAGCTGACCGAGAAGGTCCGCCGCAAGCCGTTCTCCGTGGTCCTCTTCGACGAGGTCGAGAAGGCCCACCCGGACATCTTCAACTCCCTGCTGCAGATCCTGGAGGACGGTCGCCTGACCGACTCCCAGGGCCGGGTCGTGGACTTCAAGAACACCGTCATCATCATGACGACGAACCTCGGCACCCGGGACATCTCCAAGGGCTTCAACCTGGGCTTCGCCGCCCAGGGCGATGTGAAGTCGGGCTACGAGCGGATGAAGAACAAGGTCAACGAAGAGCTCAAGCAGCACTTCCGGCCGGAGTTCCTCAACCGTGTCGACGACACGGTCGTCTTCCACCAGCTCACCGAGGAAGACATCATCCAGATCGTCGACCTGATGATCGCCAAGGTGGACGAGCGCCTCAAGGACCGCGACATGGGCATCGAGCTCAGCTCCGAGGCCAAGTCGCTGCTCGCCAAGCGTGGTTACGACCCGGTGCTGGGCGCCCGCCCGCTGCGCCGGACGATCCAGCGCGAGATCGAGGACGCCCTCTCGGAGAAGATCCTCTTCAGCGAGCTGCGTCCGGGCCACATCGTGGTCGTCGACGTCGAGGGCGAGGGGGAGAACACCAAGTTCACCTTCCGCGGCGAGGAGAAGTCGGCGCTGCCCGACGCCCCGCCGATCGAGTCCGCCGGCTCGGGCCCGAACCTGAGCAAGGACGCGTAAGCGTCACCGCGGTTCACCGCCGCTGCCCCGGAACCACCGCGTGGTTCCGGGGCAGCGGCGTTTCTCCGTCCCGTACGCCTACAGCTCCACGACCTCGATGTCCTCCGGTATGCCCGTCGGGCGCGGCAGGCGGCTGCCCACCAGGAGCGTGTCCAGGCGCGGGAAGGCGGTCAGCCAGTCCATCGGGACGCCGAGGTCGTAGGAGAGCCACAGCCGGGTCAGCCGTTCGGCGACGATGCCCTCGATGAGCTGGTCGGGCGTGAAGCGCCCGGCGATCTGGAGATGCGGCCGGCCGCCGAGCCGGCGCAGCGCGTGCAGCTCCTCCAGGTCGGACACCGGGAAGTACAGCTCCGCGTCGTCGAGGTGGGCGATGATCTCCCGCGCGTACCGCTCGGTGTCGTACCGCCGCCAGGCGCTCGCCAGCTGCGCCCGTACGTCCAGGTGCGGCCGTTCCCGCAGCCCGGTGAGGTAGTCGATGGCCATGTCGTCGCCGATGGAGGTGGCGGTGAGGGCGAGGAGGTACGCCTCGGCGTTGGTGGCCGTGGCCGGGTCCGGCAGCATCTCCAGGACGATCGGCCCGATCCAGCCCAGCGCGCGGGCCCCGGACGCGGTGGTCGGCCGCATCATGTCGCGCGTGAAGCGCTGCACGCGCCCCCGGACCTCCGGGTCCAGCTCCGTGGCGTGCTCCAGGCACGCGGCGGCCAGCAGCTTGCGGTGCCGGGCATCCGCGGCGCGCACGCCCGCGTGCGGGGCCAGCAGCCCGTTCAGCAGCGTCGCGCACTCGTCGGGCCGGGCGAGGGCGACGGCCATCCGGATGACGTCCTCCCACTCCGTGTGGTGCGCGTGGTCCAGCAGCAGCGCGAAGTCGTGCTGCTGCACGGTGGCCCGCGCGGCCAGATAGTCCTGGAACGTGCGGTGGACGAAGTCCACGGTGCCGGGCGTCGTCTCGCGCAGCAGTCCGGTGCGGTTCAGCAGGTGCCGGTAGACGTCCTCGGCGTCGCCCTGCCGGGCCGCGTCGGGAATGGCGGGCAGATGCCGGGCCAGGGTGTCCACGGCGACGTCGCGGTCCATCTCGGACCGGCCGTTGACCAGCATCCAGCGCGCCAGCTTCTGGAGCAGCTGTATCTTCGGCTGCCGCGGCAGGTCGATGGCGTCGGTGGGCACCATCGCCCGTTCCCGGTCGCGCCGCTCCAGCAGCATCGACAGGCCCGCGTCGTACAGCTCCTTGCGCCCGCTGGGCAGGTAGCCGCGCCGGTCCCGGTGGAGCGCGCACAGCAGCCCGCACATCAGCGGGTTGGTCGCCAGCCGCCCCAGGTCCCGGGTGATGCGTACGGCGTTCAGCAGCGTCCGCTCGTAGTGCCCGAGCCGGTCCAGGTCGGCGGGCGACTGCTGGGCGGCGGCGCGGTGCCAGCGCTGGATGAACGCCGCGACGTCCTCGCGGCCCATCGGCGCCAGCCGCAGCTCGGTGAACCCGTCGGCGGCCAGCCAGTCCTCCGGCACGGCGGACGGCCGGGAGGTCACGACCCAGACGTTGCCCGGATACCGGTCCGCCCAGTCGCGCAGCCGCAGCAGGAGCCGCTCGCGGTCGTCCTCCGGCGCCTCGTCCACGCCGTCGACGAGCAGCAGCCCGCGGCCGGCCCGCAGCACCCGCTCCACCCAGCCGGCCGGCTGGGCGTCCGCGGCGGGGTACCCCATGGCCGCCAGGAAGCCGTCCGGCGACGGGATGCCGGAGCGGGACGCGAAGCGGCGTACGGGCAGCAGGAACGGCACCCGGCCGCGCAGCTCCCCGGCCAGTACCGCCGGCGGCTCTCCGCGCGCCGTGGCCACCGCCAGCCACTGCAGCAGCGTCGTCTTGCCGGACCCGGCCACGCCCCGTACGAGCACCTTGTCCAGCCCGGCCAGCGCCTGCTCGGCGGGCACGGGCGGGGCCTGCGGCCCGCGCTCGCACTGGAGCCCCAGGTAGGCCGCGTCCAGCGGCCAGCTGTCCGGCGAGTGCGCGAGGTCGATGCCGAAGATCGTGAGGTGGTTGTGGAGCACGGCGGTGTCCCGCGCGAACCGCTCCTCGAAGGCGGCGTCGTCGGTGGGCGTCGCGCTCATGTGTACGGCTACGACGTCGAGCACGGTCCTGAACAGCGCGCGGCCGTCGGCGGTCAGCCCGCGCTCCGCGTCCGGCGCGGCGGCGCGCAGCCGGTACGCGAAGTCGGCGGGCGGCAGCTGTACGGCCTGCCAGTCGGCCGGCCCGCTCGCGTCGAGCGCGCCGAGCGTACGCGCCAGCGCGCCGGCCACGGGGCCCGCCACCGCCTCGTCGGTGCCGGTGAGCGCCACCAGCCGCCCCGCGAGCGCCGCCGACTCCTCCCCGCGGAACAGCCCTCTGACAAGCGGCCCGACGGTTTCAGGGGTGAGACGGGCGGCGGCGGTCGTGGGATCCATACGGCGGTGTCCCCCGGTAACTGGTGGGCGCGGTCAACGCTGTTGGGGAATCAGGGTAGGGGAGTGAAGCCGATGGCTGTGAGGGGCTTGCCCGGCCCGGCGGTGTAGAGAGTCCGTAGACCGGGAAAGTGGCGGGCCACGGCTTCCAGGTCGGGCTGTTGTTCTCCCGTGGGCGAGTAGAGCCTGAGGTCGGCGAGCCCGGGGAGTGTGAACCCGGGTGGACAGTCGGCCAGGCAGTCGGCGTCCACGCTGAGCCACCTCAAGGACTCCAGCGTGGCGATCTCCGCCCAGCCGGCGGCGTCCCGCGGGCAGGCACGGGGGTCGAGCAGGAGCTCCCGGAGGCCCGGCCACGCCCGTACGCCGAACGGCCCTGACCAGTCCCGTGAAGCGCTGTCGCCCAGCCGCAGGAAATGCAGCGGAAGGTGCTTCGGCAGGTCGTCGGGGTGCCAGGAGACGTCCGGCAGGTGGACCGTCAGCTCGCGGAGGCCGGTCAGCGAGGCGAGCGGGCGCAGGTCCCGGACACCGGTGAGGTCGAAGAGCGCCAGGGACTCCAGGGGGAGGCCGGAGAGCGGGGACAGATCGGTGTCCGTCGCGGACAACGTCAGGTCGGTGAGTCCCGGGGTGTCCCGCAGGAAGGTGAGATCGGTGCGGGTGTTCCCGGCCCAGATGCGCAGGTGCCCGGCCCCGACCTCCCGGGCGTACGCGGCGAGGGCCTCCTGCGACACCCCGGCCCGTACGTCGATCCGCTCACGGCCGCCGAGCCCGCGCAGAATGCGCAGCTGTTCGTCGTTGTGGACGCTGAACCGCAGCCCGTCCGGATCGAGATGCCGGACCACCTCCTCCGCGTACCGTTCCGCGTCGAACCGGTGCCACGCCCACACCAGCTGCGAGCGGACCCGCAGCGCCGGATGCTCCCGGAATCGGGCCAGTACGGGCAGTGCGCGCTCCGACTCCACATTCGACGCGGCGACCGTGACCGCGACCGCCTCGTCCTCGCTCAGCCCCTCCGGGCCCGGCAGGAATTCCAGTACCAGCGCCCCCGCCCCCGCCAACTCCCGTGCCTCCTCCGCGGAGCGGGGCGGCAGCAGTTCCGCCGTCCGTTCCTCCACCGCCGTGCGGACCGCCGGGTCCAGTTCGGAGGCGTGGTCCAGGCAGGCCAGGGCGAGGAGCTGGATACGGATGCGTACCGCGCGCTCGTCCTCGCCGCTCGCCGCGTCGGCGCGGGTCAGCAATTCCCGCAGGATCTCGGCCCGTTCGCGCGGCCGGCCGTGCGCGACCGCCATCCGGATCACGTCCTCCCACTGGGAGTCGTGCGCGTGGGCGATCAGCAGCCCGATGTCCCACTCCTCGACCGCGGCCCGCGCGCCCAGGTAGTCCTGGAAGGTGCGGTGTGCGAAGTGGACGGCGCCCGGGGCCGGTTCGCGGAGGAGGCCGCTGCGGAGCAGGAGGTGGCGGAAGACGGCGGGCGCGTCGCCCTGCGCGGCCGCCGCGGGGACGGCCGGCAGCGCGTCGGCGATGATCCGCTCCGCGTGCGCGCGGTCCAGCTCGGTCCGGCCGTTGCGGATCAGCCAGTACGCGAGCCGTTGCAGGAGCTGGATCTGCGGCTCGTCGCTCAGCTCGATGCCGTCCGGGCCGTTCATGTCGCGCTCGCGGTCGCGGCGCGAGAGCAGCATCGTCAGCGCCGCGTCGTACAGCTCCTTGCGCCCGTGCGGCAGATAGCCGCGCCGGTCCCGGTGCAGCGCGCAGATCAGCCCGCACATCAGGGGGTTGGTGGCCAGCCGCGCCAGGTCCTGTTTGGTGCGTACGGCGTGCAGCAGCGACTGCTCGTACGCGGCCAGCCGCTCCTCGTCCGCCGGCGCTTCCGCGCTGGCCGCCGCGTGCCAGCGCCCGATGAACAAGGCCACGTCGTCCCGGCCCATCGGCGCGAGCGTCAGCTCCGTGAAGCCGTCGGCCGCGAGCCAGTCCTCGCGCACGGCGGAGGGGCGCGAGGTCACCAGCCACAGGTTGTGCGGGAACGCGTCGAGGAGGTCGCGCAGCCAGCGCCGGGTCCGGTCGCGCTCCCGTTCCGGTATCTCGTCCAGCCCGTCCACGAGGACCAGCCCGCGCCCGCTCGTCAGCACCCGGTGCGCCCACCCGTCCGGCTGCGCGCCGGACACCGGGCAGCCGACGGCCGCGAGGAAACGGTCGGGCGTGGGGAGGTCCGCGGCGGCGCGTTGGAGCGTTCGCAGGGGCAGGACGAAGGGGATGCGCCCGTACAGGTGCGGCATGGCGACCGCGTCGCCCGCCGGGGTGCAGGAGACCGCGAGCCACTGCACCAGCGTGCTCTTGCCCGAGCCCGCCACGCCGCGCAGCAGGACCCGGCTGTGCCCGGCGAGCGCGTGATCGGCGGGGACCGGCGAAGCGGGCGGGGTCGGGGCGTCCCCCAGGCCGTCGAACGCGTCCTCGGCGCCCGGGGCCGCCCGGTCCGCGTACGTCGCCTCCAGGCTCATGTACGCCGCGTCCAGTGGCCACCGGTCCGGAGAATGCGCCAGGTCGATGCCGTAGATCGTCAGCCGGCCGTGCTTCTTGCCGAGGTACGCGAGGTAGTCGCGTTCGAAGGCGGTGTCCGCGGCCCGCGGCGTGGGATTCCGGGCGATCAGCTCGTCGGTCAGCGTGACGAGCCGGTCCAGGCTCCGGCTCTGCTGGACGAGGGTGCGCGCGACAAAGGTCGAGCGCTGGGTGAAGAAGTGCACGATGTGCAGGCAGGCCAGGTCGAGCAAAGCGTCGTGCAGCAGCGCGGCGTCCCGGGAGAGCGCGTCGAGCCGTGCCCCGTTGGCCCGCCGCAGCCGCTCCGCGAGCGCCGGGGCGCCGAGCTGGACGGCCTGTACGTCGTCCATGGCCAGCTCGCCCAGGCCGTACAGGGTGTGCGCGAGCGCGTCGGCGACGGCGGTCTCCTCACCGGCGGGGACGGGCCGCTCGCCGGGCCCGGCCGCGCGCACCGCGCGCGTGACCAGCTCCTCGGCGATCTTCCGCAGGTCGCCCTCGGTGAGCGTGCGTTTCTCGCCCGTGAACGACACCAGCGCCGAGACCCGTACCGGCTTCTCCGCCAGGCCCGCGCCGGGCCCCTCCTTCACGAAGAGCCGTTTCACGAGCGGCGCGACGACGGACGAGGCGAGCCGCGCGCCGAGTGCCGAGGGGTCCATACCGGGCCCTCCCCCTTCTTTCCTGCGGGCCGGATGCGGCCTGTCAGGTTACCGGGATCACAGGCCCTTGGTCCCGAAACGGACATACCAAGGGCCTCGCGCAAAGCGGGCGGATCGGGGGGTTCGGTGACATGCCGCACAGCGCATTTCGTGCCTACTAAAGGCCATAGGAAAGGCGCCGGACGGTGCCGCGGGACCCGTTTCCCCGGTGGGCCGGGACTTTCGGCAGGGGGGTGGGAGGGACCTGCGCCCGAGAAGTCGCGGATCAAGGGAATGGCTGGTGGGAGCGTAATCGCGGCCGAGAGATCGGCTTTCGTTCCGGTCGGACCGGGATGTTTTGGAGCGGCGGAGCCGGGTAGCGCAAGGGGCTGATTCCCGTGGCTTTCAATACGGGGTGCGATAGTAGAAAGGCTTCTTGGCAGGCCCGCGAGCGGCGGTTACCAATGAATAGCGATCCCGGTTGGTCCCGGCCGGGAGCCAATTCTTTCGGAGGTAATCCCCGTATGTCGAAGTTCTCCCTCACCCGGTATTCGAAGAAGCCCGCCCTGCGTACCCGCGCCACTGTTCTGGTGGCCGGAATGGGCGCCTCCCTCGCGCTGGGTGCCGGTGCTGCTTCGGCGATGGACGGCGGCGCGGTATCGCTCCAGGGCCTTTCCACGGACGTGGGCAGCACGGTGAGCGCGCAGGCCGACGCGCAGAAGAAGTCGATCGACGCGGAGAAGAAGGCCGCGGCCGACCGCGCCAAGGCCGCCGCCGACCGGCACGAGCGTGCCGAGCGGCAGCTGGCCAAGACCGACGGCTGGGAGAAGCCGGTGGACAAGTACGGCCTCGGCGAGAAGTTCGGCCTGGCCGGCAGCCACTGGTCGCATCGCCACAGTGGCCAGGACTTCGTGGTGCCCACCGGTACGCACGTGAAGGCCGCGCACGAGGGCACCGTCGTGAAGGCGGGTCCGAACGGCGGCGGTGACGGCCCCGCGTACGGCAATGCCATTGTGATCAAGCACGGCGGCCACACGTACACCCAGTACGCGCACCTTTCGAAGATCGAGGTCCAGGTGGGCCAGAAGGTGTCCGCGGGTCAGCAGATCGCGCTTTCCGGCAGCACCGGTAATTCCACCGGCCCGCACCTGCACTTCGAGGTCCGTACCGGCCCGGACTACGGCACCGGTATCGAGCCGGTGAAGTTCCTGCGCGGCGAGCACCTGCACGTGTGAGCCGAAGTGCGGTGAATCACTTCTGCCCGAGTGCGGTGAATCACTGTTGAGGTTCGCCCGGCGTATTCGCCGCGGTGACCAATTCCAAGGCGACTTCGAGGATGGCCCTGCGCTTGTCCTCGGGGTCGCCTTCGATGTTTCCCATGGCGAACATCCCCGCGTGCAGCGACACCAGCGCGGTGACGCAGCGGGCCTGGTCCGTCAGCTCGGCGTCCGGCTCCTTGAGGAGCCCGACCATCGTGAGCATCCGCTCCTTGAACGACTCGCCGATGCTCAGGTCGCGGACGGCGGCCTGGTTCTCCTGCATGAAGCGGAAGAGCGGTGCGGCGTCGCGCAGCGCCTCGCTGTAGCGGCGGACGACCTCGGTCTTCGTGTCCAGCGTGCGCGGCCGGTCGGCGGCCCACGCGATCAGCTCGTCGCAGGGCCTGGCCAGGTCCTCGAAGAGGCTGATGACGATGTCTTCCTTGGTCTTGAAGTGGTAGTACAGCGCCGCCTTCGTCACGTCCAGGTGCTCGGCGATCTCCCGCAGCGACGTCTTCTCGTACCCCTGCTGCGCGAAGAGGTCCAGGGCCACGTCCTGAATGCGCTGCCGGGTGTTGCCCCTGCGCGCGTGTGCTGTGCCCATGGTGCTCTCCTACTTCGTCGGTACTGGCGCTCTCGCAGGCTATCCCTGGTCAGGCGGCCCGGACCTTAACTTACTTGACGACCGGCTAGTTACCGCTTACCGTCCTCACTGTAATCCAAACTTGCCGGGCGGCAAGTAAGTACAGGAAACGGGGGAACGATGGCCGCCACCCAGGCCACCGCACCGACGGAGCGCGGCGGGAAACAGCCCGCGAGCGTGCGTGTGGTGCTCTTCGCCTTGATGATCGCGATGCTGCTCGCGATGCTCGACAACATGATCGTGGGCACCGCGATGCCGACGATCGTCGGCGAGCTCGGCGGCCTCGACCACCTCTCCTGGGTGGTCACCGCCTACACCCTCGCCACCGCCGCCTCCACCCCGATCTGGGGCAAGCTCGGCGACATGTACGGCCGCAAGGGCGTCTTCCTGGCGTCCATCGTGCTGTTCCTGATCGGCTCGGCGCTCTCCGGCATGGCCCAGGACATGGGCCAGCTCATCGCCTTCCGCGCGGTGCAGGGCCTGGGCGCCGGTGGCCTGATGGTCGGCGTCATGGCGATCATCGGCGACCTGATACCGCCCCGTGAGCGCGGCAAGTACCAGGGCATGATGGCCGGCGTCATGGCCGTCGCCATGATCGGCGGCCCGCTGGTCGGCGGCACCATCACCGACCACCTCGGCTGGCGCTGGAGCTTCTACATCAACCTGCCGCTCGGCGCGATAGCCCTGGCCATGGTCACCGCCGTGCTGCACCTGCCGAAGAAGCGCACTCAGGCGCGCATCGACTACGTGGGCGCCGCGCTGCTCACCATCGGCATCACCGCGCTCGTCCTGATCACCACCTGGGGCGGTACGGAGTACGACTGGGACTCGGCCCAGATCATCGGTCTCGGCGCGCTCGGCGTGGTCTCCCTCGCCGCCTTCGTCCTCGTGGAGCGCAAGGTCAGCGAGCCGGTCGTGCCGCTGCACATCTTCCGCAACGGGAACTTCTCGCTCGTCACCCTGATCGGGTTCCTGGTCGGCTTCGTGATGTTCGGGTCGATGACCTTCCTGCCGCTCTTCCAGCAGAGCGTCCAGGGCGCCTCGGCCACCAACTCCGGGCTGCTGCTCCTGCCCATGCTGCTGGCGATGATGGCGGTCTCGCTGGTCGCGGGCCGGGTCACCACGACGAGCGGCCGGTACAAGATGTTCGTGGTGGGCGGCGGCGCGCTGATCACCGCGGGCCTCTTCCTGCTGTCCCTGATGGACACCGGCACCACCCGCTTCACCTCGGGCGCGTACATGGCCGTCCTCGGCGCCGGCATGGGCTTCCTGATGCAGACGACCATGCTCATCGCGCAGAACAGCGTCGAGATGAAGGACATGGGCGTCGGCTCGTCCTCCGCCACGCTCTTCCGCACGATCGGCGGCTCCTTCGGTGTGGCGATCTTCGGCGCGCTCTTCAGTCACCAGATGCAGAACACCATGACCGAGCGGGGCGGCGCGGCCGCCGGCAAGGCCATCGCGGGCGGTGCGCAGCTCGACCCCAAGGGCCTGGCGCAGCTCCCGGCCCCGATCAAGGACGCGTACCTGCACGCGGTCGCCGACGGCACCCACCTGGTCTTCCTGTGCGGCGCGGCCATCAGCGTCATCGGTTTCGCCGCTGCCTGGTTCCTCAAGGAGGTCCCGCTGCGCGGCGGCCCGGCGAAGCCGGCGGACGCGCCGCAGGACTCCGCGCCGGACGCCGTGGAGAAGCTCCCGCAGGGCGTCTGACGCCCCCGCCGGGCCCGCCGGTCAGTCCGGCGGGCCCGGCAGCTGGATCACCGGGAAGCTGCCCGTCGCCGTCGGGGCGTTCTCCGGGAGCCAGAGGACGGCGACGGCGCCGGTCGTGCCGTCGACGGCGGGCTCCGCGTTGCGGAAGGTCAGCCGCGCGCCCAGCACCCGCGCCTGGCCCGCCGCGATGGTCAGGCCCAGGCCGTGGCCACGCCCCGCCCGGTCGCTGCTGCCGGTGCGGAAGCGGCTCGGGCCCTCGCGCAGCAGCGCCTCGGGGAAGCCGGGGCCGTGGTCGCGGACCCGGATCACCCGGCCCTCGACCGTGACCTCGACCGGCGGCCTGCCGTGCCGGGAGGCGTTGGCGATGAGGTTGCCGAGGATGCGCTCCAGGCGGCGCGGGTCGGTGCTGACCTCCGCGTCCCGCACGATCTCGACCGTGATGTCGGGCCCCAGCGCGCGCACCCGCCGCCGGACGAACTCCCCGAGGTCCACGTCCTGCAGCTCGGCCCGCTCGGCGTAGCCGTCCAGCCGGGCCACCTCCAGTACGTCCTCCACCAGCGTCCGCATGGCCTGCGCCCGGTCCCGTACGAGCTCGGTCGGGCGGCCCGGGGGCAGCAGCTCGGCCGCCGTGAGCAGCCCGGTGACCGGCGTGCGCAGCTCGTGCGCGATGTCGGCGGTGACCCGCCGCTCGGCCTCGATACGGGTCTGCAGCGCGTCCGACATGGCGTCCACGGCCCGCGCCAGCTCATCGGTCTCGTCGCGCACCCGGCCGCCGATCTCGTCCCGTACCCGTACGGACGTGTCGCCCTCGGCGAGCTTGCGGGCCGCCCCGGCCGCCTTCCGCAGCCGCTGCGAGAGCCGCCCGCCGACCAGTACGCCCAGCGCGCAGCCCGCCGCGACGACCGCGATGGACCCGATGAACAGTGCCTGGTCCAGGTCGTCCAGGACGGTGAAGCGGTCCGGGTAGTCGTTGTGGAGGGAGAGCACCCGGCCGTCGTCCAGCGGCGCGGCGGCCCACACCTCCGGCACGTCCTCCCCGTTGTCCTCCAGGTAGGTGGCGCGCCGGCCCTCGGAGACCTCGGCGCGCAGCGCCGCGGGCAGCTTCGGGTCGTCGATGCGGGCGCCGAACTGGAGCCGGCTGGTGGTCTCGTAGATCCGCTGGGTGAAGTTCAGCCGCTCGATCTGCACGTCGCGGCTGTTGTCGAGCATGGAGACGCGGGCGGCGTTGTGCACGACGAGACTCAGCGCGATCGCGACCAGCGCGCCGACGAGCGCGATCGCCGCGCTGAGCTTCCAGCGCAGTCCCGTACGCAGGGCGAGGCCGACCACCGGCGGGTCAGCCTCTCAGCTTGTAGCCGAAGCCGCGGACCGTCTCGATCCGGTCCTGGCCGATCTTGCCGCGCAGCCGCTGCACGTGGACGTCCACGACCCGGGTGTCGCCGCCCCAGCCGTAGTCCCACACCCGCTCCAGCAGCCGGTCGCGGGAGAGCACCGTGCCGGGCGCGTCGGAGAACTCCAGCAGCAGCCGCATCTCGGTCGGCGTCAGCGCCACCGGCTCGCCGCCCTTGCGGACCTCCATGCCCTCGGTGTCGACCTCCAGGTCACCGAAGCGCAGCGGCCCGTCGGCCACCGGCGCCGCGGCCTCCTTGCCCGCGCCACCGCGGCTGTCCGGGCCGCTCGCGTGCCCGAAGCGGCGCAGCACCGCCCGTATGCGCGCCACCAGCACCGCGCCGTCGAACGGCTTGGTGACGTAGTCGTCGGCGCCCGCCTCCAGGCCGAGCACCACGTCGATGGAGTCGGCCCGCGCGGACAGCATGATCACCGGAACCGTCGACTCGTCCCGGATGCGCCGGCACAGGCTGACGCCGTCCAGGCCCGGCACCATCACGTCCAGCAGCGCGATGTCGGGCCGGGTCGCGCGGAAGGCTTCCAGGCCCGACAGCCCGTCGGGCATCGCCGTCACCCGGAAGCCGTCGCGCTCCAGCGCGAGCTGGGTGGCTTCCCGGATGACGTCGTCGTCCTCGACGAAGAGCACATGGGTCTCGGCCATGCCGGTTCTCAGTCCTCCGAAGGTGTCGCGCTGGATTCGGCGCCGTCCACGGTCTTGCTGTAGTCGGTGTGATAGCGGGAGTACTCGCTGAAGTGCCGCTTCGACCAGCGGTACGTCATCACATCCTCGCCGGTGGGGCAGCACACCGCGTCACCGGTGTCGTACGTCTGCTTGGTGATCTCCAGCTCGCCCTTGCTCACCCCGGCGTAGACCGGCGGCTGCTCGTTGCTGAAGACGTTCTCATAGCCCTTGGCGTCCTTGCGGTACACATACGAGCCGATCCCGACGGAGTCCGCGCACGTCATCACGTTGATGATGACGTCGGCCGTCCTGCCGCCGGTCAGCGAGGCGTACGTGACGTCTATCGGGTACTCGTCGGCCGTGCACGGCTTGGCCAGGGTCTTCTTCACCTCGGCGCCGACCTTGGGGTCCTTGCGCAGCAGCGCCCGCGCGTCGACCTTCTTGTACGCCACGGAGGACGAGGGGGACGGCGTCGGCGTCGCGCTGCGGGCGCGGGAGGGCACGGGGGTGCCGCTCGCCGAGCCCTCCGACCGGACCCCGTCACCGGTCGTGTCGCACCCGGCCATCAGCAGCGCCACCGCCGCGGTCCCCGCGAGGGCCGTACCGGCCGCGCGCCACCAGCCCCCGGGCAGGCGCGAGAAGGCGCCCGGCCGCCCCCCGGCCGGTCCGCCGTCGGCTCCGCCGCCTCTGGTCACACCGCTCCTGCTCACCATGCCTGTCACCCGTCGCCGGCCCGTGGACCGGCGGCTCCGCGGCCGGTCAGGCCGCGCACCGCTCCCGCTCCTGGTCGTCACGCTCCAGTACGCGCGCGTCGACCTCGCGGTTCACCAGCTCCTGGCGCAGCCGGGCCAGCGCCCGGTGCAGCGTGCTCTTGACCGTCCCCGTGGACATGCCCAGCGCCGCCGCGGTCTCCTCCGTACTCATCTGCTCCCAGTGTCGCAGGACGACGACGCTGCGCTGCTTGGGAGCCAGTACCGAGAGGATGTCCATCAGCAGGGCGCGGTCGGCGCGCTGCTCGGCGCCGTCGTCCACGCTCGCGTCCGGGAGCTGCTCGGTCGGCACCTCCTCGAGCTTGCGCGCCCGCCACCACTCGGTCCGCGTGTTGATCATGACGCGGCGCAGGTAGGCGTCGGCGAGCGACTTGTCGGCGATGCCGTCCCAGCGCCCGTACGTGCGGACCAGGGCCGTCTGCAGCAGGTCCTGCGCGTCGACCGGGTCGGGCACCAGACGCCGGGCGCTCCGCAGCAGGGCGTCCTGCCGGGTGCGCACGTATTCCTCGAAGTCCAGTACCTTGCCGCCGCTGGTCGCCATACCGACGCCTCCGATCTCCGCCTGCGTTCCCCACGTTGTCCGTGCCGGTGGTCGTGGGACCTCGCCGAGGGTGTCGGCGCACGGTCCGTCTCCAGCACGAAGACGAAGCTACGGAGGGGGTGTTGCGGCGTCATGCGCGGCCGCCGCACAGCGGATGCACGGAAATCCGTCGGTTGTGTAACAGCGGCGCGGCGCTCCTCCTCGCGGGGGACGGGAGCGGCGGCGGGGTCCTCCTCCAGGGGGAGGACGGGCCCTCCGTACGGGGGGCCCGCCGGGGATCGGGCCGGCGGGAAGCCGGTCAGGTCAGCGGGAGCCGGTACAGGCCGTCCGCCAGCGGCTCCACCAGACCGTCGGCGACCAGGCCGTCCAGGGCCCTGGCCCGCTGGACGGGCTCGTGCCACACCGCGTCCAGCTTCGCCTGCGGCACCGGCGCGACGGCCTCGCGCAGCACGGCCAGCAGCTTGCCGCGCACCTGGCGGTCGGTGCCCGCGTACGTCTGGACGCGCCGCGGCGGGCCCTCGTGCTCGGGGGAACCGGCCAGCCGCCAGGCGCACTGCGCGGCGATCGGGCAGCGCACGCACTCCGGGCTGCGCGCCGTGCACACCAGCGCGCCCAGCTCCATCGTGGCGGCGGCCCACTTCGAGGCCGTCCCCTCGTCCTCGGGCAGCAGCGCGCGGGCGAGCTTGCGCTCGGCGGCGGTGGTGGCGTTCGGCGGGTACTGGCGGCCGGTGACCGCGCGGGCGAAGACCCGGCGGACGTTCGTGTCGAGGACCGCGTGCCGTTGGCCGTACGCGAAGGAGGCCACGGCGGCGGCGGTGTACTCGCCGACGCCGGGCAGCGCCAGCAGCTGGGCGTGCTCGCGCGGCACGTCGCCGCCGTGCCGCTCCCTTATCGCGGAGGCGGCGGCGTGCAGCCGCAGGGCGCGCCGCGGGTAGCCGAGCCGGCCCCAGGCGCGCACCGCCTCGCCGGACGGCTCGGCGGCCAGGTCGGCCGGGCGGGGCCAGCGGGCCAGCCACTGCTCGTAGACCGGCAGTACACGGTTGACGGGCGTCTGCTGCAGCATGAACTCGCTGACCATCACGCCCCAGGCACCCGCCTCGGGGCGGCGCCACGGCAGATCGCGGGCGTGCTCGTCGAACCAGTCGTTGACCGGGGCGTGCAGCCGCCGGCCGGCCACGTCGACGGCGTCGGTGGCGGCCGTGGCGTTGCCGGTGACGGATGCGGCAGCAGGGGCGGAGGCGGCGGCGGAGTCGGCGGGGCGCGGCGCCGGGGTCCCGGCGGGGCGTCCGGTGCCGGGCTCCACGGCGGCGTCGCCGGCGGACTGGGCGGTGGCAGGAGTGGAAGTCATGGCACCGCCGATCCTGACACGGGGCCCCGCGACGGTGAAACGCGCCGGGCCCGAGCCGCCCGTTGTGCACCTGCACGTGGTACCCGCACTGCTGCAACGGGGCGTGCGCGGGGCGGCGCTCCGCGCGTCCGGTGGGCGCGCGAGGATGCTGTCATGACCGACAGCACGCCCCCGCCCGGCATCCTGCGGGCCCTCGCCGACCACACCACCATGACGCTCGCCTATACGGACGGCGACGGACCCCAGGCGTGCGCCGTCCTGTACGCCCTGACCGAGGACCCGGCCCCCGCCCTCCTCTTCGTCACCTCCGAGTCCACCCGCCACGGCAGTGCCCTGTCCGCCGCGCGGCCGGCGGCCCCGGTCGCGTTCACTGCCCAGCGTGACGGCCAGGACTGGAGCGGCCTGACGGGCGTACAGGGGCGCGGCGTGTGCCGCCGGCTGGACGGCGGTGAGCGCAGACGCGCCTGGCGCGCGTACGCCGACCGCTTCCCCTACGTGGCGCTCAGCCCCAAGCTCCGCGCCGCCATGGACCACACGGCCTTCTGGGAACTCCGCCCCACGTGGCTCCGCCTGATCGACAACGCCCGCGGCTTCGGCCACAAGGAGGAGTGGACCGCGTGAAGTGGCGGGAACTGATGGGCGGTTGACGCACGGGGGTCGCTCATCCGGGCCAATTCTCCTTCCTGACCAGGAAGAACCGGGCAGATGATGGGAAAAGCCGGTGGCCCGTCGGCGGGTACTGGCTGGCATCCGGGCTGATCTCTCGTACAGTTTCCGCGTGGGATCTCTGCGCAATCCGATCGGGCCGCTTCCCTCCTCCATCTACTGGCGACGGAGGGCGGTCGCGCTCGCGATCCTCGCGCTCCTCGTGCTGCTGGTCGTATGGACCGTCACCATGGGCGGGACCAGCGGTGACGGCAGCTCGAACAGCAAGGGCTCGGCCGGCGGTCCCGCCACGTCCATCACCCCGGGACCCAACGCCACCGACTCCGGCATCAGCCAGAAGCCGGGCGGCCGCGACGAGTCGGGCGACGGCGGCGGTGCCGGTGGCGCCGACGCGGGCTCCGGCGGCGCGGGCAGCGGCGGCTCGGGCGGCTCCGGCTCCGGCACGCCGATCGGCGAAGGCGGTACGGGCTCCGGCGCGGGGGCGGGCAGCGCCGGCGGCGTGCTCGTACCGGGCGGATCGGCGCTCGCCGACTGCACCGGCTCCGGGACGCGGCTGACCCTGCGCAGCGTCAAGAACTCCTACGGCCCGGACGCGAAGCCGCGCTTCGAGCTGACCGTCAAGAACACCTCGGACGCGGACTGCAAGGTGGACCTCGGCCGCAAGGCCGCGGTACTGACGATCAGTCACACCGACAGCGACGCCCATGTGTACGCCTCCGACGACTGCCCGCCGAACACCGGCAGCGCCCTGGTGAAGGTCCCCGCCCAGTCCGCTGTCACCCGCACCGTCGAATGGGACCGCAAGCCCACGGCCGCCGAGTGCGCCACCCCCGCCGCCAAGTCCGCCAAGCCCGGCACCTACCTCGCCGAGGCCACGGTCCCGGGCCTGAAGCCGGACAGCACGTCCTTCGTCCTCGCGAAGGACTGAGGGGCGGGGCGGCGACCGGAACGGTCAGACGTAGCGTTCCAGGATGGAGGACTCCGCGAGGCGGCTGAGGCCCTCGCGGACGGAGCGGGCCCGGGCCTCGCCGACGCCGTCGACCGTCTGGAGGTCGTCGACACTGGCCGCCAGGAGCTTCTGCAGGCCGCCGAAGTGGTCGACGAGGCGGTCGATGACGGCGCCGGGGAGGCGGGGCACCTTGGCCAGCAGGCGGAAGCCGCGCGGGGAGACCGCCGAGTCCAGGGTCTCGGGGGAGCCGCTGTAGCCGAGGGCGCGCGCCACGATCGGGAGTTCCAGCAGCTCGGTGTGGGAGAGCGCGTCCAGCTCGGAGAGCGCCTCGGAGACCGTACGGGAGCGCTTGGCCGTCGGCTCGGGGACGTAGTCCCGGGCAACCAGCTCGCGCTCCGGCTCGACGCCCGCGATCAGCTCGTCCAGCTGCAGGGAGAGCAGCCGGCCGTCCGTGCCGAGCTCGACGACGTACTCGGCGATCTCGGTGGCGATCCGGCGGACCATCTCCAGCCGCTGGGCCACGGCGGAGACGTCGCGGACCGTCACCAGGTCCTCGATCTCCAGCGCGGAGAGCGTGCCGGCGACCTCGTCCAGGCGGAGCTTGTACCGCTCCAGGGTGGCGAGCGCCTGATTGGCGCGGGAGAGGATCGCGGCGGACTCCTCCAGGACGCGGCGCTCGCCGTCCACGTACAGGGCGATCAGCCGCATCGACTGGCTGACCGAGACGACCGGGAAACCGGCCTGGATGGACACCCGCTGCGCCGTGCGGTGGCGGGTGCCGGTCTCCTCGGTGGGGATCGAGGCGTCCGGGACGAGCTGGACGCCCGCCCGCATGATCTTGGTGATGTCCTTGTCGAGGACCAGCGCGCCGTCGAGCTTGCACAGCTCACGCAGGCGGGTGGCGCTGAACTCGACGTCGAGGACGAAGCCGCCGGTGCACATCGATTCCACGGTCTTGTCGAAGCCGAGGACGATGAGACCGCCGGTGTTGCCGCGGAGGATGCGTTCGAGTCCGTCGCGCAGTGCCGTGCCCGGCGCGACCGCGCTGAGCGAGGCGCGCATCAGACCGTCACCGCCGGAGCTACCGCCGGACCTTCCGGGGGACGACGCCCGGTCGTTGGCTGCCACTGCACTCCTCCGTCGCAAGGTCTGTCGGTGCCGCAGCCCGCCCGGAGTTGCCTTGGCCGCGTACATACGTCGCGGACGCGATCTGCGGCTGGACTGCGTTGACGGGCGAGACCAGGGCAAAGTCTACCGGCGACGCGCCGTTTACCTAGGGGAGTCCTGCACGGACGGCGCGGGGCGGCACACCGGAGGCAGCCTCCGGGGCTCAGCGGCCGCTCAGCGGGGACCCGGATGTCTCTTCGGCGGCGGCCTCCTTCCGCGGCGACTCGCGGCGCGGGCGGCGGGGGAGCACGCGCAGCGCCTCGCCGACGTCCGCCACCTCCAGGACCCGCATTCCGGCCGGAATCCTGCCCGGATCGGTCGGCACCAGCGCGTGCGTGAAGCCCAGCCGCGCCGCTTCGGAGAGCCGGCGCTGCACGCCCGTGACGCGGCGGACCTCGCCGGCGAGCCCGACCTCGCCGATGGCGACGAGGTTCTTCGGCAGGGGCGTGTCGGAGGCGGCGCTGGCGAGGGCGAGCGCTATGGCGAGGTCGGCGGCCGGCTCGGAGAGCTTCACGCCGCCGACCGTCGCGCTGTAGATGTCCCGCTTGCCGAGGGCGGCGATCCGGCCGCGCTGCTCCAGTACGGCCAGCATCATCGAGACCCGGGAGGTCTCCAGGCCGGAGGTCGTCCGCCGCGGGGAGGGGATCTGGGACTCCACCGTGAGCGCCTGGACCTCGGCGACCAGCGGGCGGCGGCCCTCCAGGGTGACGGTCAGGCAGGTGCCCGGCACGGGCTCGTCGCGGCGGGTCAGGAAGAGGCCCGAGGGGTCGGCCAGGCCCGTGATCCCCTCGTCGTGCAGCTCGAAGCAGCCGACCTCGTCCGTCGCGCCGTAGCGGTTCTTGACGCCGCGTACCAGGCGGAGGCGGGCGTGCCGGTCGCCCTCGAAGCTGAGCACGACGTCGACGAGGTGCTCCAGGAGGCGGGGACCCGCGATGTTCCCGTCCTTGGTGACGTGGCCGACCAGGAGGGTGGACATGCCGCGCTCCTTGGAGGCGCGGATGAGTGCCCCGGCGACCTCACGGACCTGGGCCATGCCGCCGGGCGCGCCGTCGATCTCCGGCGAGGCGACGGTCTGCACGGAGTCCAGGATCAGCAGGGAGGGCTTGACCGTGTCCAGGTGGCCGAGGACGGCGGAGAGGTCGGTCTCGGCGGCGAGGTACAGATCGTCGTGGAGGGCGCCGATGCGGTCGGCGCGCAGCCGCACCTGGCTCGCGGACTCCTCGCCCGTGACGTACAGCGTGCGGTGGTCCTCGCTCGCGGCCTTCGCCGCGACGTCCAGCAGCAGCGTGGACTTGCCGACGCCGGGCTCGCCGGCGAGCAGCACGACGGCGCCGGGGACGAGGCCGCCGCCCAGCACGCGGTCCAGCTCGGCCACGCCCGTGGAGCGGGCCGTCGCCTGCCGGCCGTCGACCTGGCCGATCGGCAGCGCAGCGGTCGTGACCCGGCCCGGCGCGGTCGTCCGCACGGCCGGGCTGCCGCCGGCCTCCTCGACCGTGCCCCACGCCTGGCACTCGGGGCAGCGGCCGAGCCACTTCGCGGTGGTCCAGCCGCACTCCGTGCAGCGGTACGACGGGCGGTCCTTCGCCGGGGATTTACGGGTTGCCATGGAAGCCACCGTAGCCGTGGGGTACGACAACGCGGCCGGGCGGCGGACGGGGGAGGCATCCCTGGGGCGCGGGACGGGAGACGGGACACGGGCGCCCGGGACGGCAGGTACGCGTGTGGGGGAGGGGCGGCTCGGACTCCTGTCCCCTTTTGAGGGAGATCGTCACCCGAAAGAATTAAAACCGGCCGAGCGCCCCTGACCGGTCCGCGGCATGTGTCTACCGTCGCCGGGTGATGAGCAGCAGGCCCGGACACCCCACGCACACCACCACCGCACCGCCCCCCGTCGGCCGGGCGGAGCGGTCACAGCGGGCGGGCCGGGCCGGCCGGACCGCCGGGCCCGACCGCCACGACCCGTCCCCCGAGCGCTACGAGCCCTACATCGACGGGCTGTTCACGTACTGCCTCTCCGTGCTGTGCGAGCACGACGCGGCGACCGAGGTGCTCGGCGAGGTGCTCGCGCTCGCCGAGCGGCAGCACGGGCGCCGCCCGTCCGACCCCGGCCTGTACCGCCCCTGGCTGTACGCGCTGGCCCGCTGGGCCTGTCTGCGCAGGCTCGCGGACCCCGGCGCGCCCCAGGGGCCCGCGGTCGCCGAGGAGTCCGACCGGCGGCGCGAACTGTCCGCGCTGGCCTGGCCGGAGGCCGCCGGCGCCACGCCCGAGCAGCGCGAGGCCCTGGAGCTGTCCGTCCGGCACGGGCTGGGCTCCCGGGAGCTGGCCGCCGTACTGGGCATGGAGCCGGTCGCGGCCCGCGCGCTGCTGTCCACCGCCGCCTGCGAGGTGGAGCGCACCCGCGCGGCGCTCGCCGTGGCCGAGACCGGCCGCTGCCCCGAGGTGGCGCGCCCGGCCGGGGACGGCCGGATGCTGCTGAGCACGGCCCTGCTCCGGGAGCTGGTGCGGCACGTCGACGCCTGCGACGAGTGCCGCCGGACGGCCGAGCGGGCGACGGCGGACGGGCCCTGGCCCGGCACGGAGCCGGTGGCACGGGGGCCGCTCCCGCTGGTCACCGCGCCCCGTGCGGCGGCCCGTGTGGCGATGCGGGCGGCGCTGCGGTCGCGTACGGGGCGGGCGGTGGAGCAGCCGGAGAAGGGGGCGCAGGGGCGCACGAAACGAGCGGTCGGCGTAAACGGTTCTGCACCCCGCTACGACCGCAGCGGGTTCCCGCTCGGGCCCAAGGACCGGGCGGCCCGCAACGCGCGGCTGCGCAGCCGCGCGCTCACCACGACCGTGGTGGCCACCGTCCTCGCGGCGCCCGTGCTCGCGCTCTGGGCGGCGTACCGGGGTGCGCCGCTGACCGGCGAGACCGACGGCACGGCCGTCACCGCGGGCGACAGCGCGGGGGACCGGATCGGCGGCCGCCCGTACGAGAAGGCCGGCAGCGCGCAGACGACGCCCGGACCGCAGTTGCGGCAGGGCACGCACACGCCGGACGTGTCGGTGGAGGTGATCGGGGCGCGGGGGGAGCGGCTGCGGGAGGCCGCGCCGAGCCCTTCGCGGTCCCGCTCCGGGCCGGGGCGGCTGACCGTCGCGGCGCAGCCGAGCGGCGACCTCACGGTCATCACGCTGGCCGCGTCCGGCGGGACGGCGGTGCACTGGGCGGCGCACACCGGGGCGCCGTGGCTGCAGTTCAGTACGACCGCCGGGGTGCTGCAGCCGGGCGGGACGACGACGATCAGGGTGTACGTCGACCACGACCGGGAGCCGGCCGGGTACTGGCGGGCGCGGGTCGCCGTGGAGCCGGCGGGCGCGGTGATCACGATCGAGGGCCGGGGCGCGCCTACGGCTCCGCCGAGCTCCCCGACACCTACGCCTACGCCGTCGCCCTCCGACCCTTCGCCGAGTGACCCGCCGCCGTCCCCGACGCCTACGCCTACGGCGTCCGAACCGTCGCCGAGCGAGCCGCCGTCGGAGACCCCGACCCCCTCGGAATCGGGTACCCCGACAGGCTGAGTGCCGGGGGCGCTGCCCCCGGACCCCCGGTCCTCAAACGCCGGACGGGCTGGGTGGGGCTCAGGACGGGCTGGGGTGGGGCCTCAGGACTGGCTGGAGCTGTCGCGTACCACCGGCATCGGCAGCAGTACCGGGTCCGCCGGGTGCGGGGCCATCGGGGTCTCCGTTGCCAGGCGTTCCTCGCAGAGTTCTGCGAGGCGGTCGTACCCCTCCTTGCCCATCAGCTCGATGAGCTCCGGCGCGTACGACTGATACACGGCGCGGGACGCGCCATGCGCGGACGTCGCCGATGTGCACCACCAGTTCAGGTCGTGGCCGCCGGGGCCCCAGCCGCGGCGGTCGTACTCGCCGATGGTGATCTGGAGCACGCGGGTGTCGTCGGGGCGGTCGATCCAGTCGTACGTGCGGCGGACCGGCAGCTGCCAGCAGACGTCCGGCTTGGTTTCGAGGGGCTCGCGGCCGTCCTGGAGGGCCAGGATGTGCAGGGAGCAGCCGGCGCCGCCGGCGAAGCCGGGGCGGTTCTGGAAGATGCAGGAGCCCTTCCAGCGGCGCGTCTGGCGCTCGCCGTCGTCCTCGTCCTCCTCGACCCAGCCGGTCGTCGTGCCCACGTCGTGGAACTGCCAGATGTCCGGCGTGAGCCGCGCCACGTGCTCGGCGACCCGCTGCTCGTCCTCCTCGTCGGAGAAGTGCGCGCCGAGCGTGCAGCAGCCGTCGTCGGCGCGGCCCGCCTCGATGCCCTGGCAGCCGCCGCCGAACACACAGTTCCAGCGGGAGGTGAGCCAGGTCAGGTCGCACCGGAAGATCTGCTCGTCGTCGGCCGGGTCGGGGAACGTGACCCAGGCGCGGGCGAAGTCGAGGCCGACCTCGTCGGTCACCTCGTCGGACGCCGCCCCGCGCGCTTGTTGCTTTTCCATCTTTTTGCGGGCCTTTTCCTGCTTCGCCTTTTTCGTCTTCGCCACCTCCCCAGCGTAAAGGCGCGGCGTGGCCGCAGTAGCTTTCTGAGTATGAGACTCGGTGTCCTCGATGTGGGTTCGAATACGGTCCACCTACTGGTGGTGGACGCGCACCCCGGCGCGCGCCCGCTGCCCGCCTACTCCCACAAGGCGGAACTGCGGCTGGCCGAACTCCTCGACGAGGACGGGAACGTCGCAGGTCCGGGCGTCGACCGGCTCGTCGCGACGGTCCGTGAGGCGGTGCGGGTCGCGGAGGACAAGGGCGTCGAGGACGTGCTGCCGTTCGCGACCTCGGCCATACGTGAGGCACCCAACGGCGAGGACGTGCTGGCCCGCGTCGCCGAGGAGACCGGCGTCACGCTGCGGGTCCTCTCCGGCGAGGACGAGGCGCGGCTCACCTTCCTCGCGGCCCGCCGCTGGTTCGGCTGGTCCGCCGGGCGGCTGCTGCTCCTGGACATCGGCGGCGGCTCGCTGGAGATCGCGTACGGCCTGGACGAGGACCCGGACGCGGCGGTCTCGCTGCCGCTCGGCGCCGGCCGGCTGACCAACACCGACCTGCCCGGCGACCCGCCGGACCCGGAGGACGTACGGGCGCTGCGCCGCCGCGTACGGGCCGACATCGGGCGCGTGGTGAGCGACTTCACACGCTTCGGTACGCCGGACCACGTGGTGGCCTCGTCCAAGACGTTCAAGCAGCTGGCCAGGCTGGCGGGCGCGGCCCGCTCGGCGGAGGGCCTGTACGTGCAGCGCGGGCTGAGCCGGAAGGCGCTGGAGGAGTGGGTGCCGCAGCTGGCCACGATGACGGCGGAGAAGCGCGCCGAGCTGCCCGGGGTCTCCGAGGGCCGGTCCCGCCAGCTGCTGGCCGGTGCCCTGGTCGCGGAGGCGGCGATGGACCTCTTCGGCGTGGACGAGCTGGAGATCTGCCCGTGGGCGCTGCGCGAGGGCGTCATCCTGCGACGGCTGGACCATTTGCCGAACGGTGAGTCGGGGGGCGACGCGGCCTGAGGGTGAGCCCGAAGGGCGATCCCGTCAGGGGCGCGGGGAACTGCGCGAGCAACCAGGACGGCGCCGCGGCCGCCCACGCTGCGACAGGGGCACCCCCAATGGCGGCCCGCTCCCCCGCGCCCCGCGCGGCCCCGTACCCTGTCCCTCGTGACGGAGCCAGTGGTGCGCATCCCGGATGCGAAGGTCGCCCTGTCCACGGCATCGGTGTATCCGGAGTCGACCGCGACGGCCTTCGAGATCGCCGCGCGCCTGGGGTACGACGGAATCGAAGTCATGGTCTGGACCGATCCGGTCAGCCAGGACATCGAGGCGCTGCGCCGGCTGTCCGACTACCACGGCGTGCCGGTGCTGGCCATCCACGCGCCGTGTCTGCTGATCACGCAGCGCGTGTGGTCCACCGACCCGTGGACCAAGCTCCAGCGCGCCCGCAACGCCGCCGAGAAGCTCGGCGCCTCCACGGTCGTGGTGCATCCGCCGTTCCGATGGCAGCGCAACTACGCCCGGGACTTCGTGCGCGGAATCTGGCGCATGGAGGGCGAGACGGACGTGAAGTTCGCCGTCGAGAACATGTACCCCTGGCGGTACCGCGACCGCGAGATGCTGGCGTACGCGCCGGACTGGGACCCCACCAAGGACGACTACCGGCACTTCACGGTCGACCTGTCGCACACCTCGACCGCCCGGAGCGACGCCCTGCACATGGTGGACCGGATGGGCGACCGGCTCGCCCACATCCACCTCGCCGACGGCAACGGCTCCAACAAGGACGAGCACCTGGTCCCGGGGCGCGGCAAGCAGCCGTGCGCCGAGCTGCTGGAGCGGCTGGCCGCCACCGGCTACGACGGGCACATCGTCATCGAGGTCAACACCCGCCGGGCGATGTCCGCCGCCGAACGCGAGGCCGACCTCGCCGAGGCCCTCGCCTTCACGCGCCTGCACCTCGCCTCGCCGAACCGGGTGTACGGGTCGTGAGCGCGCCCGGGACGGAAGGTTCCGGGGCTGCTCCGAGGCGGCGTGGCCGCCCCGCCCGTACGGAGGGCACCGCGGGACCCGGCGCGCGGGAGCGGATTCTCGCCGCGGCCCGTACGGAATTCGCCGAACGCGGCTACGACAAGACGTCCATCCGCGGCATCGCCAAGGCGGCGCAGGTGGACCCGGCGCTGGTGCACCACTACTTCGGTACGAAGGAGCAGGTCTTCGGCGCGGCCATCGAGATCACCATGGAGCAGCCCGCGCTGCACCTGCCCGATCTGCTCGCGCCGGGCGCCGACGGCATCGGCGAGCGGTTCGCGCGGTACTTCCTCGGCATCTGGGAGAACCCCGCCACCCGCGCCCCGCTGCTCGCCGTCATCCGCTCGGCGATGACCCACGAGACCGCCGCGAAGGTGCTGCGCGGCTTCGTGCTGCGGCGGATGCTGGAGCGGGTGGCGGCGGAGCTGGCGGTGCCGGAGCCGCGCTTCCGGGCCGAGCTGGCCGCCTCCCATCTGGTCGGCATCGCGATGCTGCGGTACGTCGTCCAGGTCGAGCCGCTGGCCTCGGCCGATCCCGAGGACATCGTCCGGATGGTCGCGCCGACGCTCCAGCGGTACCTCGCGGAGGCGTGAGCGCGTGCGTCCGTAGTGCGGGCAGATGTCTCATAATCTGGAGGCGCTGTCCGGATCTTGGATCGACAGCGTAATCTCGGGATCAGGTGATACGTGGCGCGGAATGCGTCCGCAGCCGCGTGCCGCAGACGATCCCAAGGGAGTGACCATCGTGCCTGAGCTGAGGTCCCGCACCGTTACCCACGGCCGCAACATGGCGGGCGCCCGTGCCCTTATGCGGGCGTCGGGCGTAGCGAGCGAGGACATCGGCAAGCCGATCATCGCGGTCGCCAACTCCTTCACCGAGTTCGTGCCGGGCCACACCCACCTCCAGCCGGTCGGCCGGATCGTGAGCGAGGCCATCAAGGCGGCGGGGGCGGTCCCGCGCGAGTTCAACACCATCGCGGTCGACGACGGCATCGCGATGGGCCACGGCGGCATGCTGTACTCCCTCCCGTCCCGCGACCTGATCGCGGACTCCGTGGAGTACATGGTCGAGGCCCACTGCGCCGACGCCCTGATCTGCATCTCCAACTGCGACAAGATCACCCCGGGCATGCTGAACGCCGCCCTGCGGCTCAACATCCCGACCGTCTTCGTCTCCGGCGGCCCGATGGAGTCCGGCCGCGCGACCCTCGTCGACGGCACGGTCCGCACCCTCGACCTGGTCGACGCGATGTCGGACGCCGTCAACGAGAAGATCTCCGACGCGGACATGCTCCGTATCGAGGAGAACGCCTGCCCGACCTGCGGCTCCTGCTCCGGCATGTTCACCGCCAACTCGATGAACTGCCTGACCGAGGCCATCGGCCTCTCGCTGCCCGGCAACGGCTCGGTGCTGGCCACGCACACCGCCCGCAAGGCGCTGTACGAGAACGCCGGCCGTACGGTCGTGGAGATCGCCAAGCGGTACTACGAGGGCGGCGACGAGTCGGTCCTGCCGCGCAACATCGCCACGTTCGACGCCTTCGAGAACGCCATGGCCCTCGACATCGCCATGGGCGGCTCGACGAACACCATCCTGCACCTGCTGGCCGCCGCCCAGGAGGGGGACGTCCCCTTCGGCCTGGAGGCGATCGACGCCGTCTCGCGCCGCGTCCCGTGCCTGGCCAAGGTCGCGCCGAACGTCGCGAAGGACCGCACGTACTACATGGAGGACGTGCACCGCGCAGGCGGCATCCCGGCCCTCCTCGGCGAGCTGCACCGCGCCGGTCTGCTCAACGAGGGCGTGCACTCCGTGCACAGCCCGTCGCTCGCCGACTGGCTCAAGACCTGGGACGTGCGCGGCGGTTCGCCCTCCCCGGAGGCCATCGAGCTGTGGCACGCGGCCCCCGGCTGCGTCCGCTCCGCCGAGGCGTTCTCCCAGTCCGAGCGCTGGGCGGCGCTGGACGAGGACGCCGAGGGCGGCTGCATCCGCTCGGCCGAGCACGCGTACTCCAAGGACGGCGGGCTCGCGGTCCTCAAGGGCAATCTGGCGGTCGACGGCTGTGTCGTGAAGACCGCGGGCGTGGACGAGTCCATCTGGAAGTTCGAGGGCCCGGCCGTGGTCTGCGAGTCCCAGGAAGAGGCCGTCCAGAAGATCCTGATGAAGGAGATCACGGACGGCGACGTGGTCGTCATCCGCTACGAGGGCCCCAAGGGCGGCCCCGGCATGCAGGAGATGCTCTACCCGACCTCGTACCTCAAGGGCCGGGGCCTGGGGAAGACCTGCGCGCTGATCACCGACGGCCGCTTCTCCGGCGGTACGTCCGGTCTCTCCATCGGCCACGCCTCGCCCGAGGCGGCCGGCGGCGGCACGATCGCGCTGGTCGAGAACGGCGACCGGATCCGCATCGACATCCCGGGCCGCTCGATCGAGCTGCTGGTCGGTGACGAGGAGCTGGCCGCCCGCCGCGAGGCGCTGGGCGGCGTGTACGCGCCGAAGAACCGCGAGCGCAAGGTCTCGCAGGCGCTGCGCGCCTACGCGGCGATGGCCACCAGCGCCGACAAGGGCGCGGTCCGCGACATCAGCAAGCTCGGCTGACACCGCTCCCGCAGCGGCTGACCACCGCTCTCACAGCGACGACGAGGACCCCGGCCCGCTACCAGCGGCCGGGGTCCTCCGCGTCCACTCCGAAGACCGTGCCGTCCGGCGCCGCGGCGAAGACCCGCCGCCCGGCCGGGTCCACCGCCGGCGTCGGCAGCGTTTCCAGGAAGCCGCCGCGCCCCGTGGCCAGCCGCGGCTTCGTCTGCCCCAGCATCGCCCCGTGCCGGGTGTCCACGGCCAGCAGCCGCCCGTCGGCCGCGCTGAAGTACAGCCGGTCGCCGGCCACCACCGGCTGCGAGCCGCGGCTGACCGACGTCTCGACCTGCCACGTCCGCGCGCCGACGGCCTGCAGCGTGCCCCCATAGGCGAGCAGGTAGACCGTGTCGCCCCGGACCGCCGCGAGCGCGTCGTCCAGCGGCGCCGCCAGCCGGTACGTACGCACCGCGCCGCTGCCGGGGGCGTACCGCACCACCGCCTTCGTACGGGAGTCCTGCGCGGCCGAGGTCAGGAAGAGCGCGCCGCCGCTGCCCAGGCCCACCGGGGTGAGCGTCCCGGGCAGCCGCCGCTCCCACCGCACGGTGCCGTGCGCGAGGCCGATCGCCGTGACGAGGGTGCGACCGCCGTCCTGCACGGTGGCCGCGTACGCGGTGCCGCCGCCCGTCCCGTACGCCTGGAAGCGGGGCAGCGCGTGTCCCGGGAACGCGCGGCGCCACCGCTGCTCGTGCGTCCGGCTGTCCAGCGCGGTGACCGTGCCGTCCGCCGCCGTGAGCAGCACGGCGTCGCCCACGACGGCGACCTGCCCGTGGTACGCGGAGACGTCCCGGCTCCAGCGCCGGGCGCCCTTGCCGTCCGCCGCCGGGTCGAAGGCGTCCAGCCGCCGGCCGTCGGCGGACAGCGCGTACAGCAGGCCGCCGGAGAACACGGGCGCGGCCGGTGGCAGGTCGGCGCCGGTCGCGGGCCCGGCGGGCAGCCGCCACTGCACGGCGCCGTGCTCGGGGTCCACGCGCGCGGCCCGCACGCCGCGCTGGGCACAGAAGAGGGCGGGCGCGGGGGCCGCGGCCGACGGCGCGGTGCGCGGCGCGAAGGAGCAGAACGGCATCTCGGCCGGGTGGTCGGCGGAACGTTCGAGCAGGGCGGTGCGCCAGGGGTGGAAGGGCTCCGCCGCCTCCGTACCGCCGGAGTGCCGCACCGGACCGTCCTCCGGGAGCAGCGCCCGTACGCCCAGGAAGCCGCCCCCGGCGACGAGGACCGCCGCGACCGCCGCCCAGACCGCCCAACGGCGCGCGCGGCGGGGCGCGGGAGCCTTCGCCGGGCCCGCGGGCGCCGACGGCCCGGCCGGTACGTGGACCCGGACGTGGGTGGGCACGGCCTCGGCGGGCCCGCGCTGGAGCGGTATGTACGGCGCGGGCAGGGCGGGGGACGCGGCAGACGACGGGGCCGGGGACACCCGCGACTCCGGCGCGTCGAGGGTCGAGTCCGGCTCCAGGAGCGAGTCCGGCCCGAAGGACGGGTCCGTGGCGGGCCCGGCGCCAGGTCCGGCCTCGGTGGCGGGCGCCGCGCGCGCGGCCGCCATCGGCTCGTACAGCGGCTCCAGGTACAGCTCCGTCGGGAGGTCGACGCGGAGCCGGGCCATCAGCTGGCTCGGCGTCGGGCGGTCCGCCGGGTCCTTCGCGAGGCAGCTGCGCAGCAGCGGCGCCAGCTCCTCCGGCACGCCCGCGAGGTCCGCCTCGTCGTGGACGACCTGGTACGCGACGAGGTACGGGCTCTCCGAATCGAAAGGGCCGCTCCCGGTCGCCGCGTGCACCAGTACCGAACCCAGCGCGAAGACATCCGCCGCCGGGCCGACTTCCCGGGGCCGCTGGAACTGTTCGGGCGCCATGAAAGGCGGCGTCCCGATCAATTTGCCGGTTTCCGTCCGCATTTCGCTGTCGGACGGTCGCGAAATACCGAAATCGATGACTTTCGGGCCGTCCGCCGCCAGCAGGACATTGCTCGGCTTCAGATCGCGGTGCACCACGCCGGCGCGGTGGATGTCGCGCAGTGCTTCCGCCAGTCCGGCGCCCAGTTTCCGTACCTCGTCCAGGGGCAGCGGGCCCTTCCGCTTCACATGCGCGGAAAGCGTGGGGCCGGGAATGTAGAGCGTCGCCATCCAGGGCCGCTCACTGTCGGGATCGGCGTCCACGACCGGCGCCGTGAAAGCCCCGCTGACCCGCCGCGCGGCCGCCACCTCCTGCCGGAACCGGCCCCGGAACTCCGGGTCCTGGGCGAATTCCGCGTGCACGACCTTCACCGCGAGCCGCAGCCCGGACGCCGAACGCGCCAGGTGCACCACGCCCATACCGCCGGCACCGAGCGGCATTTCCAGCCGGTAGTTCCCCGCGTATTCCGGATGTTCCGCTTCCGGTCCGGCGCCGGAACTCCGCAGCGGCGGCATCTCCCCACCCCCGTGTATTCGGCCGCGCAATCGGCCGCAGATGCGATGCTCGGAGCCTAGTGGATGCCCGGCGGACGCCGGTTACGGCCCGGCGCGGCTTGCTAGCCTGAACCTCGTTCGAGCCGTCGCGCGGTGCGGCGCGGAAGGCCGGAAATCGGCCCCGGCCGCCGGCCGCGGACATTCACACGACATTCCACGGGGGAGTGCGCCATGAGCACACAGGAGAACACCGCCGACAGCGCGGCCGAAGCGGCCGGCACCGTCGCGGCCTACCGCAGCTATCCCGTCGCGCCGGGCTACCGCCTCAACGTCCGCAGCGGCCCGAGCACCAACGCCGCGGTCGTCCGCACCCTCCCGGCCGACTCCTCGGTCCCCATCCGCTGCCAGCGCCACGGCGAGCAGGTCAGCGGCCCGTACGGCAGCAGCGACATCTGGGACTGCATCGGCAGCGGCGAGTACGTCTCGGACGCGTACGTGAAGACCGGGAGCGACGGCTTCGTCGCACAGCGCTGCGCGAGCTGACCGCCGGACGGGGCGCGGGCCCGCCCGAGGGGCTGCCGGGGATAATCGACGGCATGAGCGAGGAGCACACGCGCGCGGCCGTCGAGCCGGCCGGTCCCGAGCCGGTCGCCATCCGGTTCTTCGGCACGACCTGGGTCCACCACGACGGCGGCTACGCGCTGCGCCGCGCGGGCGTGGCCCTCGGCGCGCTCGTGCTCGCCGCGCTCGGCGCCTTCGTCCTGCGCTTCGCGTTCGAGGGCCTGGCCGTCGCCGAGGTCGGCTCGCTGGTGAACGTCCTGATCGTGGTCTGCTTCGCGGTGTGCAGCGTGCTCGCCTTCCGCCGCACGTGGGAGGGGTTCGTCCGGCGCCGCGAACCGGCCGCCGACCGGGCGGCCGGCCGTGACATTTCGGGCGCCGAGAAGTCCGCGCAGAGCCTGATGCTGATCGGTTTCATCGGCTCGCTGCTGGCGTACTTCTGCCGCGCGCTCGTCGAGGCGCCCGGCGAGAAGCTGCACCGCGCGGAGTACGAGGCGGCCCGCGAGCGGCACGCCCGCCGGCGCACCGCCCGTACGGGCAACCCCGCGGCCCGCAAGGGCGGCGCGAAGGGCGGGACCAAGGCCGGCGGCAAGGGGAAGAAGCGCCGCTGACCGGCCGGCGTCAGTACGTCCGGCCCGGCTTCCCCTCCCCGTACAGCCAGGCGTCGAACAGTCCCGTCAGATCCTTGTGCGCGTGCTGCTCGCAGAAGGCGATGAAGTCCTTCGAGCCGGCGTTGCCGTGCCGGTGCGCGGCGGGCCACCCCTTCAGGATGCGGAAGAACGTCCGGTCGCCCACCGCGTTCCGCAGCTGCTGGAGGACCATCGCGCCGCGCTCGTACACCGGCGTGTCCATCACGTTCGCGGCCTTGCCCGGGCGGCCGGGCGGGAAGTCCCACAGCGGATCGCCCGCGGGCAGCCGGTAGTGCGCGTCGAACTGCTCCTGCGGCGTCCTGCCGCCGGTCCGCTCGGCCCACAGCCACTCCGCGTAGGTCGCGAAGCCCTCGTTGAGCCAGATGTCCTGCCAGGTCTTCGGCGTCACCGAGTCGCCGAACCACTGGTGCGCCGTCTCGTGCACCACGGTCGCCTCGTCGGGGGCGCCGGAGTAGATCGGCTTGGTCTGCGTCTCCAGGGCGTAGTCGATGCTCCGGGGCGGGTGGTCGACGATGGCCCCGACGGAGGAGAAGGGGTAGGGCCCGAAGACCTTGCTCTCCCAGGTCACGATCTCCGGCAGGCGTGCGAGCGGCCCGGCGCTCTTCTTCGCCTCCTTCGGGTCCACCGCCACGTACAGCGGCACGCCCTGCTTCGTACGGCCGGTCTGCACGCGGAACTTCCCGACGGTGGCGGTCGCGAGGTAGGACGCCATCGGCTCCCCGCTGTGCCAGCGGAAGGTCCTCGCCCCGTCCTCCGTCTCCTCGCTGTCCTTCAACTCGCCGTTGGCGACGGCGGTGTAGCCCTTGGGGACGGTGACCGCGATGTCGTACGTGGCCTTGTCGCTCGGGTGGTGATTGCCGGGGAACCAGGTCTGCGACCCGGCCGGCTCGCCCACGACGAACGCCCCGTCCGCCGTGCGCACCCAGCCCTCCTTCGACCCGTCGGGGTCGGCGAAGTCCGTCGGGTGCCCCTCGTACGCGATCGCCGTGCGGAAGGTACGTCCCTTCGGCAGCGCGCTCGCCGGCCGGACCCGCAGCTTGTCGCCACGGCGGGAGAACTTCGCCCGCTTGCCGTTGACTTGAACGCTCTTCACCTTCAGGCCGTGCAGGTCGAGGGAGAAGGAGGCCAGCCGCTGCCGTGCCGTCGCGGTGAGGCGAGCCGTGGCGTCGAGGCTGCCCTGCCGGACGTCGTAGTCCAGGCCGAGCGCGTAATGGCGTACGTCGTAGCCGCCGTTGCCGAGGGCGGGGAAGAGCGGGTCGCCGAGGGTGTCCCGGCCGTCCACGGCCGAGGTGCCCGCCGGGCCGGCCGCGAGGTCGTGGGTGCAGGCGGACAGCAGAAGGGCCACGGACAGTGCGGCGGTCGCGCCACAGGCGCGCAGGGGCCGGCGTTTCACGGGGAGTCCTGGGGGGTGTGGGGGACAGGAGAGATCGCGCTGACCTTATGGGGTCATACGGATTCCTGTATCCCCCTGGGGACGGGAAGCTGTTCCGCCACCAGGGGGATGTGCCCAGGACGAGGGCCGTCGAGGGCCCTGCTTCAGCGGTGGCGGGTCAGGAGACGGCCCCGCGCACCGGCATATGGTCGATGCTCACACCGGCCGGTTCGGTGAGCTCACGGCGACGCTGCTCGGCCCAGCCGAGGAGCGCCGCCTCGCAGGCGTGGTCGAGGTGGCGCAGACCCGAGAGGTCGAGCTGGATCTCGCGGTCGGCGGGCAGCGCCTCCAACTGGTCGAGGAGGCGCGGCAGCCGCAGGAAGGTGGCGTTGCCGACGGCGCGTACGCGGACCGGTCCCGCCGCGGTGGCGGTCGCGGGCTCCGCTTCGTCGAGTACCGGGGCGGCGACGGAACTGCCGCCCTGCACCGACTTGGCCACCACGAGGCTGTGGGTCTGGCTGCCGGGACCCTCGTCGACGCCGTCGCCGGACACCTCCAGGTGCACATGCGAGGTTTCCCAGGCGGTCTTCGCGACCGCCATGAGGAGACCGATCAGGACGCCTTCGAACATGTTGGTGACCACGATGGCGATGGCGGTCGTCGCGAGCACGACGGCCTCGCCACGGTGTTCGCGCCACAGCGGGCGGATCTCCTTCAGCGGCATCAGCTTCCAGCCCGCGTGCACCAGGACACCGGCCAGCGCCGCCACCGGGATGACGCCCAGCGCGGCCGGGAAGGCCGCCGCGAACACCAGCAGCCAGACGCCGTGCAGGATGCGGGAGAGCTTGGTCTTCGCGCCGGCCGACACATTGGCGGAGCTGCGCACGATGACCGCGGTCATCGGCAGCGCGCCGAGCACACCGCAGACCGCGTTGCCCGCGCCCTGGGCCATCAGCTCCTTGTCGTAGTCCGTCTTCGGCCCGTCGTGCAGCCGGTCCACGGCCGCCGCGCTGAACAGCGACTCGGCGGACGCGATGAGCGTGAAGGCGAGCACCGTACCGATGACGCCGAACTCCGCGACGCGCGCGAAGTCGTCGGCGCCCGGCGGCTGGATGGCGTCCAGCAGCCCCTGTACCTCGACGCGGGCGACCGGCAGGTCGAACGCGAAGACCGCGAGCGTGGCGAGGGCGACCGCGGCGAGCGGCGCGGGCAGAATCTTCGCGCCCTTCTTCCAGCGGGGCCACAGGACGAGGATGGCGATCGTGCCGACGCCGATTGCCAGCGCGGCCAGGGCCGAGTTCGAGCCGACCGTGTCGATGAACAGGTCGGGCAGTCCGCCCAGGTTGGCGAGGCCGCTGCCGGGTGCCTTCGCGTCCGCGAGGGCGTACACCTGACCCGCGATCAGCACCAGGCCGATGCCGGCGAGCATGCCCTGCACCACCGCGACGGAGATCGCGCGGAACCACCGGCCGAGCTTGAGCGCGCCCATGGCCAGTTGGAGCAGGCCGGCGACGAGGACGAGGATGCCGAGCGCGCCGACGCCGTACTCCTTCACCGCCTCGTAGACGAGCACGGTCAGGCCTGCGGCCGGGCCGCTGACCTGGAGGCTGCTGCCGGGCAGGAAGCCGGTGAGCAGACCGCCCACGATGCCGGTGACCAGGCCGAGTTCGGCGGGTACACCGGAGGCCACGGCGACGCCGACGCAGAGCGGTACGGCGACGAGGAAGACGACGATCGAGGCGGTGAAGTCCGCGCGGAAGGTGCGGCGCGGGGCCTCGGGGGAGCCCGGCGGCGCGGCGGCGCCCGGGGGACCGAGACGGGAGTTGAAGATCCGTTCGACGAAACTGCGCATGAGGATGCCTCCAGCTGGTACCCGGCGGCAGCGCGTACTGCCGGCGGGAGCTGTTGCGGATGGATGGCTGGATCCGTACGAGCGGGCGTGCGTACGCCGGTCAGCGGCCGGTACCGGTAGCGGTCAGCAGCCGGTTCCGGTCAGCAGTCGGTTTCGGACAGCAGTCGGTTCCGGTCGGCCGTTGCGTGGCGACGTACGCCCGTGTGGTGCGGTGCGCGGGCAGGGGGAAAGCCCGTGGACATCTCTCAGCAGCGGAAAACGCAGAGAGTGAGGGGTATTTGACCGGTTCTCTGCAGTGATTTGGCGTGCGCGCGGGTGAGCGGAACGGTCGGCTCGTGATCGTCCACCGGGGCCGTGCGGCAGCACACGCACAGGGCACGCGGATCGGGGGGAGTGGGCGGTCCGGCAGAGATGCGGACGGCCCGCCGGAGGTGAGCGGTCTCGGGACCTATCTCGCCCTCGCCGCCGCCCTTCATGGCGGTGTGCTCGGGCTCGGCGGCGGGGGTGGGGGGCGCGGCGGGCAGGGAGCCGCCGTTCGCGGGCGAGGCCGCGTGCGTCCCGCCGCTCTGGGCGGGCTCGGCGAACGCGAAGCCGGCCGTGGTCAGCAGGGCCAGCAGTGCGGCAATGAGTATCGCCAGGGCAGGGCGTATCGCGGTACCCGGCTTCCCCATCGTCGCCTCCTCCGGCGCCCGTGGACAGTCGATTCCATTGTGTCCAAAGGCGGCTGCCCCGGGGCAAGTCGGCGTGTAACCGTCAGGTTAACGCCGAGTTATCGGAGGGGAACGATCTCCTCCGTTCGCTCCGGCGACCGCCGGGAGCACGCCCCGAACCGCCACACGCCGGGCCCTCCGGACACCCGGCGGCACCGCCTCGTGACACAACGTGCACCTTTATCGAACGCCCACCTCGCACGGCAGGTTCCCTTCGGATGGGGGCTTGACGCCTAGTTCCGGCCGGACGCATATTCAACACATGATGAATTACGCGTCCGGTGAGACCGGTAAGGCGAGGGAGGCCGCCGAGGCCGGGGAGACCGGCGTCCCGGCTCCCCCCGCTGTACGCGCCCGCGGACTCTCGGTGGTCCGCGGCGGCCGGACGGTCCTGGACGCGCTCGCCTTCGATGTCCCGCGCGGCCAGGTCACCGGCCTCCTGGGCCCCTCCGGCTGCGGCAAGTCCACGCTCATGCGCGCCATCGCCGGCACCCAGGCACACGTCACCGGCGCGCTCGACGTCCTCGGCCGGCCCGCGGGCGAGGCGTCGCTGCGGCCCCGGATCGGTTACGTGACCCAGTCCCCGTCCGTGTACGACGACCTCACCGTCCGGCAGAACCTCGCGTACTTCGCCGAGATCCTGCACCCCGGGCGGACCGCCCGCGCGGCGCGCCGGGCGGCCGTCGACCGCGCCATCGACGACGTGGCGCTGGCCTCACACGCCGACGTACTCGCCGGGAACCTCTCCGGCGGTCAGCGCAGCCGCGTCTCCCTCGCGGTCGCGCTCCTCGGCGACCCGGAACTGCTGGTACTGGACGAGCCGACCGTCGGCCTCGACCCCGTGCTCCGCCGCGACCTGTGGCGCCTCTTCCACACGCTCGCCGCCGACCGCGGCGTGACGCTCCTCGTCTCGTCCCACGTCATGGACGAGGCCGAACGCTGCGACCGCCTCCTCCTCATGCGCGAGGGCCACATCCTGGCGGATGGCACTCCGGACGAACTGACCACCCGCACCCAGACCCCAACAGTCGAGGCGGCGTTCCTGCACCTGGTCGACTCAGCCCTAGCTGTGGGCAGCGACGCTCCCACCCACCCTGCCCCCGCTGTGGGCAACCGTGCCGCCTCCGCCTTTCCCACCCACCCAGCTGTGGGCAATCGCGCCACCTCCGCCTCTCCCACCCACCCAGCTGTGGGCAATCGTGCCGCCAGGGCGGCACGGGTGGGCACAGCGGCACCCCCACGGCGGGACGCCGACCCCACCCACCCGCACCCCGACGGCGCAGCACGCCCCGCCCCCGCAGCGCACCCCGACCGCGCAGCACACCGCCCCCGCCCCGCGCCAACGCCCACCACCACCCGCGTCCTCCGCCAGCTCCGCCACGACCCCCGCACCATCGCCCTCATGCTCGTCGTCCCGTGCGCGATGATCACCCTGCTCCGCTACGTCTTCGACGGCAGCCCCCGCACGTTCGACGCCACCGGCGCCTCGCTCCTCGGCATCTTCCCGATGATCACGATGTTTCTGGTGACCTCCATCGCCACCCTGCGCGAACGCACCTCGGGCACGCTCGAACGCCTCCTCGCCATGCCGCTCGGCAAGACCGACCTGATCGCCGGTTACGCCCTCGCCTTCGGCCTGCTCGCCGTCGTCCAGTCGGCGCTCGCCACTGCCCTGTCCGTATGGCTGCTGGACCTGGACGTCACCGGCTCCCCCTGGCTCCTGCTCCTGGTGGCCGTCCTGGACGCCCTCCTCGGTACCGCCCTCGGCCTCTTCGTCTCGGCCTTCGCCGCCTCCGAATTCCAGGCCGTCCAATTCATGCCGGCGGTGTTGATGCCGCAAATCCTGCTGTGCGGCCTCTTCACCCCACGAGACGAAATGCAGCCGGTGCTCTCCGGCCTTTCCGACGCTCTCCCGATGTCGTACGCGGTCGACGCCATGAATGAAGTACTCCGCCATTCCGACGCCACCACCGCCTTCTTCCGCGACGCCGCGATCGTCACCGGCTGCGCCCTCCTGGTGCTCTCCCTGGGCGCCGCCACCCTCCGCCGCCGGACGCGCTGATCCCCGGCCCACCTCCCCCCCCAGTGGGCCGGGGACCCGCGTACGCGCCGGGACCGGCCCCGGCAGGATCAGCGACGGAGCGACCCGGAGAGGCCGACGGAACAAGAGGGACCAGACGTAACCATTGGCCAGTCGTCATCTGCCGGGCACTATGACGCCATGGGGAATGGGGAGGGCTCAGCGCCGTACGAGGCGCAGGACGCGGCCGAGTTCATCGAGGCGATGCGGCGCCTGAAGGAACGGTCCGGCCTGACCTACCGCCAGCTGGAGGAGAAGGCCGCGGGCCAGGGCGAACTGCTGCCGCGCAGCACCCTGGCCAACGCGCTGACCGGCCGTTCCCTGCCGCGCCCCGAACTGCTGGCCGCCTTCGTCCGGGCCTGCGGGGAAGGCGACCGGGCCGCGGAGTGGACCCGGGCCCGAGCCCTGCTCGCCGAGCGCTCCCGGACCGGCTCGCCACGCCCACCGGAACCGCCGTCCCCACCGGAGCCACCGTCCCCGAGACCCCGTCGCCTCACCGCGTGGCGCGGAGCACGAAGAACCCCCGCCCTCCTGACTCTCGCGGCCCTGCTGACCGCCGCCATCGCCGCCGCCGTCTGGTTGTCGGCCTCGCCCTCGGCCGAGCGCTCCCCGCACGCCGCCCCGCCCCTCCCCACCGGCCCCGTACGCGTCCACCCACTGAGCGCACCGGACCTGTGCCTGACCGACGGGCACGTCCCGGACGGCCGGTACGACTCCCTCGTGGCCGTGCAGCGAACGTGCGACAAGGCGGCAGCGCAGCGGACCAGGCTGATCCCGGCGGGCGACGGGCTGTACCGGATCGAATGGTTCCGCCCCGAACAGGGCAAGGGCTGCCTCGCAGCGCGCTCCGAAGGCCTCGCCGCCGGCCTGCTCGAACCCCAGAACGACTGCGCCGCGGCCACCCGCCTCCACATCGAGCCCGCCCCGCCCCAGGACAGCACCACCCACGCCGTCCGCTTCCGCGCGGAGGCCACCCACCGCTGCCTGACCATCAACGTCCCCACCGCCAATGTCCCCGCCGCGCCCGGAGCCGCGGAAGCCGCGCCGGACGCCGAAGCCGCGCCGGACGCCGAAGCCGTACTCACCCCCTGCGCCCCCAAAAAGAACCAGCTCTTCCGCATCACCGAGGCCCGCTCCCCGTAACCACGGCTCCTTCGCCGGCCGGCCACTCGCCCACAACGTGGAACACCCCCGCACGCCCGCCCCGCCCGATGCGACGATGACCGTACGGACAAGGCCCAGGCCCGGCGCAGCGTAGAGGTGAACCGCACCATGACCCAGAAGGTCGCAGTACTCGGTACAGGAAAGATCGGCGAAGCCCTCCTCAGCGGCATGATCCGCGGTGGCTGGTCCCCGTCCGACCTCCTGGTCACCGCCCGACGCCCCGAGCGCGCCGCCCAGCTCCGCGAGAAGTACGGGGTCGAGGCCGTCAGCAACGCCGAGGCCGCCAAGGGCGCCGACACGCTCATCCTCACGGTCAAGCCGCAGGACATGGGCACGCTCCTGGACGAGCTCGCCCCGCACGTCCCCGCCGACCGCCTGGTCATCAGCGGCGCCGCCGGCATCCCGACCTCCTTCTTCGAGGAGCGGCTGGCCGCGAACACGCCGGTGGTCCGGGTCATGACGAACACCCCCGCCCTCGTCGACGAGGCCATGTCCGTCATCTCCGCCGGTACGCACGCCACCGACGAGCACCTCGTGCACGCCGAGGAGATCTTCGGCGGCGTCGGCAAGACGCTCCGCGTCCCCGAGTCCCAGCAGGACGCGGCCACCGCCCTCTCCGGCTCGGGCCCGGCCTACTTCTACTTCCTCGTCGAGGCCATGACCGACGCCGGCATCCTCCTCGGCCTGCCGCGCGACAAGGCGCACGACCTGATCGTGCAGGCCGCCATCGGCGCCGCCGTGATGCTCCGCGACAGCGGCGAGCACCCGGTCAAGCTGCGCGAGAACGTCACCTCGCCGGCCGGCACCACCATCAACGCCATCCGCGAGCTGGAGAACCACGGCGTACGCGCCGCCCTCATCGCCGCCCTCGAAGCGGCCCGAGACCGCAGCCGCGAACTGGCCTCGGGCAACGGCTGAGCATCCGGCGGCACCCCACGGCGGGGTGCCGCCCCACGGCTACGCCAGCAACCCCACCGCCCGATACGCGGCATCGACGCGAGGCCGAGCCATCCCCCGCGCCCGCTCGGCCCCGTCCCGCAGCACCCCGTCCACATAAGACGCATCCGCCGCCAGCTCCGCATGCCGCTCCCGCACCGGCCGCAGCGTCTCCACCACCGCCTCCGCGGTGTCCTTCTTCAACGCCCCGTACGAGTCGTACTCCTCCGCCAGCCGCCGCGGCTCCCCACCCGTACACGCCGCCAGCACATCCAGCAGATTCGCGACCCCGGGCCGCTCCTCCCGGTCGTACACGACATCGCTGCCCGCGTCCGTGACGGCCCGCATCACCTTCTTGCGCACCGCCTCCGGCTCATCGAGCAGATAGACGATCCCCGCCGTACGGGCCTGCGACTTCCCCATCTTCTTCGTCGGCTCCTGCAGATCCATCACCCGCGCCGCCACCGCCGGCAGCGTCGTCCTCGGCACCACGAACGTCTGCCCGTACCGCTGGTTGAACCGGACTGCCAGATCCCGCGTGAGCTCCACGTGCTGTGCCTGGTCCTCACCCACAGGCACCTCATCCGTCCCGTACGCCAGGATGTCCGCGGCCATCAGCGTCGGGTACGTCAGCAGCGACAGCCGCACGCTCCCGCCCCGCTCACGCTCCCGTGCCGCCTTCTCCTTGTACTGGATCATGCGCCGCATCTCGCCGTCCGTGGCCGTGCACTCCATCAGGTACGCCAGCCGCGTGTGCTCATCGACCTGGCTCTGCACGAACACCGTGCACCGCTCCGGATCCAGCCCGGTGGCCAGCAGCAACGTCGCCGCCTGCCGGCTGAGCCGCCGCACCCGTGCCGGATCGTGGTCGACGGTCAGCGCGTGCAGGTCGACCACGCAGAACAGCGCGTCCGCCCGGTACTGGTCCTCCGCCGCCCAGCGCCGCATCGCGCCGAGGTAATTGCCCAGCGTCAGGTGCCCCGTCGGCTGCACACCACTGAAGATCCGCGTCATTTCCGGTCCCCTTACCTGCTCGGTCGCTCGCGACCTGTCAGTCGCTCGCTTCTATGGAGACCGCCGCACCGAACCGACCGGCCGGCTGCGGGAGGGAGAAACGCGAACGGCCGCCGGAGGCGGCGGCCGTGATCATGCATGCGCTGTGGTCGGCCGCCGTCAGGCGGGCCACCACTGCTGTACGAGCGCACGCGTATGCATGGCCCCTACGCTACGCCCCGGACCGCCTCCAGGAGCGGGTTTGAACGAACCCAGGGCCTCGTGTAGTGTCCTCCGAGTTGCCACGGGGTCACCGACTCCTGGCAGCCACTCGCGCCGCACCGGCGGCAACCCATTACTGCACGGCCTTCCTTCGGGAACAATTTCGGCATGCCGAAATTCGACCGACCGGCTCGATTATGAACCGGCAGCGAAAACCG
>NZ_JBVHPN010000018.1:0-156802 GCF_055567935.1 Streptomyces sp. NPDC026301 | reverse complement strand
ATCTCCGTGATGATCACCCGGGCGCCCTGGCCGCGCAGCGACTCCGCACAGCCCTTGCCCACATCGCCGTACCCGCACACGACGGCGGTCTTGCCGCCGATCAGCACGTCGGTGGCGCGGTTGATGCCGTCGATCAGCGAGTGCCGGCAGCCGTACTTGTTGTCGAACTTCGACTTCGTCACGGCGTCGTTCACATTGATCGCCGGGAAGAGCAGGGTGCCGTCCCGGTGCATCTCGTACAGACGGTGGACACCGGTCGTGGTCTCCTCCGTCACACCGCGGATCTCCGAGGCGAGGGCGGACCAGTCGAGGGTGCTGGACTTGAGCAGGGCGCGCACGACGGCCAGTTCATCATTGGACGCCTCGGGCAGCTTGCCGGTCTTCTGCTTCTCGACGCCGAGGTGCACGAGCATGGTGGCGTCACCGCCGTCGTCCAGGATCATGTTCGGCCCCGGCGCGTCCGGCCACGTGAGCGCCTGCTCGGTGCACCACCAGTACTCCTCCAGCGACTCGCCCTTCCAGGCGAAGACCGGGATGCCGGCGGCGGCGATGGCGGCCGCGGCGTGGTCCTGGGTGGAGAAGATGTTGCAGGAGACCCAGCGCACCTGGGCGCCCAGCGCGATCAGCGTCTCGATCAGCACGGCCGTCTGGACCGTCATGTGCAGCGAGCCGGTGATGCGGGCGCCGGCCAGCGGCTGGGCGGCGGCGTACTCCTTGCGGATCGCCATCAGACCGGGCATCTCGTGCTCGGCGAGGGTGATCTCCTTGCGGCCGAAGGCGGCCAGGGAAAGGTCGGCGACCTTGAAGTCGGTGAACTCAGCGGGCATGAAGGCTCCTTGAGGTGGTGACACTGCGGTGGATCTCGACCGCGGCCGTCGAGCGGTTGAGGGTGATGTAGTGGAGTCCGGGCGCGCCTTCGGCGAGCAGGCGCGTGGCCATCTCCGTGGCGTACTCGACGCCGATGCGGTGGCCGTCGGCAGGCCGGTCGCGGGCGGCCTCCAGGCGGTGCGCCAGGTCTTCGGGGAAGGCGGCGCCGCTCAGCTCGGCGAACCGGCGGATCTGCCGTACGTCCGTGGCCGGCATGATCTCGGGAATGATCGGCGTATCGCAGCCCGCGGCGGCCACCCGATCCCGGAACCGCAGATAGTCCTCGACGTGGAAGAACATCTGGGTGACCGCGTAGTCGGCACCCGCCCGGCACTTGGCCACGAAGTGGCGGACCTCGCTGTCCCAGTCGGCGGAGCGCGGATGCCGCTCGGGAAAGGCCGCCACACCGATGGTGAAGTCGCCCAACGAGCGGATCAGCTCGACGAGTTCGTACGCGTACGTCAGGCCCTGCGGGTGCGGCGTCCACGCTGCGCGCAGATCACCGGGTGGGTCGCCGCGCAGCGCGAGTACGTCGTGAATGCCCGCGTCGGCGTACCGGCCGATGATGGCCCGCAGCTCGGCGACCGAGTGCCCGACGGCGGTCAGGTGGGCCACCGGGCGCAGCGTCGTCTCCTCGGCGATGCGCCGGGTCACCTCGATCGTGCGGTCCCGCGAGGAGCCTCCGGCGCCGTACGTCACGGACACGAAGTCCGGCGACAGGGCCTCCGCCCGCCGGATCGCCTCCCACAGCACCCGCTCGCCCGCCGGCGTCTTGGGCGGGAAGAACTCGAAGGAGAAGGTCGGCCCGGCCTTCACGCCCGCCTCCCGGCGTTGAAGTAGCCCGCCTCGGGGTGGTGCACGACGATGGCGTCGGTGGACTGCTCGGGATGGAGCTGGAATTCCTCCGAGAGGACGACCCCGATGCGCTCCGGCCGCAACAGGTCCGCGATCTTCGCGCGGTCCTCCAGGTCCGGGCAGGCCGGATAGCCGAGGGAGTAACGGCACCCCTGGTACTCGGTACGCAACATCCCGTCGAGGGATCCGGGTTCGTGGTTCGCGATGCCGAGTTCGGTCCGGACCCGGGCGTGCCAGTACTCGGCGAGCGCCTCGGCCAACTGCACGGACAGGCCGTGCAGTTCCAGGTAGTCGCGGTAGGAGTCGGCCGCGAACAGCTTCGCGGTCTCCTCGCCGATCTTCGAGCCGACGGTGACGACCTGCAGGCCGACCACGTCGGTCTCGCCGGACTCCTCCGGGCGGAAGAAGTCCGCCAGGCACAGGCGGCGGCCGCGGCGCTGGCGCGGGAAGGTGAAGCGGATACGTTCCGTTCCCTCTTCGTCGAGGATGATCAGGTCGTCGCCTTTGGAGACGCAGGGGAAGTAGCCGTGGACGACGGCGGCTTCGAGGAGGTTGTCCGTACGGAGCCGGTCCAGCCACATGCGCAGCCGTGGCCGGCCCTCGGCCTCGATGGTGTTCTTCCTCAGGCCCCACTGGCCCTTGAAGAGCGCGCCTTCGTCCAGCCAGGAGGCGTAGTCGGCGAGCTGGATGCCCTTGACGACGCGGGTGCCCCAGAACGGCGGGGTCGGGATGGGGTTGTCGGTGGCCACGTCGGAGCGGACGGAGCCCTCCTGCGGGCGCGGCTCCTCGATCTGGAGAGTGGATGACTTGACCCGGCGCTGCTTGAGTTCGGGCAGGGTGGCGCCGGGCACGCCGCGCTTGACCGCGATCAGGGCGTCCATCAGGCGCAGGCCCTCGAACGCGTCGCGGGCGTAGCGGACCTCGCCCTCGTAGATCTCGTGCAGGTCCTGCTCGACATATGCGCGGGTCAGGGCGGCGCCGCCGAGGATGACGGGGAAGTCGGCGGCCATCTTGCGCTGGTTGAGCTCTTCCAGGTTCTCCTTCATGATCACCGTGGACTTCACCAGCAGCCCGGACATGCCGATCACGTCGGCCTTGTGTTCCTGGGCGGCCTCCAGGATCGCGGCGACGGGCTGCTTGATGCCGAGGTTGACCACGTTGTAGCCGTTGTTGGACAGGATGATGTCCACCAGGTTCTTGCCGATGTCGTGGACGTCGCCGCGGACGGTGGCCAGCACGATGGTGCCCTTGCCCTCATCGTCGGTCTTCTCCATGTGCGGCTCCAGGTAGGCCACCGCGGTCTTCATGACCTCGGCGGACTGGAGCACGAACGGCAGCTGCATCTGCCCGGAGCCGAACAGCTCACCGACCACCTTCATGCCCTCAAGGAGGGTGTTGTTGACGATGTCGAGGGCGGGCGTGTCCTGGAGCGCCTCGTCGAGGTCGGCCTCCAGGCCGTTGCGTTCACCGTCGATGATGCGGCGCTTGAGACGCTCCTCCAGCGGAAGGGCCAGGAGTTCCTCGGCCTTGCCCGCCTTCATCGACTTCATGTTGACGCCCTCGAATAGCGCCATGAGCTTTTGCAGGGGGTCGTAGCCCTCGGCGCGGCGGTCGTAGATCAGGTCGAGGGCGACCTTGACCTGCTCCTCATCGAAGCGCGCGATGGGCAGGACCTTGCTCGCGTGCACGATCGCGGAATCCAGGCCGGCCTTGACGCACTCGTCGAGAAAGACGGAGTTGAGCAGGACACGGGCGGCCGGGTTCAGGCCGAAGGAGATGTTGGACAGGCCCAGCGTGGTCTGTACGTCCGGGTGGCGCCGCTTCAGCTCCCGGATCGCCTCGATCGTCGCGATGCCGTCCTTACGCGACTCCTCCTGACCGGTGCAGATGGTGAAGGTCAGGGTGTCGATGAGGATGTCGGACTCGTGGATGCCCCAGTTGCCGGTCAGGTCCTCGATGAGCCGCTCGGCGATGGCGACCTTGTGCTCGGGCGTGCGGGCCTGGCCCTCCTCATCGATGGTCAGCGCGATCAGCGCCGCGCCGTGCTCCTTGGCCAGCGCGGTGACCTTCGCGAAGCGGGACTCGGGCCCGTCACCGTCCTCGTAGTTCACCGAGTTGATGACCGCGCGGCCGCCCAGCTTCTCCAGCCCGGCCTCGATGACCGGCACCTCGGTGGAGTCCAGCACGATCGGCAGCGTGGAGGCGGTGGCGAAGCGGCCCGCCAGCTCCTCCATGTCGGCCACGCCGTCGCGGCCCACGTAGTCCACGCACAGGTCCAGCATGTGCGCGCCCTCACGGATCTGGTCCCGCGCCATCTCCACGCAGTCGTCCCAGCGGGCCTCCAGCATCGCCTGGCGGAACTTCTTCGAACCGTTGGCGTTGGTGCGCTCGCCGATCGCCAGATACGAGGTGTCCTGACGGAAGGGCACATGGGCGTACAGGGATGCCGCCCCGGCTTCCGGGCGCGGTTCCCGGGCCACCGGCTCGGCTCCGTGGACCCGCGCGACGACCTCGCGCAGGTGCTCGGGCGTGGTGCCACAGCAACCGCCGACCAGCGAGACCCCGTAATCCCGTACGAACCCCTCCTGGGCGTCCGCCAGTTCAGTAGCGGTGAGTGGATAATGCGCGCCGTCCTGGCCCAGCACCGGCAGCCCCGCGTTGGGCATGCAGGACAGCAGCACGCCCGCATGTCGTGCCAGGTAGCGCAGGTGCTCGCTCATCTCGGCCGGCCCGGTCGCGCAGTTCAGGCCGATCATGTCGATGCCCAGCGGCTCCAGGGCGGTCAGCGCGGCGCCGATCTCGGAGCCCAGCAGCATGGTGCCGGTGGTCTCCACGGTCACCGAGCAGATGATCGGCAGGTTGGTGCCGGTGACCTCCAGCGCCCGGCGGGCACCCAGGATGGCGGCCTTGGTCTGCAGCAGGTCCTGGGTGGTCTCCACCAGCAGCGCGTCCGCGCCGCCGGCGATCATGCCCTCGGCGTTCTGCTGATAGGCGTCCCGCAGCGTGCGGTAGGGGGCGTGGCCCAGAGTGGGCAGCTTGGTGCCCGGGCCCATCGAGCCCAGCACCCAGCGCTGCTGCCCGGTGGAGGCGGTGAACTCATCCGCCACCTCACGGGCGATGCGCGCACCGGACTCGGACAGCTCGAAGACCCGCTCGGGAATGTCGTACTCGCCCAGCGCCGCATGGTTCGCGCCGAAGGTGTTGGTCTCCACACAGTCCACGCCCACCGCGAAGTACTCCGCATGCACGGAGCGGACGATGTCCGGGCGGGTGATGTTCAGGATCTCGTTGCAGCCCTCGAGCTGCTGGAAGTCCTCCATGGAGGGGTCCTGGGCCTGGAGCATGGTGCCCATGGCTCCATCGGCGACCACCACGCGCGAGGCCAGCGCCTCGCGGAAGGCGTCGATGCGGGCGGTGTCGTACCGGGAAGTCACGAGGCCTCCCCGAGCCCCGGTGCGAACTGCGCCGCCGTTTCCGGTCCGTACGCCTCGGCGACCCGCTCCAGCAGTTCCGCGGGCAGCAGCTTGTACTCCTGGGTGCCGACCGACTCCAGTACCGTCGTGGCGACCGCGCAGCCCAGCTGGGCCGCGCGCCGGTACGGCCACTGCCAGGCCAGGCCTGCGAGGAAGCCGGCGCGGAACGCGTCGCCCGCGCCCGTGGGGTCGGCGATGTCGTCGGTGGGCACGGCGGGTATGTGCAGTTGCGGTTCGCCGGCGCGCGTGAGGCGTGCGCCGTCCGCGCCGAGCGTGGTGATCCAGGTGCCTACGTGGTCGAGTACGGCGGCGGTGCTCCAGCCGGTCCGTTCCTGCAGCAGCGCGGCCTCGTACTCGTTGGTGAAGAGCAGGCGCGCGCCGGCGACGAGGGACCGGGTCTGTGCGGGGGAGAGGCGGGCCAGTTGCTGTGAGGGATCGGCGGCCACCGCGATGCCCTCGGCGTGGGCGGTCGCGGTGTGCCGGAGCATGGCCTCGGGGGCATCGGCGCCGATGAGGGCGAGGTCGAGTCCGCCGGCGCGACGGGCGACCGCGGCGAGGTCGATGTCACGCGCCTCGGCCATGGCCCCGGCGTAGAAGGTGGCGATCTGGTTCTGGTCGGTGTCGGTCGTGCACATGAAGCGGGCGGTGTGCAGGTGCTCGCTGATGCGTACGGAGCCGGTGTCGACCCCGTCGGCCGCCAGCCGTGCTGCGTACTCGGTGAAGTCCGCGCCGGCGGCCCCGACCAGGACGGGCCGCAGGCCCAGTCGGCCCAGGCCGCAGGCGATGTTGGCGGCCACTCCGCCCTGGCGGACCTCCAGGTGGTCGGCGAGGAAGGACAGCGAGACCCGGTCCAGCCGGTCGGCGATGAGCTGTTCGGTGAAGCGGCCGGGGAAGGCCATCAGATGGTCGGTGGCGATCGATCCGGCGACGGCGATCTGCACGGTTCTCTCCTTGCCTGCGGGGTGGGGCGTGGGCGTTTCGGCATACGGGGAGGGGCAGGGATCGAGAATGCGCCAGGGCCGGCCCGGTCAGCGCGGTACCGGCCCTGTACGACGAACACGGCTCGGGCGAAGCCGACTACGGCTCGGGCGGAGCCTCGGGTGGAGCCGGGGGCCGCTCAGGCGGTGACCCCGGCTGCCGCGCGGAGCTCGGCCACGCGGTCGGTGCGCTCCCAGGTGAAGTCCGGGAGCTCGCGGCCGAAGTGGCCGTACGCGGCGGTCCCCGCGTAGATGGGGCGGAGCAGGTCCAGGTCGCGGATGATCGCGGCGGGGCGGAGGTCGAAGACCTTGCCAATGGCCTGCTCGATCGCCGCGGCCTCCACGGTCGCGGTGCCGAAGGTCTCGACGAAGAGGCCGACCGGCTCGGCCTTGCCGATCGCGTAGGCGACCTGCACCTCGCAGCGTCGCGCCAGCCCGGCCGCGACGACGTTCTTGGCGACCCAGCGCATCGCGTAGGCGGCGGAGCGGTCGACCTTGGAGGGGTCCTTGCCGGAGAAGGCGCCGCCGCCGTGCCGGGCCATGCCGCCGTACGTGTCGATGATGATCTTGCGGCCGGTCAGGCCCGCGTCGCCCATCGGGCCGCCGATCTCGAAACGCCCGGTCGGGTTCACGAGGAGGCGGTAACCCTCGATGTCGAGCTTGATGCCGTCCTCGACCAGTTCGTTCAGTACGTGCTCGACGACGAACCCGCGGATGTCGGGGGCGAGCAGCGAGTCCAGGTCGATGTCGCTCGCGTGCTGCGAGGAGACGACCACGGTGTCCAGGCGGACCGCGCGGTCACCGTCGTACTCGATGGTGACCTGTGTCTTGCCGTCGGGGCGGAGGTAGGGGAGCGTGCCGTTCCTGCGGACCTCGGACAGGCGGCGGGAGAGCCGGTGGGCAAGGCTGATGGGCAGCGGCATCAGTTCCGGGGTCTCGTCGGTCGCGTAGCCGAACATCAGGCCCTGGTCGCCGGCGCCCTGCCGGTCCAGCGCGTCGTCGGACCGGCCGTCGGAGGCGGCCCCCTCGACCCCCTCAGCCCCCTCGACCCGCTTCTCGTACGCGGTGTCCACGCCCTGGGCGATGTCGGGGGACTGCGCGCCGATGGAGAGCGACACGCCGCAGGAGGCGCCGTCGAAGCCCTTGGCGGAGGAGTCGTAGCCGATCTCCAGGATCTTCTCGCGTACGAGCTGGGCGATGGGCGCGTACGCCGTGGTGGTGACCTCGCCGGCCACATGGACCAGTCCGGTGGTGATCAGCGTCTCCACCGCGACACGGGAGGCGGGGTCCTGACGCAGTAGCGCATCGAGGATCGTGTCGCTGATCTGGTCGGCGATTTTGTCGGGATGGCCCTCGGTCACGGACTCCGAGGTGAACAGCGTTGAGGCCATGGGATCTCCGTAAGTTGTTGGGCAGCCCGGGAGGGCCGGGTCTGGCCGAGCGAGTCAAGGCGCCACGGGCATACGTACATTGACGGGCCGTCAGGGCGTATCAGGCTGCCTCGCGCTTGCGCAGCCGCAGCGCACGCCAGGTCGCGTCCGCGGTCCAGCCGCCGTCCACCGGCAGGGCCGTGCCGTTGACATACGCGCTGAGATCGGGGTCGGCGAGGTAGGCGACGGCCTCGGCGATGTCGTTGGGGGAGGCGAAGCGGGCGAGCGGCACGCGGTCGACGATGTCCTCCGGCGTGTAGGCGCCCGAGGCGAGGTCGGCCTCGTCCATCTCGGTCTTGACGAAGCCGGGGCAGACGGCGTTGACACGGATGCCGCGTCCGCCCCACTCCACGGCCAGGGTGCGGGTGAGGCCGAGCACGCCGTGCTTGCTGGCGTTGTAGGCGACCCGGTCGGGGATGCCGCCGAGGCCCGCGATGGAGGCGATGTTGACGATTGTCCCGGGCGCGTCGGAGTCGAGCATGGCCGTGCCGAAGGCCCGGCTGAGCAGGAACGGGCCGGTGAGATTGACGTCGAGTATCCGGCGCCACTGGGCGGCCCCGGTCGTCTCGGCCGGGGCGATCATCCCGATGCCGGCGTTGTTGACCAGGACGTCGACCCGGCCGAAGCGGTCGAGGACCTCGTCCTTGGCGGCGGCCACGGCGGCCTCGTCGGAGACGTCGGCCGTGATGCCGATGGCCTCGGTTCCCGCAGCTCGTACGGCGTCGAGGGCGTCGAGGGTCTCCTTGGGGTGCTCCAGGTCGATCAGGGCGAGCGAGTAGCCCCGGGCGGCGAGGACTTCGGCGATGCGACGGCCGATCCCCTGGCGCGCGCCGGTGACGACGGCGACTCTGGCGTTGGCGTTCATACCGTTCTTCATGGGCTCCAGCGTCGCTGTGGCGGCCGTGCGGCCACATCCGGCGAAGGTGACAGCGGGCACTGTGCTTTGGGGACACGGGCCGTGGCGCGGTGGCGCACGGTCGGCGCGCCAAGGAGGCACAGTCGGCGCACCAAGGGGGCAGGACCGGTGCGCCGAGGGCCGGGGGAGGGGCGCCGAAGGGCGGGGCCCAGCGGGGTGATCGGTCGTCAGCGGCCCTACCCAAGTTACATAAAGAGCGCTATCTTTTGTTTCGTGAGCGCCTGAAGGGAGGCGTGTGATCGGCGGACCGATTTTCTGTGACAAAGGCCCGGCATGTCGGCCGGATCCCCTCCGCCGCGCCGTAATTGATGCCGCCGTGCCCGCCGGAGCGTGCATTCCGAGCGCGCATTCGGTGCGTTCACCTCCGACCATCCCCGACAGCGGACGATGCTTGAGGAAGTGCTGTGCGATGACACGCAATGCGACGACGCCACAGGGCCGTGCCGGTGTACTGGACCGTCCTCCGATAGCCGAGGACGGCGGGCCGCCGGGCCGAGCGGCGGCAGCGAGTATCCCGGCGGCCGGGAGAGCACCGGCGGACGGCCGGGAGAGGACCGCCGGCGGAGACCGGCCGGCCGGGGCCGACGACCTCTTGGCCCCGGCCGACCGGCAACGGCTCAGCCGTGAGCTCCACGACCGCGTCGCCCACGCCATCGTCGTCGGCCTCAACTCCTTGGAACTCAGCGAGTTCTATGCCGCCGACGACCGTGCCGAGCGCGCCCGCGACAAGTGGGCCGACGCCGTGCGCCTTCTCCACCAGGCCCTGCACACGACCAAGGAGCTGGCCACCCGGCTGCGTACCCCCGGCGCCGAGCTGCAGCGGGCCCTGAGCCATCCGCGCCCGGCCCCACCCGGCAGCGTGGACGTCGGCGAGATCTACCTCATCTTGCGCGAGGCCGTGGGGAACGCCCTCGCCCACGCGGGCGCCGAGGACATCACCATCTCGCTGCGCACCCGGGAAGGCGCGATGGTCGCCGAGGTCGCCGACGACGGCTCGGGCCTCCAGCGGGGCGAACGGGACCGCTCCGCGGGGCTGGGCCTCACGTCCATGAAGGAGCGCGCCGCCTTACTGGGCGGCTCACTGCGTACGAGCCCGGGGCCCCATGGCGGCACCCGCATCACCCTCACGGTACCGCTGGCGGCCCGGTGATGACGGGGGCGGACGCGCCGGCCCGGGTCGTCATCGCCGACGACCACACGCTGTTCCGCGAGGGCATCGTCGAGATCTGCGAAACAGAGAGCGATCTGCACGTCGTCGGCCAGGCGGAGCACGGCGAGGAGGCTGTCGCGCTGGTCCGCAGGAGGAGTCCCGACGTCGTCCTGCTGGATGTGGAGATGCCGGGCCCGGGCGCCGAGGAGACCCTCGAACAGGTGCTCAACGTTCCCGAGCCGCCCCGCGTCGCCGTCCTGACCATGCACGATGACGCACGCATGGTCAGCCGACTGCTCGCGATCGGAGCCCAGGCGTACATCTCCAAGAGCTCCACGCGCGAGGAGCTGCTCGCCGCGATCCGGGCCGTACGCAGGGACCCCGACCGCGTGGTGCTCTCCGTCGCCAAGGAGACCGTCAGCCGCCTGGAGCGCCCGGCCCAGGGCCCGCTCTCCGCCCGCGAACTGGAGGTGCTCGGCCTGGTGGCCCGCGGCCTGAGCAACGCCCAGATCGCCGGCGAGCTCTACATCTCCGAAGGCACCGTCAAACGCCATCTGACCAACATCTACCTCAAGCTCGAAGTGCGCTCCCGCATGAACGCCATCAACAAGGCCGTGGCCATGCGGCTGCTCCCGGCCGCCGAGCCCGGCGCGGCCGCACGCTGACCCGGCGCAGGAAGGCCGCCCCGGATCCCGGGGCGGCCTTCCTGCATGGGGGACGGCGCGGCAGTGTGGCGGCAGGGATCACCCGGCTTCCGCGGGTCCTGACGCACCGCCCGCCGTACGGCCGGCCGCACCCGAGGCCACGACCCGCGGCAGCCACACCGGCCGCCGCCGCTCGTGCGCGTCGATGCCGCCGCCGCGGCGCAGCGTGATCTCGATGTCGTCCAGCCCGTTCATCAGCTGCCAGCGGCTGTGCTCAGCGATCTCGAACGGTATCCGCAGGCTCCCGGCCAGCACGATGCGCTCGTGCAGATCCACGGTGACCTCGGCCGCCGGGTCCGCCTCGATCAGCTCCCACAGCCGTTCCACCGCCTCCTCCGGCACCCGCGGCGTCACCAGCTGGTTCTTCGCCGCGTTGGCACGGAAGATATCGCCGAAGGAGGGGGCGATCACCGCACGGAACCCGAAGTCGCGCAGCGCCCACACCGCATGTTCGCGCGAGGAGCCGATGCCGAAGTCCGGGCCCGCCACCAGCACGCTCGCCCCGGCATACACCGGCCGGTTCAGTGCAAAATCCGCGTCCTGCCGCCAGCGGTGGAAGAGCGTGTCCTCATATCCCGTACGCCCCAGGCGTTTGCAGAACTCGGCCGGGATGATCTGGTCGGTGTCCACGTCGCGACGGCGCAGCGGTGCCGCCGTCCCGGTGTGCCGTACCACGGGTACCGGACTCATGCCGTCACCTCCGCAACGAGCCGCCGGGCCACCGAGCGCAGCGCCCTGGCCAGGCTCTCCTCCTTCGTCGCCGCCACGCCGACACCCCAGCGGGTGGTCGTGCCCACCGACGCCTCGGCGTACGCCACGTGCCGCTCCTCGCCGGCCCGCGGCCCCTGTATCCGCGTCTCGCTCACCGTGCCCTCCAGCGCGTGCCGGGACAGCAGCGCGTCCAGTACGGCCTGCGGTGACGACCGGTCCTCCACCGGGCCCGGCAGCGCGGCACCGTCCGCCTTGTGCAGATACACCTCCGTGAACCACTCCAGGAGCTGATCCGCCGTCACCTCCCTGCCGTCCTCGGCCTTGGTCTGCACGATCGAGGCGAACTCGATCTGCAGCCGCCGCGGCAGCTCGAAGGCGTGCTCGGTCCGCATCAGATGCGAGACGCCGCCCTTGCCCGACTGCCCGTTGATCCGGATGAGCGCCTGGTAGTCCCGGCCCACATCGCGCGGATCGATCGGCAGATACGGCACGTCCCACACCGGCGAACCGCTCTCCTCCAGCGCCCGCAGCCCCTTGGTGATCGCGTCCTGGTGGGATCCGGCGAACGAGGTGTAGACGAAGTCGCCCGCCCAGGGGTGGCGCGGCGAGACCGGCATCCGGTTGCAGTGCTCGGCCACCCGCCGCGCCTCGTCCAGATCGCCGAGGTCCAGGCCCGGGTCGATGCCCTGCGAGTACAGGTTCATCGCCAGGGTGATCAGGCAGACGTTGCCGGCCCGCTCGCCGTTGCCGAAGAGGGTGCCCTCCACCCGGTCGGCGCCGGCCAGCAGCGCCATCTCCGTGGCGGCGACCGCTGAGCCGCGGTCGTTGTGGGTGTGCAGGGTCAGCGAGATCGCGTCGCGGTACGCCAGGTTGCGGTGCATCCACTCGATACGGTCGGCGAACTCGTGCGGCGGATAGGCCTCGACCGACGCCGGCAGCACGATCCGCACCTGGTCCGCCGGCTCCGGGCGCCAGAGCTCCAGGACCGCGTTGTGCACCTCCAGCGCGAACTCCGGCTCGGTCTGCGTGAAGGACTCCGTGCCGTACTGGAGGTAGATCTCGGTGCCCGGCAGCGAGTCGCGCAGCTTCAATGCCCGCTCCGCGCCCCGCAGGGCCAGCGCCTTGACCTCGGCGCGGCTCATCCGGAACACCGCGCGCCGCTGTGTCACCGAGGTCGGATTGAAGATCTGCACGATGGCGCGCGGCGCGCCCTCGATGGCCTTGACGGTGTCCTCGATCATCCCGTCGCGGATGGGGGACATGACCTGGATCGTCACGTCGTCGGGAATCGCGTCCCGCTCGATCACATCGCGGGTGAATTCCAGGTCGGCGCGGCTGGACATCGGAAAGCCCAGCTCGATCTCCTTGAAGCCCAGCCGCACCAGCAGGTCGTACATCACCCGCTTGCGCGCGATGTCCATCGGCTCCAGCAGAGCCTGGTTGCCGTCTCGCAGATCGACGCTGCACCAGGTCGGCGCCCGCTCCGGCACGCGGTCGGGCCAGGTCCGATCGGGCAGCGTGAACGGTCGGTACCGACGGTACTTGTGTACGGGCATGCCGCCGGCGCGTCGCTCCGATGCATTCTTTCCGGGAGAGTAAGTCACGGCCCGAGTGTCACCCCGGCACCGCCGCCACCGCGCCCGACGATGGATGTATTTCCGGAGGCAGTCGGGCGGAAGTGCCTGTGACTTTCGTCGTACTGGCCCTGCGCTCATACGCCCCGAATGGAATTCCTCGCCGATTCTTCTTCAAATGCGGGAATCCCGAGCGGTACCGTCCACGGCCATGGGTCTTACCTTGGCCGAGAAGATATGGCAGGAACATACCGTCGACCGGGCGGAGAATCTGCCCGACCTGATCTACATCGATCTGCACCTCATGCACGAGATGACCAGTCCGCAGGCCTTTGACGGGCTGCGGGCGGCAGGCCGCGGCGTACGCAGGCCCGACCTGACCGTCGCCACGGCGGACCACAACGTTCCCACCGACCTGATGGCGGGACGCCGCACCATCGCCGACCCCGTGTCCCGCGCCCAGGTCGGCGCCCTGCGGGAGAACTGCGCGGAATTCGGCGTCGAGCTCTTCGACCTCGACCACGAGGACCAGGGCATCGTCCACGTCATCGGACCCCAACTGGGCCTCACCGAGCCCGGCATGACCATCGTCTGCGGTGACAGCCACACCAGTACCCACGGCGCGCTCGGCGCCCTGGCCTTCGGCATCGGCACCAGCGAGGTCGAACACGTCCTGGCCACCCAGACGCTCGCGATGCCGCCGTTCCGCACCATGGCCGTCAATGTCGAAGGCACCCTGCCCGCCGGCGTCACCGCCAAGGACCTCATCCTCGCCGTCATCGCCCGCATCGGCACCGGCGGCGGCCAGGGATACGTCATCGAATACCGCGGCGAGGCCATTCGCGGCCTGTCGATGGAAGCCCGGATGACCGTGTGCAACATGTCCATCGAAGCAGGCGCCAGGGCCGGGCTCATCGCCCCCGACGACACCACCCTCGACTACCTCAAGGGCCGCCCGCACGCCCCCGCCGGCGCGGCCTGGGATGCCGCCGTCGCCCACTGGCGCACCCTCGCCACCGACGCCGACGCCGTCTTCGACAAGGAGATCACCCTCGACGCCGCGGAGCTCGGCCCGTACGTCACCTGGGGTACCAACCCCGGCCAGGGCGGCCCCCTCAACGGCACCGTCCCCGACCCGGACGCCTTCGCCGACCCCGGCGAACGCGAAGCCGCCCGCACCGCATTGGCGTACATGGACCTCGCCCCCGGCACCCCGCTGCGCGCCATCCCCGTCGACACCGTCTTCGTCGGCTCCTGCACCAACGGCCGCATCGAGGACCTGCGGGCCGCGGCCGAGGTGCTGCGCGGCCGCCGCGTCGCCGACGGCGTGCGCGCCCTGATCGTCCCCGGCTCCACCCGGGTACGCCTGGATGCCGAGGCCGAGGGCTTGGACAAGGTCTTCCGCGAGGCCGGGGCCGAATGGCGCTCGGCGGGCTGCTCGATGTGCATCGGCGTCAACCCCGATCGTCTCCAGGCCGCCCAGCGCAGCGCCTCCACCTCCAACCGCAACTTCGAAGGCCGTCAGGGGGACCGCGCCCGCACCCACCTGGTCTCCCCGCCGGTCGCGGCGGCCACCGCTGTGCTGGGCCGCCTCGCTTCCCCGGAGGACCTGTGACCACCCCCGGTACCGCCCCCACCGCGCGGCCACGCATCGTCGCCCTCCCCGGTGACGGCATCGGCCCCGAGGTCGTCGCCTCCGCCCTGCACATCCTCCGCGCGGTCGGTGACTTCGACGTGCGCGAATACCCCATCGGTGCCGCCGCCATCGACCGTACGGGGCGGCCGCTGCCCCCGCAGACGCTCGCGGCCTGCACCCGGGCCGACGCCGTCCTGCTCGGCGCCGTCGGCACCGGAACCCAGCCCGCCGACCCCGACGCACCCCGCCCCGAACAGGGCGTACTCGAACTGCGCAAGGCCCTTGGCCTGTACGCCAACCTCCGCCCCGTGCGCCCCTTCCCCGCACTGGTCGACGCGGGCCCCCTCAAACCCGAACGCACCAAGAGCGTCGACCTGATCGTCGTCCGCGAGCTCACCGGCGGCCTGTACTTCGGCCGGCGCGCCCGCACCGCCGACGACGCCTACGACACCTGTGCCTACACCGTCGCCGAGATCGAGCGCGTCACCCGTGTCGCCTGCGAACTCGCCGCCGGCACCGGCCGCCGCGCCCGCGTCACCTCCGTCGACAAGGCGAACGTCCTGGACACCTCACGGCTGTGGCGCGAGACCGTGACCCGCGTGGTCGAGCGCGAGTACCCGCAGCTCGCCCTCGACCATCTCCTCGTCGACACCGCCGCGATGCGCCTGGTCACCGACCCCGCGTCCTTCGACATCGTCCTCACCGAGAACATGTTTGGCGACATCCTCAGCGACGAGACCGCAGCCATCGCAGGCTCCCTCGGACTGCTGCCCAGCGCCTCCCTGCCCGGGCCGCCCGACCCGGCCGCCGGCGTCCGCGGCGGGCTCTTCGAACCCATCCACGGCTCGGCTCCCGACATCGCGGGCCGCGGCCACGCCAGCCCCCTCGGCACCATCCTCTCCGTCGCCCTGATGCTCCGTCATGGCCTCGGGCGACCCGACGCCGCCGACGCGGTCGAGACCGCCGTCGAACGCGCCCTGGACGCCGGGCTGCGCACCCCCGACCTCGGCGGCACCGCCACCACCGACGACACCACCCGCGCCGTGCTCGCGGCCCTGTGAAGGAGGCGAGCCCACGATGACCCCGCCCACTTCGGCCTACACCTACTGGGACGGCCCCGGCGCCCGGCACACCGCGCCCGGCCGCGGCATCCCCTTCGGCAGCAGCAGCGTCCAGCACGGCACCGCCGTCTTCGAAGGAATCCGCTGCTACGCCACACCGGAAGGGCCCGCGCTCTTCCGCCTCGACGACCATCTGCTCCGGTTGCTCGACTCCGCTCGCCTGCTCGGCATCCACCACGACTACGACCTGGCCCGGCTGCGCGAAGCGGCGCTGCGGGCCGCGGCCGAGTGCGGCTTCGCCGACGCCTACGTACGGCCCGGACTCTTCGCGGCCGACCCCTTCCTGAGCATCGACCTGTCCACCGTGCCCTTCACCCTGGGCATCGAGGTCTGGCCGATGGCCGCGCCGCCCCCCGAGGCGGTCGCCGGGCGGACCCAGGCGCACGTACCGGCGCCGGGCGTGCGGCTGACCGTCTCGCCGTGGCGCCGCCCCTCGCCGGAGACCTTCCCGCCGCGCGCCAAGGCCGTCGGTACATACGTCACCTCGGCCCTGGCCAAGACCGCGGCCCTGGCCGCGGGGTTCGACGACGCGCTGCAGCTCGACTGCGTCACCGGCCGGGTCGCCGAGGCCACCGTCTCCAACGTCTTCCTCGTCACCGACGGGCGGCTGCGTACTCCGTGGCTCACCGACAGCCTGCTCGCCGGCATCACCCGCGACACGGTGCTCACCCTCGCCCGCGACCTGAGCCTGGACGTCGAGGAAGGACCGGTGGAGGTGGCCGACGTCAGCGCGGCGCAGGAGGTCTTTCTCACCGGCACCGCCAGTGAACTCGTCCCGGCGGCAGCGTTCGAAGGCCGCCCGTACGCACAGGAACGCCCGGTGTTCGACGCGATCGCGGCGGCGTTTCGCGCGACGGTGACGGGGCGCGCCGCGCCCGCGGGCCGCGCTGCTCATCCGGAGTGGCGTACGCCGGTATCGGCAGCCGTGCCGATCTCCTGAACCACCACCCGACCGGACACCACCCACACCCTCACTTCTGGAGGACAGGCATGAGCACGACCACCAACGAGCGGCAGCTCTTCAGCTCCGGTTCCCCGTTCGAGTCCCTCGTCGGCTTCTCCCGAGCCGTGCGCGTCGGCCCGTTCGTCTCCGTCTCCGGTACGACGGCCTCGGGCCCCGACGGTCCGGTCGGCGGCGACGACGCGGGCAAGCAGGCCGCCGAGAGCCTCGACCGCATCGCCGCGGCCCTGAAAGAGGCCGGCGGCGACATCGGCGATGTCGTCCGCACCCGCGTCTACCTCACCGACATCGCCGACTTCGACGCCGTGGCCCGCGCCCATGCCGCGGTGTTCGGGGAGGCGCGCCCGGCGGCCACCTTCGTCGGCATCTCGGCGCTGGCCAACCCCGCCCTGCTGGTGGAGATCGAGGCCGACGCGATCCTCCCGGAGGCCGGCCGCTGAGTACGGAGCTGCCGCCGAGCGGCGTACGGAGCGTCAGGGCCGCGTCCCGCGCACTGCTCCGTGCGCCGCTTCCGGCGTCCCGGCGCAGGGCGGGCGGGTGGCCGAGGAGGAAAGGCACTTGGTGATCCAGCAACGAGCCGCACGGACACGCCGGCGTGTCCTGGAAGCGGGCGCCGCGGAGTTCGCCCGGCGGGGCTACGCCGCCACCACCCTCACCCACATCACGCGGACGGCGGGGGTGACGATGGGGGCGATCACCTTTCACTTCGCATCGAAACAGGCGCTGGCCGACGCGGTCTGCGCGCAGGGGCACCGGATCACCCGGGAGGCCGTGGCACGCAGCGCCGAGGACGCGGCCTGCGCGCTGCAGGCGGTGGTCGACATCACCCGGGTACTGGTGGTGCTGCTCGGCGAGGACGACCTCGTGCGTGCGGCGAGCCGGCTGGGCGGCGAGGCGGGGGACCGGGCCGGCTGGTACGGCGTATGGCTGCCGAGCCTGCATGCGGTGAGCGCCCGGGCGGCCCGCGAGGGAGCACTGCGGGCAGGGGTGGATGCGGCCACGGTGACCGTACTGGCGGTCGGCCTCGTGGCGGCGGCGGAGACCGCCGGGCTGCACGCCGCCTGCGCCCACACCGGCACTCCGGCCGCGGCCCAGCTCACCCGGGCCTGGCGGGCCCTCCTGAGCGCCGTCACGCCTCCGGGGAACGCCCCCGACCCGTCCCGCTGACCTCGCCGGAGTCGCCTGCGGCCGCGAGCCGGCGGGCGCGGTGCTTGGCGACGTTGAGGCGATTGCCGCACAGGTCGGGCATGCAGTACCGGCGCCGCCCGGCCTTGCTCGTGTCGACGAACATCCCGTCGCACACGGGCGAGGCGCAGTGGCGGATGCGGTCGTGGTTCAGCGCCCGCAGCACGCCCAGCAGGCCGGTGCCGATCATGGCGGCCAGCTCCTCGGCGAGCGAGGCGTCCGGGCCCGTGGTGAGGTACCACTGCCAGCGCCCGTCCGCGTCCCGCTCCAGGGACGGACCCATGCCTGCCCGCCTGACCAGCGCGTTCGCGCCCTCCGCCACCCGGTCCTCGCTGTCGGACTCCAGCAGCGCACGCAGCTCCTGGCGCAGCGCGAGCACCTGCTCCAGATCCTTTTCGGTCGGCCGGCGGCCGGGCGGCGCGGTGTCCACGGGGACCTCGTACTCGCTGAGGAAGCGGCCGAGCGCGGCCGGGTCCACGAGCATCTCGCCGGTACTTCTGCGGACGAGGGCGGAGGTGTTGACCAGGTCGGTCGCGACGCCCGCACCCAATGCGTAATCGGAAAAAGGAATCTTCAAGCCTTACTCCATGCTACGGTAATCGGAGAACCTCGACTATACCCCTTAGGTCTGGAGGGATCGGCATGAGCACGCATGCCCAACCCGCCCCGTGGCAGCTCTACCAGCGCGTACCGGTCGCCGCCGGCGAGGTCGCCACCGGCGTCTTCGGCGAGGGCCCGCCCGTCGTCCTCGTCCACGGGACCCCCGCCTCGTCCTACCTCTGGCGGAGCGCCGTCCCCGCGCTCGCCCGCCACCACACCGTCTACGTCTGGGACCTCCTCGGCTTCGGCGCCTCTCGTATCGCCCCCGGAGCCACCCCCTCCATCGCCCAGCAGGCCCGTACCCTCGCCGAGCTCGTCGACCACTGGGGGCTCACCGCACCCGCGCTGGTCGGACACGACATCGGCGGCGGCGTCGTCATGCGGGCACACCTCCTCGACGGGGTACCGGCCTCCCACCTCGCCCTCCTCGACGCCGCTGTCCTCGGTCCCTGGAACACCCCCTTCACCGAGCACCAGCAGCGGTACGCCGAGGCGTACCGCACCATGCCGACGCACATCTTCGACGACATCGTCACCGCCCGCCTGCGCACCGCCGTGCACCGGCCGATGTCCGAGGAGGCCGCCGCGGCCTACCGTGCGCCCTGGGCGGGCCCCGAAGGCCAGCGGCGCTGGATCGACCAGGTCTGCGCCGTCAGCTTCGAGGACACCCGCGCGGCCGTGGACCGGCTGGGTGAGGTCGCCGTGCCCACCCTCGTCCTGTGGGGAGCCGAGGACGAGTGGCTGCCGACCGCCACCGGAGACCGGCTCGCCGCCGCCATCCCCGGCGCCGAACGCGCCACCATCCCCGGCGCCGGCCACTTCGTCGCCGAGGACCAGCCCGAGGAGACGGCCAAGACGCTGGTGGAGTTCTTCGGGCGAGAGCGCGGCTGACCGCCTGCCGAAGCGCCCGCCGCCGCTTCCCCGAGGTGCCCGCCGCCTCCTGAAGTGCCCGCCCCCCCCCGCGAAGTGCCCGCCGCTGCCTGGAGGATTCGCCATGCCAGCCCTCACCCCGCCCACCCCCGCGCCGGGTTCCCCGCCCGCCGCCGAGCCAGGGGCCGCGGCGTTATCGACGCCGTGGAAGGCGGCCGGCGCGCCCCCGGCTGTCGCCCTGCTCGCCGCGCTCCTCGGCTTCCTCGTCATCACCGTCGACGTCTCCGGCGTCAACATCGCGCTCCCCGCGATCCGTTCGAGCCTGCACGGCGGCATGGCGGGCCTGCAGTGGGTCGTCGATGCCTACACCCTGATGTTCGCCGCGCTGATGCTCTCCGCCGGCTCCTTCGCCGACCGCTCCGGTGCCCGCCGTGCCTACGCCGTCGGCGTCACCCTCTTCACCGTCGCCTCCCTCGCCTGCGCCCTCGCGCCCGGCATCGGCACCCTGATCGCCGCCCGTGTCGTCCAGGGCAGCGCCGCCGCCGTCGTCATGCCCGCCTCCCTCGCCCTGATCCGGCAGACCTACGACGACCCCGGCCGCCGGGCCCGCGCCATCGCCCTGTGGTCGGTCGGCGGCTCGCTCGCCATGGCCATCGGCCCCGTACTCGGCGGTGTCCTCACCGAAACCGCGGGATGGCGCGCCGTCTTCCTCCTCAACCTCCCCGTCGGCGCGCTCATCCTGGCCCTGCTCACCCGTGTCCCCGCCTCGGCCCGCCGCCATGTCCCCTTCGACCCGGCAGGCCAGGCCTCCGCCGTCCTCGCCCTCGCCGCACTGACCTACGCGGTCATCGAAGGCGGCCACGCGGGCCGCCCGACCTGGCAGTCCGGCCTCGCGCTCGGCGTCGCGGCGGCCGCGGCCCTGGCCTTCCGTACCGCCGAGGCCCGGCATCCCGCGCCGATGGTGCCGCTGGAGCTGCTCCGGCAGCGCGAGGTCGTCGCAACGCTCACCGTCGGCTTCGCCGTCAACGCCGCCTACTACGGCACGATCTTCCTGCTCGGCCTCTACTACCAGCAGCTGCGCGGCATGTCCGGCACCGCCGCCGGGCTGATGTTCGTCCCCACCGCCGCTGTGATCACCGCGGTCAACATCCTCTCGCCGCGCCTCGCCGACCGGTACGGGCGCCGCCCCGTCATCGTCTGGGGCCAAGCCCTGCTCGCCCTGGCGATGGCGGCGCTGCTGGCGCTCGGGCCCAGTACGCCCGCCTGGCTCGTCCTGGTACTGCTGCTGCCCTTCGGCCTCAGCGCGGTGACCGTGCCGGCGCTGACAGCGCTGCTCATGGACAGCGTGCCGGGCCACCGCGCGGGCACCGCCTCCGGGCTGCTCAACGCCATGCGGCAGACCGGCGGCGCCCTCGCCGTCGCCCTCTTCGGCACGCTGCTCGCCGGACCCGCCGACGGCGGCTTCTCCGTCGGCGGCCTCCACCTCAGCCTCGCCCTCGCCGCGGCCCTGCTGTGCGCGACCACCCTGCTGGCACGACTGCTGCTGCCCCGCGACTGACCGGCCGGCCCGCTTCCTGGGACCGCCGGCTCATCACCGGAAAGGACCGGACGCTCATGAAGGCACTCCTCCGCTCCCTGCTACGCCTCGTCCAGGACGTGGCCTACGGGATCAACGCGGGTCACGCCGTCCGCCACGGCGCCCCGCTGCCCGCCCGCCGCTCCGGAGGCCGTACGCCCCAAGGCCCGGCACCCGTACGTACGCCCGTGGAGCCGACGGCACCGGTACGTCCCGCACCCCAGCCCCGCCGCACCGCGCCCCCGCAGCCCGTGCGTGGCCTCTCCCGCCGCGCGATCTGACCCGCCGGCCGGCGCACCGCCGGCCTTCCGAACGGAGAACCCCGTGGACACCATTGCCTTCCTCGCCTATCTCGACGGCCGGCAGACCCGCTGGCAGCTCATCCTCGACGACTGCATCGACGACGCCGGTGCGGACCCGCGCGCCCGGCTCCTCGCCGTCTTCGACGCGCTGAAGGAGTGGGCCGTCTCCCCCTCCGGCTTCCGCAGCTGTGCCTTCGCCCACGCCCAGGTCGAACTCGCCCGCCCCGATCACCCGGCCCGCAGCGTCGTCGCCCGTCACAAGAAGGCCCTGCGCGAGCGCGTACGGGAACTCGCCGAGGCCACCGGGGCGCCCGCCCCCGATCTGCTGGCCGACCAGCTCCTGCTGCTGTACGAAGGCGTCATCGCCCAGTACACCGTCGGCACCGTCGAGAACCCGGCGGACCGGGCCCATGCCACCGCCCGCCAGCTCATCGCCGCCGCGACGCCGTATCCGCTGGACGCCTTCTGGGCCGGCCCGCGGACCGCCTGACCGCGGACCGCCTGACCGCGGACCGGACGTGGACGCACACGGACGCGGCGTGCCGGGGGAGAGAACTCCGAAGAGCCTCCCCGGCACGCCGCGTCCGTTGCCCGGCGGTACGTCCTACGGCTGGGCCACCAGCGTCACATGATCGACGCCCTTGGCCGACGGAATGCCCGTGCCGAGGCACTTGAGCGCATCGGGGGTGGGCGAGGCGAGCACCCGGGTCGCCGCGTACCCCGCGAACCGGCCCTCGGTCACCTGCCCCACACCGGCCGCGACGGTCTGGCCCGCGGGGCGCCCGACGGCGTACGTGAACGTGGCGGTGGACTTTCCGCCGGTGTTCCAGCGGAACTTCGGCGAGCCCACCGTGATCAGCTGATTGGACACACAGCTGGACTCCACGGTGTAACTGGAGGAGAAGGTGACCGAGGTGACGGCGCCGCCCGTGCAGGACAGCTTGCTGTGCGCCACGACCTTGGTGGGCCGCTTCTGCACGGTCAGCCCCGGCGAGAACGTCTCCGCGATGGTGCCCGAGCAGGTGATGACGCGCGGCTCGGCCGCACCGGCGGCCTGCGCAGGCGACGCGGACAGCGTGCTGCCCGCCACCGCGAGCAGCAGCGCACCGGACAGCCGGACAGTACGGCGCATGGTGGAACGCATGGTGACACCCCTTCAGAAATCCCTCAGTGATCTTCAGTCGTCGGTTGCGGGCGGCAGGAACGCCACCGCGCGTCCGGGCGCTCCCGTACCGCCCTCGACCTTCAGCGGCAGAAAGCAGAACCACGCGCCGCGCGCGGGCAGCCGGTCCAGCCCGGTCAGGCACTCGACGTACACCGCACCCGCGCTCAGCCCGCGGACATGGACCGGCACGCCGTCGTGCGCGGCGCCCATCGACGGCGCGTCGATGCCGACACACCGCACGCCGCGGTCCAGCAGCAGCTCCATCGCCGCCACATCGGGCGCCGGCCAACCGGGCGCACGCCCGGTCACGATCACGTCGTACAGATACGCGTCGCCCTCGGGGCCGCGCCGGTACCGCGTGTCCCAGCCGGTCCGCAGCAGTACCACCTCGCCGGGGACCAGCCGTCCGTACCGGCGTTCCCACGCGGTGAGGTGGTCCGCCGTGATGAAGGGACTCACGCCATCGTCGCCGCCGCCGGCCGCGAGGGCCGTGACGTCCACGACGGCCGCAGGCCCCATCAGCTGCGCGACCGGCACCCGTTCGGCGGTGACCTCACCCGCGGGAGCGGCGTTCGGCAGGCCGGAGTCCGGGGGAGGGACGAAGTGGCTGGGGGCGTCGAAGTGCGTCCCCGTGTGCTCGTCGATCGCCATCCAGCGGGTGGAGTAGGGAGCGCCGCTGCGGTTGTACGCCGCCTGGGCCCCGTCCTTCCGCGTGGCGAACCAGCTCCAGACCTTGTGCTGAAAGGGCTGATGGGCGGGCCAATGGCAGGGCAGGTCCTCCGCCAGCGACAGCGAGAGGTCGTGCACTTCGAATCCCTGAAGGGGTGACAAGGCAGCTGCTGTGCCCGGTAGTTGACCAGCCGTCATGCTGCCGCTCCCTTGTCGCCGAGCCTCGTCCGGGGCGCGTGGGCCGCGTCGTCCTCCGGCCAGGACACCCGCTCCAGCCGTACGGCACGCCCGTGACGGATCTCCAGGACCACCGCGCCCAGCACGAGCGGGCCCGGGCTCACCGACGGCATCGCGCCGGAGAACGGATTCCCCGTCTCGCGCAGCCCGGAGACGAGGTTGGCGGGTGCGAAACCCTGCACTCCGTCGCCCGGTCCTGTCATGCCGACCTCGGTGACGAAAGCCGTACCGCCGGGCAGCAGATGCAGCGGCCCGGTCGCCTCATGGGTATGGCTGCCGAGCACGGCAGCGGCCTCGCCGTCCACCGCGTGCGCGAAGATCTGCTTCTCCAGCACGTGGTCGCCGTGGTAGTCGACGATCACGGCACCCCGCTTGTCCGCGGCGCGCCAACCCTCGTACGCGGGAAGGAACTTGCCGGCGGTGGCCTTGACCGACTTCATGGCGCAGTGATCGGCCAGATTGACCACCGTCACCGTTTCACCGGCGGCCGTGACATGCAGGACCCCCCGGCCCGGTACCCCCGGCGCGAGATTGGCCGGGCGGACGACCTGGGGGAGGTCCAGCAGTCCGACGGACTCCTCGCTGTCCCAGGAGTGATTACCGCCGGTGATGACATCGGCGCCGGCCTCCAGCAACCGGTCGACCTGTTTGGCGCCCATGCCGAGACCGTTGGGCGCACTGTTCTCGGCATTCACCACCACCAGGTCGACCCGGTGCCGTTGGCGCAGCTCGGGCAGGCTCTCCGACAGCCGCTCGGTGGCGGGTTCTCCGACGACGTCTCCGCAGAAAAGGACGATCACGGGCGACTCCTTATCAGGTCGAATTCGGGTCGTATGACACAACGCAGTACATGCGCACCGAGTCTTGCCGCCCGCGCGGGAGACCCGCATCGGCCACGGGTCGTACGACTCCTGCCACCTAAGTGCCGCCGGTACGAGCGCATGCGCCCGTCCATCCGGGAATTCCGCGCCACCCGTACGGGAATTTCGCGGTATCCGCGCACCCCCAAAGGCCCTTTTTACTGCGCCCTTTACGCCGATACGGAACTGCGTATCACGTCATTACGCTGCCGGGCAGCCATGTCCACCAGCCAATGAATTCCGGAGGCCAGATGTCGCTGTCAACAGCCGACGTCGCCCATTTGCTGATCGCCCTCCTGGTCCTCGTCGTCACCGCACATGCCGTGGGCCGGTTCTTCGCCCGGCTCCGGCAGCCACCGGTGATCGGCGAGGTCGTGGGCGGCCTGCTGCTCGGGCCGACCGTCCTGGGCGCCCTCGCACCCCACTTCACCGCGCGGCTGTTCCCCACCACGGGAGCGGTCGCCACCGGACTCGATGCCGTCAACCAGATCGGCCTGCTCCTGCTGATGTTCCTGGCCGGTGCCGAGCTGCGCGTCCGCGCGGGCGCGCGGGAGCGCCGCACCGCCGCGATCATCGCCGCCGCGGGACTGGTCCTGCCCTTCGTCGCCGGCGTTCTCGTCGTACGCCTGGTGGGCCACCGCGACTTCGCGGGGCCGAACGGCACCGCACTGTCCCTCGCCCTCGTCTTCGGCATCGCCACCGCGGTCGCCGCGATCCCGGTGATCTCCCGGATCATCATGGACCTCGGCATCCAGGACACCTCATTCGCCCGCATCGTCCTCATGGTCGCAGTCGCCGAGGACGCCGTCCTCTACATCGTCCTCGCCGTCGTGCTCGGCCTCGCCGCGGTCCAGTCCGACGAGGCCGTCGGCCTGTGGGCCGCGGTCGGCACCGACGCGCCGCTGCCGACCATGGCGTACTACGTCGTCGCCACCCTGCTGTTCTTCACCCTCACCATGGTCTGGGGGCCGCGGTTCTTCCGCTGGCTCGCGAGCCGTCGGTGGAATCCGGTGGAGCGCCAGAACCCCACCGCCTTCCGCCTCTCGGCGCTCTTCGCCGGCGTCGCGGTGTGCGCGGCCCTGGGGATCAACACCGTCTTCGGCGCGCTGATGGCCGGGATCTGCGCGGCCCGCAGCGACTCCGGCAGCGGCGATCTGCAGGCGGAGGGCCGGGCCCTGCACGCCTGGGAGGCGATCCGGCACTTCTCCCTGGCCTTCTTCGTCCCGGTGTACTTCGCGCTCGTCGGCCTCCGCCTGGACCTGGCCCGCCAGCTCGACCCGCTGTTCTTCGCGTGGTTCCTCGTTCTGGCGTGCGTCGTGAAGGGCGGCAGCGTCTGGCTGGCCGGGGTGCTGGCGGGGGAGGGGCGCGGCGTATCGACCCGCCTCGCGGTCGCGCTCAACGCCCGCGGCACGCTCGGCGTCCTGCTCGCGAGCGTCACCTACGGCGCGGGCATCATCAACGCCCAGTTCTTCGCCGCACTGATCCTGATGTCCATCGTGACCTGCCAGATCGCCGGCTTCTGGCTGGACCGCGCCTGCCGCCGCGACGCCTTTGCCACCGGGCCGGCAACGAGGTCGCCCGGCCTGCTCACCCCGCCCGCGCCGGACCGTACGGCACCGGCCTCGATCCCCCAGGAGGTCCCATGACAGCGCCACCGCCAGCCCGCAGCCTCAGCGGCAAGTCCTGCCTGATCACCGGCGGTGCCCAGGGCATCGGCCGGGCCACGGCCGAACGCTTCGCCGCGGAAGGCGCCCGCCTCGTCCTCGGCGACGTCGACGGCGAGGCCCTCGCCAAGCTCGCCGCCGAACTGACCGCCGAGGGCACCGAGGTCCACACGGTCACCGGCGATGTCGCGGATCCGGGCGCCGCGTACCGGATGACCGACGCGGCCATGGAAGCCTACGGACGCCTGGACGTGCTGGTCGCCAACGCCGGTGTGCTGCCCCTGCAGCGGATCACCGAGGCCACCGCGCAGGACTGGGACCATGTCATGGCCGTCGACGGCCGTGGCATGTTCCTGTCCTGCAAGTACGCGATCGAGGCGATGCTGCTCAACGGCAGCGGCTCCATCGTCTGCCTGTCCTCCATCTCCGGGCTCGCGGGCCAGGAGTCGCAGAGCACCTACGGCCCGGCCAAGTTCGTCGCCTCCGGGCTCACCCTGCACCTGGCGGTGGAGTGGGCGGCGCACGGCATCCGGGTCAACGCCGTCGCGCCCGGCACCATCAGGACCGACCGCGTACGGCGGCTCCCCGACGAGCCGGGCGGCGCCGAGTACCTCGCCGACATCACCCGGCGGCACCCGCTCGGCCGGATCGGCGAACCCGGCGAGGTCGCCGCCGCGATCGCCTTCCTCGCCTCGGACGAGGCCTCCTTCATCACCGGAGCGATCCTCCCGGTCGACGGCGGCTATCTGGCCCAGTGACCCGACGCCCGCCCGCCCGGCACCCGCACGCCCGACGCCCGCACGCCCGACGCCCGCACGCCGGACGCCCGCGCGCCCGGCCCCCCGGCCACCGGCCGGCCCACCCACCACGAGAGCAGGAGAGATGACACCCCAGCCCGCGACGACTCCCGTAGTCCCGCCCGCGCCGACCCCCGCTGCGCCCGGTGCGGCCGCCCTCCGCGCTGCCGTACGGCAGCGGATCCGCGTCTTCCCCGACTTCCCCGAGCCCGGAATCCAGTTCCAGGACCTGACGCCGGTCTTCGGCGACCCGGCACTCGTCAGGCGGCTGGCCGCGGCCTTTGCCGCCGCCTTCGCCGGCGAGTTCGACCGGGTGCTCGCGATCGAGGCCCGCGGCTTCATCCTCGGTACGGCCGTGGCCGCCGCAGCGGACCGCCCGCTCGTCCTCGCCCGTAAGAAGGGCAAGCTGCCGGGGCCCGTACACCGTGCCGAGTACGCGCTGGAGTACGGCACCGCCACGCTGGAGATCCAGCGCGAGGCCCTGGCGCCGGGCGACCGCGTCCTGGTGGTCGACGACGTCCTCGCCACCGGCGGTACGTTCGCGGCGGCCGGCGAGCTGGTCACCGACGGCGGCGGGGAGATCACCGGGTATGCGGTCGCCGCCTCCATCGGCGGCCTCGACGGCGCCGCTCGCCTGGCCCCGGCCCGGGTCTTCTCGCTCCTGACGACGGAGGGCTGATCTGACGACGGAGGGCTGACGGCCCGGTACACCGGCGGTTCCGTATGCCGAGAGCCTGGCCCCCGCACCAGCGGAGGCCAGGCTCTCGGCTCTCACTCGCGTGCGGTCAGGCCGCGGGCCTGTGCGCCTCCGTGGCGAAGTACTTGCCCACCAGCAGCTTGTGACGGTCCCTGGTCACCTCGGAGACGGCGTCCAGCGGAGTGATGATCGATGCCGCCAGCGCGTCCTGGCAGCCGCACTTCGGCTCCGGGTCCAGCGATTCGAGCAGCGCGACCATGCTCGCCTTGGCGGCCGCGCTGTTGCGCCGCATCACCTCCGCCACCCCGCTCGCGCTCACGTCCTCGGTCTCGGCACGCCAGCAGTCGTAGTCCGTGACCAGCGCGAGCCCGGCGTAGCACAGCTCCGCCTCGCGGGCGAGCTTGGCCTCCGGCACGGCCGTCATCCCGATGATGTCCAGCCCCCAGGAGCGGTAGAGCTCGGACTCGGCCCGGGTGGAGAACTGCGGGCCCTCCATGCAGCAGTACGTACCGGAGGCGTGCACGGCCGCATCCGTCGCCCGCCGTGCTGCCGAGCCCAGCAGCCCGCGCAGCCGACCGCAGAACGGCTCCCCGAACGGCACATGCACGACGATGTTCTCGTCGAAGAATGTCGTCTCCTTGCGGCCCCGCGTCCGGTCCACGATCTGATCGGGCGTCACCAGATCGCCGGGCCGGAAGTCCTCGCGCAGACTGCCCACCGCGCTGACGCTGATCAGCTGCCGCACGCCCAGGCTCTTGAGTGCGTAGATGTTGGCGCGCGCCGGCACATGCGTGGGCACGATCTGATGCCGCCGCCCGTGCCGCGGCAGAAAGGCCACCCGGATTCCGCCCAGCGAACCGACGATCAGCGCATCGCTGGGATCGCCGTACGGAGTCGTCACCCGCACTTCCCGCACACCGGTCAGCGCTTCCAGGTCGTACAGCCCGCTCCCGCCGATGATCCCCACCTGAACCGTGTCATCATGCCTTTCGGCTGCCATTCCGCCCACACTCCATTCCGTTTTGCTCCTCGCAGGGAAACATGAATTCTCCGCTCGGACGCTACCGTTCGGCCCGGCGGCGCATAATTCACGGCCGGTGCACTCCGATACATCTCCCTGCGCACCCGGCTCCCACGAAAGTCGTACGCGCCTGTTCCTCATGGCCCGAGATCCGCCGCATCCGCGAATTTCCCTGCTGGGCCCGGGATTCCTCTCGTAAGCTCCGACGCACCGAGACAGCAAGAAAACCCGAAATCGGTTCCCGGAGGGGCGATGCCAGCGAATCCGTTTCTGTGTGGCAGTGACCGTGCTCCGGCGCGTGCGGCGTTACGTGCGACCGGCCTGTCCACCGAGGACCTGTCCCGGCCGATGATCGGCGTGGCCCACAGCTGGATCGGCACCATGCCGTGCAATCTGAACCACCGCCGCCTGGCGGAGTCCGTGATGCAGGGTATCCGCGCGGCGGGCGGCACCCCGATGGAGATCAACACCATCGCGATATCCGATGTGATCACCATGGGCACGGAGGGGATGCGCACGTCCCTGGTGAGCCGCGAGGTCATCGCCGACTCCATCGAACTCGTGGGCCGCGGGCATGCGTTGGACGGCCTGGTCACCATCGCTGGCTGCGACAAGACCCTTCCCGCCGCCGCGCTGGCCCACGTACGCCTCGGCCTGCCGGGCCTGATCCTGTACTCCGGCACGATGCTGCCGGGCAGCTTCCGCGGCTCCGAGGTCACCCTCCAGGACGTGTTCGAGGCCGTTGGCCGCAATGCCGCAGGCGAACTGGACGACGCGAGCCTCGGGGAACTGGAGCGCGCCGCCTGCCCCGGCGCGGGCGCCTGCGCGGGCCACTACACGGCCAACACGATGGCCATGGCCCTGGAATTCCTCGGCCTCAGCCCCTTCGGTTCGATGGATCCGCCCGCCACCGACCCGCGGCGGACGGAGGTCTGCGAGTCGGCGGGCGCACTGGCCATGCGACTGGTCGAGCAGGGCCTGACCCCGGAGAAGATCCTTTCCCCCGACGCGTTCCACAACGCGATCACCGCGGGGACCGCAACGGGCGGCTCCACCAACCTCGTACTCCACCTCCTCGCGATCGCCCACGAGGCAGGCATCCCGCTCGACCTGACGGACTTCGACGCGATCAGCTCACGTACCCCGGTCATCGCCGACCTGCGCCCCAGCGGGCGTTTCACGGCGGTCGACCTCGACCGCGCCGGCGGCACCCGTCTGGTGGGCCGGGCCCTGGACGGGGCGGGACTGCTGAACGGCGGCGCGCCGACGGTCACGGGACGGACCGTGGCAGAGGAGGTGGGCGAGGCCCGCGAGACCCCGGGCCAGGAGGTCGTCGTGCCGGCCGGGCGCGCGCTGAGCCGGACCGGCGGACTGCTGATCCTGAAGGGCAATCTCGCGCCTGCGGGCTCGGTGGTGAAGGCGTCCGCGTCGGCCACGCCGCGGATGACGGGACCGGCGGTGGTCTTCGACCGCGAAGAGGACGCGATGGCGGCGGTACAGGCCGGTCGCATCCGCCGGGGCGATGTCGTCGTCATCCGGTACGAGGGCCCGCGCGGCGGTCCGGGCATGCGCGAGATGCTGGGCGTGACGGCCGCGCTGGTGGGCCGTGGCCTGGGCCCGCACGTGGGACTCGTCACGGACGGCCGCTTCTCGGGCGCGTCACGGGGCCTGATGGCCGGTCATGTGGCCCCGGAGGCGGCGGTCGGCGGACCGCTGGCCGCGCTGCGCGACGGCGACCGCGTGACGATCGACCTGGAGCGGCGTGAACTCTCGGTGGCTCTGTCACCGTCCGAATTGGCGGACCGCCTGTCGAACTGGACCGCACCACACTCGCGTTACGACTCGGGCGTGTTGGGGAAGTACAGGTCCTTGGTGTCCTGCGCATCGGTAGGGGCGGTGACATCACCGATACACACGACGTGAGGCCGACGAGCCCTCGAAGCCCTCGAAGCCCTCGAAGCTCTCCAGGCTTTCGAAGCCCTCTACGAGACCGATGATGGACAGACCACAGACGGGAGAATGCGCGCCATGGCGGTGGACCCCACGGGAAAGAGCCTGAAGCAATTCCTTCTGGAGGACCCCGATGCTCCGGTAGTGATGCTGAACCTGCTGCGTTTCGCGCCCGGGGGAGGGGGCGAGGGCTATGCGGACTACCTCCGGCACTTCCGCCCGCACGCCGAGCGCGTGGGCGCCACGATCCTGTACTACGGCCTGGGCGCCGCCCCCGTCGTCGCCGAGCCGGGGCAGGACTGGGACGCCGTGCTGCTGGTGTCCTATCCGTCCCGTCACGCCTTCTCCGAGATGGTCCGCGACGAGGACTACCAACGCGGTACGCACCTGCGCACGTCGGCGGTGACGGAGGCGGTACTGCAACCGACGACGGACGCCGCAGCACGGGTGTGGGGCGCGGGCCCGGCAGAGGCGGGCCACTGACCGGCACACCTCGGAGCGTAAGGAGGCGTGGCCATGCCGAAGAAGTGGCTGTGGCGCTGGCGGAGCAATCCGCTCAAGCGGCCGTCCGACGTCTTGGAGGCGGTGGTCCTGCTCGTCGCCATGGTGCTCGTGGCCGTCGGGGGCCCCACCGTGGCTGTCATGACGGGCCGAGCGGCTCAGGACACCGTCCGGGAACAGCGTCAGGAGCGTTACCCCACCACCGCCGTTCTCGTGGCCGACGCCCCCGGCCGAACGACGGGCGCCTACGACATGCGAGGCGCTCACGACACGGTGAGCGCTACCGTCCGCTGGCGCGACGAACGAGGCTCTGTCCACACGGGCCTCACACAGGTCGAGCCAGGCCGTAAGGCGGGGACGAGAGTCCCGGTCTGGCTGGACGGCCGAGGCCGCCTCACCCACCAGCCGCTCCCCCCGATCGCCGGCGCCGTCGGAGCCACGCTGGTCGGCGGCCTGCTGGCGCTCGGCTGGTGCGCCGCGGTGTCGGCCACGGTCTGCGGCGTACGCCGGTACCTCAACCACCGGCGCGCCCGGCAATGGGACCGCGAATGGTCCGAGGACGGCTCCCTCACCCAGCACAAACGCACCTGACTCTCCGTCACTTGCGGCAAAACCCAGCTGCGGACGAGCTGGAGAACGGCGATATCCGGCGGGCGCCTGTTTGTGACGTGTTCGGCACCGGTCTGTGGTCCGCGTACCGCTAGCGTCGGGCCCATGATCGTATGGCTCAACGGCGCCCATGGCGCAGGCAAGACGACGACCAGTGCACTCGTGCAGCAGCTGATCCCGGATTCACGGGTGTTCGACGCCGAGAAGGTCGGCGAGACACTCATGGACATCACGCCAGGGCTGCCCGAGACGGACAACTTCCAGCACTGGCCGCCCTGGCGGCCGCTCGTCGTCGAGACCGCCCGACGCGTACTCGACTACACCGGTGGCACACTGGTGATGCCCATGACCGTGCTGGTCGAGCAGTACTGGCGCGAGATCAGCTCGGGCCTTGCCCAGCACGGCATTCCGGTACGGCACTTCGTCCTCCACGCCGACCAGGACTCCCTCCGCCGGCGGATCGCGGGCGACACCGTTCTTGGCCCCGACTCTCCGTTCCGTCTCCAATACCTTGAGCCCTACGCCGAGGCGGCCCGGTCATGGCTGCACGGCGAGGCCGAGGTCGTCGACACCACGCACCTCACGCCCGCCCAGGCCGCTCTGCGGATCGCGGAGGGTGTCGCCCGTCCGGAGAAGTCGCGTTGCTCTGCGGAGTGATCAGGCGTGGGGGTGGCCGGCCGATTCCAGGGTTGCCTGGGTTTCGTAGGGCGTTTGCTTGCCGTGGGTGAACTCGTGGGTGAAGGAAGGCTCGTCGAGTGCGGTGCGTACGCGCTCGGAGATTCGCTCCACGTCGCCCCGTTCGGCGGGCGGGTGGGGAGCGCCGGTCCGCTTTCTGGTGGCCGCGGCGGTGCCGAGGAGGCGGGCGGCGCGCTCGGGGTGGCCGGCCAGGGAGTGGGCGCCCGCGAGACCTTCGAGGGCCAGGGCGACCGAGCGGGGGTCCTTGGTCGTCAGGGCCGCGGCGAGACCGTCGCGGTGGTGGGCGAGGGCGCGCTCGGCGTCGCCGCGGTGTTCCGCGATGAAGCCCAGCTCGGCCAGGACCAGGGCGAGTCCGGGGGCGTCCCCGCGTCTGCGGTTCCACGCGAGCCAAGGGCGCAGCCACGCTTCGGCGGTGTCGTGGCGGCCCTGGCGCCTGGCACCGAGCGCGAGGCCGAGCGCCGCGAACTGCTCGGCGGGCTGGTCGCCCTGCTCGACCGCCAGGCGCAGGGCACGGGTGTGCAGGTCCTCCGCCTCCTCGTAACGACGCCTGAGAAGCGCGACCCTGCCGAGTCCGGACAGTTTGGCGCTCACCTCGCGCCACAACTCCAACGTCTCGGCGGTGCGCAGGCTTTCGCGCTGCAGCTGGGTCGCACGGTCGTAGTCGCCGTTGATCTCGGCCAGCCGGCTGAGCATCTCGCTCGTCTTCAACCGGCCCCAGTTGTCGCCCAGTTCGGCGAACTGGGTACGTGCCTCCAAGGCGTTGTCACGCAGTACCTCCAGGTCGCCGCGGGCCAGGGCGAACGCGGCGCGGGTGGTGAGCGCGGCGGCGGTTCCCCACACGTCGCGCAGGGCGCGGAACTCGCGCAGGACCCGCTCCACGCGCTGCTCGCCGTCGGCCAGTGCTCCCACGGTCCACTGCGCGTAGGCCAGGAACCAGTCGGCTCTGGCCCGGTCGATGCTCTTCTCGTCGGCCGGGTCGTCGTGCTCCGAGCTGTGTACGCCGATCCGGCCGGTCGCGTCGCCGTCCGGGTCGGTCACGTCACCACCCGAGCCGGTGGCGTCGCCCGGACCGTCGCCCTCCCTCTTCCCCTCCACCCCCAGCAACAACGTCATCCCCCGGTGCCACATCCCCGCCTCGTCCCGCTCGGCAGATGAGGCGCTGCCCGCCGTCGTCAGTGCCGTTGCCAGCATTCTGCGGGCCTCGCCCAGGCGGCCGCGTACGAACCAGTACCAGGCCAGGGCGTTGGTCAGGCGCAGGGCGAGGCTCGCCGCGCCGGTGCGGAGGGCCTCGTCCACGGCGCGCTGCACATTGGCCGCCTCCACGTCCAGGGTCAGGAACCAGCCGCGCTGCTCGCGTCCGTACAGGTACGGCCGGGCCAGCTCGGCGAGGTGGACGCACTGGTGCAGATGCCGGGCGGCCGTCTCGTCGTACTCGTGCGACTCGGTCAGCTTCTCGCGCGCGTAGGCCGCGACGGATTCGAGCAGTCGGTAGCGTACGCCGGAGGGGCCCTCGGTCCTGAGGGCGAAGGAGCGTTCCACCAGCACACTCAGTACGTCCAGGACATCGGCGCGGGTCACGTCACCGCCCGCGCACACCTCTTCGGCGGCCTCCAGGCAGCACCCCTCGGCGAAGACGGACAGCCTGCGCAGCACCGTCTGCTCGCGGGTCTCCAGCAGGCTCCAGCTCCAGTCGAGGGTGGCCTGCAGCGTCCGGTGGCGCGAAGGGGCGTCGCGGTAACCGCTGTTGAGTACCCGGAAGCGGTCGTCGAGGCGGTCGTGCAGCTCTCTGACACCCAGGCTTCTGACCCGGGTGGCGGCCAGTTCCAGGGCGAGCGGGATGCCGTCCAGGCGCCGGCACACATCGGCGACCAGGGGCGCGGTGGTGACGTCGAGGACGAAGTCCGGGTCGGCGGCGGTGGCCCGTTCCACGAAGAGCCGCACGGCGCCGGAGGCCGCCACCGCGTCGGGTCCGCGCTGGCCCGGGGCGGGGAGGGAGAGGGGGGCGACCACATGGATCACTTCGGCGGCGGTACGCAGTGGCTCCTGGCTGGTCGTCAGAATGTGCAGGTCGGGGGCCTTGCTCAGCAGGAGTCCCGCCAGGTGCACCACCGGCTCGACGACATGCTCGCAGTTGTCCAGGACCAGAAGCAGGTGCCGGGTGGCCAGCGCGGCGGCCAGGCGTCCCGCCGGCCCGGCGTTGCCGTCGTCCGCCGAGCTCTCGCGGATGCCGAGCGTGGCCATCACGTGCTCGGCGACCGACTCCGTGCTCGCCCCGCGCTGCGGGCCGCCGATGCCCGCCAGCTCCACCAGCCAGGCGCCGTCGGGAAACGCCGTGGAGAGGCTGTCGGCCGTGGCGACGGCCAGGCGCGTCTTCCCGACGCCGCCGGGGCCGGTGAGCGTGACGAGGCGCTGCCGGGACAGCAGGGTGCGGATCCTCTCCACGTCCGCGTCGCGGCCCACCAGGGGAGAGAGGGGCGCACCCGGGGCCGGCCGTGCGGGGACAGCCGTCATCGCCTGTGCGGGGGGTGCGGGCCGGGCCAGTTCCGGGTCGTGGCGGAGGATGGCGCGCTGCAGCGTCTCAAGGGCCGGGCTGGGGACGAGCCCCAGCTCGTCACCGAGCCGACGGCGCAGGTCCGTGAAGCAGTCCAGCGCCTCGGACGGGCGTCCCGCCTGGTACAGGGCGCGCATCAGCGCGGCGCGCAGCCCCTCCCGCAGCGGGTACGTGTCCACCAGGCCGGTCAGTTCGCCGATCAGAAGGCTGTGTTCCCCCAGTTCCAGCCGGGTCTCGGCGTGTTCCTCCATGGCGATGAGCCGGTCTTCCTCCAGGCTCGTGGCGGCCGGCCGTACGTAGGGCTGGTCGGCGAACTCGGCGAACGCGGGTCCGCGCCACAGCGCCAGCGCGTCGGTGAACAGCGCCGCCCGCGCGCGGGGATTCCCGGTCGCGCGGGCCCGGGCCACGAGGGTGCGGAAGCGGCCGGAGTCCAGCGTGTCGGCCGTGACCTCCAGGGCGTAGCCGGGGGCCCGGTGGGTGACCAGGTCGCGGCCACCGGCCTCGGCGTCCTCCAAGGCGCGCCGCAACTGGGAGACCTTCGCCTGCAGCGAGGCCGTGGGCCTGGCCGTGAACGTCGAACCGCCCCAGAGGTCCTCGATGAGCCGGTCCGCCGGCACCACCTGCCCGTGGTGGGCGAGCAGGTCGGCGAGGAGCGTACGGACCTTGACCTCGGGGACGCGCACCGGCCTGCGCTCGTCCGTCCACACCTCCAGTGGTCCCAGCACCCCGAATCGCATGTGATCAGCGTAACTCGGCCACTTCGCGGCGGAATCGGTGGCGAGTACGACATCGGGCCCGCACTCCGAAGCCCGTCCGAAGCGAATCCGAAGCGGCATGGGCCAGTCTTCCCCGAGCAAGCCGGCAAAGGAGCAGGGTGGGAAGGCGGCGAGGTGGCCGAGAGCGAGCGGCTGCGGTTGGCGATCATCATCGGCAGTATCCGGAAGGGGAGGTTCGGGCCCGTCGCGGCGGAGTGGTTCGCCTCGCGTGCCCGGCTGCGGCAGGACTTCGACGTGGACGTCATCGACCTCGCCACGGCCTGGCTGCCGGATGTGATGTCCGCCGACCCCACGGCCCCGAAACCGCAGGCGGTCAAGGACCTGGCGCCCTGGCTGGCCGCGGCCGACGCATACGTGGTGGTGACACCCGAGTACAACCAGACGTTTCCGGCGTCACTGAAGAACGCGATCGACTGGTACGACGAGGAATGGCACGCCAAGCCCGTGGGATTCCTCTCCTACGGCGGGGCCTCGGCCGGCCTGTGCGCGGTCGCCCATCTGCGCCAGGTGTTCAGCGAGGTGCACGCCGTCACGGTCCGCGAGACCGTCAGCTTCCACAACTACTGGGAGCGGCTCGCCCCGGACGGCCTGCCCCGCGGCGCGGCGGAGTGGAACGAACCCGCCCGGCGGATGCTCGACCGGATCGGCTGGTGGGGCCGTGCGCTGCGCCGAGCCAGGGCTGAAGACAAGTACGAAGCACCGCAGTCGGACAGACAGGAGTGAAGGACGCCATGGACGGCCAGTGGTTCCGACGGTTCGGCACGCCCGAGCCGGACGCGGTCAGGCTGATCTGCTTCCCGCACGCGGGAGGTTCGGCGAGCGCGTACGGCCCGCTGTCCCGGCTGCTGCCGCCGCACCTGGAGGTGCGGGCGGTGCAGTACCCGGGACGCCAGGACCGCAGGCTCGAGCCGCCCGTGGACGGTATCCGGGAACTCGCCGCTGCCATTGCCGAACGGCTGCCGGCCGACGACGACCGGCCCTGGGCGTTCTTCGGGCACAGCATGGGGGCGCTGCTCGCGTACGAGACCACGCGGGTCCTTCAGGAGCGGCAGGCTCCGGCCCCGGTCCGGCTCTTTCTCTCCGGACGCGGCGCGCCGGCCCTCCGGGCGGACCCGCACGACGCCCCGCCGGACGACGAGGCGATCCTGACGGCCGTACGCCGGCTCGGCGGCACCGGTGCCCAGCTGCTCGACGACCCCGAACTGGTCGCGATGGTGCTGCCCGCGCTGCGCGCCGACTACCGGGCCCTCGCCGCGTACTCCTGGACGCCCGGGGCGCCGCTGGACGTGCCGATCACAGTGCTGTGCGGCGCCGACGACCCGGTGGTCGCCGTTCCGGACGCGGCCGGCTGGCGGGCACAGACCCGGGCGGGGGCCGAGGTGCGGGTCTTCTCCGGCGGTCATTTCTATCTGGACCAGCACCTCGGCGAGGTGGCCGAGGTGATTGTGCGCGGGGTGCGTTCCGCAGTCGCCGGTCGGGTGGGCAATGGCGCCCGGGCATGAGGGAACGTGGCCGCTCAGTGAACGGGGGGTAGGACATGGAATTCAGAGTGCTGGGGCCGTTGGAAGTGGACCAGGGCGGACGAGGCCTGGCGTTGGGGGGATTCAAGCAGCGCGCGGTGCTCGGCTTACTGTTGCTGAGGGCCAACCAGGTGATCGCCACCAGTGAGCTGCTCGGTGCCCTGTGGCCCGAGGAGTCCCGGCCGGTGACGGCCCGGAAGATCGTGCAGAACGCGGTGTGGGGGCTGCGGGCACTGCTGCCGGACCCCGACGGCACGGAGCCGTCCGGCGGCGTCGTCCGGCCGGAGCTGCTCACCCGGCCGCCGGGTTACGTTCTCCGGGTCGACCCGGAGCGGCTCGACGCGTCCCGCTTCGACCGCAAGGTCGCGGCGGGCCGGGCGCGGCTCGCGGCCGGTGAACCGGCGAAGGCCGCCGCGCTGCTGGGCGACGCGCTCGGCGAGTGGCGCGGCTCCGCGCTGTCGGATCTGGTGGAACAGGGCGTCGAGTGGCCCGAGTTGACCGCACTGCAGCAGTTGCGCCTGGACGCGATGGAGGACCGCTTCGAGGCCGAACTGGCCTGCGGCCGTCACCACGCGGTCCTCGGCGAGCTGAGCTCCTTCGCGGAGGGCGAGCCGCTGCGTGAGCGGCTGTGCGGTCAGTTGATGCTCGCCCTGTACCGCTGCGGCCGGCAGGCCGAGGCGCTGGGCGTGTTCAGCAAAGTGCGGCTCGCGCTCGTCGAGGAGTACGGACTGGAGCCGTCCGCCGATCTGCGGGCGCTGCAGCAGCGCATCCTGCGGCACGACCAGACGCTCGCGACGCCCACCGGCGGTTGGAGCGATGAGCAGGGCGCCGAAGTCCCGCGCGCCCGACCCGCCGTTGTGACCGGCCCGGATGCGGACGCCGCGCCCCGGGCCGGCCACGGCCTGTCCGCGGCGGGCGGGCCGCCCGAGCACGCCGTCGCGGACACACCGACCGCGGCGCCCCTGGAGCGGACCCGGCCCCTCCCGCAGGAGCCGGCCACCGCGGTACGGGGGCCGCAGGACCCGGCGGTCGGCGGCGGCCCGGGCTCGGTCACCGAGCGCCGCCATGTGTGCGTCCTGGTCGTCCGCACCGAATCCGGCGGCGCTGCCGGGCCGGTCGCGCCCGAGCAGCTCGACACCTCCTTGCACGACACGGTCACCGTGCTCGCCGAGAGCGTCGAGGCCCACGGCGGTACCTTGGTCGGCTCGATGGGCGGGCTGTCCGCGGCCGTGTTCGGGCTGCGCGCCGACCCGGGCGAGGCACCACTGAACGCGGTACGGGCGGCCTTCCAGGCGCGCGAACGCCTGGCACACCGGTCGGGCACCGTGCTGCGGGCCGTGGTGACCGAGGGGACGGCGATCGTCCGGCACGAACCGCACGACCCGACCGCCGCGATCTTCGTGGTGGGCACACTGCTGGACCGGGCACACGGCCTGCTCGCCGCCGTCCCCGCCGGAGAGGTGTACGTCAGCGACGACGTGGCCCGCGACACCGACGACTGGGTCCAGTACAGCCAGGTCGTGCGCGGACCGGAGCCGGTGACCGACATCCGCCAGGCGCACGCCCTGCGTCCGCGCGGCGCGGTCGTGCGCGGTGTCGACGCCCCGCACGGACGCGAGCGCGAACTGGCCGTCCTGGACAGCCTCCTCGAGTACTCGGGGCACCACGAGGTCCCCTGCCTGCTGACCGTGCTGGGCGAGCGGGGCGTCGGCAAGACGCGCTTGGTGGCGCAGTTCGAGCGCCGGGTCGCCCGGGACTCGGACGAGGTGCGCGTGGTACGCCCGCGGGCGCTGAAGGGCGGTCCGGACGCCGCGGGCATGGCCGCGGCTCTCCTCGACGCCTGGGGCACGCCGCAGGGCGCCCCGGCCCTGGGCCCACCGGAGCACCGGCTCAGAGCGCTGGTGAGCGACCTCGCGGCATCCGAAGCCGATGAGGCACGGTTGCTGCGCATGCTGGTTCCCCCGCCGGGACTGCCGGGCCCGGCCCGGCCCGGTGACGTCCTTGCGGCCTGGCGGGAGCTGATCGAACGTACGGCACAGAGGCAGCCGCTGGTCCTGTGCCTCGACGACCTCCATCTGGCCGACGACGACGTACTGGACTGGGTGGCGGAACTCTCCTCGGGCACCGGCAGGACCGCGCTGCTCGTCGTGGCCTGCGGCCACCCCGAGCTGCTGCGGCGGCGGCCGTTGTGGGGGAGTGGCAGGCAGCACGGTGGCACGCTGACGCTCTCGCGGCTCCGTGAGCCCGTCCCGCTGCCACGGCGGATGGCGCCGGTCGCCGGGGCCAAGCGGTACGGGGAACGGGGCGTGAGCCGCGGACCGGCCGTACGGCGGGCACGGCGCGGTACGGGCGCTTACGACCGCGAGCGGAGGGGCGCGTCGTGACGCACGCCCGGGTGATGACCGTCGGATGGAAGCGTGAATGAGCGTGGCGTGTGCGGGACTTGGTGTGCTTCGTCCATGGAAGACAGCATCGCCAGGGAAGACAGGCTCGCCAGGGAAGACGGGCTCGCCATGGAACAGGACGCCTCGCTCGCGGTCTTCGTCGGGCGGCAGTTCGCCGCGGCCCTCCACGAGGGGCTGCGGCGGGCCCAGCTGCCGCAGCGCGCCGGGCCACGCCCGGTTCCCGAACGCCCGGCGGCCCCCCGTATGACGCGTGGGGGCGCGCTGCTCGCCGAGCACGCGCACACGATCCTGGCCCGCTTCGACGAGGGCCTGGCGACCGTGCCGGATCTGGACGGTCCGGCACGGGCCACGCTGCGGGCCGGGCTCGCGGTGTGGGCGCGACAGGTGATCGACTCGGTCACCCGGCCCGGGCGGACCGCCCGGCCGGCCCGCTACAGGACCGTGGGCCCGGCGCACCGGCCCACGGCCCGTCCGCATGTCCTCGCGGTGTCCCTGCTGATCGAATCGGCGGTGATCGCCCTGCCGGGCGACGCCCCGGCCACTCCGGAGGCCCTCCGCACCCTGGCCCGCGCGGTACGGACCCCCGGCCTGGGCCTCCCCGGAGGGGCCTAGGCCGCGTCCGAAAGACGCGCCCTCAGGCGACCTCGGGCTCCTGGACCGGCGGCAGCAGGGATTCGAGGAGACGGTCCAGGGCGTCGCCGGGCGCGGGGGTGACGCTGAGGGACATGGTGCGCGGGCGGCCGGTCGCCCAACCGGGGCGCCGGTCCAGCAGTCCGGGGTCCGCACCGACGATGCTGAGCAGCGGCACGCCCGCGTGCGAGGTGGTGAGCCGCTCCACCGCGTCCAGCAGCGCATCGTCGGCGTGCTGCAGGTCGTCCCAGATCACCACCAGCGGCTGCTCCCGCGCCGCCCCTGCCAGGAACGTCCCCCACGCCGCGAGGACGTCCCGCTGGGCCTGGGGGGTGTGCAGGGGCGGGGGAGCGGAGAGGGTCGGCGCCAGCGCCGCGAACACGGCCCGTCTGGTCCGTGCGTCGTCCTCGATCCGTTCGAGCGTCTCCCGCAGCCGGTCGGGGCCGTGGTGGGCGGGGTGCGCGGGATCGATTCCGCAGTACGCGGCGAGACCCGCCGCCGGAACGGCCGGCGGCCGGCCCGCAGCGGGCGGCCGGACCGTGCCGGCGAGCACGCGCACCTGCCCGCCGAAGTCCCGCTCGACCCGGCGCTGGAACTCCATCAGAAGCCGCGTCTTGCCCCGGCCGGAGGCGTCGACGAGCGTGATGAGGTGGGAGGTGGCGCGCTCCCGTGTGCGCAGCAGCAGGTGCTGCATCAGGTCCAGTTCGCTCTCGTGGGCCGATGGCCCGGTCTCGGGGCGGGGCGTCGCGCCGGTCGGCTCCTCGGTCACGGCGTGCAGCTCCCAGGGGGCGAACGCCGAGGCGCAGGCGTGCCGGAAGGTGGCGCTCCGCTCGGCCAGCCGGCGCGTTGTGTCGCAGACATGGATCTCACCGGCCTGCACATGCCCCAGCATCGTCCGGCAGGTGTCGACGATCGCTCCGCCCACCCACAGCGGTGTCGCGCCCCTGTCGGGCTGACGCCGCACGACGGCCTCGCCGGTGGTGACGGCCGCATGCAGGGTCAGCCCCCGGACCGCGGACTGCGGGGGTGCCAGGGTGCCGGTCGGGATGCTGAGGCTTTCGCGTACGGCCGCGGCGGCGCGCACCGCCCCCGCGGCGTCACCGGAGCGTTCCGTATCGCCGGTGAACACCGCGAGCAGCAGCGATCCGAGTATCGAGGCGACCCGGCCGCCGTGCAGCTCCGTCTTCTCCTTGGCGAGCTGGGTCAGGGCGTCGAGGACCTGGTCACCGTCCTCGGGAGGCAGACCGCTCAGCTCGTCGCCGAGGCCGAAGCGGAACATCACCACGCTCGCGGTGCGGGCCGCCGCGCCCGTGTGCGGGCCTTCGTCCGTACCGGCCGGCGGCTGCCGGGGCTCTTCCGCAGCGGCGGTCCGGGGCCCTTCGGCATGCGCGGACCCGGGCGCTTCCGTACGGGCGGACCCGGGCGCTTCCGTACGGGCGGACCCGGGCTCTTCGGCACGGGGCCGGGCGGCCTCGGCCACCGAAAGGGAGGCGAGGGCCGTCGTATCGCGGGCCGGGGTGTCCAGAGCCGGGTCGTGGGTGAGGATCGCCTGATGCAGTCGGCGCAGCTCCCGGCCCGGTTCCAGCCCGAGGCCCTCCACGAGCGCGGCGCGCACCCGCCCGAAGACCGCCAGCGCCTCGGCCTGCCGCCCGCACCGGTACAACGCCAGCATCAGCTGCCCCGCGGCGCGTTCCCGCAGCGGCTCGGCCTCCACGAGGGCCTTCAGTTTGCCCAGGACCAGCTGGTGCCGGCCGCAGGCGAGGGCCGCCTCGAAGTGGTCCTCCATGACGTCGTGCCGCCGGTTCTGCACCGCGGTCAGTTCCGGCCAGCAGGTGCCCTCCTCCACCAGGTCGGCGAGCACGGGCCCGCGCCACAGGGAGAGTGCCTCGTGGAGGGTCTGCCAGGCGAGCTGCGGATCACCGGCGGCCAGCGCCGCCCGCCCGGCCGCCACCCCCTGCTGGTAGACGAGCAGGTCGACCCGCTGTGCCGGTACCCGGAGCAGGTAGCCGGGGGCCCGGGTCAGCAGCTGCGGGGCGTGCTCGGACAGCGGCGGCCGGGACAGGACGCCGCGCAGCTTCCAGATGGCGTTCTGCAGGATCTTCCGCGCGCTCACGGGCGGGTCGTCGCCCGCCCAGAGCGCCGAAAGCAGCTGACTGGTGGACACCACCTGGTTGGCGTGCAGCAGAAGGAACGACAGCGCCGCGCGCTGCCGCCGTCCCCCCAGGTCCACCAGGTCCTCTCCGTTCTCGATCTCCAACGGTCCCAGCAATCGGAACTGCATGAACTTCCCCCGTTCTTCGTTCTCGTGCGGCATGACCGATGGTCCGCGCGTCGGCAGCACCGGCCCCCGCCACTGCCCCGGCCCCCGTTGGCACGCGGGCCGGCGAGAGGTGTCATGCGGACCCGATGGATCAATCAGTCGCCGGAGGAGGCGAGTACCTCACCCGCCCCTTTACGCAACAGTGTGCACACATCTCGCAATCCTCCGCCCAAACGTTCGATGTCCGCATTCGTGACATCGATCGACGGCTCGAACCGCAGCGTGTTCAGCGCGCTGGCCGTCGGGAACGTCCGCACCCGGTGCCGACGCAGCAGGTGACCGGCCAGGAAGTAGCCGAACAGGCCGCTGCCCGCGAGCTCCCGGAGCTCCGGCGAGGAGGCGTCGGACTGGTCGTGGAACTCCAGGCCGAGCATGAGCCCTTGCCCCCGTACCTCCTTGACCACGTCCGGGAAGTCCGCGTGCACCGCGTCCAGTTCGGCGCGCAGCTTCTCGCCCCGCTCCTCCGCCCGGCGGTACGCTCGCCCGCCGTCCCGCTCCAGGATCTCCAGGACCTTGAGCGCGATATGACAGGAGAAGCTGTCCTTCGCGAAGGTCGAGCTGTGCACGATTTCGAACTCTCGGCGATAGCGGGCCTTCCGTACCAGCATGACCGAGGTTTTTGCGATGCCGCCGCCGAGCGTCTTGGCGAGGGTGTAGTAGTCACCGCGCAGTCCGAGTCGCGAACTGGCGAGTAGCATTCCGGTCCGGCCCATTCCGCTTTGAATCTCGTCGACGACGACCGGGCAGTCGACCTCCGCGCAGAACTCCTGGATCTCCTGGGCGAATTCGGGGGTCAGGACGTGAATTCCGCCCTCGCCCTGAATCGGCTCGACCAGAAAGGCACAGAAAACCGGAAGCTCGCGCTCGGTCACCGTGATCTCGCCGTCGGTGACGGCCAGGCCGAGGAGGACCCGGCGCTCCTCGGTGTGGATTTCCTTGAGCACCTCCGGCCTGCCGTGCGGCACAAATCGGGCCTGTGCGGCCAGCGATTTGAACGGCAGTCGGTAGCCTTCGTTGTGGGTCAGCTGTACGCTTCCGGCGAGCTTTCCGTGGAAGCCCCCCTCAAGGGCCAGGAAAAGCGGAGGAGTCGCGGCGCTCTCCTCGTTGAGCCGCCTGATCTCCGCTTCCAGGAGGTCGAGGACATCGTTGTCGTCGGCCGGGCGCGCGAGTCCGAGCCGGGCGGGCGTCCGGCCCGGGACGGTGGCGGCCCTGGTGGCCACGGCTTCCCGCGCCACGCCGAACCCGGCTTCGATGTCGGCGAGCAGGTCGGAGATCCGCATGCCGCGGTCCAGCTCAGCGTGTTTGACGGCGGCCTCCACCGCCTCCGCTCCGCTGTTCCCGAAGATGGCGAAATAGGGCTCGTCGACGTCGAGCTCTCGGTGGATGATGCGGTTCAGCTCGGCCGCCAGGTCGTTGGCGTAGGGGTGGCGGGAGAACTGGGCGTGTACCGGGGTCTGCTCGGCCAGCAGTTCCCGCGCGCGCTCGATGATCTCCGGATGGTTGTGGCCGAGCAGCACCGATCCGTATCCGCCGGCGAAGTCGGTGACCGGAACTTCCGTACCGTCGGCATGCTGCTGGTAGAGCGTGTTTCCCTCGGCCCGGACGTATTCGACGGCGAGTCCCGCGGCGCCGAGTACCTGGCGCAGATAGGGCTCGGCAAGCTCGGCCGTTCCGGATGTGGCAGCGATCTCATTCATGTTTACAGCGTCCGGGGGCCCGGTCAATCGCCGGTCACTGAGGGGTCATTGCGTGCCGGTCGGGGCAGATGGCGGGATGGTTACCCGGGCATGGGAGAACCGCGAAGCGGCATGGGTACGTTGAAGCCGCCGGCTGCCCTTTTCACGCGGACGGCCCAGACGTGACCGGTGTGACCAATCGGAGAGAGTTGCATGAATTCCGCGTCCGCTGAACTCGATTACGCCGCCGTGCGTTCCGGTACGGAACCGGTGGCGCCCGACCGGCTGCGCGGGGCGATGTCCCGCTTCGCCACCGGAGTCACGGTGCTCACCGTGGGCGGGGAGCACCTCCACGCCATGACGGCGAACGCCTTCTGCTCCGTCTCGCTGGAACCACCGTCCGTGCTGTGCAGCGTGGGCCACAGCGCGGTGATGCACACGGCCCTGACCAAGGCGGGGCGCTTCGCGGTGAACATACTCGGGGCCCACCAGGAAGAGCTGGCCCGCCATTTCGCCGACAAGGACCGTACGCTGGGCGCCGCACAGTTCGAGAGCGTCGGCTGGCGCGCGGGCGACCACACGGGTGCGCCGCTGCTCGGTGGCGCGGTGGCCTGGCTGGAGTGCGAGCTGACCGAGTCGCACGTCTTTGGTGACCACACGATCTTCATCGGTACAGTGCTCGGGGCCGGCCAGGGAACGCGGGAGGACGAGCTGCTGTTCGTCAACGGCCGCTTCGGAAAGCCGACCGCCGCCTCCTGAGGCGGCGCATCGCGAGCGAGCACGAAGCCCGGGCCGTCACCGACGGCCCGGGCTTCGCTGCTCAGCGCGCTCGGAGGAGATCAGAGGAAGTACGTGCCCGGCTCCAGGCCGGCCAGGACCCGTCCCTGGACCTCCAGGTTGGCATTGAGCTGCACCAGCGCATGCAGCGAAAACCCCTGGATGTCGCGGTGGAAGCGCTGCAGGTCCACATCGCGCCGGATGACCGAGCCACCGCTCGCGGAGAACAGCAGCTCCACCGCCTCCTTGGCCAGCTGCGCGGCGTACGCCGTTTGGCCGCGAACCACGGCCTTCTCGGCGTCGGTGGGCTGCTCACCGGCATCGGCCGCGGTCTGGAGGACCTCCAGCCAGCGGCCGGCGAGTGCCTCGGCCGCATCGATCTTGTTGGCCGCCGTGGCCACCTGCTGCTGGGTGAGCGGGTGCAGGCGCTGGTCGGTCCACTCCGTGTACGTGATGCCGCGGCCGGGCAGCCGCTCCAGGAAGAGTTCGTACGCACCGCGGGCGATGCCCACGAACGCCGCCGCGACACCGGAGAGCACGTACCCGAGCAGGCCGTAATTGCGCCCCGTCGCACCCGTGTTGGAGCGTTCCCCCGTCGCGCTGACCATGGCCTCTTCCAGGGCCACCACGCGATGCGCGGGTACGAAGACATCCGTGGCGGTCGTGGTGACACTGCCGGTGCCCGAGCCGGCGGAGACGTCCCAGTCGTCGGCGAGGCTCAGCTCGGCGGTGGGCACCAGGGCGACCAGTTCCTCACTGGTCCCGTCCGGGTGCTCGACCATGGCGGCCAGCAGGTCCCAATCAGCGCCCCGGCAGCCGGAGTTGAACCGCCAGGTTCCATTGAGCCGGTAGCCGCCGTCGACGGGGACGAGCGTACCGGTGGGCGCGAACACGATGGACACCCGTGTGCTGCCGCCCGTGAAGACCCCTTCCTGGGCCCGGTCGGGATACAACGAGGCGGCCCAGGTGCTGGTCAGCCAGACCATGGTCAGCCAGCCGGTGGACGGGCAGCCGCGGGCGACCTCCGCGATCACCTTGAACTGTCCGGCCGCGTCGAGGTCGAGGCCCCCGTGGGCCCGCGGCACGGCCGCGCGGAACACCCCCGCCTTCTCCAGCAGATCCAGGTTCTCCTGGGGGATCCACCGGTTCTCCTCCGCGCCCGCGCCGTTGCGGCGCAGGGTGGGCACGATGTCCCGTACGGCGTCCAGTACGGACGCCAGTTCTTCCTGTGTGGCCACTGTTGCTCCTCGCTCGACCTGCGGATGGCACCTACGGCATGACGGGACCCCCTGGCGGGCCAGGGGGTCCCGTCGCGTACTAGTCGGCGACCAGTCCCGTCGCGGCGACCGGCCGGTCGATGGCCATCAGCCAGCGGCCGTCGGCGGTGCGCCGCAGCACGTCGGTGCAGTTGCCTTCCAGGCGGACCGGCTCACCGTCGGGGCCGGTGGAGTCGATGCGGTAGTCGACGCCGATCAGCGCCACGTCACCGGCGACGTAGGAATGCGTGACGGTCGCCTTCAGGGTGGGCTTGGCCGCCAGGAAGTCCTTGAAGAACTTCAGCCGGGCGGCGCCCGTCAGGGGCTCGCCGGAGAAGTTCGAGATCGAGTCCTCCAGGTAGAGACGGTTGAACAGCTCGCCGTCACCCGAGTTGAACACCTGGATGAAGATCTCGTTCTGGGTATCGGTGTCATCGGTGAGATCGGGGCGTTCCGGGTCGAAGTCGACGGTGAAGGACATGAGTGTGCCGTTCCCTTCCGGTGGTTGAATGGCCGAAGCCGAGGTGAGGTGCGCGAGGCGCGGACGGACGTGCGGCCTATGCCTCGCCGGCTGCCTGCCTGGCGGCGCGCAGACCCGATTCGATGGCGCCGTCGATGAAGCCGCTCCAGCCGTTGGCGATGTCACCGCTGGCGAAGGAGAGCCGGCCCTTGGGCTCGGTCACGTCCGGGTAGAGCGTGGTGAGCTGGCCCGGCCTGCGGAACGCCCAGCCGCCGCGCGCATAAGGATCCCGGCCCCAGTCGTGCGCCTTGACGCCGATGACGTCGAGGTCCACCCCGAGCTTCTGCACCGCGCTCTTGACCTGCGCGGTGCTGGCCGGGTCGAGGGTCGGGTCGGTACTGAAGGCGATGTACAGCATGCCCTCGGAGGTTTCCTTGAAGGGCAGCAGCATGGGGATCGGCGAGCCGCCCTCGGCGCCCTGGCCGTAGAACCGGCCCGCTCCCTTGCGGGCGTGGATCCACAGCTTGACCGCGTTCTTCACGGCGATGCCCTGGTCCGACGCGGCCGTCAGGGCAGGGGGCAAGGAGGGCGAGAACTTGAGGGTGGACCAGGCGTTGGCCGGGATCGCGACGACGACCTTCGCGGCGCTGTACTTCCTGCCCGCCTTGGTGGTGACGTAGACCGTGGCGCCGGTGTCGGCGACGGAGGCGACCGGTGTGCTCAGCCGGACGGTCGGCCTCGTCTCGTCGATCATCGCCTGGAGCAGGGCGTGGGTGCCCTTGGCTATGCGGTAGCGCTGGGTGTCGTTCCAGCCCGCGTTGGACCAGCCGGCCAGTGCCCACCACTGCGCGAACATGGTGAACGCACCCATGTCGCTCGTGCCGCCGGAGTACACCGCGGTCTGCCCGTTGATGAGCAGCTCTTCCTCGGGTGTGAGGGAGAGCTGATTCAGCCGGTCGCGGAGCGTCAGCTTGTCCAGGCTCTGCAGCAGATCCGCGCGGTACAGCGGCTCGTACGGCTTCGCGAAGTACTCCCGGGACCCGTCGTACATCCGGTCGAAAATGGCGCCGATGCGGCCGAATCCGTCGTCCGGCGTGAACTCCTTCGGCCCGCTCGGCGTCGGCAAGAACGCCCGCTCGATCGGCTGGTCCTCCTCCAGCGCCAGCGAATAACGCTTGAGTTCGGCGCCGAGGTGCGGCTGGGTCGCCTCGACCCAGGTGCCGCCGCGCTCCACCAACTGCCCGGCGTACGTGTCCGTCCAGGTGCGCCCGCCGATCCGGTCGCGGGCCTCCAGGACGAGCACGCGCTTGCCGCGGGCCCGCAGCTCGCGGGCCGCCGTGAGGCCGGCGAAGCCCGCGCCGATGACGATGACGTCCCAGTCGGTGCTCTCCTCGGCCGGACTCGCACCCGACGCGACACTGGCGAGGGCGCCGGCCGCGGGCACCGCGACGGCCGCCGCTCCCGCCGCCCTGAGGAGTGTGCGGCGTGACGGCCGCCGGTGACTATTGGGCTTCATGATCGGACTGTTCCCCCGTGTACTCACTGCCGTCCCGCATCGCGGAACGGTCCCGTCTTTCTGATCTTCTTGCTGATGGGACTGTTGTTCCTCTGTGCCGCCGCGGACGTACCGCCGCGGACGGATCAGCTCTGCTGCCCGTACGGGTCGTCGATCGCGTACCGCCATATCCGGTCCTCGCCCCGGGTCAGCACATCGACGCCGATCCCTTCCAGGCGCTCGGGTGCGCCGTCGTCGTCGACGGACTCGATCACCCAGTCGACGATCATCAGGGCGGTGTCTCCGGTGACGAACGACTGCCGCGGCGTAGCCGTCATCTTCGGCCGGCGGGCCAGGAAGGCCCGCTGATATTCCTTGCGGGCGTTGCCGGTGAGCGGCTTGCCCGGCTCCCATACGGCGACGGCGTCCGCGGTGTAGAAACCGTCGACCGTGTCGAAGTCGCCGGCGTTGAACGCCTCGACATACTGCGAGGTGTGCTTTTCCAGATCCGCGTCGAGCTGCGACATGGTGGTATCTGCCTGCCTTCTTCAGGAGGGGCTCGGCGTCTGCTGCGGGAGTGACGCCTGTGCATTCCGTGGCCCGACACTATGGGGCCCGGTTCAACGTCCCGCCCATGTCGCGGTAATGAGTTGATCTCTCCGACCGGTGCGCCACGGGAGGCCGTGAATTCTCCCGTTATGCAAAATGCCGCCGGCGACTCCCGGAGGAGTCGCCGGCGGCACATCGGACCGTCGCGGATCGCGTCATTCCGTCATCGGACGCGGCCGTCCCACTGCCATCCCGCACGGCGCGGCAGGCCGGGGAGTTCAAGGCGGCCCGTACACCACAGCAGGGTCTCGGCGGGCCCGTGTCCGGCGGGGGCGTCGGGGAAGAGGCGCTCGACCACGGGGGCGGCCAGCTCGTCCGACGGTACGTAGTCGACACCGACGGCGCGCCCGATGTCCCGGCCGTGTACGACCAGTTCAAGGATGCCCATGGCGGCGAAACCGGCGGCGTCGGAGTGTCCGTACGGGTGCCAGGCGCGGACCTCGGGCGGGGTGTCGCGGACCGTGCCGGCCAGCAGCGTGCCGGCGATCCGGAGGCCTTCGAGGGCGGCCGGAACGGGAGCGTGCTCGTCGATCGAGGAGAACAGCGTGATGTAGCGGTCGGTGGGCCGGGCGATGAGCAGACCCGCGTATCCCACGACGCCGAGCGCGATGTGCGAAAGGGTTTCCCGGCAGTCCCAGTCCAGCTCGCCGGCCTTTTGGCGCCAGTCCTGGTGCGCGCCCTTTTCCAGTGCCGCGGTGGTGTCTTCGGTCGCGGTCCTTACGAGGTCAGGCCATGAAAGTGTCATGCAGGGGATGGTGTCATACGCCACCGCCCGGGTCGCCGCCGTTCATTTCCGAGTAACTGCGCGGTAATTGCGCAGGTCAATTGGGTGGCGCGGGTGATGACCGGGCAATGGGCAAAGTCTTACTGAGTTCTGCCCGGCATTCAGTAATGTTCCCGGTGCCCTGAGAGTGCTGTGCTTTCGCGCCTCTCGACCGGCAAGAAGGAACCGCACTATCGAGGAGCCGGAATGGCCACGAACGACGACCTGGCAGCCGTACTGGATGCCGTGCGCAGCATCGTCCCGACCCTCCGCGAGAACGGCCGCGCGGGGGAGGAGAGGGGCTGGCTCTTGGACGAGAGCATCGAACTCCTCGAAAAGGCCGGGGTGTTCCGCATGGCCGTGCCCCGGCGGTTCGGCGGCCTCGACCTGCCCCTCGCCGACCAGACGAAGGTCATCACCGAGATCGGCCGCGGCTGCCCGGCCGCCGCATGGGTGACCATGGTGTGGGTGACGAGCACCTGGACCGCCACGCTCTACCCGGACAAGGCCCAGGAGGAGATCTTCGCCGACGGCTCGGTCAAGATCTCCAGCGCCTTCGCGCCGACCGGCATCGCGACCCCCACGGACGGCGGCTACCTCCTCAACGGCAGCTGGAAGTTCAACACCGGCTGCAAGGGCGCCGACTGGGACTTCACGGCCGCGATGGTGGAGAACCCGGACGGCAGCCAGGGCGAGATCATGGCCGTCGTCCCGATGAGCGACCTGAAGGTGGTCGACGACTGGGACGTCTCAGCGGGCGCCGGCACCGGCAGCGCCACCGCGGTCGCCGAGAACGTCTTCGTACCGGCGCACCACGCGGTGTCCTTCGAGGAAGTGATGGTCAGCGCGACCGGGGACCGCTCCAACACCGGTGCCACCGGACGCAATTACGGGCTGCTCAGCTTTGTCATGGCCGAGTGCGCCGCGGTGTTCATCGGCATCGCGCGCGGTGCGTACGAACTGTTCCTCGACCGGCTGCCCGGCCGCGGGATCACGTACACCGACTGGACCGACCAGAAGCTGCACCCGCTGACGCAGATACAGGTCGCCACCGCGGCCAACAAGATCGACGCCGCCGAGGCCCTGTCCGAGCGCTGGCTGACGCTGCTTCAGGAGCGGGCCGACGCCGGGGTGCAGCCGACCGACGCGGAGAAGGCGATCGTGCGCGGCCAGACCGCGTTCGCCGCCCAGCTGTCCAAGGAGGCGGTGGAGATCCTCTTCAACGCCAGCGGGGGATCGGTCATCCGGCGCGATGTCCATCTGCAGCGCTTCCACCGCGACATCCAGGGCTTTTCCCTGCACGCCCTCGCCCAGGTCGACGTGAATCTGGAGCTGCAGGGCCGGGTCCTGCTCGGCATGGAGCCGGGGACCGTCTTTCTCTGAGCCGGCCGGGCTCAGCACCTTTCTTTTCCGTACGACGTGCAATGGAGGACTTTTTCATGGGTGACAACCGCAACGCGGTGACGGTCATCGGCCTCGGCCTGATGGGACAGGCGCTGGCCGCCACGTTCCTCAAGGCAGGCCACAGGACGACCGTATGGAACCGCTCGGCGGACAAGGCCGGCAAGCTCGTCGCGGACGGCGCGGTCCTGGCCGCCACGCCGGCCGAGGCGGTCGCCGCGAGCGAGCTCGTGGTCGTCTGCGTGTCGACGTACGACGTGGTCCACGACGTCATCGGCTCGCTCGGCGACGGCCTGCGCGGCAAGGTCGTGGTCAACCTGACCAGCGGCTCCTCCGACCAGGCCCGGCAGACCGCCGAGTGGGCGCGGAAGCACGGCGCCCAGTACCTCGACGGCGCCATCATGATCACGCCGCCCGGTATCGGCGCCGAGACCTCCGTGCTCTTCTACGCCGGCGACAAGGGCGTCTTCGACGCCCACGAGCCCGTCCTGAAGCAGCTCGGCGGCGGCACCACCTACCTCGGCACCGACCATGGCAAGCCTTCGCTGTTCGACGTCTCGCTGCTCGGTCTGATGTGGGGCACCCTGAACAGCTTCCTGCACGGTGTCGCGGTGGTGGAGACCGCCGGCGTCAAGGCGGAGGAGTTCCTGCCCTGGGCGCACATGTGGCTCGATGCCATCAAGATGTTCACGGCCGACTACGCCGCCCAGATCGACGCGGGTGACGGCAAGTTCCCCGCCAACGACGCCACCCTTGAGACGCACCTGGCCGCGCTCAAGCACCTCGTCCACGAGAGCGAGGCGATCGGCGTCGACGCCGAACTGCCCAAGTACTCCGAGGCGCTGATGGAGCGCATCGTCGCGCAGGGGCACGCCAAGAACAGCTACGCCAGCGTGATCAAGGCTTTCCGCAAGCCTGCCGAGTAAGGCGTTCGGTCACCCCTGACCAGGGGCCGGTTCTGCACCCCCGGCAGACCGGCCCCTTCCGCTTGCCCGGCCATTTCGCCGAGGCGCACCTTTCAAAGGAGATTCGTGTGCACGACCAAGACGGCAAGCGGCCCGGCCGCACCGATCGAAGAACGCTGCTCAAGGCCGCGGGTGCGGCGGCGCTCACCGCCGGTCTGAGCACGGCCGCGAGCGGGCCCGCCGCGGCCGACGACCGGCCCTGGGACGCCATCGTCATCGGCGCCGGTTACGCGGGCGGCACCGTTGCCCGCGAGCTGAGCGCACGCGGCCTGTCCGTCCTGGTCCTGGAGGCCCGCGACCGGATCGGCGGGCGCATCAGGACCGAGACGTTCGCCGGCGAGCGCATCGAGCTGGGTGGTGGCTGGTTCGGCCCCGGACAGGACCTCGTCGCCCGGGAACTGACCCGTTACTCGCTCACCACCAGCGAGGACGTGCACGCCACCCGCATGGTCATGCCGACCGCCGGCGGTTACCGCAGCCACGCCCCGGAGGAGGCCCTCGGGCGGCTCGGCACCTTGTTCGCGGAGTTCTACGCCGGTTCCGACAGGTACTTCGAGCGGCCCTACGAACCGCTGTACCGCACGGACCTCCTGAAGAGCGTCGACCCCCTGTCGCTGGCCGACCGCATCGCCCAGCTCGCGCTGTCCCCGGAGGACCACGACTGGGTGAGCGGTGCCACCTCGGTCTTCGCGGGTGGCAACCGCGTCGGCGCACTGACCGGACTGGCCCAGTGGTACCAGCTCGCCGGCGGCACGTACGACGGGTTCCTCTCGGTGATGAGCCTGAAGCCCGAGGGCGGCATGCTCGCGGTCCTGGAGCGGATGTTCCGCGACGCCGGGGCGACGGTCCGGCTCAACTCGCCGGTCACCGCGGTCCGCGAGAGCGGCGGCCTCACCCGCGTCGAGGTGAGCGGCGGCCGGGTCTACAAAGCGCCGGTGGTCGTGGTCGCGACGCCGGTCAACCTCTGGCGCACGATCACCTTCGCGCCCGGGCTGCCCAAGGCGCACGCGGACGCCGCTCGCGAGGGCATCGGCGTACCGCACGCCACCAAGCTGTGGCTGCACGTGCGCGGTACCTCCGAGCCGGTGTACGCGCAGGCTCCGGAGGGCGCCCCGATCCTGCTGATGCTGCCGCAGGCGGAACTCCCCGACGGCCGCCTCTTCGTCGCCTTCACCGGGCCCGCGCTCGATGTGTCGGACCCGGCGGCGGTACGGGCGGCGGTGCGCGAGCTCGTACCGGAGGCCACGGTCGTCGATCACCGGGCCATGGAGTGGAACAAGGACCGGTACGCGCGCGGCGGCTGGGGCCTGCGGCGGCCCGGCCAGCTCCTGCGCCAGCTGCCGGCGATCCAGGAGCCGCACGGCCGGATCGTCTTCGCGGGCGGCGACATCGCCGGCGGCTGGCACGGTGCCTTCGTGGAGGGAGCCCTGGAGTCGGGCTTCCGGGCCGCGGAGCAGGCCGCCGCCCTCCTCGGCTGACCGGCCCCGAGCACTTCCGGCACGCCATTACCGGGCGTTTCTCATTCGTTCCACAGCCCGGTAATGGCGTGCTCTCTTTCTTTTTCGCGAGCCCGATTACCGGCCTCGGGCCCGATTACCGGCCCGAGGCCGGACGCTGAGATGCGGGAGGAAACCCCTGCCTAGGATCGGCCCGAAGATTCGTCCACATACTCAGAAGTCTTTCGGTATTCGGCCGGAAAGGGCAGTCGAGCGCGATGACGAAACAGCACCACTCCGAGATACCCGGGCCCCGCCGCAGTCAGGACGAGGCGGCCGCGGGCCGGGACGAGGCGATCGCGGTCGTCGGCCTTTCCTGCCGGCTGCCGGGAGCCGCGGACCCCGGGGCGTTCTGGGAGCTGCTGCACACCGGGTCCGACGCCATCACCCCCGTTCCCGAAGGCCGCTGGCGGTCGGCGACCGGAGAAGAAGCGCCCGCGGACACCGGGCCCGGAATGCGACGGGGCGGCTTCCTGGACCGGGTCGACGCCTTCGACGCCGCGTTCTTCGGCATCGCGCCGCGCGAGGCGCGCGTCATGGACCCCCAGCAGCGCCTCGTGCTCGAACTGGCCTGGGAGGCCCTTGAGGACGCCGGGATCGTGCCGGCCACCCTCCGCGGCAGCCGCACCGCGGTGTTCGTCGGCACCCTGCGCGACGACTACGCCGCGCTGCTCTATCAGCACGGCGAACAGGCAATCACCCAGCACACCATGGCGGGTGTCAACCGGGGCGTGATCGCGAACCGGGTCTCGTACCACCTCGGTCTGCGCGGACCGAGTCTGACCGTCGACTCGGCACAGTCGTCCTCGCTGGTCGCCGTGCATCTGGCCGCCGAGTCGCTGCGCTCGGGGGAGTCCGAAGCGGCGATTGTGGCGGGTGTCAACCTGAACATCCTCGCCGAGGGCGCCGTCACCGAGGAGCGGTTCGGCGGGCTGTCCCCGGACGGCACGACGTACACCTTCGACGCCCGCGCCAATGGATTCGTACGGGGCGAGGGCGGCGGTGCCGTCGTACTCAAGCCGCTGTCGCGGGCCCTGGCGGACGGCGATCCGGTCTACGGACTGATCCACGGCAGCGCCGTGAACAACGACGGCGCCACCCCCGGCCTGACCGTGCCGAGCCGTGAGTCCCAGGAACGCGTGGTGCGCGAGGCGTACGAAAAGGCCGGCGTCGACCCGGGCGCGGTGCAGTACGTCGAGCTGCACGGTACCGGCACGCCCGTCGGCGACCCCATCGAGGCCGCCGCGCTCGGCGCGGTGCTCGGCGCGGGCCGCGAGGCCGGGAGCGCGCTGCGGGTCGGCTCCGCGAAGACCAACGTCGGCCACCTGGAAGGCGCCGCGGGCATCGTCGGCCTGCTCAAGACCGTGCTGGCACTGCGCCACCGCCGCCTCCCCGCGAGCCTGAACTTCCGTACCGCGAACCCCGCGATCCCCCTGTCCGAGCTCGGCCTTGAAATACAGCGCGAGACGGGTGACTGGCCGGCCCCCGACCGGTCGCTGCTCGCCGGTGTCTCCTCGTTCGGCATGGGCGGCACCAACGCCCATGTGGTACTCGGCGAGGCCCCCGCCCGGACACCGTCCGCCGCCGCTCCCGCCGAGGGGACGGCCGCCGACCTGCTGCCCTGGGTGGTCTCGGGCCGCAGTGCCGCGGCGCTCGCTGCCCAGGCCGGACGGCTGCATGCCGCCGCGACCGCCGACGGGGCACCGGGTCCGGCGGACATCGGCCGGTCACTGGCCTGCTCACGCACCGTCTTCGAGCACCGCGCCGTCGTCCTGGCCGCCGACCGGTCCGTAATGCTGGCGGGCCTGACCGCCCTGGCCCAGGGGAGCCCCGCGACGCAGGTCGTCTCCGGTGCCGTACGGCCCGGCGGCACGGCCTTCCTGTTCACCGGGCAGGGCGCACAGCGCCTCGGCATGGGCCGGGAACTGCGCGCCGCCTTCCCGGCCTACGCGACCGCCTTCGACGAGGTGTGCGCGGCACTCGACCCGCTGATCGGGTGCTCCCTCGCCGAGGTGGTGGACTCCGGAGCGGGCCTGGACGACACCGCCTTCACCCAGCCCGCGCTCTTCGCGCTCGAGGTGGCCCTCCACCGCCTTCTCGGCTCCTGGGGCGTCGTCCCCGACCGGGTCGCCGGGCACTCCATCGGAGAGATCGCCGCGGCCCATGTCGCGGGTGTGCTGTCCCTCGACGACGCCGCGCGGCTCGTCGCGGCGCGCGGCCGGCTGATGCAGCAACTCCCGTCCGGCGGCGTCATGTTCGCCGTGGAGGCCGCCGAGGTCGAGGTGGCGCCGCTGCTCGCCGGGCAGCGGGGCCGGGTGTCGATCGCCGCTGTCAACGGGCCCCGCTCGGTGGTGCTCTCCGGCGAGCGGGACGTGGTCGCCGCGATCGCGGACCGACTGGCGGAAAAGGGCCGCAAGACCCGGAGGCTGACGGTCAGTCATGCCTTCCACTCGCCGCTCATGGACCCGATGCTGGAAGAGTTCCGCCGCGTCGTCGCCCGACTGACCTTCCATGAGCCCAGGATCGCCGCGGTGTCCACAGTGACCGGCGCCGCCGTCGGGCCGGGCCAGTGGGCCTCGGCCGACTACTGGGTCGAGCAGGTCCGCCGCCCGGTGCGGTTCCTGGAGGCCGTCCGCACCCTGGAGGCGGCAGGCACCGCCACCCTCCTCGAACTGGGACCCGACGGGGTCTGCGCGGCCATGGCCGCCCACTGCGTGCGGGACACCGACGCCACGGCGCCCGTCGCCGCTCTGCGCGCGGGCCGCTCCGAAGTCCGTACGCTGCTCGCCGCCCTCGCCGCCGCGTTCGTACGCGGTACGGAGGTGGACTGGGCGGCCGTGCACGCCGGCACCGGCGGCCGCCGGGTCGCGCTGCCCACGTACGCCTTCCAGCGCGAGCGGTACTGGATCGAAGGACCGGCCCGCGCCGCGGCGCTCCCGGCGGCCGAAGAAGCCGCCTCCGAACCCGCGCCTCTCGTCCCGCACACGCGGCCGACGGGCGCCGACGTCACCGCCCTCGTTCTCGACCGCATCGCGGCCGTACTCGAATATCCCGAGGGGCGGCGCGTCGACGCGCACGCCACGTTCAAGGACCTCGGCTTCGACTCGCTGATGTCGGTCGAGCTGCGCAACGCGCTGGCCGCCGCCACCGGCCTGAAGCTGCCCAGCGGCCTGCTCTTCGACCAGCCGACCCCCGCCGCGCTCCTCGCGCATCTGCACAGCCTGCTCGCCGGCGGGCCCGCCGACGCGGGCTCCCCGGCCCGCCCCGAGGACACCGACGAGGAGCCCATCGCCATCGTCGGCATGGCCTGCCGCTACCCGGGCGGCGTCACCTCCCCCGAGGAGCTGTGGCGCCTGGTCGCCGACGGCACCGACGCGATCTCCGGCTTCCCCGGCGACCGGGGCTGGGACCCGGACCTCTACGACAGCGACGCCACGAACGGCGGCCACAGCACTGTCCGCGAAGGCGGATTCCTGCACGACGCCGCCCTCTTCGACAACGAGTTCTTCGGGATCTCGCCGCGCGAGGCCCTGGCCATGGACCCGCAGCAGCGCCTCCTCCTGGAGACCGCCTGGGAGGCCATCGAGCGCGCGGGCCTGGATGCAGCCGCCGTCAAGGGCAGCCGCACCGGTGTGTTCGTGGGCGCCACCGCTCTCGACTACGGACCCCGGATGCACGAGGCCCCGGACACCGTCGAGGGCCATGTGCTCACCGGCACCACCCCGAGCGTCCTCTCCGGCCGCATCGCCTACCAGCTGGGCCTGCTCGGCCCGGCCGTCACCGTCGACACCGCCTGCTCGTCCTCGCTGGTCGCCCTGCACATGGCGGTACGGTCGCTGCGCTCCGGCGAGACCGGCCTCGCCCTCGCGGGCGGGGCGACCGTGATGTCCTCGCCCGGCATGTTCGTGGAGTTCTCGCGGCAGCGGGGTCTCGCCGCCGACGGCCGGTCCAAGTCCTTCTCGGCGGCGGCGGACGGGACGTCCTGGGCGGAAGGCGTGGGGCTGCTCGTGGTCGAGCGGCTCTCGGACGCCCGCCGCAACGGCCACCGCGTCCTCGCTGTCGTACGGGGCACCGCCATCAACCAGGACGGTGCGGGCAACGGCCTCACCGCCCCCGTCGGCCCCTCGCAGCGGCGAGTGATCCGCGAGGCGCTGGCCGACGCACACCTGGAGCCGGGCGAGGTGGACGCGGTCGAGGCCCACGGCACCGGCACGCGCCTCGGCGACCCCATCGAGGCCGAGGCGCTTCTCGCGACCTACGGCCAGGACCGCGAACACCCGCTGCTGCTCGGCTCGTTGAAGTCCAACATCGGACACGCGCAGGCGGCCGCCGGTGTGGGCGGAGTGATCAAGATGGTGCAGGCGATGCGGCACGGAGTGCTGCCCAGGACCCTGCACGCGGACGAGCCCTCCCCGCACGTCGACTGGACCGCGGGCGCCGTGGAACTACTCACCGAGCAGACCCCGTGGCCCGCCACCGGCCGCCCGCGCCGCGCGGGTGTCTCCTCGTTCGGTATCAGCGGCACCAACGCGCACGTGATCATCGAGGAGGCCGCGCCCGAGGAGGAGCAGGCCCCGACGCCCGACCTGGCCGCGCCCGCCCCGTGGCTCCTCTCGGCGCACGACGAGCCGGCTCTGCGCGACCAGGCCACCCGGTTGCGTACGTGGGTCGCCGACGGCGGCGCACACCCGGCCGACATCGGGCTGTCCCTGGCCACCACCCGCACCGCCCTGCGCCACCGCGCGGTGATCACCGCGGTCGACACCGACGGCTTTCTCGCCGGGCTGGACGCCCTCGCCCGCGGCGATGCGGCGCCGCACGTGGTGACCGGCACGGCAGGCACCGGCCGTACCGCGTTCCTGTTCACCGGCCAGGGCGCGCAGCGCGCCGGCATGGGCCGCGAACTGTACGCCGCACACCCGGTGTTCGCCGCCGCGCTCGACGAGGTGTGTGCCGCGCTCGACCCGTATCTGAACCGGCCCCTGCGCGAGGTCCTGTTCGCCGGCGAGGACAGCGCCGACGGCCGGCTGCTGCACCGTACGGCCTACACGCAGCCCGCGCTGTTCGCCGTCGAGACGGCTCTGTTCCGGCTGCTCGGCCACCACGGCCTGACGCCCGACCTGCTCGCCGGGCACTCCATCGGCGAGGTCGCCGCCGCCCACGCGGCCGGTGTGTTCTCCCTGGCCGACGCCGCGCGGCTGGTCGCCGCCCGCGGCCGGCTGATGGAGTCCGCACGCAGCGGGGGCGCGATGTTCGCGATCGAGGCGGAGGAGTCCGAACTCGCCGACGAACTGGAGCAGGCCGCCGGTCGCCTGGCGCTCGCCGCCGTCAACGGCCCCGACTCCGTCGTCGTCTCCGGAGATGAGGAAGCCGCCGAGGAGCTTGCCGAACGATGGCGCTCACGCGGCCGCAGAACCCGAAGACTCCAGGTCAGCCATGCATTCCACTCGCCGCACATGGACGACGTACTGGGGGAGTTCCGCACCGTCGCGGCGGGTCTGACCTTCCACGCCCCACGCATCCCCGTGGTCTCCACGGTCACCGGCGAACTCGCCGCCACCGACGAGCTGACCTCGCCCGACTACTGGGCCCAGCAGATCCGCAGGCCCGTGCGGTTCCTCGATGCCGCGCGCACCCTGGAGCGGCACGGCGCCACCGTGTACGTCGAGACCGGACCGGACGCCGTGCTCGCGCCGCTCACGCGCGCCGCGCTGGCCGACGCGGAAGCGACCGTCGTCCCGCTGCTGCGGGCCGGCCGCCCCGAGCCCGAGACGCTGGCCGCCGGGATCGCGGGCGCCTGGGCGGGCGGGGCGCCGCTGGACGCCGCGCCGTTCCACCCCGGGGCCCACCGCGTCGACCTGCCGACATACGCCTTCCAGCGGCAGCACTACTGGCTCGCGCCGCACCGGCCCGCCGACGCGCGCGGCCTCGGCCTCGACCCGGCGGGCCACCCGCTGCTGAGCGCCGCGGTGGAGGTCGCCGGGCACGACGGCCTGATGCTCACCGGCCGGCTCTCCGCGGCCGACCACCCCTGGCTGACCGATCACGCCATCGGTGGCACCGTCCTGTTGCCCGCGACCGCCTTCCTCGAACTCGCCCTGGTCGCGGCGGGCCACTACGGCATCGAACGGATCGACGAACTGACCCTGGAGGCGCCACTGGCGCTGTCCGCGCAGGGCGCCGTACGCGTGCAGGTCGCCGTGGGCGCCCCGGACGCCACCGGGGCACGGCCCGTCGAGATCCACACCTGCCCCGACGGCGGCCCCGGGGGCGAGGGAGAGCGGACGTGGACACGGCACGCCTCGGGCTCCCTCGGCGGCCCTGCCGCACCCGCCGGGCCCGACCTGCGGCAGTGGCCGCCGGCGGGCGCCGACGAGGCCGAGCTGGACGGCATCTACGAGGAGCTCGCGGGTCTCGGCTATGAATATGGCCCGGCGTTCCAGGGCCTGACCGGACTGTGGCGCACGGGCGACGAGCTGTACGCCGAGGTGACCCTGCCCGGCGAACAGCACCCGGAGGCGGGCCGGTACGGACTGCACCCCGCCCTCTTCGACGCGCTCCTCCACCCCCTGGTGCTGCACGCCGCGGAAGCGGCGGGCACCTCGGCGGCCGACAGCATCCGGCTCCCGTTCTCGTGGACGGGCACGTCGCTGTACGCGACCGGGGCCGGGACGCTGCGGGTGCGGATCGCGCGGATCGCGCCCGACACCTTCACCCTGTACGCCGCGGACGCCACCGGAGAGCCCGTCGTGACGGTGGACTCGCTGAGTCTGCGCCCGGTCGCCAGGGACCGGCTCGCGCCGGTGCCCACTGAGCACCACGACGCGCTGTACGACGTGGAGTGGACGGCCGTCGCGACGCCCGTCGTGGACCCCCTGCGGGTGGCCGAGGTGCCCCATGCGGACCTGAGTGCCGTCGAGGCGACCGATGCCGAGGTGGTGTGCGTACGGGCCGACGCGCTGGTCCCCGCGGCGGCGGACGACGCGGCCGCCGCCCACCGGACCACCGCGGCCGTCCTGCGCCTCGTCCAGGACTTCCTCGCCGACGAGCGGTTCGCCACCGCCCGGCTCGTAATCCTCACTCGGGGCGCGGTGGCCACCACCCCCGGCGAGGACATCGCCTCGCTCGCCACGTCCCCGCTGTGGGGCCTGGCCCGTACGGTGCAGTCCGAGCACCCGGACCGCATCGTCCTGCTCGACACCGACACCGACACCGACACCGACACCGACGCTGCCGCCGCTTCGCGGCTGCTCGCCGCCGCCGTGGCTGCCGGAGAACCTCATATCGCGCTGCGCGACGGGGTGTTCAAGGTGCCCCGCCTGAAGCGTGCCGTACGCGAGGACGTCCCGGGCCCCTTCGCCGGCGACCGGGCCGAGCCGGTGCTGATCACGGGCGGCACCGGCGGCCTCGGCGCGCTGTTCGCCCGGCACCTGGTGGCCGAGCACGGAGTGCGCGCTCTGGTACTGGTGAGCCGACGCGGCCCGGACGCCCCGGGAGCATCCGAACTACGGGACATACTGGCCGAGTTGGGCGCTTCCGTGACGGTGGCGGCCTGTGATGTGGCGGACCGGGAGGCGCTCGCGGGGCTGCTCGACCGGGTGGGCCCGCTCTCGGGTGTCGTCCACACGGCCGGTGTGCTGGACGACGCGACCATCGAAGGCCTCACGGCCGAGCGGCTCGCGGCCGTACTCCGCCCCAAGGTGGACGCGGCCTGGCATCTGCACGAACTGACCCGGGACATGGACCTGACGGCCTTCGTCCTGTTCTCCTCCGTCTCCGGATTGCTCGGCACGGCGGGGCAGAGCAATTACGCCGCGGCCAACGCCTTCCTGGACGCGCTCGCCGCCCACCGCAGGGCGGCCGGCCTGCCCGCGACCTCGCTGGCCTGGGGCCTGTGGGACGCCACCCACGGCATGGGCGGCACGCTCGGCGACGCCGATCTGGCCCGCTGGGCACGGGCCGGATTCCGTCCGCTCACTCCGGAGCAGGGCCTCGTCCTGTTCGACGCCGCGCTCGCCGCTCCGCTCGCGCTGCGCGTCCCCGCGGCCCTCGACCCGCGGGCCGTGCTCGCCGCCGACGGCGAGCCCCCGGCGCTGCTGCGCGGTCTCGTCCGTACCCGCCCCCGGCGCGCCGCCGCGAGTGCCGCCACGGCACACACCGGCGGCACCACCTGGGCCGAGCGGACCGCTGCGCTCCCCGAGGAACAGCGGCGCGAGGCGGTCCTCGATCTCGTACGCGGCACCGTGGCCGGTGTCCTCGGCCATGCCGACCCGCACCGCCTCGACCCGAAGCGCGCCTTCAACGAGATCGGCTTCGACTCGCTCGCCGGTGTGGAGCTGCGCAACCGCCTGAACGCCGCCACCGGTCTCCGGCTGCCCGCCACCGTCGTCTTCGACCACCCCTCGCCCGAGGCCGTCGTGGACCACCTGCTGTCCCGGGTCACGGCCGACGCCACCCCGGCGAAGCGCCGGACGGCGCACGCCGTCGCCCAGCTGAACGAGCCGATCGCGATCGTCGGGATGGCCTGCCGCTATCCCGGCGGAGTGTCCTCGCCCGACGACCTGTGGCGCCTGGTGGCGGACGGCGCGGACGGCATCACCGGGTTCCCGGACAACCGTGGCTGGGACCTGGACGCGCTGTACGACCCGGACCCCGAGCACACCGGTACCTCGTATGTGCGCCACGGCGGCTTCCTGCACGACGCCGACCGGTTCGACCGGGAATTCTTCGGCATCTCGCCCCGCGAGGCCACCGCGATCGACCCCCAGCACCGGCTGCTCCTCGAAACGGCCTGGGAGACCTTCGAGCACGCCGGCATCGACCCCACCGGGCTGCGTGGCTCGCGCACCGGCGTGTTCACCGGCGCGATGTACGACGACTATGTCTCCCGCCTCGCGGCGGCCCCCGAGGAGTACGAGGGCTTCCTGCTGGCGGGCAACCTCTCCAGCGTCGTATCGGGCCGGCTCTCGTACACGTACGGATTCGAGGGCCCGGCCGTCACCGTGGACACCGCGTGCTCCTCGTCCCTGGTGGCCCTGCACCTGGCGGCGAACGCGCTGCGCAACGGCGAGTGCGATCTCGCCCTCGCCGGCGGCGTCACCGTCATGGCCGGTCCGCACGTCTTCATCGAATTCTCCCGGCAGCGCGGACTGTCGCCCGACGGCCGCTGCAAGTCCTTCTCGGCCGGCGCCGACGGCACCGGCTGGTCGGAGGGCGTCGGCCTGCTCCTGGTGGAGCGGCTGTCGGACGCCCGACGCAACGGGCACCGCGTGCTCGCCGTCGTCCGCGGCAGCGCGGTCAACCAGGACGGTGCGAGCAATGGTCTGACGGCACCGAACGGACCCTCGCAGGAACGGGTGATCCGGCAGGCGCTGGCCGCGGCCGACCTCGAACCGGCGGAGGTGGACGCGGTGGAAGCACACGGCACCGGAACGCGCCTCGGTGACCCCATAGAAGCCCAGGCGCTGCTGGCGACCTACGGTCAGGAACGCGAACAGCCGCTGCTGCTCGGGTCGTTGAAGTCCAACATCGGGCATTCACAGGCGGCGGCCGGCGTCGGCGGTGTGATCAAAATGGTGCAGGCCATGCACCACGGCGTCCTGCCGAAGACCCTGCATGCGGACGAGCCGTCGCCGCACGTGGACTGGACCGCGGGCGCCGTGGAACTGCTCACCGAGCAGACCGCGTGGCCGAGCGTCGGCCGACCCCGGCGGGCCGGTGTGTCCTCGTTCGGCATCAGCGGCACCAACGCCCACGTGATCATCGAGGAGGCCGCCGCCGAAGAAACGCCGGCCACGGCACCGGAGCCGATCGCCCCCGCGCCCTTCGTGCTCTCCGCGCGCGGCGAGGACGCCCTGCGCGCCCAGGCCGGGCGCCTGCGAGAGCATCTGAGCACACACCCGGGGCAGAGCCTCGCGGACACCGGCTGGTCGCTGGCCACCACCCGAGCCCGCCACGACCGACGGGCCGTCGTCGTGGCCACGACCCGGGACGAACTCCTGGACGCCATGGACGCACTGGCCCGAGGCGAGACCACCCCGGCCGTCCAGCGCGCCGGCTCCGCCCCGCGTGGCAAAACCGCCTTCCTGCTGACCGGGCAGGGCTCGCAACGCATCGGCATGGGCCGCGAGTTGTACGAAACGTCGCCGGTGTTCGCCGCCGCGCTCGACGAGGTGTGCCGCCACTTGGACCGCGAACTCCTGCGGCCCCTGAAGTCCGTGCTCTTCGCGCCCGAAGGGGCACCCTCGGCGGCGCTGCTCGACCAGACGGCCTTCACCCAGGCCGCCCTGTTCGCCCTGGAGACCGCCCTGTTCCGGCTGGCCGAACACTACGGCCTGACCCCGGACTTCCTGCTCGGCCACTCGGTGGGCGAGGTCACCGCGGCCCATCTCGCGGGCGTACTCGACCTGCCGGACGCCTGCGTCCTGGTCGCCGAGCGCGGCCGGCTGATGCAGGCCGCACGGGAAGGCGGCGCGATGGCGGCCGTCGGGGCCGCCGAGGACGAGGTCCGCGCCGCGCTCGCCGGACACGGTGAACGGGTGACCGTCGCGGGCGTCAACGGCCCCCGCTCCACCGTGATTTCGGGTGACGCGGACGCCGTGGAAGAGCTGGCCGCGTACTGGAAGGAGCGGGGCGCGCGGACCAAACGGCTGCCGGTCAGCCACGCCTTCCACTCGCCGCACATGGACGACGTACTGGCGGAGTTCCGAGCCGTCGCCGAGGGCCTCACCTTCCATGAGCCGCGCATTCCGATCGTCTCCAACGTCACCGGCGAGCTCGCCGGCAGCGACGAGCTGGCCTCGCCCGACTACTGGGCGCGGCACATCCGCGAGGCGGTCCGCTTCCTGGACGGAGTGCGACTCCTCGAAGCCCGCGGCGTGACCGAATGGGTCGAACTGGGCCCCGACGGAGTGCTGAGTGCGCTGGTCACCGAGTCCCTGACCGTCGACCCCGGCACGGTCGTGCCCCTGCTGCGCAAGGGCCGCCCCGAGGACCGCACAATCGCCGCGGCCCTCGGCCGGCTCGCCGCCCGCGGCGCCGCACTGCGCTGGGACACCGTCTTCCCCGGCGCCCGCAGGGCCGAGCTGCCGGGGTACGCCTTCCAGCGGCAGCGGTACTGGCTCGAAGCGCCCGCGACGGTCGGCGACGCCGCCGGCTTCGGGCTCGCGGCGGCGGACCACCCGCTGCTCGGCGCCACCACCTCGCTCGCCGACCGCGACGAGCACGTCCTCACCGGCCGCCTGGCGCGCGGCACGCACCCCTGGCTGACCGAGCACACCGTCGCCGGGACCGTGCTGGTGCCCGGCACCGGACTGCTCGAACTCGCCCTGCGCGCCGGGGAACAGCTCGGCGTCACCACCGTCGACGAGCTGACCCTGGCCGCGCCCCTCGTACTGCCCGAACGTGGCGGCGTACACCTCCAGGTGCACATCGGCGCCGAGGAAGCCGACGGCGGCCGTGCCGTCCGCATCCACTCGCGGCCCGACGGCGACCCGGCACAGGACGAGGACTGGACCCTGAACGCCCACGGCACCCTGCGCGCCGAGAGCGGCACCACGCGCGGCGACGACCTCACGGTCTGGCCGCCGGCCGGCGCCGTCGAGACCGATCTGACCGGTGTGTACGAACGGCTCGCGGAGCGGGGATACGAGTACGGTCCCGCGTTCCGGAACCTGCGCAGGCTGTGGGTCGCCGGTGAGGACCTCTGCGCGGAGGTCGCCCTCGCCGACGGACAGCGCACCGAAGCCGCCCGCTTCGTCCTCCACCCCGCGCTGCTCGACGCCGCGCTGCACCCGCTGCTGCCCGGTGTCGTCAGGCAGGAGGGGGCCGCGCTGCTGCCGTTCGCCTGGGCGGGGGCCACCGTGCACGCCACCGGCGCTTCGGTGCTGCGCGTCCGGCTCGCCGGGGCCGTCGTGCCCGGAGCCGGGGGCGACCGCACCACCACGGTCGCGCTCAGCGTGGCCGACGCCACCGGCGCGCCCGTCGCCACCATCGAGGAACTGACCCTGCGCCCGCTCAACACCGACACCCTGCGCACGGCGGGTGGCACCGACGCCGACGGGCTGCTGCGGGTCGAGTGGGCCCCGCTGCCCGAGGGCGACGCGAGCAGGGATCTCCCGACAGGCGGTGGGGCCGTGGACCTGTCGGCCTGGGCGCTGGTCGGCCCGGCGGCCGGCCTTGGGACCGTCACCGAGCGGATCCGGGCATACGAGGACCTGGCCGCGCTCGCCCGCGCCATGGACGAGGGGGCGCCCGCGCCCGCCGTGCTCCTTGTGCCGCGGATGGCCGACTCCGGCCGCCCGGCCGCCGGACCGGGAGCCGGGCCGCTGACGGCGGCGCTTCCGGAGGCGACCCGCGAGGCAGCGCAGGAAGCGCTCGGGCAGGCACAGGCATGGCTCGGGGACGACCGGTTCGCCGGTACCCGCCTCGTGGTCGTGACACGGGGTGCCGTCGCCACCGCACCCGGCGAGGACGTGCCCGACCTCGCGCACGCCCCGCTGTGGGGACTGCTGCGCTCGGCACAGACCGAGAACCCGGGGCGCGTCCAACTCGTGGACACCGACGCCGGCACCGAAGCCACCGGCACGGCAGCCGCCGACCTGCTCGTACGCGCCGTGGCCGCCGCCGAGCCGCAGACGGCGATACGGGCGGGCGCGCTGCTGGTGCCACGCCTCGTCAAAGCAGTGGCACCGCAGCCGCCGACCGCCCCCGACACCGGGTCCCCGTGGGGCGACGGCACCGTCCTGGTCACCGGCGCCACGGGCGCGCTGGGCGGCGTACTCGCCCGGCACCTGGTGTCCGAGCACGGAGTGCGCGATCTGGTACTGGTGAGCCGACGCGGCCCGGATGCCCCGGGAGCGCCCGAACTACGGGACACGCTGGCCGAGTTGGGCGCTTCCGTAACGACGGTGGCCTGTGATGTGGCGGACCGGGAGGCGCTCGCGGGGCTGCTCGACCGGGTGGGCCCGCTCTCGGGTGTCGTCCACACGGCAGGTGTGCTGGACGACGCGACGATCGAGGGCCTGACGGCCGAGCGGCTCGCGGCCGTACTCCGTCCCAAGGTGGACGCGGCCTGGCATCTGCACGAGCTGACCCAGGAGATGGACCTCAAGGCGTTCGTCCTGTACTCGTCCGTCGCCGGGCTCCTCGGCACGGCGGGCCAGGCCAACTACGCCGCGGCCAACGCCTTCCTGGACGCGCTCGCCGCCCACCGCAGGTCGGCCGGCCTGCCCGCCACCTCACTCGGCTGGGGCCTGTGGGCCGAGACCAGCGCCCTCACCGGCCGGCTGTCCGACACCGATCTGCGCCGGCTCGCCCGTTCCGGCCTGCTGCCACTGGCCACCGACGACGCCATGGCCCTCTTCGACGCCGCCCTGGCGGCCGACGAGAGCGGGCTCGCCGTCACCAGGCTGGACACCAGGGCGCTGCGCAGCCTGGGCGACCAGGTGCCGCCGATGCTGCGTGGCCTGGTCGGTACGGCACCGAAGCGCCGGGCCGGCTCGGCAGCCGGCGCGGGCCGCAACGCCGACGAGTACAAAGGCCCCGGCCTCGCCGAACGACTCGCAGCCCTGCCTCCGGCCGAACGGGACCGCACGCTGGTGGACCTGGTGCGCGGCAAGGTGGCCGCGGTGCTCGGCCACAGCGATCACACCGCGATCGACGCCGACCGGGCGGTCCAGGAACTCGGCTTCGACTCACTGACCGCCGTCGAACTGCGCAACCAGCTCGGTGTCGCCACCGGCCTCCGGCTGCCCACCACGCTCGTCTTCGACCACCCGACCCCCAGGACGCTCGCGAAGTACCTGGCCGAACAGCTCGCGGTGGACGAGATCGCCCCCGACGAGCCGGTGCTCGCGGAACTGGCCCGGCTCAAGACGGCCATCGAGGCCGTCGCGGCCGACGAGTCCGCACACGGCCGGGTCACCGCGCGGCTGCGCGAACTCCTCGACGCTGCGGACAGCGCGGCCGGGGCCACCGCCGAGGATGAGGACGACGACCTGGAGACCGCCACGGACGAGGAGTTGTTCGCCCTCGTCGACAGTCTCGACTGATCCGCCGCCGACCAGGCCGACCACCATACGAATTACGGGAGTTGACAGAACATGGCGGGCGAGGACAAGCTCCGCGACTATCTCAAGAAGGCCGTCGCCGAGGCCCGTGACGTGCGCAGGCAGCTGCGGGAGATCGAGGAAAAGCGGCGCGAGCCGATCGCGATCGTGGGCATGGCGTGCCGCTATCCCGGCGGTGTCGCGTCCCCCGACGACCTCTGGCGCTTGGTCGCCGACGGCACGGACGCGGTGTCCGGGTTCCCGGACAACCGCGGCTGGGACCTGGACGCGCTGTACGACCCGGACCCCGAGCGCACGGGAACCTCGTACGGGCGCGAAGGCGGCTTCCTGCACGATGCCGACCGGTTCGACCCCGCCTTTTTCGGCATGTCGCCGCGCGAGGCCACGGCGATCGATCCCCAGCAGCGGCTGCTCCTGGAGACCACCTGGGAGGCGTTCGAGCACGCCGGCATCGACCCCACAGGGCTGCGCGGCTCCCGCACCGGCGTGTTCACGGGGCTGATGTACAACGATTACGGCTCCCGCCCGCATCTGCCCCCGGAGGACTTCGAGGGCTACCTCTTCAGCGGCAGCGCGGGCAGCATCGCCGCCGGCCGGCTCTCGTACACGTACGGATTCGAGGGCCCGGCCGTCACGGTGGACACGGCGTGCTCCTCATCGTTGGTGGCCCTGCACCTGGCGGCGAACGCGCTGCGCAACGGCGAGTGCGATCTCGCCCTCGCCGGCGGTGTCACCGTCATGTCGACGCCGGTTGCCTTCGTCGAGTTCTCCCGGCTCAGAGGCCTGTCGCCCGACGGCCGCTGCAAGTCCTTCTCGGCCGACGCCGACGGTGTCGGCTGGTCGGAGGGGGCCGGTCTGCTTCTGGTGGAGCGGCTGTCGGACGCCCGGCGCAATGGGCACCGCGTGCTCGCGGTGGTGCGGGGCAGTGCGGTCAATCAGGACGGTGCGAGCAATGGTCTGACGGCGCCGAACGGTCCGTCGCAGGAGCGGGTGATCCGGCAGGCACTGGCCGCGGCGGGGCTGGAGCCGGGCGAGGTGGACGCGGTGGAGGCGCATGGCACCGGTACGCGTCTCGGTGACCCGATCGAGGCCCAGGCACTGCTGGCGACCTACGGCCAGGAACGTGAACAGCCGTTGCTGCTCGGGTCGTTGAAGTCCAACATCGGGCATTCGCAGGCGGCGGCCGGTGTGGGTGGTGTGATCAAGATGGTGCAGGCCATGCACCACGGCGTCCTGCCGAAGACCCTGTACGCGGACGTGCCATCGCCGCACGTGGACTGGACCGTGGGCGCCGTGGAACTGCTCACCGAGCAGGCCGCGTGGCCCGCCACCGATCGGCCTCGTCGCGCCGGTGTCTCCTCTTTCGGCTTCGGGGGCACCAACGCGCACGTGATCATCGAGGAAGCCCAGGCCGAGGCCCACGCCGTGGCCGAGGACGCCACTCCCGTGCCGGAGCCGTCGGCCGTCCCCGCGCTGCCCTGGATCCTGTCCGCGCGCACCCCGCAGGCGCTCACCGCGCAGGCCGGGCGGCTGCACGCGTTCACCGGACGCGACGACGCCCCGAGCCCGCTGGACGTCGCGTACTCGCTGGCCACCACCCGCGCCGCCTTCGAACACCGGGCCGTGGTCGTGAGCAACGGTGCCAACCAACTCCGCGCAGGGCTCGACCTGTTGGACCTTGTCGCCCGGTCGGACGGCGCTCTCGGCTTTGTGTTCTCGGGTCAGGGTGCGCAGCGGGCGGGGATGGGGCGTGAGCTTTATGCGTCCTATCCGGTGTTTGCCCGTGCTCTGGACGAGGTGTGCGAGGTCTTGGACCCGCTGCTCAGCCGGCCGTTGAAGGAGGTGTTGTTTGCGGCTGCGGGATCGTCCGAGGCGGGTTTGCTGGGGGAGACCGGATTTACTCAGCCGGCGTTGTTCGCGTTTGAGGTGGCATTGTTCCGGCTGGTGGGGTCCTGGGGTGTGGTGCCGGGGTTTGTGGCGGGGCATTCGGTGGGGGAGTTGGCCGCTGCTCATGTGGCGGGTGTGTTGAGCCTGGTGGATGCGACTCGTTTGGTGGTGGCGCGTGCGGGGCTGATGCAGGCGTTGCCGCGGGGCGGAGCGATGGTCGCGGTGGAGGCGACCGAGTCCGAGGTGGCCGCTGCGCTCACGGCGTACGAGGGCGTTGTGGGGATCGCTGCGGTCAACGGGCCGCGAGCAGTCGTGATTTCGGGCGCCGAGGCATCCGTTGCGGATGTCGTGAAGCGGTTCATCGGTGACGGTCGCAGGGTGCGGCGTCTTGAGGTGTCGCATGCGTTCCACTCCCCGTTGATGGACGGGATGCTGGAGGAGTTCCGTACGGTTGCCAAGGAGATTCGGTACGAGGTGCCGTCGATTCCCGTGGTGTCCACGGTGACCGGTCGTCTCGCCGCCGGAGACGATTTGCGGACGGCGGACTACTGGGTGAATCAAGTCCGCCAGGCCGTCCGCTACGCCGACGCCGTCACCACCCTGGAAGCCGAAGGCGTCACCACGCTCCTGGAGATCGGCCCCGGCGGTGTGCTCACCGCCCTCGCCGCCCAGGCCGTACGCGACCCCGACGCCCTGGTTGCCACGGCCGCGGTCCGCGACGGCAGGCCCGAGGCGGAAGCCCTGGTCGGAGCGGTCGGCACACTGTACGCGCGCGGGGTCCCCGTCGACTGGGAGGCCTTCTTCGCCGGCTCCGGTGCGCGCCGGGTGCCGCTGCCCACGTACGCCTTCCGGCGCAAGCGGTACTGGCTGGACCAGGTGACGCCCGGGAACGGAGCGGGCGAGCGGCGGGCCCCGGCGAGTGACGATCAAGAAGAGGACGCCGGCGAGCCGGTCTCCTTGGCCGACCGGCTCGCGGAACTCACCGAGGCGCAGCAGGAGCGGTATGTGCTCACCACCGTGACCACGTTGGTGGCGGCGGTGCTCAAGCACACCGACACCGGCGCCATAGCCCCCGACCGCCCCTTCCAGGAACTGGGCCTCGACTCGCTCACCGGCGTCGAACTGCGCAATCGCCTCGGTGCGGCCACGGGCCTCCGGCTGCCGGCCACGGTGGTCTTCGACCACCCGACCCCGGCCGCCCTCGCCGCCTTCGTACGGACCGAGGCCGCACCCCGGCCGGCCGACCCGGCCCGTTCGGGCGGGACGCCCGGCAGCGATGCCGACGAGGTGGCGGATCTGCTCGCGGCCGCGTCGGCGGAGGAGATCTTCGACTTCATCGACACCCAGCTCGGAAGGGCCGCGGACTGACGCCGCCGCAACCGTCTCGCCAGCCCCGTTCAGCATGGATGCAGTACCGAGGAGAGATTGATTCCGCATGTCCGCTGACATGTCCAATGACCACAAGCCGGACCGGACCGACGACCGCGCCGAAGGCCGGACCAAGGAACAGAAGCTGGTCGACTACCTGAAGTGGGTGACCACGGACCTGCGGAAGGCACGTGAGCGGATCACCGAACTCGAATCCGCCGCGGCCGAACCGGTCGCGATCGTCGGCATGGCGTGCCGCTTCCCCGGCGGTGTCGCGTCCCCCGAGGACCTGTGGCGTCTGGTCGCCGACGGCACCGACGCGATCAGCGCGTTCCCCGACGACCGCGGCTGGGATCTCGACGCCCTGTACAGCCCCGACGCGGACGAGCCCGGCACCTCGTACACCCGCGAGGGCGGCTTCCTGGACGGCGCGGCACTGTTCGACGCCGATTTCTTCGGCATCTCGCCGCGCGAGGCCCGGGCCATGGACCCGCAGCAGCGGGTCCTTCTGGAGACGGCGTGGGAGGCGCTGGAGGACGCGGGCATCGACCCGGCGTCGCTCAAGGGCACCCGTACGGGAGTGTTCGCGGGCATCGTGGAACAGAGCTATCTCGGGCTCGAAGGGCCCGAGGAGTTCGAGGGCTATCTGATGACCGGCAAACTCGGCAGCGTGGCCTCCGGCCGCATCGCCTACACCCTCGGCCTGGAGGGCCCGGCCCTCTCGGTAAACACCGCGTGCTCGTCCTCGCTCGTCGCCCTGCACCTGGCCGTCGACTCGGTACGCCGTGGGGAGTCCACCCTGGCCCTTGCGGGCGGTGCGACGGTCACCGCGACGCCGGGCGGGTTCGTCGATTTCTCCCGCCAGAAAGGGCTCGCGCCCGACGGCCGTATCAAGTCGTTCGCGGCTGCGGCCGACGGCACTGCCTGGTCGGAGGGCGTGGGCCTGCTGGTCGTGGAGCGGCTGTCGGACGCCCGGCGCAATGGGCACCGGGTGTTTGCGGTGGTGCGGGGCAGTGCGGTGAATCAGGACGGTGCGAGCAATGGTCTGACGGCGCCGAACGGTCCGTCGCAGGAGCGGGTGATCCGGCAGGCACTGTCCGCGGCGGGGCTGGAGCCGGGCGAGGTGGACGCGGTGGAGGCGCATGGCACCGGTACGCGTCTCGGTGACCCCATAGAAGCCCAGGCGCTGCTGGCGACCTACGGTCAGGATCGCGAACGCCCCTTGTTCCTCGGGTCGTTGAAGTCCAACCTCGGACACACGGTCGCCGCGGCGGGCGTCGGCGGTGTGATCAAGATGGTGCAGGCGATGCGGCACGGCGTGCTGCCCAGGACCCTGCACATCGACCGGCCCACTCCCATGGTCGACTGGGAGTCCGGGGCCGTGGAACTGCTCGCCGAGGCACGCCCCTGGCCGACGCGTGACGAGGGCCCCCGCCGCGCCGCCGTCTCCGCCTTCGGTGTCAGCGGCACCAACGCCCATGTGATCCTCGAAGCCCCCGAGGAACAGCCCGAGCCGGCCGCGCGGGAACCGGAGCACGCGCTCCCCGTCGTACCGTGGTTCCTCTCCGCTCGCGGCACGGAGGCCCTGCGTGCTCAGGCCGAGCGGCTGCACGACCACCTGGCCGCGCACCCCGAGCAGACCGCCGCGGACATCGCCTACTCCCTGGCCACCACGCGCACCCGGCACACCCACCGGACCGCGCTCGTCGGCGCCGACCGCACGGAACTCGCCGACGCGGTGCGGAAGGCATCCGACGATCCGGCGTCCGTGTCCCTCGTCACCACAGGCGGCTCCGCCACCGGCGCGCTCGGCTTTGTGTTCTCGGGTCAGGGTGCGCAGCGGGCGGGGATGGGGCGGGAGCTCTATGCGTCCTATCCGGTGTTTGCCCGTGCTCTGGACGAGGTCTGCGAGGTCTTGGATCCGCTGCTCGGCCGGCCGTTGAAGGAGGTGTTGTTTGCGGCTGCGGGATCGTCCGAGGCGGGTTTGCTGGGGGAGACGGGATTTACTCAGCCGGCGTTGTTCGCGTTTGAGGTGGCGTTGTTCCGGTTGGTGGGGTCCTGGGGTGTGGTGCCGGGGTTTGTGGCGGGGCATTCGGTGGGGGAGTTGGCCGCTGCTCATGTGGCGGGTGTGTTGAGTCTGGTGGATGCGGGTCGTTTGGTGGTGGCGCGTGCGGGGTTGATGCAGGCGTTGCCGCGGGGCGGGGCGATGGTCGCCGTGGAGGCGACCGAAGCGGAAGCGTTCGACGCGATCGGGGACCGTACGGACGAGATGAGCATCGCGGCGGTCAACGGGCCGCGTGCGGTGGTGGTTTCGGGTGACGGGGCCGCGGTGGCGGAGGTGGAGAAGCGGTTCACCGATGACGGTCGCAGGGTGCGGCGTCTTGAGGTCTCGCATGCGTTCCACTCCCCGTTGATGGACGGGATGCTGGAGGAGTTCCGTGCGGTCGCCAAGGAGATTCGGTACGAGGCGCCGTCGATCCCTGTGGTGTCCACCGTGACCGGTCGTCTCGCCGCAGGAGAGGATCTGCGGACGGCGGACTACTGGGTGAATCAAGTCCGCCAGGCCGTCCGCTACGCCGACGCCGTCACCACCCTGCACGAGCAAGGCGTCAGGACCCTCGCGGAGATCGGCCCCGACGGAGTGCTCACCGCCCTCGCCCAAGGCGTACTCGCCGACCGCCCGGACACCGCGGTCCAGGCGCTGCAACGCCGCGACCGGCCCGAGGCCCGCACCCTGGTGGACGGCCTCGGCAAGCTGCACAACCAGGGCGTACGCGTCGACTGGGAGGCGTTCTTCGCCGGCTCCGGCGCGCGCCGGGTGCCCCTGCCCACGTACGCCTTCCAGCACACGCGGTACTGGGTGGACGCGGGCGCGGAGCACAGGGACGCCGGCGGTCTCGGCCTCGACACCACCGATCACCCCCTCGTCGGCGCCGCTCTCCTCCTCGGGGACGGCGACGAGGCGATGTTCACCGCCCGCTTGTCGGCCCGTACCGCCGGTCTGTCGGCCGCCCACACCATCGCCGGTGAAACCGTCGTACCGAACACGGTCCTGACCGAACTCGCCATCCACGCGGGCGACGAGACCGGATGCACCGTCATCGACGAACTGACCGTCGACGAGCAGCTGGTGCTGCCCGCGACCGGTGCCCTTCAGCTTCACCTACGCGTCGGCGCGCCGGACGCGCTCGGGCACCGTCCCCTCTCCATTCACTCCCGTCCCGACGCCACCGGTGCCTCCTGGGTCCGCCATGCGCGCGGGCGTATGAGCGACGCGCCACTGGCGCCGCCGCCTCTTCGGCCGACAAGCGGCCGGCCGACAACCGGCCGCTCGGCATCCGACCGGCCGGAACAGTGGCCGCCCGCCGACGCCACACGCATCGGGGCCGACAACGTGTACGCACGTCTCGCGGCCGCGGGATCGGTGTACGGACCGGCGCTCCAGGGCCTGACCGAGGTGTGGCAGCGCGAGGACGAACTCTTCGCCGAGGTGCGCCTCGCCGACGAAGCAGCCCCGGACAGGAACGGGTACGGCATCCATCCGGCCTTGCTGGAGGCGGCCCTGCAGCCGCTGTACGCCACCGGTCTGCCCGGCACGCCGCTCACGGCCGCCCACTGGGACGGAGTACGACTCCACGCCACCGGTGCCGACACGCTGCGCGTCCACATCACCCCGGCCGGCACCGCGGACGCCGTGTCCCCCACCACCGACATCGCACGCGTCGACGCTCCTGGTGCAGGCACCTACAGAGTGCGACTCACCGACCCGACCGGACGGCCCGTCGCCGACATCGACGCCGTGACCGTCCGCCCCGTCGACGTGGCCGCGCTGCCGGCCGCGCGCTCCCGCTGTCATGACGCCCTCCACCACGTCGGCTGGTCCGCCCGGCGGATGCCCCCGGCCCCCGCCATGCACTGGGTCACGCTCGGCTCGGACGGCTACCCGGACGTGCCGTCCGTGGCCGCCGCCGTGGCCGCGGGGACGCGGATCGATGCCGTGCGTGTCCACCTCGCGAGCGGGCCGGGCGCCCCGGCGGACGCGGTCAGGGACACCGTCGGACGCGCCCTCGCCCTGGCGCAGCAGTGGCTGGCGGAGGACTCGCTGTCCGACGTACCGCTGGCCGTCGTGACCACCGGAGCCGTCGCCGCCGACGAGGGAGAGGACATCACCGACCCGGCCGCGGCCGCCGCCTGGGGACTGCTGCGGTCCGCGCAATCGGAGGCGCCCGGTCGGATCGTCCTGGTCGATACGGAAGCCGACGGCGTCGACACGGAAGCCGACGGCTCCGGCCTCGGCGACGTGCTGTCCGCAGTGGTCGCCTCGGGTGAGCCACAGGCGGCGGTGCGCGGCGCCGCCCCGGGCGTCCGGGTGCCGCGGCTGGTCCGCGAGCGCCGGGACGCATCCGGAACGGCACCGGCCTGGGACGCCGACGGCACGGTCCTGGTGACCGGCGGCACGGGCTCGTTGGGCGGCCTCTTCGCCCGGCACCTGGTGGCCTCGTACGGCGTGCGGCAGCTGCTCCTGGTCAGCAGGCGCGGCCCGGACGCCCCGGGCGCCGACGCGCTGCGTGCCGAGCTGTCGGCCCTGGGCGCGTCGGTGACCATCGCCGCATGCGATGTCTCCGACCGCACGGCCCTCGCCGCACTCCTCACCTCGATACCGGCGGCGCACCCGCTGCGGGCCGTCATCCACACCGCCGGTGTGCTCGACGACGGTGTCATCACCGCGCAGAACCCGCAGCGGCTCGACGCCGTGCTGCGCCCGAAGGCCGACGCGGCCTGGGCGCTGCACGAGCTGACGCGGGACGCCGACCTGACGGCATTCGTACTGTTCTCCTCCGTGGCCGCCGCCATCGGAGGTCCCGGACAGGCCAACTACGCGGCGGCCAACGCCCATCTGGACGCGCTGGCCCAGCATCGCGCCGCCCTGGGGCTGCCCGCCACGTCCATCGCCTGGGGCCTGTGGGCACAGTCGACGGGCCTGACCGGCGACCTGACCGAAACGGACCTCAAGCGGATCGCCCGCAGCGGATTCCTCCCGGTCGCTCAGGAGCAGGGCCCGGCCCTGTTCGACCTGGCCCTGCGCGGCGGCCGGGCGTACACAGTGGCCACCCCGCTCGACCTGTCCGCCGTACGGCAGCAGGCCACCGTCCCGGCGCTCTTGCGCGGACTGGTGAAGACCCCGGTGCGCGGCACGGCTCGCGGCACGGCCGATACGGGCCCCGCGCTCGCCGACCGGCTCGCGGGCCTGAGCGAGCAGGAGCAGCACGCCTTGGTCCTGGACGCCCTCATGGGGGAGGTCGCCCGGGTGCTCGGCCGCGGCGACGCCACCGGAATCGACCCCGGACGTCCGTTGCAACAGAGCGGCTTCGACTCGCTGACGTCGGTGGAGCTGCGTAACCGCATCGCCACGGTGAGCGGTCTGAGCCTGCCGGCGACCGTGGTCTTCGACCACCCGACTCCCCGGGACCTGGCCGCACACCTGCGGGCCGAACTCCTCTCCTCCGGCGGCGAGGACGCGGGCGTACCGGACACCACCGACCACGCAGCCGACATCAGGCTCGCCGCCGACATCCGCCCCGCCGCCCAGGTCGTACGCACCGTGGCCAACCCGGACGAGGTGCTGCTCACCGGAGCGAGCGGGTTCCTCGGCGCCTTCTTGCTGCGCGACCTGATGCGTACCACCACCGCCCGGATCCACTGCCTGGTACGGGGCGCGGACGAACAAACCGCCCGCGCGCGACTGCGCGAAAGCCTTGAGTGGTACCGCGTCTGGGAAGCGATGGACGAGAGCAGGCTCCACGTGGTCGTCGGCGATCTCGCCGAGGAGCGCCTGGGCCTGACCGAGGAGACCTTCGACACGCTCTCCCGCACGGTCGACGTGGTCTACCACGCGGGCGCCACCGTCCACTGGCTGCACCCGTACCGGGCGCTGCGCCCGGCGAACGTGTCCGGCACGGAGGAGATCCTGCGGCTCGCGGCCCGCCACCGCACGGTTCCGGTGCACTACGTCTCGACGGTGGGCGTGTTCAACGGCCCGGTCACGCCTGGCGTCCCGCTCCAGGTGACCGATCCGACCGGGCCCGCCGACGCGCTGCCCAGCGGCTATCTCCAGAGCAAGTGGGTCGCCGAACAGGTCATCGGCATCGCCCGCGACCGGGGCCTGCCCGTGTCCGTGTACCGGGTCGACGTGGTATCCGGTGATCAGCACAACGGAGCCTGCCAGACGCGCGACTTCGTCTGGCTCACCCTCAAGGGCCTCCTGCAGGCGGGTGCGGTACCGGCCGGTGCCGAGGGCCGTTTCCACCTTCTGCCGGTCGACTACGTCAGCGCCGCGATCCTGGCCGTCTCCACCCGGGAGGAAGCCGCCGGCAACACCTTCCACCTGTTCAACCGCAGCTCGCTCAGCCTGACGGACTGTGTGACGTACCTACGCGAACTGGGCTACCAGCTCGACGAGTTGGACCGTCCTCTGTGGAGCGCGGCGGTACACGCCGACCGGGACAACGCCCTGCTCCCGCTTCTCCACGCCTTCGAGATGATGACCTCGGACACCGACGCCTTCTATCCGCCCATCGACACCGCCGAAACCGACGCGGCTCTCGCCGGCACGGGAATCGAGTGTCCGCCACTGACCCGCGAACTCCTCGCCACCTACGTCGACTTCTTCGTCCACGAGGGCCACTTCCCGCCCGTGCGTTGATCTTTCACCGATCCCCCTATGAATCCCGAGGTGCCGCGATGGGCGCTGCAAAGGTCCGTTCGTTCTCCGAGCTCGAAGCCACCTTCATGGAATACATCCAGGACATCGTCTACTGCACGATGACCACCGTGGACCACAAGGCCCGGCCCCGGGCCCGCGTCGTGCAGCCCATCTGGGAAGTGGCGGACGGAGTCCCCATCGGCTGGCTGGCGACGTACCGTACCCCGGTCAAGATCGCCCACCTGGCGAACAACCCGCACACGACGTACTCGTACTGGAACCCCCGGCAGAACGCCGTCTTCGTCGACAGCGTCTCCGCCTGGGTGTCCGACCAGGGGACCAAGGCGCGCGTCTGGGACCTCTACCGGCAGAACAGCCCGGCAGGCGTCGGATACGACCCACACACCTTCTGGCCCCAGGGCCCGACCGCCCCCCAGTACCACCTACTGCGCATCACCCCTTGGCGCATACAGGTGCTGCGCGGCGCGGACCTGAGCAGCCGCATCTGGACGGACTGACCCCGGCCCTGAGCCGGTACCGCCAGTTCTGGTGGTACCGGCTCAGGCGGCCGGCCGCCTGACGGTCAGGGGCCGCCTGACGGTCAAGGAGATGAGAGCGGCCATGGCGCACAGCACGCCCACGGCGACCCACACCATGTCGTACGAGCCGAACGCGTCACGCGCCACGCCGCCGAGGAAGGCGATGAGGGCCGCGCCCACCTGGTGGGCGGCGTTGACCCAGCCGAAAACAATGGCGCTGTCCTCGTCGTAGAAGTCGCGGCAGAGGGCGAGGACCGGGGGGACCGTGGCCAGGTCCAGCAGGCCGAAGAGGACGACGAAGAACATCATCGCCGGCTGGACGGTGGCCGACATCATCATGGGCAGGAAGCAGAGCAGGACACCGCGCAGCGCGAAGTAGGCGGCCAGCAGGCGCCGGGCGTCGTAGCGGTCGGTCAGCCAGCCGGAGGCGACGGTGCCACCGACGTTGAAGACGCCGATGGCCGCGAGGAGGGAGGCCGCGACGGTCGCCTGCATGCCGTGGTCGTGCGCGGCGGGGGTGAAGTGCGTCCACATGATGCCGTTGGTCGAGGCGCCGCAGATCGCGAAGGCGGAGGCGAGCAGCCAGAACGGGGTGGTCTTGGCGGCGTCGCGGAGGACGACGATCGCACGACGGGCGGCACCGGGGACCGGTGCGGGCTTCGGGGTGAACTCCTCGGCGCCGTACGCCTTCAGGTTCACGTCCGCCGGGTGGTCGCGCAGGAGCAGCCAGACCAGCGGGCCGACGACCAGGGCGCCGAGTGCGAGGGAGACGTTGGCCGGCCGCCAGTGGTAGGTGTCGATGACCCAGGCGAGCAGCGGCAGGAAAATCATCTGGCCGAAGACGCTGGTCGAGGCGAGGACGCCGGTGACCAGGCCGCGCCGCTTCACGAACCATCGGTTGGTGACCGTCGCCGCGAAGGCCATCGCCATGGAGCCGGTGCCCAGGCCCACGAGGAGACCCCAGAAGAGGGTGAGTTGCCAGGCGGCGGTCATGACCGTGGTCGCCAGCGCGCCCACCGCGATGACCGTCAGCGCGCAGGCCACGACGCGGCGGATGCCGAAGCGGTCCATCAGGGCGGCGGCGAACGGTGCGGTGAGCCCGTACAGCACCATGTTCACCGAGGCGGCGAAGCCGATCGAGCCGCGGGACCAGTCGAATTCCTTGTGCAGCGGCTCGACCAGGAGGCCCGGCATCGTGGAGAACGCGCCCGCGACGATGATGGTGAGGCCGGCTACCGCCGCGACCCACCAGGCCCGGTGAACGCGGGGCGCTTCACGGGCAGTCGGGGAAGTTTCGGAGCTCTGCGTCTGTGTCTGCGTTTGCGTCGTCTGCGTCTGCGTCATGGAGGCAATCCTGTGGAGGGTGATGGCTCGGGTGCGTGTGCGGTACGGCTGCGGACCGTACCGCACACGCACCCAGGTCAGCCGAGGAGGGGCAGGTCAGCGCCGTGTCGGGGTCAGTCGGCCGACAAGGGGCCGATGCGGTAGAGGACTTCGTCGTGGTGGGCGTCGTCCGGGCCGTCCGCAGCGCTCGGCAGCAGGTTGCTGGGAAAGAGCACGCTCGTCTCGACCTCGGCGGCGTACTTCTTGGCGATCTTCTTCAGGACCATGATGATCGCCTTGTTCTCGGCGGACACCGTGGCTTCGACGAACCGGGCGCCCTTGGCCACTTGCTCGACGACGACCTGCTCGAAGATCTTCACGCCGAGGAAGGGGATGCCGTGGCGCGGGGTGACAGCGGTCTGCCAGGCGAAGTACGTGTCCGGCTCGTCGGGCCGTCGATAGCCGGTGAGGAATCCGACGATCTCGTCGTCCACGGTGGCGACCAGGGAGCAGTCGGCGAAGTCGCGGAACCAAAGCGTGTAGTAATAGGGGCTGTTGGAGTCGAGTCCCGGAGTGTTCTCGACCAGCTCCCATACGGCCGGCCCGTCCTCGATCCGCGGGCGGCGGAAGACGGCCTGCTTCTTGGCGGCCGGGGCGGTCGGGGCGGCGGGGTCGGTGTGCGGGGCGGCGGTGCGCTCGGTGTCGATGCGCTCGGGTGCGGTGAGAGTCATGGTTCAGGCCGCCTCGTCCTCGGTCAGGAGCGGGTACACACCGTTCTCGTCGTGGTCCTCGCGGCCGGTGACCGGCGGGTTGAAGACGCAGACGAAGCGGGAGTCGGACTTGGCGCGCAGGGTGTGCCGCTCGTGTCCGTTGAGGAGGTACATCACGCCCGGCGTGATCCAGTGCTTCTCACCGGTCTCGTCGTTGGTCAGCTCCGTCTCGCCCTCGACGCAGAGCACGGCCTCGATGTGGTTGGCGTAGTGCATCGACGTGGTGGTGCCGGCGTAGACGGTGGTCTCGTGCAGCGAGAAACCGACCTTCTCCTTGGCGAGTACGATGCGCTTGCTCTCCCAGGTGCCCTTCTTGCCCTTGACGTGGCGGTCGGTGTTCTCGATTTCCTCGAAGGAGCGAACGATCATGGTGCGTTGATGCCTTTCTCTGTGCCTGTACTTCGGTGTTCGTGGTGTGCGTTGTGTGTACGTGTGCGGTGCCGGGTCAGGCCGTTTCGCGGACGGCCCGTTCGAGGGTGCGCAGCCCCTCGTCCAGCTCGTCCGGCGAGATGGTCAGCGCCGGCAGGAGCTTGACCACCTGGCTCTCCGCGCCGGAGGTTTCGATGAGCAGGCCGAGGTCGAAGGCGCGGCGTGCGATGCGCGTCGCGCGGCCCTTGTCGGCGAACTCCAGACCCCAGACCATCCCGCGGCCGCGATAGCCCGAGCCGCTGTTGCGGGTGGAGATGTCCCGCAGCGCCGACTCGATCTCCTCGCCGTGCACGGAGGTCTGCTTCTCCAGGAGGCTGTCGGTCCAGTACGTGTCCAGGGTGGCGGCGGCGGTGACGAAGGCGGGGTTGTTGCCGCGGAAGGTGCCGTTGTGCTCGCCCGGCTCCCAGACGTCCAGCTCGGGCTTGAAGAGCGTGAGCGCGAGCGGCAGGCCGTAGCCGCTGATGGACTTGGAGACCGTGACGATGTCCGGCACGATGCCCGCCTCCTCGAAGGAGAAGAAGGCACCGGTGCGGCCACAACCCATCTGGATGTCGTCGACGATCAGCAGCATGTCACGGCGCTTGCACAGATCCGCGAGGGCGCGCAGCCATTCGGCGCGGGCGACGTTGATGCCGCCCTCGCCCTGGACCGTCTCGACGATCACGGCCGCCGGGGCGTTGAGACCCGATCCCCGGTCCTCCAGCAGCCGCTCGAACCAGACGAAGTCCGCCAGCTGCCCGTCGAGGTAGCCGTCGAAGGGCATCGGGGTGCCGTGCACGAGCGGGATGCCGGCGCCGGCCCGCTTGAAGGCGTTGCCGGTGACGGCGAGCGAGCCGAGCGACATGCCGTGGAAGGCGTTGGTGAAGGACACGATCGACTCGCGGCCCTTGACCTTGCGGGCCAGCTTCAGCGCGGCCTCGACCGCGTTGGTGCCCGTCGGGCCCGGGAACATGACCTTGTAGGGCAGGTCGCGCGGCCGCAGGATGACGTTCTGGAAGGACTCCAGGAAGGCCCGCTTGGCCGTGGTGGACATGTCCAGGCCGTGGGTGACGCCGTCCCGCTCGATGTAGTCGATCAGCGCGCGTTTCAGGACCGGGTTGTTGTGGCCGTAGTTCAGCGACCCGGCGCCGGCGAAGAAGTCGAGGTAGGCGTGGCCGTCCTCGTCGTACATGCGGCTGCCCTGCGCCCGGTCGAAGACGGTGGGCCAGCTGCGGCAGTAGCTCCGCACCTCGGACTCGACGGTTTCGAAGACGCTCAGATCCGGCTGGGTGATGGTCATACCGCGGCCTCGGCGAGCCGCGTGGAGAGGACGAAGTCGGTGAAGGTATCCACGGAGACGAAGTCGTCCGCGTCCAGGTCCTCCGGATCGACGACCAGCCCGATGGAGTCCTCGAGCGACATCAGCATCTCGAGCATGGTGGTCGAGTCCAGGTGCAGGTCGTCGAAGAGCTTCACGTCGCCCTTCAGCCCGGTGACGGGGCGCTCCAGCACCTCGGTCAGGGCCTGCTCAAGGGCGGTGATGACGTTCTGGCGGTCCATGAGATGTCCTTAGGGATAGGGATTTTGACGGCGTGTTGAGTACTTCGTTGAATGCTGGTCAGAGAGCAGGGCGCCACTGGAGGACATCGGTGAGCGTCCCCGTGGAGGCTTGTTCGACCAGCTCGGCGAGCTTCTTCCGGTCGACCTTGCCGTTGCCGTTCGTGGGCAGGGCGTCGAGCCGTACGCAACGCCGCGGGATCTTGAAGGGTTCGATCTGTTCACGCATGTGCTCGCGCACTTCGTCGGCCGTGATGTCGGCGACCACCGCGAGCAGTGCGGACTTCTTGCCCTGCGGAGGCAGCACGGCCGCCGACGTCACGCCCTCGACACGGGTCGCGGCGGCCTCGACCTCGGTGGCGCTGAGCCGGAAGCCCCGCTCCTTGTAGAGGTCGTCCCGGCGGCCGGCGAAGTACAGGTAGCCCTGGTCGTCCTGCCAGCCGTAGTCGCCCGTGCGCAGCTCGGGGAAGAGCCCCTCGGCGCGCGGGAAGCGCTCGGCGTTCAGTTCGGGGCGGCGCCAGTAACCGGCCATCACATTCGGGCCGCGTACGACGAACTGGCCGATCTCGCCCGGAGGCAGCCGCTTCCCGTCGTCGTCGATCACGAAGACCTCGGTGCCGGGCAGCGGCAGACCGCACGAACCCGGGTGTTCCAGGTCGCCGTCCGGAGGCATGATCGCGGTCCGCTTGCACTCGGTGAGGCCGTACATGACCTGGATGCGCAAGTTGGGCAGGGCCTCACGCAGGCTCTTCATGGTGCTGTCGTTCAGCGCGGCACCCGTGTTGGTGAGCAGGCGCAGCTTGCTCAGCTTGCCGGGACTGCGGCGGACCAGCCAGGCCAGCCGGTCGGAGACCGAGGGGACACCGGGCAGGACCGTCGCGCCGGCCGCCTCAAGGCTGCGGAGGAGCGGTGGGCCGACTTCGGCGACCGTGCCCAGGTGCAGATGGGCACCGCTGAGAGCGGCGAGGTACACCTGGTAGAGGCCGTAGTCGAAGGAGAGCGGCAGCGGGCAGTAAACGACATCATCGCTGCGGTAGTTGAGGCAGGCATGGATCGCCGAGGCCGCGAAGACCACCTGCTCATGGGTGCTGACCACGGCCTTGGGCAGTGCCGTCGTCCCGGAGGTGTAGATCAGGCTGATCGGGTCGACGGCGAGGGTGCCGGGCCGCTGCGGCAGCGGGGCGGCGTCCGTACGGGCATCGAGCGCGGGCCGCAGGACATCCTCCAGCAGCAGCGACCTCACGCCGTGGGCCGTGGCGGTGCCGAGGGCGTCCGGGTCGTCGGAGACCAGGAGCGCGGGTTCGCAGTCCGTGAGCACGTGCTCCAGCGGACCGCCGCGTACCTGCTCGTGCAGGATGCTGTAGACGGCTCCGAGGCGCGATGCCGCGTACACCAGGACCGTGATGCCGACACCGTCGGAAGCGGTCACGACCATACGGTCGCCTCGGCTCAGCCCTTCCCGGTGGAGGCGGCCGGCCAGCCGGACGCTCGCCTCGGCCAGCTCTCCGTAGGTGAGGTTGACGCCCTGGCTCGTCAGAGCGGGGGAGTCCGGGCCGCGCTCGGCGGCCTGGTCGAGCAGGTCGTGCAGGAGGTGGGGGGTGGGGGCCATCACGACTCCTTGAGGGCGGCGGCCTTGGCCGGCAGGGCGGCCGACTCGGCCGGGATCTTGGCGGTCTTGGCGTCCTTGGCGGTCTTCTTGCCGTTCTTCTTGGGCGGCGGGACCACCGTCGTGGCGGTGGCCGTGCACAGGAGCTGCGGTTCGTCGAGGACGTCGGCGGCGCTGGGGCCCGAGTCGGGGCGGGCCGCGATGACCTTGTACGCCTGCAGCTCGACCACCCTGCGCAGCCTGGTCCTCCGGACGAGCCGCCCGCTGGCCTCGACGTAGTCGCCCGGCGCCACCGGAGCGGTGAAGCGGATGCCGGAATACTCCGAGAGCAGTCCCTCGTCGCCGTCCGTACGTACGGTGATCTCGGTGACGAGGTCTCCGAAGAGCCGGAGGATGCGGGCGCCGTCGACCAGGCCGCCGCCGTAGTGGGCCTCTTCCTGACCGATGCGTACGCGCAGGAAGGCCGTGATCTCGGGTTCCTCGCCGTTGTCCGCCGGGGACATGATGACGAGCTCCTTTCTGTCGGTGCTGAGCGCCGGAGTGGTGACGGGGCCGGCGGTGGTTACGTGGTCTGCGGTGGTTACGGGGTCTGCGTCCATGGCGGAGGGCATGCTGATCGCAACCGCCGCCACGACGTTCTGCTTGTGGGTGATGGACAGCGCGATCTCCGACGTCGCCAGCTTGGCGGCGCGTCCGCGGAGCCGGACGACCGGTGCTCCGTCGTCGTCGCGGTCCACATAGATCTCGCGGGGGGCGACGCCCTGGAGCATGCCGGTGCCGAGGACCTTGAGAATGGCTTCCTTGGCGGCGAATCTGCCGGCCAGGAACTCCAGGCGGCGTTCCGCTCCCATCGCCTCGGCGCGGGCGGTCTCTTCGGGGGCGTAGCTGAAGCGCAGGAACCAAGGCCTGGTGAGCAGCCGACTGAGCTCGCCGTGTTCCAGTACGTCGAGCCCGATTCTGGCCGCGTGGTGTGCGGTGCGACTCAAGGCGATTCGTCTGATCCGTGAGACGCGCCGAAGTCGATGAGGTGCTGCTTGGACAGCAGGTCCTCGGTGGTGTCGCGCTCCCGTACGAGGCGGGCGCGGCCGCGGTGGACCATGACCTCGGCCGGATAGCCGTGGCTGAGGAAGAGGCCGGGAGACGCGGTCGGTCCGTACGCTCCGGAGCGCTCGACGCCCAGCAGGTCGCCCGGCTTCACCTCGGGCAGCTCGACCTTCTTGGCCACGACGTCATTGGGGGTGCACAGCGGGCCGGTCAGGGAGTAGCGGCGGGCGGGCGGGTCGGTGGGTCGGTTGAGGTGGCGCACGGGGAAGTTGCGCTTGACGAAGCTGCCGACGCCGACGGCCGCCATGTGGTGATTGGTGCCGCCGTCCGCGACGACGAACGCCTCGCCCATGGACTCCTTCACGTACCGGGCGCGTACGACATAGGTGCCGGCCATGGCGGTGAGGTAACGGCCGAGCTCCATGATCAGGCGGCATTTCGGGTTGCGTTCGGCGAAGGGCGCGACCGCTTCGCGCATCCCCTCGCCCAAGGCGCCGATATCGAGGTCCGTCTCGTTGTCGAAGTAGGCGACTCCGAGGCCGCCGCCGAAGTCCACGGTCTCCAGCGGGAATCCGAGCTGTCCTGCCAAGTCCTCGGCGGTCGCCAGAATCTGGCGAGTGTTGTGGACGACGTCCTCGTGATGGAGGAAGCGCGTGCCCATGTAAGCGTGCACGCCCTTCACACGTACGTGCCGAAGTTCCGCCAAGGCACTCTTGGACCGCCTGAGTTCCGCCTCATCGATGCCGAACTGGCGTGGCTTGCCGCCCATCGCGAGCCCGGAACCCTTGGTGCCGAAGGCGGGGTTGACCCGGAGCAGCACAGGGCATTCGCCGCCTCCGCGCTCCGCCATCAGCGCGTCCAGCTGCCGGAGTTCGTCGAGCGATTCGACGACCACCGCATGAATCCCGGCGTCCAGGCAGGCCGTGAGCTCCCGCAGATCCTTGCCGGGGCCGAGGAAGATGATGTCCTCGGCTGCGGCGCCCGCTTTCAGCGCGGTGGTGAGTTCGACGTACGAGGAGACCTCGGCGCCGGCGCCCTGGGAGTTGAGGAACCCGCAGACGCTGATGTTCGGATTGGCCTTCAAGGAGAAGAAGATGTCGACCGGATCGGGGAGCTGGCCGCGCAGTTCGCAGTAGGTCTGCTCCAGGACATCGGCGTCGTAGACGAACAGGGGGGTACCGAACTCTTCGGCGAGGGCAGAGACCGAGTTGCCCTGGATCCGGACTTCCTCAGCACTCATGCTGCGTCCTTTCTGGCGGTTCTTGCTGATGCGCCGGAGTGTCCGGCAGAGGCGGTCGGGGCGAGCGAGCGTGACTCGCGGGGCTTACTGCCAGCCGGGCTCCGCACTGGCGGCAACGAGCTGCCAGCCCGGCTCGTCCGCAGCGCCGGCGGCGAACTGCCAACCGGGCTCGTCCGAGGACTGAGAGGCGAACTGCCAACCGGGCTCGTCCGAGGACTGAGAGGTGAGCTGCGTGGAATTCTTCTGCTCGACCGGAGCGTCGTTCTGCGCGGAATTCTGAATGGCGAATCCAAGAGCGGCGACAAAGACACCGGCGGCCACATTGTGAAGAATTCGCTTGCTCATCTCTACTGCCCTTTCTCCGGGGGGTTCGTTTTCGTTCTGAGAAAGAGCTTGCCGTCGCCCGGAAGCCTGCGGAAGAGGAAACAAGTGGACCGAAGTGGCCTTGGCCCATTCAGGCCCGGAACCGGACCCCGAGCTAGCTGTCCACGCCCGGCCACAGCATGTGGGGCATCAGCAGCGGAACCTCGGCACGCCTCAGTTCCCAGTCGGACAGCGCGGGTTGAGCCTCGACCGCGCGCCGCCAGACCCGCTCGGCCGCCGCTTCCGCCGCGTCGAGGCCGGTGGCGCGCAGATAGAACCCGATGACCGGAAGCGGCCGGGCGTCGGAATGCACAACGACGTGCTCAAGGGCATCTTCGCCGGTGGCGCAGGCGGCGATGATGCGGCCTGTGTCCGGGGGCAACGTATTCCCGGGTGGCTGCGGTTCAAGTGCGAGGTGAACGAGATACATACGCCGAGGGTGAGGCCTCCGGCACACTGTCACTACAGGTGACCGCAGGCCGTTTTATGCCGCGTCCTGAACCGGCCAGAGAACGACCGCGGAAACGCCCCCGGGAAAGACCGCGGCCCGGCTGCCTCCGGGTTTCCGGTGACAGTCGGGCCGCAGGTCCGCTCGCCGCCCTGTTCAGTCCGAGACGAGCCCCAGCTGGGCGGCGCGCACGCCGGCCTGGAAGCGGCTGCGTGCGTCGAGATGGTTCATGAGGGCGGTGGAGATACGCCGGGCCGTACGGGCCGAGACGCCGAGCCGCTTGGCGATTGTCTCGTCGGTATAGCCCAGCGCGAGCATCCTCAGTGTCTCCAGCTGCTGAGTGGTCAGCTCCTCATCCTCCGACGGTTCGGAAGAGGAGCCCAGCGGCTCGGCGTTGCTCCAGGTGGTCTCGAACAGTGAGCACAGAGTGGTGAGGATGCCCGGTGCCCGCAGGACGGTGGCGCCCACCGCCGTGTCGTCGCTGTTCGTCGCGATGATGGCGATACGGCGGTCCGCGATGATCATCCGGTTGGGCAGGGTGGGTACGGTGCGTACCTGTGCGCCGACGGAGGTGAGCCAGTCGGCATGGGCGACGGTGGCGGGATCGTTGCGGATGCTGTCGAGGTAGAGCGTCCGCATCTTGACGCCCCGGTCGATCAACTGCTCCGTGAGCGGCCGAGAGTTGCGCATATTGGCTGCCGTCTGCGCACCCCCTGGGGCAAAGCCCAGCATCTCCTCCTCGACCTCTCGGTTCATCGCGGACAGATGGTCCCGGATGGCGTCGATGCCTTCGAGATGCTCCACGTCGGCCCCGGACCCACCGGATTCCCGTTCGGTGAACTCCGAGATGAGCCTGACGGCCGCGGCCCTGCTCTCCTCCACGCGCTGCTGCTGGGCCGCGAGTTCGGCCTGCTGCTGGGCGAGCAGGATCTCCATGCCCAGGTGCGGACTGACGGCGTGCATGTGCTGCGGGTCGTCGGCCGAGGGGCGTATCAGCGCCATCTCGCTCAACTGGTCCAGCGCCGTGCGTACCTGTTGGTCGGTGAGGCCCAGCCGGGTACAGAGTTCCGCCACTCCGTCGTTGGGGTGGGACAGCATCCCTCGGTAAACAGATTCAGTGATGGCGTTCATTCCCAGAACGTCAAGCATGAGTTTTTCCATCTCCGTTGGGCGTTTTGTGCGGGCGCGACGGCACATTCGTGGCAACGGGGGGCGGATCCCCGGAGATGTGTACCAGCCGGTCCCTACCGACGGCGGGCGCGGCGCACCAATCGCATGCGAGGTCTCCTCGGTCTTTAATGCCTCAAGCACGCGCCCCCCTTGTCTCATTATGCGAGATAATCCAGCATCGCATGAGTGACGCTCGATATCCGCAGCTCGCGGCCTTGAGGATATCCAGCTTCGCGCTTCCTGGGCAGATCTTGCCTCCGGTGGCCGGAAGCGGCCTCGACGCCAATCGGTGGCGGGCCGGTGCCGGGAGCGGTTGATGTAACGGGCCTCACCTTCCGCCAGGTCCGCGGGCGTCAGGAAACTGATGCACATCAGGGCAGGAAAGCCCGAAGAGTTCGGATTGAGGGCAAATTCCTTCGATGCGCTCTGTACCGAATGCAACGTCCGTCATATGGCGGGAAGTTGGCGTCTCAGCCCCGTAGTGGCCTTTATCAAAGCACTCGCCGGCAACTCGCTAATACTCGCCGACTACTCGCCGAGTATTCGCCGACCGCATTCAAGGACCCGCTGCCTCCTGCTGCTCTCAGGCCCGCGCGCACACGAGAGTGCAGAGGAGGTCGGCGCGGTCAGGGCGGACCGAGTACCACATCCACGTTCCGTACCGACGCCGTGCGACCAGCCCGGCGTCCGCGAGGACCTTCAGGTGATAGCTGATGGTGGGCTGGGCCTGTTCCAAAGGCGCGGCGAGATCGCAGACACAGGCCTCACCGTCCGGCGCGGCCAGCAGCAGGCTCAGCATCTGGAGCCGGGTCGGATCCGCGACCGCCTTGAGCGTCTTGGCGAGCTGCTCGGCTTCCGGGCGCGGCATGGGATCCACGCCGAGCGGAGGGCCGCAGGTGAATTCCTCGCCCTCGATCAACGGTAGCTGCGGCCTCGACTCGCCATCGGTTCCATCGCGCATGTGCCCACTCTAGGAACGCGTGACGTCACTCGGTCAGGCGGGGATGCCGCAACACCCGCATCAGCCGCAGGTGTTGACGGGCATTCAGCTTCCCAGCGATTCTCGGACGTCAGGTTCTCGCTTGTCGCGCGGGGTGACAGTGCGGGGTGGTATCAGCACAGAATGGTATCAGCGCAGAATGGTGTCAGCACCCACTGATGTGACAACATCAGCGCATGATGACGTCAGCCGATACCGACCTGATCCGAGTCCTCGCCGATCCGCTCAGGTTGAAGATCGTGCAACTGCTCGCAAGGGAAACGCTGTGTACGACCCACCTGGTGGCGGAGACCGGCGCCCGGCAGACCAACCTCTCCAATCACCTGAAGGTGCTCAGAGAGGCAGGAGTGGTGGATACCGAGCCGTGCGGCCGCTTCACCTACTACAAGCTGCGTCCTGACGTCATCGACCACCTGGCCGGTCAGTTCGCGGAGCTGGCCGCGTCCGCCCGTACGACCGTCGACAGTGCGCGAAAGAGGCCCTGCCCGTGACCAGGACAGCACCCCCATCCACTACCGAGGTGACCAGCACCGAGGAAGTGGGGGTCGTCGGCAAGCTCTCGACACTCGACCGCTTCCTCGCCGGGTGGATCCTGGCGGCCATGGCCATCGGCCTCGGCCTGGGACGGGCCATCCCCGGGCTGGGCGACGCACTCAGCGAGGTCGAGATCGGCGGCATCTCGCTCCCGATCGCCCTCGGCCTGCTGATCATGATGTACCCGGTCCTCGCCAAGGTCCGCTACGACAAGCTGGACACGGTCACCGGCGACACGAAGCTCATGGTGTCGTCGCTGGTCATCAACTGGCTCGTCGGGCCGGCCGTGATGTTTGCGCTGGCCTGGGTCTTCCTGCCGGACCTGCCCGAGTACCGCACCGGCCTCATCGTCGTCGGCCTGGCGCGCTGCATCGCCATGGTGATCATCTGGAACGACCTGGCCTGTGGCGACCGCGAGGCCGCCGCCGTCCTCGTCGCCCTGAACTCGATCTTCCAGGTCGTCGCCTTCGGCCTGCTCGGCTGGTTCTACCTCGACCTGCTGCCGCGGTGGCTGGGCCTGGGCAACGGGCAGGGCCTGGACGTCCCGGTCTGGCACATCGCCCTCAACGTGATCGTCTTCCTCGGCGTCCCCCTGCTCGCCGGTTTCCTCACCCGCCGCATCGGCGAGAAGAAGCTCGGCCGGGACCGGTACGAGTCCCGCTTCCTGCCGAAGATCGGCCCGTGGGCGCTGTACGGCCTGCTCTTCACGATCGTCGTCCTCTTCGCCCTGCAGGGGAAGACGATCACTTCACAGCCGTTGGACGTGGTCCGGATCGCGTTGCCGCTGCTGGTGTACTTCGCCGTGATGTTCTTCGGCACGTTCCTCCTCGGCAAGGGCCTGGGCCTCGCGTACGATCGCACCGCCACCCTGGCTTTCACCGCGGCGGGCAACAACTTCGAGCTGGCCATCGCGGTCGCCATCGCCACCTTCGGCGTCACCTCCGGCGAGGCACTGTCGGGCGTCGTCGGCCCACTCATCGAGGTACCGGTGCTGGTGGCGCTGGTATACGTCTCGCTGGCCTGGCGCAAGAAGTTCACCATGCGGTGACGCGGTGACGCGGCGTGCGGATGCGGTGGTGACCGGCGGCGGCCAGGCCGGGACAGGCCGGGCCAGGCCGGGCCTGGTCGGGACAGGCCGGGCCTTCGGCCCGGGTCGGGCTGGCCGTCGGCAAGGACCGGCGCACCACCGACCTCTCACATCCGGGATCTCAGCACGTCGATCTCACAGCCCGGCGCGGTCGGGTCGAAGCCGTGCTCGACCAGCCAGCGAACTCCCAGCAGGCTTCGCAACGACCACCACGCGCGGATCACGTCGAGGTCGACGTCGGTGCCGTAGCCGGCGATGACGTCGCCGAGGTGCTTCTCGTGTCCGAGCGTGAGGGTGGCGAGGTCGTACAGGGCATCGCCCTGGCCCGCCTCGGACCAGTCGATGATGCCGGTGATCTCGTCGCCGTCGACGAACACGTGGGCAATCTGCAGGTCGCCGTGCGTGAACGCCGGAGGACACGGCCGGAGCGCGGCCTCGGCGACCTGGCGGTTGCGGGTGACCAGGTCGGCGGGCAGGACGCCGTTCGCCACGAGCCACTCGCACTCGCCGTCGAGGTCCGCCGCCAGCTCGTCGAGGTCCCGACCGGCCCGGCCGGGCCGGGGCGGCAACGGTGCGTCGTGGAGCTTCCGGAGGGCGGCGCCCGCCGCGGCCCACGCCGCCGGGGACGCGGTCGACGGCTCGCCGAGGCGGCCGAGCGCCGCCCCCGGGACCGCGGCGATCGCGAGCACGGGAGGCTTGCGCCACAGGACCTCCGGGGTCGGGACCGGCGCCAGGGCCATCGCCTCGACCTCGACGTCGATGCGCGCCTGATCGGTGTCCACCTTCAGAAACACGTCGCCGACGCGCAGGGTAGCGCGCTCGGAATGGGCGACGACGACCTTGACCTCATTCATGGCGACCAATATCCCGGATGACCGTCCACGTCGCCCACCACTTTTTGGGAGTCCTATTGGGAACCCTATGGGGAGTCCTATAGGGAATCCTAAGTGCGCGCACCGATCCAGGACATCACCTTGTTCTTGATGCCGGGCGCGTTGAGGAGGGCGCCGCCGTGGGCATCTCCCGGCACCGTTTCGACGGTGACGCCATTGGCGGGCATGTCGTGGTCGACTTCCTCGGCGCGTTCGAGGTCGGTGGAGTGGGTGACGGGGATGAAGTCGTTTTCGGAGTGGAGGAGGTACATGGGGGCGTCGTTGGCGCCGGAGGCGCGGTTCTTGACGACGGTGTCCTTCCATGTGCCCCAGCAGCTCGGGTGCATGGAGGTGCCGACGTCCGCGGGGTCCGGGTAGCAGCGCGTCAGGACGGTGGCGTTGTCGCGGACCTTTCGTTCCTTTGCGGTGCTGGTGGTGTGGTTGCCGTCGTTCCAGGCGCGGTAGGGGGAGGCGACGGGGGAGAGGCCGACGACGCCCTTGACGCGGGTTTTTCCCGAGCCGTACGTCGCGACGGCGGTGCCGATCTGACCGCCGGCGGACGATCCCACGATGACGATGCGGTTCGGATCGAGGTCGAAGCGGGCCGCGTTGGATTTGATCCAGGCGAGGGCGGAGAGGGCGTCGTTACGTTGCGCCGGCCAGGGGGCGTCGAAGTTGAGGCGGTAGTCCACGGAGAAGGTGGCGTAGCCGGCGTCGGCGAAGGTGCGGGACCAGGTGGCCCAGCCGGAGTCCTCGTACCAGTAACCGCCGTGGAGGATGACGACGCCGGGTTGGGTGCCGCTGGTGGGCTTCCAGTAGGCGTCCAGCTTCTGGCGGGTGTGCGAGCCGTAGGCGTAGGTGGCTTCGCTGCGGGATGTCGCCGCCTCGCGGCCTGTCGTCTGAGCCCTGGCACCAGCGCTGCCGGTGCCGCTGCCGCTGCCGGTGCCGCTGCCGGTGCCGGTGGCCTGGCTGCGGCCCGTATCGATCGTCAGGAGTGCCGCGATGAGCGCGGTACAGAACGCTAAATACATCAGGTAACGACGCATGGAAACTTGCCCTCCACCACAGTGAGCAGGCACCCGTGATCCTGGGCGCACGCTCGTGGAAGCGAGCAGCGCGGACAGAGCGTGGGGGGCACTCGAACGCCTGCCTTATTCGAGCGAGCGGAACTATAGCCGGGTGAAGAAGCGGTATGTCAACGCTCACGGGGTGGAATGGGCGACTTCTACTCTCTTCTCCTGGGAGAAGAAGACTTCCCATCATTGAGCCTGACATCGTCACCTTTGGCGTCTCAATTTCTGCGTGGCCTGACGGAAACGCCTGGCGCCCGTAGCCCCCGGTGGTGCCTGTGCGGCGAGGGGCGGTCGATTCGGTGCGGGCGTGTCCGACTGCGGTGGCGGCGAAACCCGGCGAAAATGGTCTGGAGCAGGGCGTAGTGCACCAGCACCAGTGGTGGACTGAAGCGACTCAGGAGACGACGCCGATGACCGGAAGCGACAGTGACTCCGCCGGGCAGGAGCACGACGCCACCCCGTACCTGCCCCGGCGCGGGGGGCTCGCCGCTTATCGGCGTGCCGCGGCGGATTGCCAGGGCTGCCCGCTGTTCCGGGAGGCCACACAGACCGTCTTCGGAGCGGGCAGTACCTCGGCACGCATCATGCTCGTCGGCGAGCAGCCGGGCGATCAGGAGGATCGCCAGGGCGAGCCGTTCGTCGGGCCGGCCGGCGGTCTTTTGCACAAAGCGCTGCGGGAAGCCGCCATCGACGTTGATCAGGCGTATGTCACCAACGCGGTGAAGCACTTCAAGTTCACCACCGCGACGCGGGGCAAGCGGCGAATCCACAAGCCGCCGAGCTTGCGGGAGATGACGGCCTGTCGTCCCTGGTTGAATGCCGAGCTGCGCCTGGTCGAGCCGGAGGTCGTGGTGGCGCTCGGGGCGACCGCGGGTAAGGCGCTGCTGGGGCCGTCGTTCCGGGTGACGAAGGACCGGGGCACCCTCATCGCTCTCCCTCAGGAAATGGGGTTCGTCGTCGCGACGCTCCACCCGTCGGCGATCCTGCGGTCCGAGGACCGCGAGGCGTCGTACGCGGGGCTGGTATCGGACCTGCGTATCGCGGCCGACGTATTGGCCGGCAATCGCCAGTAGCCAGTAGCCAGTCACCACGCATCGCCGACCACGCATCACCCACCACGCAACAGGCCGCGTCGCTTGCTCGCGGTCATATAGGCCGGGCCTATACGGGGCATCGATTTTTGGTCGTGGACCCTGTGCAGTGTGACCGGGTTCACTGTGGCTGCCAGTTTGCGTGGCGCTGATCGGGCTCGGCGTCACGTGGGTCGCGGCTTCACCTGCCGGGCGCGCGATATGCGGAGCCAACGCACGGCAGTTGCTGGGAACACGCCAGGCCGGACCCTCTTCGCGCCTGGAGGAGGTTGCAATGACGCAGACCCCAGCGCCTGCCGCAGTGGTCGGTGGCACGCCGGCGAAACCGTGGTGGCGGCAGTTGTACGTGCAGGTGCTGCTGGCGATCGTCAGCGGAATCCTGCTGGGCTGGCGATGGCCGGATCTTGCCACCTCGATGGAGCCGATCGGCACCACCTTCATCGCGGCGATGAAGATGCTCATCGGGCCGATCGTGTTCTTGACCATCATTGGGGGGATCGCGGGGGTCGCGGATCTGAAGAAGGTCGGCCTGACCGGCATCAAGGCCCTGACGTACTTTCAGGTGGGCACCATCGTCGCGCTGGTGACGGGTCTGATCGCCATCAACGTCTTCCGCCTCGGCGACGGAGTGCACGCCGACCCGTCCACGATCAGCACGTCGGGCGAGGCCGACCAGTACATCAAGAGCGGTGAGCATCAGCACTGGTGGGAATTCCTGACCAACCTGGTGCCGCACAGTGTCTTCGGTGCGTTCGTCGAGGGCGACATCCTGCAGGTCATCTTTCTTGCCGTGATCTTCGGTATCGCGCTCAAAAGCGTGGGGAAGATCGGCGAGCCGATCATCGCGAGCGTGCACCGGCTGACCGAAGTGGTGTTCAAGGTACTGGCCTTCATCATGAAGGCCGCGCCACTGGGTGCGTTCGGCGCGATGTCCTACGCCATCGGGAAGTTCGGGCTCTCCACCCTGACCAGCCTCGGCTCGCTGATAGCGCTGTTCTACGTCACGTCGATCCTGTTCGTCGTGGTGGTGCTGGGCACGGTCCTGGCCGCCTTTGTGAAGCTGAACATCTTCCAGCTGTTCCGTTACTTCAAGGACGAGTTCTTTCTGGTACTGGGCACCTCGACGGCCGAGCCCGCGCTCCCCGGCCTGATGCGCAAGCTGCAGTTCATGGGCGTGGAGAAGTCCACGGTCGGGCTCGTCGTACCGACCGGCTACAGCTTCAATCTCGACGGTGCGGCCATCTACCTCTCCCTGGCCACCCTCTACATAGCCCAGGCCACGGACACGCCGTTGTCGATCGGGCAGCAGCTGGGCCTGCTCGCGGTGATGCTGCTGACGTCGAAGGGGGCCGCGGGCGTGGCGGGTGGCGGCTTCATCGCGTTGACCGCGACACTGTCGACGGTGGGCCACGTGCCGGCCGCCGGCATCATGCTGATCTTCGGCATCGACAAGTTCATGTCGGAGTGCCGGGCGTTGGTCAACTTCTACGGCAACGCGGTCGCCACGTTGTTCGTCGCCAAGTGGGAGAAGAACCTCGACCTGGAACGGGCCCGGGCGGTGCTCGCCGGGCGCGACGCACCCGCTTCCGACCAGGCGATCGCCGCGGCCGAGGCCCCGAGCGTGGCGGAGAGCCCAAGTGCGGACGAGGAGCCCGGGGGTACCCCGGCGGCCGTCCGCGGTGCCGTCGCGGACCGGTCCCAGGGAGCTGAGGTGGCGCCGCGATGACCACCGTCCTGATCGCCCCGGACAAGTTCAAGGGCTCGCTCACCGCCGAGGAGGTCGCCGCCGCGCTCGAAACCGGCCTGCGATCCAAGGCTCCGGACATCCGAGTACACCGGCTGCCGCTCGCAGACGGTGGCGAGGGCAGCGTGGCAGCCGCCCGCGCCGCCGGGTTCACCACCCGCGATGTCACGGTCACCGGCCCGCCCGGCGCGGGAGGCCGGTTGCTGCCTGGCCGATAGGCTGCGCCTGTCGAACATGTTTCCGCCTTTGGAGGGGTCATGGACGCCAGGCAGCTCGAATACTTCCTCGCCATAGTCGAGCACGGCGGCTTCAGCAAGGCCGCCGCGGCGTTGCATGTGGCCCAGCCGTCGCTGTCCCAGTCGATGGCCAACCTCGAGGCGGACCTCGGGGTCGCACTCTTTCACCGGGTGGGCCGCGGGGTCGTCCTCAGCGAGGCAGGCGCCGAACTGCTCGGCCCCAGCCGCCGGGTCCTGCGCGACATGGCAGCAGTACGGGACACCGCCGCTTCGCTGTCCGGACTGCACCGGGGAACCGTGGAAGTGGCGTCCATGCCCTCCCCGGGCATCGAGCCGCTGAGCACCCTCATCCACCGCTTCGCCGAGCTGCACCCGGGCGTGACGGTGAGCACGCAGGCCGCCTTCACCCCCGAAGAGGTCGTGTCCCTGGTACGCAGCGGTGCATGCGAGCTGGGCCTGCTGGGATCGGCCGCTCCCGTAAAGGTCGCCGGTGTGGACGTGCTGCCCGTTGAGGAGCAGCCGTTCGTGGTCGTTGCTCCACCGGACGGTACGTACCGGGACGGCGTCGCCGTGCGCCCGGGCGATCTGGCCGGGCAGAAGCTCATCGCCTCCCGCACCGGCAGTCTGATGCGCAGCATCGTCGACGACATCACCGCCGGCGGCACGGGCACCGAGATCGTCACGGTCGTCGACCACCGGACCTCGATCCTCCCGCTCGTCCTGACCGGGGTCGGCGTCGCGGTGCTGCCGTCGTCGTGGACGCGACTGGCACGACGCTGCGGAGCGGTCGTCGCGCCGATCGAAAACACCGCCTACCTTCATGTCGCCATGATCAGTCTGCCCGCCCATCTCACTCCCGGAGCACGCTCGTTCCTGCACCTGACGGAGTCACTCGCCCGCCAACGCACGCAGACACAGCCAGAACCCACCGACTCCCCTCAGCCATAACCCATCGCCTCCGAGCTGAGCCACAACTCGTCGACTCCACTCAGCCATAACCCATCGACTCCGCTGAGCCAGAACTCAGGGCCAGAACTCATCGATGCCACCTATAGGTCGCATCGGAAGCACGTCTTGGACGGGTTCCCGCCCCGCTGTGTTGACTCGTGAACGAGGAAAGATCGAAAGATCCCCGTCCAGCTCACGCAGGAGGCACCCGTGACCACGCCCCGAACATTCCGCATCGCCGCCATCCCCGCCGACGGCGTGGGCGCCGAGGTGGTCGCCGCAGGCCGTGCCGTACTGGACGCCTTGGCCGAGGACTCCCACGGCGCCTTCGCCTTCGACTGGGAGGAGTTCCCCTGGGGCTGCGACTACTACGCCAAGACCGGCAAGATGATCGACGACGACGGACTCGACCGGCTCAAGGACTTCGACGCCCTCTACTTCGGCGCGGTCGGCTGGCCCACCGTCCCCGACCACATCAGCCTGTGGGGACTGCGCCTGAAGATCTGTCAGTCCTTCGACCAGTGGGCCAACGTCCGCCCGGTGCACTTCCTGCCCGGCGTCCAGAGCCCCCTGCGCAAGGCCGATGACACCGCTCTCGACTGGGTCGTCGTACGCGAGAACAGCGAGGGTGAGTACGCGGGGCTCGGCGGCCGCAACCTCTCCGGTCGCGGGCCCGGGGGTGAAGTCGCCATCCAGTCCGCGCTGTTCACCGAAGTGGGCTGCGAACGCATCATGCGCTTCGCCTTCGACCTGGCCCGTACCCGCGACCGGCGCAAGGTCTCCAGCGTCACCAAGAGCAACGCACAGCAGTACGGCATGGTCCTCTGGGACGATGTCTTCAAGCGCGTCGCCCAGGACTACCCGGACGTGGAGACCGAAAGCGTACTGGTCGACGCGATGTCGGCGAAGTTCGTCCTGAAGCCCGAGGACCTCTCCGTCGTCGTCGCCTCCAACCTCAACGCCGACATCCTCTCCGACCTTGGCAGCGCCCTGGCCGGCAGCCTCGGCCTCGCCGCCAGCGCGAACCTCAACCCCGAACGCCGTTTCCCCAGCATGTTCGAGCCCGTCCACGGCTCCGCACCCGACATCGCCGGGCAGGGCCTCGCCAACCCCATTGGGGCCGTCGGCAGCGCCGCCCTCATGCTCGACCACTTCGGCCTGCCCGAACAGGCCGCCCGGCTGAACGAGGCGATCCGGGCCACCACCGCCGCCGGCATCCTCACCCGCGACGTCGGTGGCACCGCCTCCACCGAAGACGTCACCAAGGCCCTCATCGCCCACCTGGCCGACTAGGGCGCTTCGTTGAGACCAGGTTGGAGGCATCCATCCTGCTGAACAGTTCCGTCCGGGGGCCGTCAGTTGAGGAATTCCGCCAGCCGGTTGTTCAGCTGTTCCGGTGCGGTGAGTGGCAGGGAGTGGTGGGTGGCCCCCGGGAGCACTGCCACCTCGCCCTGTGGGAGTACTCGGCGGGCTCGGTCGGCCACGTGGTGGGCGTTGTGGGCGCGGCTGTGCTCGGCGAGCAGGACCAGTACGGGCATGCGGAGGTCGGCCGCCCGGGGGCGGCCGCCGGCGATGAGCTTACGGCTGGGAACGGTGGTGGCCAGGGCATAGAGGCGCTGCCAGGTCTCGTCCGGATGGGTATGTGCCGTCTCCCAGGCCAGGAAGGAGCGGGCACGGTCCTGGCTGGGGCGGAGGAGAGTGGGCAGCGCCCGCAGCAGGTAGCCGGGGCGGAAGCCGGCGAAGACCTGAGTGGGGTCGACGAGGGCGAGGCGGGTAACCCGTTTTGGTGCGTGCAAGGCGTATCTGACGGCCAGCCAGGCACCGTAGGAGTGGCCGCACAGATGCGTGCCGGCGAGCCCGAGCCCGTCCAGCAGGGCGTCCAGCCAGGCGGTCAGGTCATCGGCGTTCTTCAGGGGGGTGCCGCGGCGTTCGGTGCGGCCGGCGTCGCCCATCAGGTCAACCGCGTGGACCCGGTAGCGCTGACCGAGAACTGCCGCGTTGGCGAACCAGACCAGACCGGTGGCCAGGCCGCCGGGCAGCAGCACCAGCGGACTGCCGTCGGCCGGTCCGTACACATGGACCCGGGTGCGCCCGTACGGGGTGTCGACGTCGTGCTCCTCAGTGAACTTCGGCCAGCGGACGCGGAGTTCGTCGTAGGCGAGGTTGAAGGCGGCCAGGGACACTGGGCATTCCTCTCGTTCAGCGATACTCTCGTTGAGCGAGATGTTACGTCGGAGTCCCCAGGAGTGTGCATGGACGATCAGAACCCAACGATGGGGCTGGTCCACTTGTTGCGTGCGGTCACCGTGGAGTTCGACCTGCTCGGTGCCGAGTTCGCCGCGCGCCACGGGTTGCACCCCACCGACGTGCGCGCGCTGATCCACCTGCTGGACGCGGCACGGGACGGCACCCCCGCAACGCCAGGATGGCTCGGCCGGCAGCTGTGTCTGAACTCGGCCGGGACCACTGCGCTGGTCGACCGGCTGGAGCGGCTCGGACTGGTCCGGCGCAGCAGGGACACCGCTGATCGGCGACGCGTGCTGCTGGAGGTGGAGGACAAGGCCACAGAACTGGGCTGGGCCTTCTTCGGACCAGTGATCGGTGAGGTGGTGGCGGTCGCGGAGGACTTCGCGACGGGCGAGCTGGAGACGGTGCGTCGCTTCCTGACCTCGGTGTTGCAGTCCACCCAGCAGATGCGATCGGTCTGACAGGCGTCCACGGTCAGGTGTCCACGGTGCGGCACCGTGACGGTTCCGGCGATGTCGAGTGGGACGCGGCGCCTCGGGTGCCACCACGACCGATCGACTGCCCCACAGCAGAAGAGGAGACCGTGGCATGGCCACTCAGGTGTCGACGACGGCGAACGCGCAGCGCAATTCCTTATTACTGCGGGTGGCGATCGGCCTGCAGACCCTGACCATATTTCTGCAGGCGGTCTCCGCCGGACTACTGCTGACCTGGGCCTATGGAGAGACGCTGCACAGCGTCGGAGCCCGTGTGATGTACGGGGCGACGATGCTGTACGTACTCGCGGCACTCCTGGCGTGGAAGCCGGGCGGCGGCTCGCCGTGGCCTGTCTGGCACGCGTCAGGCTTCCTCGTACTCGCCTCGGCCCAGGTCGTGCTCGGCATCGCCCACGTCCCTGAGCTCCACCTGCCCCTGGGCGTGCTGATGTTCGGTCTGAGTGTGCTGGCGCTCGTCCGAGCCGTCCCCGGCGTCGGGCAACGCGCAGCCGTGCCATGACGCCGGGGAAGGAGCGGCCGCGCCCCCCTCGGCGAAGGGAGTGCGGCCGCTGTGCGGCGAGTGGGTCAGAGGCGGTCGAGGATCTTGTTCATGCGCTCGACCTCGGCCTTCTGGTTCTTCACCACGTCGTCGGCGAGCTTCTTGGCCGTGGCGTTCTTGCCGTTCTTCTGCTCGTCCTCGGCCATGTCGATCGCACCGTTGTGATGGTCGATCATCATCTTCACGAACATCGTGTCGAAGTCCGTGCCCGTGGCGGCCTTCAGCTCATCCATGTCCTTGGCGGACATCATCCCGGACATCCCGGAGCCGTCCGAGGATCCGGAGCCGTGGTCCATCCCGGGCATGCTGGAGCTGTCCGAGCCGGAGCCGTGGTCCATGCCGGGCATGCTGCTGCTCGACTCGGGCTTGCCCCACGCCTTGAGCCAGGACCGCATCTTCTCGATCTCCGGGCCCTGGGCCTTCTCGATCTCCGTCGCCAGGTCCTTGACCTGCGGGTCCTTGGCGCGCCCGTCGGCGAGCTCGGACATGGCCACGGCCTGCTGGTGGTGCGGGATCATCAGCTGCGCGAACTTCACGTCCGCGTTGTTGAACGCACCCGGGGCGGGGTTGTCCCCGGCGCTCCGGGTGGCCGACGCCGATGCCTTGGCCCCGTGGTGCTCCGGGGTGCTCGTGTCGTTGTTACCGCACGCGGCGAGCACCAGCCCGGCGGTGGCAACGACGCCGACCAGGGCGACACGGCGGGCTCGGGGACGGCGCATGCTGCGCTTGATGGCGGTCATGTCGAAAAACCTCGTGTCTGTGTGTTCTGCGGAGTGGGCGAACGAGAGACGCGGGCAGTGGGAAACGCCCGCGGTGGCGTTCGGCCTAAATCCGCAGGACAGACAGGTGAGCGAGGTCCGGTGGTCTGGGCGGCGGTGCATTGGGCCGCAGCGCGGCCAGGACCTCGGCGCGAAGCCGTACCAACCAGTCCTCCCGGCGCGCCAGCGCCGCCCGGAGGAGGCCGAGGAGAATGCCGGCACCGAGCACGGCCACGCACAGAGACGTCATGTCCATCCCCGCTCCCGGGGCGTTGGAGGACGTCTTGGTGTTGTGTTCCGAAGCGTGCGCGGCAGCCGTGACGTACTGAGGTGAGACCGTACCGGCGGCGTCGTTGCCGGCGTTGCCGTGAGTGGTCATGGCGGGCGCGTGAGCCGCGGCCCCCATGGCCGGGCCGGAGGTGTCACGGGGATGGCCCACCGTGTGCATCACGAAGACGCCCAGCGCGAGCACGACGACGAGCAGCAGATGCCCCCAGGCACCGGCCGTCTGCATTCGCCGATTCACACTCACAACAACCTCCGCGGTCGACAATACCGAAGCGAGCCCGCTCGCCGAACGACAGGTCGTCCTGCTTCGCTCAGTGGTCTGCTCAGTGGCCTCCGTGTCAGTGGTCCGCCGCTTGGAATCCGCGCAGTCGCAGGCTGTTGCCGACGACGAAGACCGAGGAGAAGGCCATGGCCGCGCCGGCGATCATCGGGTTGAGCAGGCCGGAGGCGGCGAGGGGCAGGGCCGCGACGTTGTAGGCGAAGGCCCAGAAGAGGTTGGACTTGATGGTGCCGAGGGTGCGGCGGGAGAGGCGGATGGCGTCGGCGGCGGCGCGCAGGTCGCCGCGTACGAGGGTGAGGTCGCCGGCCTCGATGGCGGCGTCGGTACCGGTGCCCATCGCGAGCCCGAGGTCGGCCTGGGCGAGGGCCGCGGCGTCGTTCACGCCATCGCCGACCATGGCCACCGACCGGCCCTCCGCCTGGAGGCGCTTGATGACGTCGACCTTGTCCTGGGGGAGTACTTCGGCGATCACCTCGTCGATGCCGACCTCCGCGGCGACGGTCCTCGCGACGGCCTCGTTGTCACCGGTGAGGAGGATGGGCGTCAGGCCGAGGGCGCGCAGTCGCCGGATGGCCTCCGGGCTGGTGTCCTTCACAGCGTCGGCGACCTCCAGGACGGCGCGTGCTTCGCCGTCCCAGGCCACCGCGATGGCCGTACGGCCGGCCGCCTCGGCTGCCGCCTTCGCACGCTCCAGATCGGCCGGCAGTTTGATCGCCCACTCGGCGAGCAGCTTCTCGCGGCCGACGAGGACGGCATGGCCGTCGACGACGCCTTGGACACCGAGTCCCGCGATGTTCGTGAAGTCCTCGGGAGTGGGGAGGGCGCCGACCTTGGCGCTCGCTCCGGCGGCGACGGCCTGCGCGATCGGGTGCTCGGACGCGTGCTCCAACGCGCCTGCCAGCCGCAGTACTTCGGTTTCGTCCGTGCCGGTTGCGGCGTGCGTGGCGAGCAGTGTCATGCGTCCCGTGGTCACCGTGCCGGTCTTGTCCAGCACGATGGTGTCGACCTTGCGGGTCGTCTCCAGCACTTCCGGGCCCTTGATCAGGATGCCGAGCTGGGCTCCACGGCCGGTGCCGACCATCAGCGCGGTCGGCGTCGCGAGGCCGAGGGCGCAGGGGCAGGCGATGATCAGTACGGCGACGGCGGCGGTGAACGCGGCCGTCAGGCCCGCGCCGTTGCCCAGCCAGAAGCCGAGGGTGGCCAGCGCGAGGGCGATCACGATCGGCACGAAGACCGCGGAGATCTTGTCGGCGAGGCGCTGGGCGGCGGCCTTGCCGTTCTGCGCGTCCTCCACCAGCTTCGCCATTCGGGCGAGCTGGGTGTCGGCGCCGACGCGGGTGGCCTCGACGACGAGCCGGCCGCCGGCGTTGAGAGTGGCGCCGGTGACGTTGTCGCCGACCGTGACCTCCACCGGTACCGACTCGCCGGTCAGCATCGAGGCGTCCACGGCGGACGCGCCCTCGACCACCGCGCCGTCCGTGGCGATCTTCTCGCCGGGCCGCACCAGGAAGCGGTCGCCGACCTCCAACTCGGCCGTGGGCAGGGTCACTTCCCGTCCGTCGCGCAGTACGGTGACTTCCTTGGCGCCGAGTTCGAGCAGCGCCTTCAGGGCGGCGCCCGCCTTGCGCTTGGAGCGGGCTTCGAAGTAGCGCCCGGCGAGGATGAACGCGGTGACGCCGGCGGCGGCTTCGAGGTAGATGTTGCCCGCGCCGTCGGTGCGGGCGATGGTCAGCTCGAAGGGGTGCGTCATGCCGGGCGTGCCGGCCGTACCGAAGAACAGCGCCCACAGCGACCACAGGAACGCCGCCGTCGTGCCGACGGAGATCAGCGTGTCCATCGTGGCGGCGCCGTGCTTGGCGTTGGTCCAGGCGGCGCGGTGGAAGGGCCAGGCGGCGTACGTGACGACGGGTGCGGCCAGGGTCAGTGAGAGCCACTGCCAGTACTCGATCTGCAGCGCCGGGACCATCGCCATGGCGATCACGGGGACGGCGAGCGCGGCGGCGGTGATCAGGCGCTGGCGCAGCGGCCGGAGTGCGTCGTCCGACTCGTGGCCGTCTTCGGCCAAGCCCCCGGACTCACCCGGCGTCCGGGCCGGCGGGGCGGGCTCCTGAGCGGTGTACCCAGTGGCCTCCACCGTGGCGATCAGGTCGCTGACGGCGACGTCCGTACCGCGGTAGCTGACCTTGGCCTTCTCGGTGGCGTAGTTGACGGTCGCCTCGACGCCTTCCATGCGGTTGAGCTTCTTCTCGATCCGCGCGGCGCAGGAGGCGCAGGTCATGCCGCCGATGGCGAGCTCGACTTCGGCGGCGCCGGAGGGGTTGCCGGAGCGGGTGCCGGGACCGGTGTCGGGGCTGGTGGTGGTCATGTCTGTTCCTCCTGTAGAAGGGTCGCTACGGCCGACCATACCCCCCGGGGGTATTGCCTGGCGTGATTCATGTATACCCCCGGCCCGTATGTATGGCAAGGTCGGGATCACGCTTGACCTAGTACCCCCCGGGGGTATGGTGAGGGCGATTGGTCGCCGTCGGGCGGCCCAGGAGAAGGGGATGCGTCATGCACACCGGACTGAAGGTCGGCGCCTTCGCCGCCGCGCTCGCCGCGACGTTCGGCACGGCATACGGAGTGGGAAGCGCGGTGCACCCCGTCGTCTCCGATCCCGCTGCCGCGCAGCACGGCCACGGGGGAGATGCCGCCGAGCACGGCGCGGCCACGCCTGGCGGTCTGCAGGTCGCCGAGCGCGGCTACACGCTCGACCTGAAGACCCCTGAGCTCAAGGCCAAGGCCCGCGCCGAGCTGCGGTTCGCCGTTGTCCGGGACAGCACCGGCCGCCCAGTGACCGCGTACCGGCGCGCACACGGCAAGGAACTGCACCTCATCGTCGCCTCACGCGACCTGACCGTGTACCGGCACCTCCACCCGACCCGCGCCGCGGACGGCACCTGGTCCACGCCCGCCGAACTGCCCAAGGCCGGCGGCTACCGGGTCTTCGCCGACTTCACCCCGAAGGGCGAGAAGGAGGGCCTGACCCTCGGCTCGGACCTCGCCGTGACCGGCTCTTATGAACCGGCCGAGCTGCCGGAACGCGCCACCACCGCGACCGTCGACGGCTATCAGGTCAGCCTCGACGGCGAGTTGACCCCGACCAAGCCGAGCGAACTCACGCTGCGCGTGACGAAGAACGGCAAGCCGGTGCGGGATCTCCAGCCGTACCTGGGCGCGTACGGCCACCTCGTCGCCCTGCGCGCGGGCGACCTGGCGTACCTCCACGTCCACCCCAACGGCGAGCCGGGCGACGGGGAGACGAAGCCCGGGCCGGAGGTCTCGTTCACCGCGACCGCGCCGAGCAAGGGCGCGTACCGCCTCTTCCTGGACTTCCAGCACCGGGGCACGGTCCGCACGGCGGCCTTCACCGTCCGCACGGCGGCCTTCACCGTCCACGCGGACGACAGCCGAGCCACCGGTGCCGGCGACGACGCCGCTGACCACGCGTGACCCACCGCGCCAGGACCGGCTGTCCAGCGGCGGCAAGCCAGGCGCGTGCGTATGCCGCCGATATTCACCCTCATCGGTGAGAGGTGTGATTGGTCGGTGGCCTTTGGGGAACCAGGAGGCAGGCAAAGCAGACAAAGGCAGTCACCGGAGGCGGTATGAGCGAGGAGCAGTCGTCGTCGGCAGGCAGGCTTCCGGGACCGCTTCGCGCGTTCTCGCCGGACCACCTGCGGCAGGTGCCGGGTGTCAAAGAGGTGACGAAGGCGGCCGAGGGCGCGCTGAACGCGGTGGGCGTGGTGTCACCGCGCGGGCGACGCGTCGCGGCGTACACCGGCGTGGGGCTGCTCGGCGTGGCCGGTGTCATCGAGTGGCCGATCGCGGTGGCCGGCGCGGCTGCGGTGTGGCTGACACAGCCCCGTCCCGAAGAGGACGGACAGGGCGGCCAGACCCAGAGCAAGTCCCAGAGCAAGGCCCAGAGCAGGGCCAAGCCCCAAGCCAAGCCCCAGCCCAAGCCCAAGCCCCAAGCCAAGGCGACGGGGAAGGCGGCGGCGGCGACGAGTGGTGGGCGGTCGCGTTCCGCTTCTGGTGCGCAGGCGGCGAAGCGGCAGTCAGCGCGGGGAACGGCCTCCTGACCGTGGGTCTTTTCCAGGGGGTGGTCGGCGGCACGACGTCCGTACCTCTGGAGGCGCGTGCCCGTGTGCGTGGGATGTTCGATGAGGGTGGGACATGGTTCTTGGGTTACTGACCCGCTTGCCCGCGGCCGGACTGGGCGCAGCCCTGTCCGCGCCCGGCTACGTCGCCCGTGGGCTGGAGGCGTGCGCCACGGTGGCCGGAGACGCCCTTGACGTCGGCTTGCGCGCGGCGTCGGACGGTGCGGCGGCGGTGGCGGACACCACCGTCCACGTGGCTCACGTGGCGCGCAACGCGCTGCCCGGTGGGACGGAGGAATGGCGGGCCGGCTCACGGGTGCACCTGGCGTTGGAGCCGTCCTCCGACGCCCGGGTACGGCGTGCGGGCGGAGTGGAGGCGGTGGCCAAGAAGGTGGCCACCGCGCTCGCGGAACGTCCGGACGTACTGCTCGCCTACTGGGACGGCGGCCTGGCGCGGCTGGTGGTCACCGCCTCACAGGACGCGGCCACCGACCGTGTGGTGAAGAAGGCCACAGAGCTGGCCGAGCGGTACGGGCTGACCCATGCGGCCGCGCCGTTGCACGAGTTCGCGCACCCGGAGGGCACCACGGCGGTGCGGGTCGCCGCGACGGCGCTGGCGATGGACGCCGTCGGCGTGGCGGCGGCGATGGCCGGGCGCGCGTGGCGAGTACCGCGCTCGTCCAGGGTGGTGACGGCGGGTGTGACGCTGCTGCGGGAGAACCCGCGGTTCCGGGCACTGCTGAACAGCCGGCTCGGTGCGGCGGGAGCGGACCTGGCGCTCGCCGCGGCGAACGCCGCGGTTCAAGGCGCGGGGCAGTCCCCCACCTCGTTGGTCCTGGACGGAGTGCTGCGCGCGGGACAGTTGGTGGAGAGCGTGGCACGGGCGGCCGTCTTCGACGCCGCCCACGACCGGGTGTGCGCGCCGGAACGCTGCGGCATGACGAAGCGGGAGGTGGCCCGGCCGCCGCTGCGTCCGACCGCGGCGCAGCAGTACGCGGCCCATGCCGCCACCGGCAGCATGCTGGGCGCCGCTGCGACGCTGTTGCTCAGGCGGAATCTCGATGAGGCGGCGGAGGCGGTGCTGTCGGGTTCCCCGAAGGCCGCCCGGTACGGCCCGGTGGCCTTCTCCACGGCCCTGGGCAGTGCTCTCGCGCGCTCGGGCGTACTGGTCCGTGACCCCGAGCGGCTGAAACAACTGCAACTGGTGGACACGGTGGTGTTGCATCCCAGCGCCCTGCGCGGCAGCAGGCGCACACTCTGCGAGGTGCATCCCAGTGCGGAGGGCTGGGACCACGACCGACTGTGGCGGGCTGCCGCCGCGGCCCTGAGCCGAGGAGAGACCGCGGCCCTGAGCCGAGGAGAGACCGCGGCCCTGAGCCGAGGAGAGGCTGCGATCCCGAGCCCGGGGGAGAGCGACGAGGGGCTCGACGGAGAGAGCGACGAAGCGCTCGACGGGGAGAGCGACGACACGCGTGAGGTGGAGCTGCGTCCAGTACCGGGCGAGCCCTCGGCCGAGACGACCGAGACGGGCATGATGATCGCCTCGGTCGGCGGGCGGGACGTCGGCACGGTGACGATCGGCTGGGAACCGGACCCGCTGACCGAATCCGTACTGGACGCGGCCCGGCAGGCGGACCAGTACACCATCGTGGTGGACGACCCGGCGCTGGGCGACTTCGCCGCCCTGGCCGACGAGGTCGTCTCCTCCGAATACCCGCTGGCCGACCACGTAAGGAGCCGGCAGGCAGACGGGCATGCGGTGCTGACCGTCGCGCGAGTACCGGCCCCGCACCCGCACGATGCGGAAGGCCACGCCGAGGAGGACGAGGAGCTGCAGACCGGGCTGCTGAGCAGCGACGTGGCGGTGGCCCTCACCGACGACGACAGCGCCGTCGTGTGGGACGCGGATGTACTGGCCTTCGGTGGCCTGAAGGACGTGTGGCGGCTGCTGGTGGCCGTTCCCGCGGCACGGTCCGTGGGCCGGCAGTCGCAGATACTCGCCCGGGCGGGCGCGGCACTGTCCGGTCTGCTGGTCGCCACGGGCGCCCAACGGCGCGGGCTGGCCTTCCTCACCGGCTCGCAGCACGCCCCGGTCAACGCCGCGGCCATGGGAGCACTCGCGGCCGGGTGGTGGGCGGCCCTCGGCGTGGCCGCCACATCGGCCCCGCAGCCCCGGCCCCGCGTACCGTGGCACGCCCTGGAACCCGACGAGGCGGTGGCCCGGCTCGAAAGTGGCCGCCCCGGTACCCCCACACCACTGGCCGGTGCGGTGACGACGACCCGGGCCGCGGCCGCACGGGTGACGGGCCACCCCGTCTTCGCACCGGCCCGCTGGTCGGTACGGCTCGCGGGCGCGGTACGGGCCGAACTGGACGACCCCCTCACCCCCGTTCTCGCGGTCGGCGCGGCAGCCTCCGCCATCGTGGGATCGGCCGTCGACGCGACCCTCGTCGTCGGGGCGATGGGCATGAACGCGCTGGTCGGCGGCGTGCAGCGGCAACGCGCCGAACAGGCACTGACCGCACTGGCCAGGGGCCAGAAGCAGCAGGCCCGACGCGCCGACAGCCGCGACGACGACGCGCCCGCCACGGTCGACGCGACACGGCTGGTGCCGGGCGACGTGATCAAACTGGACGTGGGCGACGTGGTCCCCGCCGATGCGCGCCTGCTGGAGCTGACCGGCCTGGAGGTCGACGAGTCCTCGCTGACCGGCGAGTCCCTCCCCACCACCAAACAGCTCACCGCGACCCCGCGGGCAGCCATCCCCGATCGCCGGTGCATGGTCTTCGAGGGCACCACCGTGGTCGCCGGCCAGGCCACCGCCGTCGTGGTGGACACGGGGGAGCACACCGAAGCCGGCCGGGCCGTCACGCTCGCCTCCCGCACGCCACCGGCCGCCGGCGTCCAGGGGCGCCTGCAGGAACTCACCCGCAAGGCACTCCCGCTCACCTTCGCGGGCGGGGCCGCGGTCACCGGGCTCTCCCTGCTCCGGGGCCGTCCGATCCGCCAGGCCGTCGGCGGCGGTGTGGCCGTCGCGGTCGCGGCCGTCCCCGAGGGACTTCCCCTGGTGGCCACGGTGGCGCAGCTGGCAGCCGCCCGCCGGCTGACCCGCCGCGGCATTCTGGTACGTACTCCCCGGGCCCTGGAGGCCCTCGGGCGGGTGGACACGGTGTGCTTCGACAAGACCGGCACGCTGACCGAGAACCGGCTGCGCGTGGTCCGTCTCACCACCGCCGACGGCACCGTGTGCGAGCCGCACGACGAGGAAGCCGTCGACGTCCTGCGGCTGGCGGGGCGTGCCTGCCCGCAGGAAACCGAGGACACCGCCGGCCGGCAGGCGCACGCCACCGACGAAGCCGTACTGGCCGCCGCCCCCGCCGATCCCGAGTGGAACCCCACCGCCGGCCTGCCCTTCGAAGCCAGCCGCGGCTACACCGCCGCCATCGGCGAGAACGGGGCCGGGGATCGCCTGCTCGTGGTCAAGGGAGCACCCGAAACCGTCCTGGACGCCTGCGAGGGCCTCCCGGCGGAGGCGACCGAGTGGGCCCAGTCCCTCGCCGGTGAGGGACTGCGCGTCCTCGCCGTCGCCACCCGCCGCCGCAAAGCGGTCAGCGCACCGGACGTACTCGTCAACGAACCGCTGGAGAAACTCGAGTTCGCGGGATTCGTGGCACTCGCCGACGCCCCGCGCCCGGGCTCGGCCCCCATGATCCAAGGGCTGCGGGAGGCAGGGGCAAAGCCGGTCATGCTGACCGGTGACCACCCCCATACCGCTCGCGCGGTCGCCCTGGCGCTGGGCTGGCCGGACGACACCAAGGTGGTCACCGGTGAGGAGCTCGCGGCCTCGGACCGGGCGGGCGGTGCCCGCCTGCTGCGCGACGCGGGGGTCGTCGCCCGGGTCGCTCCCGAGCAGAAGCTCCAGGTGGTCGAGGCGTTGCGGGCCGCGGGCAGGGTGGTGGCGATGGTCGGGGACGGCGCCAACGACGCCGCGGCCATCCGGGCAGCGCATGTCGGTGTCGGTCTCGCCGCCCGTGGCTCGGCCGCCGCCCGTAACGCCGCCGACCTGGTCCTGACCGACCCGGACCTGTCCGTACTGGTCGACGCCGTCACGGAAGGACGGGCGCTGTGGCGCAGCGTCGCGGACGCCATCAGCATCCTGATCGGAGGCAACGCCGGCGAGGTCGGCTTCACCGTGCTCGGCACCCTGATCTCCGGAGCGTCGCCGCTGTCCACCCGGCAGCTGCTGCTCGTCAACCTGCTGACCGACATGTTCCCCGCGATGGCCGTGGCCGTCACACCCCCGGACGACCAGCTCACCGAGGAGTCCGAGTCCGCCACCGGGGGCAGCGCACCGGTCGGTATCAGCGCCCTGGGAGCTCCGCTGCTGCGCCAGATCCGTCAGCGGGGTGTGGTGACCGCGTTGGGTGCCACCGTCGCCTGGCTGATCGGCCGCTTCACGCCCGGCACCGCGCGCCGTACCAGCACCATGGCCCTGTGCGGTGTCGTCGGCGCCCAGCTCACCCAGACCCTCACCGGCCGCCACCGCAGCCCACTGCTGTGGGCGACCACGCTCGGCTCCGCCGCCGCCCTGATGGCCGTCGTACAGACCCCCGGCCTCAGCCACTTCTTCGGCTGCACCCCGCTGGGGCCCGTGGCCTTGGCGGGCGTGGCCGCCGCCATCGCCACCACCGCAGCAGGGCCGCGCGTCATGCCGCCCATCGAACGGCTCCTCACCCGCATCCAGAGCCGACTGCGCCCGGCGACGCCCGCGACCGCGTAGCCCCGCACGAGGGCCACCGGCCGGGCCGCTCGGCCGTCCACCCTCCGCACTCACCGGTAGTCTCGGCGTCTTGTCTGTTACTCATGGTGTTTTCGGTGCTGGAGGGTATGCGTGCGAGTGTGGCGACGTTGTATGGACGCGGCCGAGGTGCGGGGGAGTGAAGCGCGCACCGACTATCTCAAGGTCGCGCAGTTCATGCAGCGCAGGGAGCCGGCCGGCTACGCGGCGGTGCGGCTGCTGACACCCGCGTACTTCCAGCCCCACGTGCTGGCCGGTTACGCGTTCGCGGCGTTCACCGACGACCTCTGCGACCGGGGCACGGTGCCGGAGCGGACCCGGCGCTTCGACGCCTGGGCGGGGCAGATCCGGGCGGCGCTGGACTCCGGCACCGCCCGGCATCCGCTGCTGCGCGCGTTCCTGTACACGTCCGCACTGCGGGACCTGCCCCGCCACTGGATCGAGTCCTACCTGGACGGCGCGCGGATCGACCTGGACTTCCCGGGGTTCGCCACGGAGGCCGACTACCAGGCGTACGTGGACCGGCTCACGTGGCCCTTCCTCATGATCACGACGGGGCTGGCGCAGCCGGGCGGCGGCACACCGGAGTTCGCGCAGAGCTGCCGGCTGGTCGCCGACGCGGGCCAGCGCACCGACATCCTGACGGATCTGGCCGAGGACCTGCGGGACGGACGGCTCTACCTGCCCCTTGACGCACTCGAGCGCCACGGTGTCGACCGCGCCGACCTCGTCGCGGGGCGGGACGTCCCCGGCGTCCGGGCGCTGCTCTCCGACGCCGCCGACAAGGCGCACGGCACGCTCCGCGAGGCGACCCGGCTGCTGGACGAACTCCCCGAGGAGTACGGGCCGCTGGTGCGGTTCGTACTGGGCCTGCACCATCAGCGGCTGGAGACGGTGGTGGCCATGGGGGCCGCTGCCACCCGGCGGCCGGCCCGGGACAATCCGGTGGCCTGCCTGCGCCTGCTGGCCAGTGCGCGGCGGCCGCACGGCGACCGGCGGCCCGCGCCGCGGCACCAGCCCGCGCCGCAGCACCGGCCAGTGGGCGGCGGCGCGACGGACGGTGAGCGCATCGCGGCCTGACCGATACGTCCGAGCGTCGGCTCTCGGCGCCAGGCGCCCGGCGCTCGGCGCCCGGCGCTCGTCACGATGTTCGTACCGTCAGCGGTCCGCGAACTCCTCGATCAGCGCCTCGGCCTGGGTGATCTCGTCGCTGAGTGGGTGGTCCTCCGCCACGTGCGGCAGGCGTTCGGCGGCCATGGTGAAGGCGTCGGTCACCGGAGCCGGGGGGAGGTCGGCCCCGGACATTCGCAACGCCCGTACCGCGCCGATGAGTTCGCAGGCCAAGACGGCGCGGTAGGCCGACACCGCCGAGGTGGTACTGCGGGCGGCCTGGGTGGAGAAGCTGGCGTGGTCCTCCAAGCCGCGCGAGATCACCGCGGTGCCGAGGGTGACCGGCGCCGCGGCGTGCCGGAGCTGGCCGAGCGCGTCGTGCGCCACGTATTCGAGGATCATGATGCCGGAGCTGCCCGCCGGGCCGGCCGCCAGGAACGGCGGCAGCCCGGTGAGGTCCGGCTCGACCAGGTCGCTCAGGCGCGCCGCCGACAGTTCCGCGGCGTGGTGCAGGGCGGCGCGCAGGCCGTCCAGGGCGAGCGCAAGGTAGGCGGTGGAGAACTGGCCGTGGTGGTGGACCTGTTCGCCGTCGATGTCGATCAGTGGGTTCTCGGCCGCGGCGTTGATGTCGATGGCGAGGACGCGTTCCAGCGCGTCACCCGCGTCCAGCGCGGGCCCGTGCACCTGCGGGAAGGCCCGCAGCCCGAAGGGGTCCTGCAGCCGCCGCCCGGCGGGCGGATCGTCGTCGAGGCGGAGCAGGCGCCGCATCTCGGCGGCGCAGTGCAGCGACCCGTGGTGCGGCCGCGCGGCGTGCACCACCTCGGAGAACGCCTCCGGTGAGCCGCCCAGCGCGCAGTAGGACAGCGCGGTGATCACATGGCTCGCCCGCAGCAGCCGCCGCAGCTCGTGCCAGGCCAGTACCGACTCCGCGAGCGTGACGGCGTTGCTGGAGATGAACGCGAGGGCGTCGCCCGGGCTGACCGGCACCGGGTCCAGGCCCTTGCCGGTCCAGGGCCGCTCGCCGGCGAGCGTCAGGGCGATCTCGGCGAGTGTGGTGAGGTCGCCGGTGCCGATGGCGCCGCGGGCGTGCACGGAGGGCAGGGCGTCCTGGTGCAGCGCCGACTCCAGGGCGCGCAGCAGTCGGGGGTGCACACCGCTGCCCGCCGCGGCCAGCTGGTTGAGGCGGATCACCAGGGCACCGCGGACGACGTCGTCGGGCAGCGGATCGCCGCTGCCGCCCGCGTGACTGCGCAGCAGCCGCAGTCCGTGCTGGTCGACGGCGTCCGGGGTGACGACGGCGTGCCGGTTGGCGCCGACGCCGGTGGTCCGTCCGTACACCGCGCGTTTCGCGCCACTGTCCCGGGCGATCTCGTATGCCCGCCCGGCGCGCTTGAGCGCCTCGTCGTCCAGGTCCACCGTCGCGCCGCGGCGGGCGGCCCGGACGACGTCGGCGCAGCGCAGGTTCGTACCGGTGATGCGGATCGGGATCGGAGTGCTGTCGGGCATGAATCTCCCTCTTGACAGAGAACTATTCATCTCACAGGCTGCATGAAACCTTCCATTCTTCAACTTGGCAAGAGCAGTTGATGCAGGTGGCACCTAGTAACCTGCGCCCTCCTCCCCGCCTGACACCGTCGACAGGCGCGGCTGTCCCTTCCGATCGGAGAGCTTGTCGAGCCATGCCAGAAGACCGGACCCTTTTCCCTCCCGCCGATGCCGCCACTTCTCCTCCCGCCGATACCGCCGATACCGCCGATCCCGCCACGGCCGGGCGCCCGCCCGGCGACGCCCACCCCGACACCTTCGACGACGTACCGCTCAACCGCTTCCACCTCAAGATCACCGCGCTGACGTTCGGGGCGAACTTCTCCGACGGCTACCAACTGGGCATCATCGGCATCGCACTCACCGCGATCGCCCCGCAGATGCATCTCGACTCCTGGTGGCAGGGGCTGATGGGCGCCTCGGCGCTCCTCGGGGTCTTCGCCGGCAGCATCGTGATCGGCTGGGCCGCCGACCGGATCGGCCGGCAGCGGCTCTACATGCTCGACTTCCTGCTGATCGCCGTCGCGTCCGTCCTGCAGTTCTTCGTCAACGGCCCGGTCGAACTGCTCGTCCTGCGGCTGCTGATCGGTTTCGGCATCGGTGCCGATTACGCGCTCGGCCCCACCCTCGTCGCCGAATTCGTGCCCCGCCGCTACCGAGGCGGCCTGCTGGCCTCGCTGACCTGCCTGTGGACCGTCGGCTACATCGCCGCGTTCTTCTTCGGCACGTACCTGATCGGCCTCGGCGGCGACTCCTGGCGCTGGCTGCTCGCCAGCAGCGCACTGCCGGCGATCGCGGTACTGCTGCTGCGGATCGGTACGCCCGAATCGCCGCGCTGGCTGCTCAGCAAGGGGCGGACCGCCGAGGCCCGGCAGGTGGTCGCCCGCTTCATCAGCGGCCACGTCGACTTCGACGCCTTCGCGGCACAGCAGCACGCCACCCGGCGCGCTGCGTCCTACCGGGAGCTGTTCGGCGCCGAGCACTGGCGCAACACCGCGTTCGGAATGCTCTTCTACAACTGCCAGGTCATTCCGTACTTCGCGATCTACACCTTCCTCCCGCTGGTACTGGTCAAGATCCAGCTGGACGGCGGGGACTTTCTCAGCGAGGCCCTGCTCAACGCGTTCCTGCTGCTGGGCGGGATCGCCGGACTGTGGTTCGTGGCCAAGCTGACCCGGCGGCGGCTCACCATCGGCTCGTTCGTCGTCCTCGCACTGTCCCTGGCGCCGATGGGCATCTGGCCGGACGCCCCGGCCATGGTGCTGTTCCCGCTGTTCCTCGTCTTCACCTTCACCATGTCGGCGGCGACCAACCTCGATCAGGTCTACCCGCCCGAGCTGTTCCCCACCGAACTGCGCAGCTCCGGGGTCGGCCTGCTGAACGGCATGAGCCGCATCGGCTCCGCCGTCGGTACCTTCCTGCTGCCGGTCAGCCTCGGCTCCCTCGGCTTCGCCCCGACGATGGTGGCCCTCACCGCCGTCCTGGTCATCGGCGCGGTCGTCTCCGCACTGTGGGCCCCCGAGACGAGCGGGGCGGCACTGGACTGACCCGCCCGCCCGGAAGCCTTGGTGCGGTGCGGTGCGGTGCGGTGCTGCTGCCGCCTGCCGGGTCAATTGGGCAGGCGGCGCTTCGCGGCCGCCCGCAGTTCCTCGCGGAGCCGGTCCGGGGCCCAGCCCTCGGTGACCGCCTGCCACAGGATGTCCGCCTGGGAGGGCGGAGCAAGGCCGTCGACCGGTGGGTCGAGGTCCAGGTCGGTGGGGAAGGGGTAGCCCTCGGCGCTCGCGGCGATCACCCGCAGCAGCCACTCCTCGTCGGCTCCGGCGGCCTTGCGCTCCCGCAGCACCGGATACACCGCATTGACCACCGCCTCCCGGTCGACGGTCTCCATCGCGCGGCCGAAGGCGGAGGAGACCTGCAGCAGGTTGGCCATGCGCTTGATGCCGGTGGAGTGGTTGCGGCCCGCGGCGTGGAAGAGGGCGGGGTTGAAGAACACCGCGTCGCCCTTGGCCAGCGGGAGTTGGATGTGGTGCTCCTCGAAGTACGCGATGAACTCCGGGCGACGCCAGGCGAGATAGCCGGGCGCGTACTTCTGGGAGTACGGGAGGTAGCGCGTCGGCCCGGACTCCACCGGCATGTCGCAGTGGGCCACCGCGCCCTGCAAGGTCAGTACGGGGGAGAGCCGGTGCACATGGGCCGGGTACCGGGCGGCGCGTTCCTCGGTGAGGAAGCCGAGGTGGTAGTCGCGGTGCATCTGCTGGGCCGCGCCGCCCGGGTTGACCACGTTGATCTGGGAGGTGACCTGGTAGGCCGGGCCGAGCCACGCCTCGGCGGTCAGCGCCAGCATGTCGTTGGCGTAGTAGTCGGCGAACGCCTCCGGCTGCCGTACGGCCATCTTGTCCAGCGCGCTCCAGACCCGGTCGTTGGCGCCGGGCTCGGCGAAGTGGTCGCCGCGGGACGCGCCCGTCGCACGCTCCTCCTCGATCAGTGCGGTGAAGGCGTCGGACGCCCGGTCCACCACGGCGAGGTCGGCGAACGCCCGTTGGAGGACCACGATGCCGGGGCCTTCCAGAAGGGCCCGTACCAGCTCCTCCTGCACGGTCCGGCGCCCCTCCGGGGTGCCCGCGAGCGCACGGAGCCGGACGCTGTCGTAGAGGGGGACGTTCTGCTCGACCCGCTCGGCCGAGGGGTGGTCGCGGGGGTCGGTGCGCTGCCCGACCAGCGAGCGGAACGCATCGAGGGAGCAGTCGTCCGCGCTCAGCCACGTACGTGATGCCGCGTCGGCGAGGGACATCGATTCGGCATCAGTGAGGGACACCCCGGATCCTTTCGCCGTACTTGCCCTTCTGACAGTCTGGTCAGCTCAGGACCGTCATTCAATCCGCAAAAAGCCATCAAAAACCCCTCACGCATAACCCCTCACCCATAACCCTTCACCCATAACCCCTCATCAACTTATGGAAAAGTCATGCGACACCCCTACCCGATCAGGGAGATCGCCCGGCAGGCCGGGCTGAGCGAGGCCACCGTCGACCGGGTCCTCAACAGCCGGGGCGGCGTACGGGAGAGCACCGTCATGGAGGTGCACCAGGCGATCAAGGACCTGGACCGGCAGCGGACCCAGGTACGCATCGGCGGCCGCACCTTCATGATCGACATAGTGATGCAGGCACCGGAGCGCTTCTCCACGGCCGTACGCAACGCACTGGAGGCCGAACTTCCCTCCCTGCAGCCCGCGGTGCTTCGTTCGCGCTTCCACTTCCGCGAGACCGGCCCCGTCCCCGAACTGGTCGCGACCCTGGACAAGATCGCCAAGCGTGGTTCGCAAGGAGTACTCCTCAAGGCCCCCGACCTGCCGGAGGTCGGGGCCGCCGTCGGCCGCCTGGTCGCGGCCGGCATCCCCGTCGTCACCCTGGTGAGCGACCTGCCCAGCAGCGCGCGCATGGCCTACGTCGGCATCGACAACCGCGCCGCCGGTACCACCGCCGCGTATCTCATCGGCCAGTGGCTCGGCGACCGCCCCGGCAACGTGCTCACCACCGTCAGCCGCGGCTTCTTCCGCGGCGAGGAGGAGCGCGAGATGGGCTTCCGCAGTGCCGTACGCAACACCCAGGCGCACCGCACCCTCGTCGAGGTCACCGACAGCGACGGCCTGGACGCGACCCAGTACGACCTCGTACTCGGCGCGCTCGACCGGGACCCGGCCATCAACGCGGTCTACTCCATGGGCGGCGGCAACGCCGCAACCGTGGCGGCCTTCGCCGACCTCGGGCGGGAGTGCGCGGTGTTCATCGCCCACGACCTCGACCAGGACAACACCCGCCTGCTGCGCGGGCGCCGCATCTCCGCCGTCCTCCACCACGACCTGCGCCAGGACATGCGCCGCGCCTGCCAGACCATCATGCGCGCCCACAAGGCACTGTCCGACGCAGGGCCCGCGCTGCCCTCGGCGATCCAGGTGGTCACGCCGTACAACATGCCGCCCGGAGGTCCGGTCACGTGACAGCAGCGGCCCCGGTCGGGTGTTCCATCGTTAGTCGAACTGGCCGACCTGGTAGTCGCCGGCGGGCTGCTGGGTGATGACGTTCCCGCGGTTGAAGGCGTTGATGAGGGCGATGGTGCACACCAGGTCGGCGAGTTGGTCCTCGTCGTAGTACTTGGCGGCGTTCGCCCATACTTCGTCCGGGACGCCACCGGCCGCGTCGGCGATGCGGGTGGCCTGCTCCGTCAGCTCCAGGGCGGCGCGCTCGGCATCGGTGAATACCGTGGCCTCCCGCCAGGCCGCGACCAGGTTGAGGCGCACCGCGGTCTCCCCGGCCGCGGCGGCGTCCTTGGTGTGCATGTCGATGCAGCCGGCGCAGCCGTTGATCTGGCTGGCGCGGAGCTTCACCAGTTCCTGCGTCGCGAACGGCAGCGTCGATTCCGCGAGCGCCTTGCCGGCAGCGATGATGTGCTTCATGACCTTGGCCGCGACCGGGCTGGCCATGAGATTCAACCGAGCGTTCATGGTGCACTCCTGTGTCGTTGTTGCTGGACACCCCCTTGGACGGAACAGCTCGGCGAGATGTGACATGGGCGAATGTGACGCGCGTCTCCTTGAGGGGGCGGCCCTGCGCCCGGGGGAGGACGCCAGAGTTCCGCGTACGAAATCTGTTCAGTGGAATTCCCGGGAAATTGAGCTGTGTTCAGAATTCCGCTTGAAGCGGTGTCGACGTGCGTCGAAGTGCGTCGGAGTGCGTCGAAGTGTGTCGAGGGAGGCTGGCAACCGGGGGTCCTGGGGCGCCGGCGGCCCCTTCCGCGGCGGCCTCGCCGCACCATCGGCCGGTCGGCAGGCCGCGCCCGCCGCGCCGTCGCCCAGCGGGCACCCCGAACCCCCGCGACACCACCGCTACCAGGCCATATGCCTCGCTAAACGGGATAGTGGCATTAAGGCGGGCCCGGAAACTATGAAACGGCTTGAGAGAGCCTTGAGTCGCTCAGTAGTCCAAGAGGGTGGCAGCGCGACGCAATGGTTGAATTTTCTTGTAAATCGCGACCGCTGGAGACACTGCAGGTCGAAACCGTTGCCCTGATACGCGAGCAGCCCTCGCGGCAGCGGCAGGATATGCGGAGAAAGTTTTGCAGTTCTTTACCGAACCGGTGGGCCGGGGGTCGGGCTTACAGTGCGGTGATTGACAAACCGCGCGTACCGAAATTTACTCGATCCGGCGCCTGCCGGCTGACCATGGCAAGACCTTTGCGCGCCACGAGGATTCATGTACGTACGAATGGGGGAGACGGCATGGACATCGAAGTGCTGGGCGTGTTGAAGGTCAGAGAGAACGGGGTCTCGGTCACGCCGACCGCGCCGAAGGCCCGTCAGGTGCTGGCCATGCTCGCACTCCGCGCCGACCACCTGGTCCCTGTCAGCGAGTTGATCGGGGAGCTCTGGGGCGAGCAAGCGCCGCGCAGCGCCCGCACCACCCTCCAGACCTACATACTCCAGCTGCGCGAGAGGATTTCGGCGGCGATCGAGGACGACCCGGAGGGGTCCGCGCCGCGCACTGCCAAGGACGTGCTGGTCACCTCGCCCGGCGGCTACCTCCTGAACACTTCGGGCGGCCGCAGCGACGTCCGCGAGTTCGAGCGGCTGGCCGGCATGGGCTACCGGTCCATCGATGCCGGCGACTACGTGGGCGCCGCGCGACGGCTGCGCGAAGCGCTCGCACTGTGGACCAACTCCGCCCTCGCCGACGTGCAGGCGGGTGGGTTGCTCGAACGGGAGATCAAGCGGCTGGAGGAGACGCGGCTCTGCGCTCTCGACCAGCGCATCGAAGCCGACCTTCGCCTCGGACGCCACCGCGAACTCCTCGGCGAGCTCACCGCGTTGGCGAGCCGCTACCGCACTCATGAGACCCTGCACGGCCAGCTCATGCTGGCCTTTCACCGGTCGGGCAGGCGCAGCGAGGCGCTCGACGTGTACCAGCGGCTGCGCAACACCCTGGTACGGGAACTCGGTCTCGAGCCGTCCCCGAGACTGCGCCGGGTGCAGCAGTCGATCCTAATGGCCGGACCGGAGCCCGCCCTGGACACGGTGGCCCCGGCGAGAGGCGAACGTCTCAGCCGCGTCGGCTAGGGCTTGACTGCCGTCGCGCCGCGCGGTCCTGGGTGCGTAACAACTGAACGAACCTGCGGTGAAGAGTGAAGAGGACGGTGACCCGGTAATGGGTCGCCGTCCTTCTTCGTTGAGGAATTGAGTTTTTCTGCTTCGGTGAGGGCTGGTCAGCCGGTCTGCGCGGACCCGCATCCAGGAACGCCGCTGGGAAGCAAGTGGAGAGGTGCTTGACGCGTGCTCAAGGAAATCGGGCCGGGCGCGCTGGGCCGCTACGGTTTCCGAAGTCATACCGCTTCTCCGGAGAAGGAATTCGACGAGAAATCAACAGCAAAAAGAGGGGACCAGTACATGAGGATACGAATTCTGGGCCCGCTGAGGGCCGAGCTCGACGGTGTTTCCATCGTGCCGACGGCGGGAAAGCCGCGTCAGATCCTGTCACTGCTCGCAGTGTGTCCCAGCCGCGTGCTGCCGGTGTCCACGCTGATGGAAGAAATCTGGGACGCCGACCCTCCGTGCAGCGCGGTCACCACATTGCAGACCTACATACTGCAGCTGAGGCGCAGGCTGGGCGCCGCCATGGGGCCCGATGCCCCGCGCACCGCGAAGGACGTGCTCGCGACCTCGCACGGCGGATACGTGCTGCAGATACCGCCGGAGAGTACGGACGTGCACGAGTACGAGCGGCTGGCGTCGGCGGGCTTCGCGGCATTCGAGGCCGGCGACAACGAGCGCGCGGCGGAAACGCTGCGCCGGGCGCTGGATCTGTGGCAGGGGAAGGCGCTGGTCGATGTGCGCGTCGGCCCTGTGCTGGCGATCGAGGCGGTGCGTCTGGAGGAGAGCAGGCTGGTCACCCTGGAACGACGCATCGATGCCGATCTGCGGCTGGGGCGGCACACCGAACTGATCGCGGAACTGCGGGAGTTGATAGCTCGGCAGCCGCAGCACGAAGGGCTGCATTCACAGGCGATGGTGGCGCTGTACCGCTCGGGTCGGCAGGCCGCTGCCCTCGACGTGTACCGCAGGCTGCGCATGAGGCTGATAGAGGAACTGGGCGTCGAACCGTCGCCGCCGCTGCAGCGTCTGCATCAGGCGATGCTCACCGTGGACCCCGCCCTGGACATGGCCGCCGGCCCCCGACGCAGCTCGACCTTCGATTTCTACGCCGCCTGAGCACGCCCGTCCGCCCGTCCGCCCGACCGCCCGTCGGTCCGTCCACCTGTCCGCCCGTCCGCCCGACCGCTTCGAGCCTGCCTCTAGGACCATCGGCGAGCCTGGTGAGGCCCAGGAATTGCCATAGGCCGAGGAGTGGCAGAGATGGCGGACACCGCACCACCGGTACGGCTGTACTGCTTCGCCCACGCGGGGGCCGGCGGTTCCGCCTTCCGGGGCTGGGCGCGCGGCGTGGGACCAGGCGTCGAGCCGGTCCCCGTCCTCCTGCCGGGTCGCGAGGGCAGGCGCCGTGAACCACGGCTGACGGATCCCGACGCACTGGTGGCCGACCTGCTGGACCGGGTCCGCGCCGAGCCCGGCCGGCCGTTCGTCCTGTACGGGCACAGCCTGGGCGCGCTGGTGGTCCACTGCCTCGCGCGGGCCCTGCAGGAGAGGGGGATGCGACTCCCCGCGCTCGTCGCTGTCGGCGCCTGCCCACCGCCCGACGCGGCCAACGAGCTCCCCGACGCCTGCGAAAGCTACGACGAGGATCTGATGGACCGGCTCCGGAAGCTGGGGCTGCTGCCGGACGGAACGGAACACAACGCGTACTGGCGCCGGGCGGTGATGCCCGTGCTCCGGGACGATCTGCGCCTGGCACGTGCCCTGCGGGCCGCCGCCTGCGGAACCGCGGCAGTACAGGGACCACTGCGGGTGCCGCTGCTCGCGGTCTCCGCGGGCGGTGACCTGCTGGCGCCGCCGGGGGTGGTCGCGGGCTGGAGCCGGTGGAGCGCGGTATCCGTGACGACCCGCACCGTAGCCGGTGACCACTTCTTCGTACGGGGCGGGGTGCTGCCGCGTCTGCTGGGCCGTGCCTGCCGCGTGGTGCAGCGGCTGGACGCAGCGGCGACAACCCTTTGACGTCCACCGACCCCACCGACCCGACCGATGCACTCGGTCCGAAAGCACCGGCACCAGAGAAGACCTGAATGTGCCGGCACGAGGAGAGAGGCAATACCACCATGCAGCAGTTCGACATCACCGCTCTGATCACCTTGTTGCGTGACAGCGCGGACGACGGCGAAACCAACGATCCGGACGGTGACATGCTGGACGTACCGTTCGCCGAACTCGGCTACGACTCACTGGCGTTGCTCCAGGTCACCGGAATCATCGAGCGCGACGCCGGCATCACGCTCGATGACGAGGCGCTGGGCGAGGCGGAGACCCCGCGCCAGTACCTCGAGGCCGTCAACCGCGTACTGTCCGCGCGCACTGTGGCCTGAACTCGGGCATCCCCGCGAGGATGCCGATAGCGGCAGGGGCCCTTACGGCCCCTGCCGCTTTGCAATTCTTTCCGTACTTCGCGATGGCGTTCATGGCTTCATGACGTCCATGACGTCCATGACGTTCCAACCGCGTTCCACCGTGTCACGAGCGGCATGTCCGAAGGTCGTCACAGGTGGTCGGAGAGCCACAGGGCCGGGAGAAGGGGGTGAACCGTCGTGGACGACCGGACCACCGCGCTGCACCGAGCCGCTCTCCTCGACGCGCTGCTCGGTGACCCGTACGACCCGGTGAACGCACACGGTTTCCGCGCGTTCCTCGCGGCCGACAGGGAGCGCCGCCCGCCGGAGGCCGCTGAGCTGCTGCTCGCGGCGGCGGGGCTGGCGGCCGAATTCGTCCCCGCCCGGTGCGGTGGCGCGCTGACCCGCGCCGATTCGCTGGTCCGGGTGTTGCGTCCCGTCTTCCGACGCGATGTCTCCCTCGGCTTCGGGTGCGGCCTCACGTCGCTGTTCGCCGCCTCCGCGGTGTGGGCCGCCGGCACCGACGTGCAACGGCGCTCCACCGCCCGGCTTCTGCTGGGCGGCGGGCGGCTCACCGTCGCGCACCCCGGGCTCGCGCCGGCCGGGGGAGTGCTGCGCGACGCGTTCACCGTGCGGGGGCCGGCCGACGGGGGGCTGTCCCTCGGCGGCCGCAGGCACGTCATCATCGATGCAGCGCGGGCGGACGTCTATGTCGTCCATGCCCGCACCACCGGCGCCCCCGAGGCGCGCGACCACTCCGTGTTCCTCCTCGACCCGGCGCGGCTCCCGGACGACCGGCTGCACCGGCTGCCGCGGGTCGCGACAGCGGGGATGCGCGCCGCGGTCTTCTCCGGGCTGCGGTTCGCCGACTGCCCGGTACCCGAGGGCGCGTTGGTGGGCTGCATCGGCGAGGGGGCCACCCTGGCCCTGCGTACGAATCACGTCAACCGGTGCGTCGTCGCCGGAGCCGTGATCGCGGCTGTCGACCCGGTACTGCGCTGCGCTGTACGAGCCGCCACCGAAGGGCGCGCCGGACGGCCCGCCCGGCGTTGGCACCGCCCGCTCGCAGGGGTCTTCAGTGACCTGCTCGCTTGCGACGCCATGGTGACGGTGTGTCTGCGGGCGGCGAGCGTGTTGCCCGACCGGGCTCACGTCCCGACCGTGGCAGCCGCCTATGTGGTCCCCCTCCTGCTCCAGGACGCTCTGGAGGAACTCTGTGCCGTCCTCCGCCCGGACGGCCGGCGGGACGGCGGCCTCGTCCACAAAATCCTCGCCAAGCTGGTGCGGGACCTGCCGGCCGTCGGCATCGGACGTGCCGGAGCCGCCTCCTGCCAGGCGGTGATCGTTCCGCAGCTGAGCACGCTGGCGACCGGATCCTGGCTGGTGGAGGAGGAACCACCACCCGATGTGTTCCGCGGCCGGGCGGACCTGCCACCGTTGGACCACCGGCTGCTGACCTTCGCGGGAGGCAAGGACTTCCTGGCCGCGTCCCTCGTCGGCGCCGCCGACCGGCTCTCCCGCGTCCGGTCGGCCGGCGGCCGGAACGCCCTGCTCGGGCGACTGGCCGAAGCGTTCCTCGGTGAACTGCGCCTCCTGCGCGAGCAGTGTGCCGCCCTGTCCGATGTCGCCTTGTCGGGCCCGGCTGCGGGTGCGTTGAGCGACCGGTACGGGCTGGTCGCCACAGCGGCCGCCGTCCTCGGGGTCTGGGAGGGCCAGGAAGGGGACGACCCGTTTCTCGCCGACCCCGGCTGGGCGGTGGTCGCACTGTCCCGGCTCGGACGGCGGCTGGGCCGCACGGTGCCGGACGTGCCGGACGACTGCGTCACCGAGGTACTCGACGAACTGCTGCGGCGCCACCGGGCCGGCCGCGGCCTCGACCTCGACGGCATGGAACTCGCGCTGTGACGCACCCCGGGAGGGACGCCACCCTGATGACGGAAGCGCCGCGCCTCGCGGCCCCCGTGCACGTGCGCGGGCCGGACGGCCCATGGCACGAGGTCCGCGAAAGCCTTCAGCGACGCGGTAACGCGGTCGTCCACACCAACTCGGGGGAGTGGCCGACCGCGGTCACGGCCGAGCCCCGGCTGCGCCACCTGCTCGGCCGTGACTGGCAGCACTACCGGCGTACCGCCGATCCCGCCGCGCGTCATCGGTTCGCCGCCGCCCGGCTCGTCCTCAAGTACACGGCGGCGGCCGCGCTGGGCACCAAAGCCGCGGAACTCGACCTCGCGTACAAGATCGGTGGGCGTCCGTACCTGCGGGGCCTGCGCGGCGTCGACGTGGGCCTCACCCACACCGGTGACCTCATCGCGGTGGGCATCAGCCGCGTCGGAAGGATCGGCATCGACGCGGAACCACTGTCGCGCGCGCTCTTCTACGACGTGTTGCTCGACCGCGTGTGCACGCCCGCCGAACAGGCCGTACTGCAGTACCTCGACGGGCCCGAGCGGACGGCCGCCATGTTGCGCCTGTGGACCCTGAAGGAGGCGTACACCAAGGCACTTGGACAGGGACTGCGTTTGCGGTTCGGCGAATTCGACCTCGCGCCCGGCATCCGGGGAGACGTGCCGGCGGGCCATGACGGAGGGCTGCTCGCGCCGGACGGCACGCCGGCCTGCCGCGGTGCGTGGGCCTTCGGCACCTACCGGGTCCTGGGCCGGTGGCTGCTCAGCGTGGCCGCTCACGGCCACGGTTCCGTATCGGGAATTCCGGCCCGCGGCATCGTGGACGAGCGGTCCATGACGTTGGTGACCCGGCTGCTGTCCGAAGAAGCCGCACCGCCGCGCGGCCGCATCGGCCCCGCTCAACGAGGGAGCGCATGACCAGCGGCCGTTCCGCGGCGGCTTCGATGACCGTGGTCGCGGCGGGGCCGGTCCTCGAACTCCACGGCGCCCTGGACCCGGCCGTGCTGGAGAGGGCCCTCGCCTGCGTCGTCGCACGCCATCCGGAACTGCACGCCTGGTGCATCGGCACCAACGGGGCCGCACATGTCGATGAGGGCGGCGTGCTCCACGCTCACCTGGAACGACACGGCACCGCCCACCACACCGTGCGCCTCGCCGGGTACCGGGGCCGGTGGCCCGCACAGCCGATCCGGGACCTCCCCGTGGGGATGCTCGCCGATCTGCTGACCACGGCGGCCGGTTCCGTGGCGCTGAGTCCTGGCCAACGCGATCTTCTGCGTTCCGCACACGGCGGGCCGTCCCGTGCGCACCACAGTGTCCTGCTCCGGCTGTCCCACCGCGTCGAGGAGGATGTACTGCGACGCGCACTGCGTGCCGTCATCGCCGCCCACCCGATGCTGACCGCGCGCACTCCGCCGAATCCCGAGGGCCGGCTGCCGCTGACCACCGGCATGTATGACGGGACCGGCTGCGAGGACCCGCTGCGGACGATCGAGTGCACCGATCGCCCGGCAGTCGAGCAGGCGGTCGCCGCGACCCGCCGCGGCCTCGCCCCGCACACCGGCGTACTGCTGCGGGCTCTGCACGTCAGGGGCCGCGGCGAAGGGGCTCCGGCCGACGGCGACCGGCTGTTCATCGCCGTGCACGACCTCGCCGCCGACCTGGCGTCCTGGCGGATCCTGCTGGAGGACCTGGACGCGGCGCTGACCGCGCTCGGAGCCGGCACGCTGCCCCGCCCGGAGAGCGACGCGGGCCGGTTCGAGGAGTGGGCCGACCGGATGCGCGAGCTGACCGCTGCCGGCGGGGGTGTGACCCGCGGCCGCGCGGGCGTCGATGACCGGTCCGCCGTTGCGCGGCCGGCCGCCTCCGGGGCGCAGCGGCCACCAATGTGCCGCAGCGACTTCGTACTGCCGACGGAAGCGACCAGGGCGCTCACCGAGGTCCTTCCGGCCCGCTACGGGCTCTTGGCCGCCGAACTGCTCGCGGGGGCGTTCGGCCAGGCCCTGGCCCGCTGGGACCAGACCCACGACGTCACCTTCGACCTGCGCACCGACGGGCGCGACGGCCTCCCCGGGTATGCGCGCGCTATCGGGCCGTACTCCCGCATACGGTCCGTACGGTTCGACAGCGACCGGCACTTGTCGCCCGGCCACTATCTTGCCGCCGTCGCACCCGCGCTCACGCCCGACACCGACCCGTGCGGCTCCATCGGCGCCACCCCACTCCCGCTCGGCGCACCGCGCCCGACATCGGCCTGCTTCACTCACCACCCGCCGGAACAACTGCTCCCGTACTGCGAGAACTTCGTGCTCGATGACCCCGCGCCGAACCGGCGGCCCCAGCCTGCCCACAGTGCTTCCGTCTACGGGATCGAAGTCTCCAGCCATGTCGAACGCGACAGACTTCGCGTCCGGACCGAGTGGTACTCCCGTACCGCTGACGGCGGCGACGAGACCGCAATCGACGCCCTGAGCGGCCTCCTGCGCACCGTACTGGAGGCATTGGCGGACGCCGGGAAGGACGGGGCGCCCATGCCTGCCGCCGGACCGGCCATCGCCGCCACGCCCCGCCAGCGTGAACTGCTCGCCGCGTGCCTGGACCGTCCCGGTGCGGGGCATCACATCGAGCAGCTTCATTGGGCCTGGCAGGGACCGCTGGACAGCGAGCGGTTCATCGCTGCATGGCAATCCGTGTTCGACAACGAGGCGCTTTTGCGCGCAGCCTTCGACCGCAGCCACTCCCGTGTCGTGTTGCACGGCAGGGCCACTGCCCAGGTCGTACGTCTGTCGCGCACCGACGTCAGCTGGGCCCGGTTGCTGGAACGCGACCGCAGCCGCGGGATCGACCCGCACCGTCCCGGAGCGTTGCGGATCACCCTGTTCGACGACCATGCGGGCAACGGCGGAGCGGTGGACACGACGCTCGTCCTGCTCACCTACCACCACGCGCTCGTCGACAGCTGGAGCGTCCGACTTCTGCTGCGCGAGTTCTACCGCGCATACCTGCGGGACGGCCGCGCGGGCGGCGGTGAGCGCCGCCCCGACCTGCGCGACTACGCGCGCTGGCTCAGTGAACAGGACCTCGGCCCGGCGCGCGAGTTCTGGTCAGGAGTGGTCTGGCGGCCCGGTACGGCACTGCACCCGGCACGTGCCGGGGCACCCACCGGTCTCACCGGTTTCGGACGTACCTCACACCGTCTGCCCCGGCCCGACGCGGTACGGCTCGGTCATTGGGCCGCCTCCTGGGGCGGCACCCAGTTCACCGCGCTGCAGGCCGCCTGGGCCCTGCTGCTGTACCGTGCCGCCGGCGCCACGGGTCCGGCCACGGTGAGCTTCGGAGTCTCGGTCGGCGGCCGTGGTATTTCTCTGGAGGGCGCCGAGCAACTGCCCGGGCCGCTGCGGAACATCCTGCCGATGACCGTCGGTGTCGATCCCACGGCCGGCGTGGGCCAACTGCTGACGGCCCTGCGGGACAGGGCCCTCGACATCTCCGCGTACGAATGGGTGAGCACGGAGCACATACGTCATTGGACCGGCTGCCCGGCCGCCGACGGTCTCTTCGGCACGGCCCTCGTCTTCGATTCGCCCCAGCGCCCGCCGGACGGTCTCCTGGCGGAACTCGCCGACCACGGCATCCGGGTCGGGCCGCCCCGCAGCACCGGCGTCACCAGCACGCCGGCGATCGCACTCATCACCTCCTTCGACCACCTCGGAGACCTGGTGGTGACGGCCGTCTACGACCGCAGCCGCTTCGACGACACCGAGGCGGCGAAGGCCCTCGCCCAGAGCATGCGGTTACTGCGGGAGTTCACGGACCGCACCGACGGCACCGGGTCCATCGCCGCGGCGCTGGAGGCGCTGCGTGACACCGACGTTCCCCGGATGGCGGCGCGGGGTGTGCGGCGCGACCACGGCGTGCTCACCGAGTTGCGCGAGGGCCGGGGGCCCGACGCCGGGACCGTGTGTCTCGTCCCGCCGCCGGGCGCGGAACACACCTGCTACAGCGCGGTACTGGCGAGCCACACCGGGCCCGAGCGGCTGCTCGCCCTGCGCTCTGGTACCGAAGCGCCCGACGCGGCGGCGGAGGCACTGCGCACCGTACTGCTCCCGGGCCGCCGTCTCCTGCTGGCCGGCTGGTCGGGCAGCGGACACCCCGCGCACGAGATCGCCCGGCGCGTCACCGGTGGGGGAGCGGCCGGTCCACTCGTGGTGACGTACGGCGGAGGCCCGGCCGACGCGGAGGGCCTGGCACGCACGCTCATGCGCCTGGCCCTCGAGCGGGTCTCCAAGTGCTCTTGAGCCCCATGGCCGACCGTTGACCGAGTGCGACATCGCGTACCACAAGTATGAGGAGGCCGGTCCATGCCCATATGGACGACCAGGTCCTCGGTAAGGGGCAGGCCCGTGGGCTTCGGCTCCAGATCCGTCACTTTCCTGCGGTGCATCGGCCGGATGCTGGCCACGGCCGGTGCCATGTGGTCCCCCGTTCACCTGCCCGATGACCCGGAAGAGGACTGGACGCTGTCCCCGCCTCCGCCGGGCCATCCGGAGCGGCTCCGCCCGGACGTGCCGCTCGACGCGGTGGAACGGGACCTGGCACGCCGGATGTCGAACCCGAAGGAGAGCGCGTGATCATTGAGACCGAGGGCTTCGTACAGGACCGATTGGCCGAACTCGCCGAGCTGAAGGAAAGTGCCGCTCGGGGCCCCGACGAGCAGGCCACCGAGCGGCAGCACGCCAAGGGCAAGCTGACGGCCCGCGAGCGCATCGAACTGCTGCTGGACGAGGGGTCGTTCCACGAGATCGAGGCCCTGCGCAGGCACCGCGCGACCGGCTTCGGCCTGGAGGACAAGCGCCCCCACACCGACGGTGTGATCACCGGATGGGGCACCGTCCACGGCAGTACCGTCTTCGTCTACGCCCACGACTTCCGGATCTTCGGTGGTGCGCTCGGCGAGGCCCACGCCCAGAAGATCCACAAGGTGATGGACCTGGCGCTGGCCGCCGGAGCGCCCCTGGTCTCCCTCAACGACGGTGCCGGCGCCCGTATCCAGGAGGGTGTCACCGCGCTCGCCGGATACGGCGGCATCTTCCAGCGCAACACCCGCGCCTCCGGCGTGATCCCGCAGATCTCCGTGATGCTCGGTCCCTGCGCGGGCGGCGCCGCCTACTCGCCCGCCCTCACCGACTTCGTGTTCATGGTCCGCGAGACCTCGCAGATGTTCATCACCGGACCGGATGTCGTCAGGGCCGTCACCGGCGAGGAGATCACCCAGAACGGCCTGGGCGGGGCCGACGTCCACGCGTCCGTCTCCGGCGTCGCGGCCTTCGCCTACGACGATGAGGCCGGCTGCCTGGAGGACGTGCGCTTTCTGCTCACCCTGCTGCCGCCCAACAACCGCGAGACGGCGCCCCGCGCGCCCTCGGCCGACCCGGCCGACCGGCTCACCGAGGCGCTGCGGGACATCGTCCCCGCCAACGCCCACCAGGCGTACGACATGCGCGCGGTCATCGAGGAGATCGTCGACGACGGCGAGTACTTCGAGATCCAGCCGGACTGGGCGCACAACATCGTCTGCGCGCTGGTCCGCCTCGACGGTCATGTCACGGGCGTCGTCGCCAACCAGCCCGCCGCCTTCGCCGGCGTCCTCGACATCCACGCGAGCGAAAAGGCCGCACGCTTCGTGCAGTTCTGCGACGCCTTCTCCATCCCCCTGGTGACCCTCGTCGACGTACCCGGGTTTCTGCCGGGCGTGGACCAGGAGCACGGCGGCATCATCCGGCACGGCGCCAAGCTGCTGTACGCGTACTGCAACGCGACCGTCCCGCGGGTCCAGCTGATCCTGCGCAAGGCATACGGCGGTGCGTACATCGTCATGGACTCGCGCTCCATCGGTGCGGACATCTCGCTCGCCTGGCCGACCAACGAGATCGCGGTCATGGGTGCCGAGGGAGCCGCCAACGTGATCTTCCGTCGGGAGATCGCCGCGGCCGACGACCCTGACGCCGTACGGGCACAGAAGGTCAAGGAGTACCGGACCGAGCTGATGCACCCCTACTACGCCGCAGAGCGCGGCCTGGTGGACGAGGTGATCGACCCCGCCGAGACGCGCTCCGCGCTCATCGGCGCGCTCGACATGCTGCGGTCGAAGCACGCGGACATCCCGTCGCGCAAGCACGGCAACCCGCCGGTATGACGGGGGAGAAGGGAAACGGTGATCCCCTCTGGCGGATCACCGGAGGCAGCCCCGGCGTGGAGGAGACCGCCGCACTCACGGTGGTACTGACGGCCCTGCTGGCCGCGCGGGCCGCCGCTGCGGCGGTCACCGGGGAGCGGCGCGCGGCCGCCGGCTGGCACCGCCCGCACCGCAATCCGCACCGGCCCGCCGGGACGTGGCGCAGTGGCTGACTCCTGCCGCCCGCTGTGTGCTGCAGAGCCGTTCGAGTACCACTCCAGCACGCGGTGACACCGTATCGACGGCACACGACGCAACCCGAGACCCACGGCAGGAGCATCGACATGAACGACGCGAGGCTGGTCGGCACCTGGACCACCGAGCTGGAGGACGACGGCAAGTCCGTGTTCGGACTGGCGTCCTTCACGGGTGACGGCGGCGTCACCTGCTACCAGGCCAACGCCAAGAACATCGGTCTGGGCAACTGGGAGGCCACCGGCAAGGACTCCTTCCAGTACAACTTCCACATCATCGCCGTCAGCCCGGAGGGCGAGCACGTCGGCGAGGCCCATGTCTTCGTCAGCGGCGAGTTCGTCTCCGAGGACCGCTGGGAGGGCACCGGGGGCGCCAACTTCTACTCGCCCACGGGTGCGCTGCTGCGCGGCCACGAGGGCTCCAAGGTCGCCGCGCGCAAGTTCGGCATCGACAAGTAGGCCCAACGGCGCACCGCCTCGTACCCCGGACCGAGACGTTACGGAGGAAAACCCCATGCTGCGGGACCGACTCAAGGGCGAACTCGTTCTCCCGTCCGATCCGGGTTACCAGCTCGCCAAGCAGTTGCAGAACACCGAATACGACAGCGTCACGCCGCAGGGCATCGCCTACTGCGAGTCGCCGGAGGACGTCGTCGCCTGTGTGCGCCACGCCCAGGAGACCGGCGTTCCGGCACACGTCCGCGGCGGCGGTCACAGTTACAACGGCTGGTCCACCGGTGCGGGCCTGGTCATCGATGTGTCCCGGATGAACCACGCCGTCGCGGACGGACCCACCGTGCGCATCGGCGGCGGCGTCCAGTCCCTCGATGCGCTCGACGCCCTGGCGCCGCAGGGCCGTCAGATCATCAGCGGCACCTTTCCCACCGTCGGCCAGGGCGGCTTCCTGACCGGCGGTGGGCTGGGCTGGCAGACCCGCAAGTTCGGCGTCGGCTGCGACCGGATCGTCTCCGCGCAGGTCGCCCTCGCCGACGGCCGGCTCGTCCGGGCATCCGCGAACGAGCACGCGGACCTGTACTGGGCACTGCGCGGCGGTGGCGGCGGAAACTTCGGCATCGTCACCGAGTTCGAGCTGCGCCCCGTCGACGCCCCGCAGCTGACCGGCTTCGAGACCCTGTGGTCGTACGAGGACGCGGCCGACGTGCTGGTCGCCTGGCAGGCCTGGGCCGTGGAGGGCTCCGACGACCTCGGCACCTCCCTGGTGGTGCTGCCCGGCATGTTCGGGCCGGGCGGCAGGCCGGTCGTCAAGATCTGGGGCGTGCACCACGGGATGCCCGAGGACCTGGAGCGTGCCCTCGACGAGCTCACCGAGCGTGCCCGCACCAAGCCGCTGCACCGCGAGGTCGGTGCACCGGGCGTGTACGCGGACGTGATGCACGAGGCGTTGTGCGGCTCCAAGACCGTCCAGCAGTGCCATCGCGTCGGCACCCACCCCGACGCGATCGGCCACCGCCACCCGTACACCCGCCAGGCCTACCGGCTCACCGGACGCGCGGCCGACCACGACGAGGCCAACGCCCTGCTGCAGGCGTGGAACCCGGACCTGGACGGTGAGCGCTACCTGCTGTGCATGGCGCTGGGCGGCGCCGCCAACCGCGTCGACCGCACCAGCACCGCATACGTGCACCGCGACGCACACTTCCTGACCGGCTTTCAGATCGCCACTCGTGACGAGGAAGAGGCCGCTCGGGGCCCGGCCCGGTACGACGAGTGGGCCGACCGGTGCGGCGCGGCCCTCGCCCCGCTGGCGACCGGCTCGTACCTCAACTTCCCCGACTCGCGCATACCGGAGAACTGGGAGAGCGAGACGTACGCGGAGAACGCCCCCCGCCTGCGTGACATCAAGCGCGCCTACGACCCCGACGGCTTCTTCCGGCACGCGCAGAGCATCACGCCCTGAGAGCCGGGTTCGGGCCCGGGGGCCGTGCGGTGCCCCCGGGCTCGAGTCCCGCTCCACGCCCGTACCACCGCCACCGAGAACCATGACCGTATGGAAATCCGCAGCCTTGACGGCGACGATCCGACCACGGTCCCCCTTCTCCTCCCGGGCTTCCAGGAGACGATGAGCCTCGAACTGCCCGGCGACCCCCCGGTTTCGGCGGCGCTGCTGGCCCGGCTGCTGCAGCGGCGGCACGGCGCCGACCGGATCATCCTGGCCGCCTTCGACGGCGACCGGCCCGTCGGCTGCACCAAGCTCGGCCTCGACCTCGGCGACCCGACGGGGCCGGGGCACGGGTCGCTGTGGGTCTTCCCCTCCTTCCGCCGCCGTGGCGCCGGCACCGCCTTGGTGGACGCCGCCCGCGCCGAACTGCGCGTCCGCGGCCGAAGCCACCTCGTCATCGACGCCCCCGACACACCCGCCGCCGCGGCCTTCGTCTCCGTCTGCGGCGCGGAACTCCGGGGCACCAACCTGCGCAACCGTCTCTTCCTGCGCGGCCCGGCCGGCGCGGGGCTCGACGACCTCGCCGCCCGCGCGGTCGCCGGCCACCGCCTGGTGCAGTGGACCGACCGCTGTCCGGACGAGCTCGTCGACTCCTACGCCCGCGCCTGGGGCACCCTGGACGCCCCCGTCAACGGACAGGCGCGGGTCCGTACCCCCACCGCCGAGGACGTCCGCGCGCGCGAGGCCGAGGGCGAGCGGGCCGGACACCGGCAGTATGCGAGCGCCGCTGTCGACGCCGAGACCGGCGAGGTCGCCGGGTACGCCACCCTCTTCGTCCGGGACAGCCCGATGGCCGATGCGGGGGAGACCCTCGTGCTCGGCAATCGGCGGCGCCGGGGCCTGGGCACCTGGCTCAAGGCGAACCTGCTGGTCCGGGCCGCCGGTGAGAACGAGAACCTGGCCCTGGTGCAGGCATGGAACGACGTCCGCAACGACGCCGTCGTCGCGCTCAACCGCCGGCTCGGCTTCCAGGCGGACAGCGCCTGGTCGACGTATGCCGTCAAGGCATGACCGTCCGAGCAGGCTTCGAGTCCAGGTCCACCGGCCACTGCCACGATCGGCCCGACAGCTCAGCGCGAGAGGGGTTCTTGGTGACTGACAACGGCAGACGTGTACTGATCATCGGTGGCAGCCTGGTCGGCCTGTCCACGGCGGTGTTCCTCGCCCATCACCACGTGCCCTGCACCGTGGTCGAGCGGCACCCCAGTACCTCCATCCACCCCCGCGCGGTCGGGTACTACCCGCGCACCGCCGAGCTCCTGCGCACCGTCGGAGTGGAGGAGGCCGCGAAGGCGGCCGCGGCCGGGTTCGAGAAACACAGGACCCGGGCCGGCGTGGTGTCGCTCGCCGGCGAGGTCCTCTTCAGCAAGGAGGAGCTGGCGGGCGGCGACGAGCTCGCGGACCTCACCCCGTCCGAGCTGCTCCTGCTGCCCCAGGACCGGCTGGAGCCCCTCCTGCGCGCACGCGCCGAGGAGCTCGGCGCCGACCTGCGGTTCAGTACCGAGTTGGTCTCCTTCACCCAGGACGACGACGGCGTCACCGCGGTCGTCAAGGACGAGCACGGCGTCGAGAGCACCCTGCGCGCCGACTACCTGGTGGCCGCCGACGGGCCGCGGAGCACCGTACGGGAGTCCCTCGGCCTCGCGCGTGCCGGCCGCGGGGTCCTTTCCCAGCACGTCAGCATCGCGTTCGGCGCCGACTTCGGCGCGGCCCTCGGGGACCGCCGCTACAGCGTCGTACACGTCAAGAACGACACGGTCACCGGCATCCTCGTGCACGATGACACCCTCACCGAGGGCACCCTGATCGTCGGCTACGACCCCGAGAAGGGGGAGAGCCTCGACGACTTCACCGACGCCCGGTGCAGCGCACTCGTCTCCGCCGCGATCGGGTCGGACGCGGTCGAGGTCACCATCCGCTCCCGCTTTCCCTGGGACATGGCCGAGCTGGTCACCGAGAAATTCGTCCAGGGCCGGGTGCTGATCGCAGGCGACGCCGCCCATCAGATCCCGCCCACCGGCGGTTACGGCGCCAACACCGGCATCGCCGACGCGTGCAACCTGGCCTGGAAGCTGGCCCTCGTCCTCAAGGGCGTCGCGGGCACCGCCCTGCTCGACACCTACGAGGAGGAGCGCCGGCCGGTCGGGGTCCACACGGCCCGTCAGGGCTCGCTCCAGCTCGCCGTGCGCTCGGGCACCGCGACGCGGGAACAGAAGGCCGCCACCGATGACGCGATGAAGGTGACGATGGGTCAGGCATACGGTTCCGGCGCCTTCGTCCATGACGCCGGCGCGGAGCCGTTGCCCCTGACCAACGACCCACGCGCGCTGCGTGGCGAGCCCGGCACTCGTGCCCCGTACGTGATGCTGGAGCGGGACGGCGCGCCGGTGGCCACGCTGGACCTGTTCGGTGCGGGCTTCGTCCTGCTGGCTGCGCGGGACAAAGACTCCTGGGGGAAGGCGGCCGCGGCGGCCGGCTCCGCGCTCGGTGTGGACATCGCCTTCCACCGCATCGCGCCGACCGTCGAGGACGGAGGGCTGGTCGACCGGCAGGGCCGCTGGGGCGAGGCCTACGGCGTGCGCGCCGAGGGGGCCGTCCTGGTCCGTCCGGACGGCATCGTCGCCTGGCGTGCCCCGGCCTCCGTCCCCGCCGCCGAACAAGGCGCGGCGCTCGAATCGGTACTGCGCCGGATACTGGGACGCTGAGCGGTCATCCCGACGGGGACTGCCCCTCTCCTCACCAACTCATCGACAACAAGCATGTCTTGCATCGACCTCTCTCCGGAAGGACTGCAATGCCGGACACCCAGGACTTTGATTTCGATGTCCTCATCGTCGGCGGAGGTCCGGTGGGCATGCTGCTCGCCTCCGAACTCCGCCTCGGCCGCGTCACCACGGCCGTACTGGAACGCCTCCCCGAACGCACCCCGCACTCCAAGGCGTTCGGCCTGCACGCGCGTTCGCTGGAGTCGCTGGACCGCCGCGGCCTCGTCGAGGGCTTCCGTGACGGCGCCCGTTCGTGGAACAACGGCCACTTCGCCGGCCTCGACGTCTGGGTCGACTTCGCGCTGCTCGACAGCGCCCACAACTATGCGCTGCTCTCCGAGCAGACCCGCACCGAGCGGCTGCTGGAGGAGCGCGCTTTGGAGCTCGGTGCCGACATCCGCCGCGGCCACGAGGTGACCGCCGTCCGCCGGCACGAGAACGGTGCGGAGGTCGACGTCACCGGGCCCGACGGCACGTACACACTGCGCGCCCAGTACGTCGTCGGCAGCGACGGCGGCCGCAGCCTGGTGCGCAGGTCCTCGGGCATCGGATTCCCGGGCACTGGCGGCCGCGTCACCGCGCGCTTGGCCGACGTCGTCCTCGCCGACCGGGAGAAGGCGCCGATGGGCATGGAGCGCACGGAGCGCGGCCTGCTCTTCTGCGTACCGCTGGACGAGAAGTACCACCGCGTCGCCACCTTCGACTTCGAGCAGGGCAAGGAGGCGGGCTCCGAGCTGACGCTGGAGGAGTTCACCGAGAGCCTGCGCGAGATCTGGGGCGATGACCTCGGGGCGAGCGAGCCGCGCTGGCTGTCCTGGTTCACCGACTCCGCCTGCCAGGCCGAGCGCTACCGCGAGGGCCGCGTCTTCCTGGCCGGCGACGCCGCGCACACCCACTTCCCCGTGGGCGGGCAGGGCGTCAACCTCGGACTGCAGGACGCCTTCAACCTCGGCTGGAAGCTCGCCGCCGCGGTCAACGGCTGGGCTCCCGAGGGGCTGCTCGACACGTACGACGGAGAGCGACAGGAGCCGGCTCGCCAGGTCCTGTCCAACACCCGGGCCCAGATCGCGCTGATGAACCCCGACCCGTACGTCACCCCACTGCGCGAGCTCTTCCAGGACCTGATGGTCAAGGACCCGGTCAACCGCCATGTCGCCGAGATGCTCAGCGGCGTCCGGGTCCGCTACGACCTCGCGGGGGCTCCGCACCGCCTGCTCGGCGACTTCGCGCGTGATCTGAGGCTGGAGACCGAGGAGGGCGGCGAGACCCTTCCGAAGTTCCTGCACGAAGGCCGGTTCGTGCTGCTCGACCTGGCCGGCGGCCCGGCGGTCGCCGAGGTCTTCGAGGAGTGGGCCGCAGGGCAGGAAGGGGCCGACCGGGTCAGGCGCGTCGTGGCCACGTGCGAAGAGGAGCCGGACCTGGCAGGTGTCCTCGTCCGGCCCGACGGCTATGTCGCCTGGGCCGCTGACAGGACCACCCCCGCCGACGAGATCGCCGAGGGCCTGCGCGCTGCCCTGGCCGCCTGGGCCGGTACCACCGGGCCCACCCGGCACGTCGCCGAGTAACCGGGCCACTCCTGGGCGAGCCGCGCCCGCCTGATCGTGGCGCGTGGTCGAAGGACCGCCTCCCGCACGGCGAACTGCCGTGGGAGAGGCGGTCCTTCGCCTTGTAACGCTGCAGGCCGCTTCGAGCGGTACTCCACGCGAACCGGCCATCGTCGGAGGAAGACCTGTGTCCCTGAGCTCGCCAGGAGGCTTGCGTGACAACGACCGATGTCCGTACGACGGCCGCTGCGGTTGATCCCGGTCCGCTGATCAAGCTGACCATCGCGGACTGTGCGGCCAAGGTGCTGCACAGCGCCGTGACGCTCGGTGTCTTCGGTGTCCTCGCCGAGGGGCCGGCCGACGCGGACCACGTCGCCGCCGCGACCGGCCTGCACCCGCGCATGGCCGCCGACTTCCTGGACGCGCTGGCGGGCCTCGGCCTGCTGGAGCGCACCGAGGACCGCTACGGCAACGCCCCGCTGGCCCAGGCGTACCTGGTGCCCGGCGCCTCCACCTACCTGGGCGGGTTCGTGGAGCTGACCAACGAGACCCTCTACAGCACGTGGGGCCGGCTCACCGAGGCGCTGACCACCGGTGCCCCGCAGTACCTCGACCCCGACAAGGGCGGCTTCGTCGGGGACAAGCACAAGGACCCGGAGAAGATGAAGCGCTTCTTCGCCGGCCTCGACGCGTACAGCGACCGGATGGGCATCGAGCTGGCCGGCCGGATCGACTGGAGCCGGCACTCCTCCGTCCTCGACCTCGGCGGCGCGCGCGGCAACCTCGCCTCCGTACTGGTCACGGAACACCCGCATCTGCAGGGCGGCGTGTTCGACCTCGAGCGCACCCGTCCGCTGTTCACCGAGCACACCGGCCGGCTGGGCCTCGGCGGCCGGATCCAGTTCACCGGCGGCGACTTCTTCACGGACGACATCCCGAAGGCCGACGTCATCGTGCTCGGCCACATCCTGCACGGCTTCGACACCGACCGGCGCCGGGAGCTGCTCCGCCGCGTCCACGACTCCGTCAACCCCGGCGGGCAGGTCCTCGTCTACGACCGGATGATCGACGACGAGCGCCGCGACGCCGAGCGCCTGCTGTCCAGCCTCCACATGCGTCTGGTCAGCCCCGACGGTTCCGAGTACCGCGTCGCGGACCTCCGTACCTGGCTGAGTGCGGCCGGCTTCACCGACGGCGCCGCGCAGCCGCTGCTCGGCACCCACACGCTGGTGACCGCGGACCGATGACCGCCCGGGCGTGAGCCGCCCACCCCGACCACCCAAGGAATCACCATGAGCCAGCAGCAGGTGCCCGTACTCATCGTCGGCGGCGGCCTCGCGGGCCTGTCCGCTGCCGTGTTCCTCGCCCACCACGGAGTGCGGGCGACATTGGTGGAGCGCCACCCCGGTACCTCCACGCATCCCAAGGCCCGGGCCATCAACCCGCGCACGATGGAGCTCTACCGTGCCGTGGGCATGGCGGAGCGGGTCAAGGCCGGACGTTCGCCGATCTCCGGCAACACCGATCTGGTGCACGTCGAGACCCTCGCCGGCAAGGAGCGGGTCCGGATGCCCAACGCCTCCATCGAGGACATCAGCCGGATCAGCCCCGCCCAGTGGACCCTGATCGACCAGAACCAACTGGAGCCCATCCTGCGCGAGCGGGCCGAGGAGGTCGGCGTCGACCTGCGCTTCCACACCCGGCTCGACGCGGCCACCCAGGACGCGGACGGTGTGACCGCCACCCTCACCGACCTCGGCACCGGCGTGCGCTCCGAGCTGCGCGCCGGGTACGTGGTCGCGGCGGACGGCAGCCGCAGCCCGGTCCGCGAACTCCTCGGCATCGGCGCCCACGGCCGCGGCACCCTCACCAACCTGGTGAGTTTCTTCTTCGACGCCGATCTGGAGGAGGCACTGCGCGGCCGCCGGATCATCGCCGCGTACGTCAACAATTCCGAGGTGCGCGGCACGATCATCCCGATCGACAACGACCGCAAGTGGGTCATCAACGTCTCCTTCTTCCCCGACAAGGGACAGAGCGCCGACGACTTCACCCCGGAGCGCTGTGCCGAACTGGTGCGGGCGGCGGTCGGCGTCCCCGGCCTGCCGCTGACGATCGAGTCCGTCGACATGCCCGCCTGGGACATCTCGGCGCGGGTCGCCGACACCTTCACCGCGGGGCGTTTCCTCATCGCCGGGGACGCCGCGCACGTCATGCCGCCCACCGGCGCCTTCGGTGCCAGCACCGGCATCCAGGACGCCTACAACCTGGCCTGGAAACTGGGCCTGGTGCTGGCCGGCAAGGCCGGCGCCGCCCTGCTCGACTCCTACGACGCTGAGCGCCGTCCGGTGGCCGAGGAGACGGTGCGTCAGGCGATGCTGCGGTTCGCCGTCCGCGAGGGCAAGCAGTTCCAGGACGTCGCCGCCGACCTGGTCGACGAGACCACCATGACCTTCGGGTACGCCTATCCGGCGGGCGCCTTCGCCGCCGAGGACCCGGCGCTGTGGACGGTCACCGAGGACCCGGACAAGCCCAGTGGCCGGCCCGGCACCCGTGCCCCGCACGTGGTCGTCGAGGGGGAGCACGGCCCGTTCTCCACCGTCGACCTCTTTCCCGTCGGCTTCACCCTGCTGACCGCCGGACCCGCCGCCCCGTGGGCCGCCGCCGCTGCGGCCGCACGCGACCTCGGCGTGGTGCTGAGGGTCCACGGCATCGGAGAGGGCGGCGACTACGCCGACACCAAGGGCGTCTTCACCCGGCAGTACGGCATCTCCGACGGCGGCGCGGTCCTGGTCCGCCCCGACGGCTTCGTCGCCTGGCGCTCGCCGAACGGCCCCGAAGGCGACATCGGGCAGACCATGACCGGCCTGCTGCGGCAGATCCTCGCCCTGGACTGAGCCCTGGACTGAGCCCTGGACCGACCGGCACCGCAGCCCGGCGGAACGACTCGGCGCGCTTCCCGTCATCGGGAGGCGCGCCGAGTCGTTGCGGACGGGGAAGAGCGGGCGGCCCGGGCGGCCGGCCGGGGTCAGACGGTACGTGACAGCACGGGGTCAGACCGTACGTGCCAGCAGGCGGTGGACGACCGCCGACAGCTCGGCCGGCGCGTCCGCGGGCCGGTGGGTCGCGCGCCAGGCCAGGAATCCGTCCGGGCGGACCAGCGCGGCGCCGGATGCGGTGATCCCGTACTTCTTGAGGAATTTCTCGACCGCGTCGGGCGGCTCCTGGCCGCCCACCTCGTGGAAGGCGATGCCGATGCCGGTGAGCCGGGAGACGTCGGCTGCCGCGCGCTCCCACTGGCCGCTGTCCGGTCCGGCCAGCAGCCACCAGCCGCCCGTCAGCAGGTCGTGCAGCGGGGTGTCCGTGCCGTCGACGCGCACATCGATGTGCGGGGCCCGGGTGCCCGGCCGGCCGGAGGGCTGGGTGGGGTCCTCCACCGGGGCGCCGTCGTCCGCGCCCGGCTCGGCCGCCACCGCGCCCGAGCGGTAGACATGGCCGAAGAGCACGGTGGTCTCCGGACGGTGCCGGGCCGCGACCTCCTCGTCCAGGCCACTGCGCTGCAGATACCGGATCACGCCCTGCTCGACGGTGAACTCGGCGACCGGGGCACGCTCCTGCTCGTACGTGTCCAGCAGCTCGGCCCCGGCCTGCCCGCGCAGCACCAGCGCCAGCTTCCACGCCAGGTTGTGCGCGTCCTGTACGCCCATGTTGCCGCCGAAGCCACCGGTGGGCGGCATGACATGGGCCGCGTCACCGGCCAGCAGCACCCGGCCGGAGCGGAACCGGTCCGCGACCCGCGCGGCGATCTCCCAGCTGGTGCTCGTCTCCACCGCGACGTCCAGGTCCGGCACGCCGACCGCGGCCCGCACCATCTCGACGCAGTCCTCCTCGGAGTACTCGGCGTGGGTCTCCTGCGGCGGCAGGCTCGGCGCCAGCACCCAGCGGTCGGCGTTGTCGAGCCGGCCGAGCACGCCCTTGACCTTGTCGTTGCTGACGAAGCAGAGGAAGAACTCGCGGTCGGCGACGTACTCGTCGAGCGCGGCGTGGAAGATGACGTTCATCTGGCGGCCGAAGACGCCCTGCCCGTGCATGCCGATGCCCAGCCCGTCGCGGACCGGGCTGCGGGACCCGTCAGCGGCGATCAGGTACTGGGCACGGACGGTGGTCTCCGTGTCGTGCCGCACATCCCGCAGGACCGCGGTCACCCCGTCGGCGTCCTGCTCGTAGCCGACCAGCTCGGTGCCGAAACGGATGTCCGCCCCCAGCTCCTCGGCCTTCGCGCGCAGCACCGGCTCGAAGCGGTCCTGGCCGATCAGCGTCCAGCCGGTGCTGCTGACCTCGTCCGGGTCGTGCCGGAACGGCCCGTCGAACCGGCCGAGTTCGGCGCCCGCGAGCGACTCCACCTGCATGATGTCGCCGTACTGCGCGTGCGGGTTCTCCTGCGCGCGCACCGCCCGCTCCAGGCCCAGCGCGCGCATCAACTCCATCGTGCGGGGGCTGGCCGCCTGCGCCCGCGGGTGCGCCGAGATGTGCGGGTGCCGTTCGACGAGCACCGGCCGGATGCCCTGCTGGGCGAGGAACAGCGCCTGGGCCAGGCCCACCATGCTGCCGCCCACAATCAACACGTCGGTTCGCTCCGCCACCGGATGTGCTCCCTCGTCTCGTTGCCGTTCCGTCTCGATACGGCGATGGACACTCCCGGCCAGCCAACACGGACCGGCTAGAGGGCCGCTCGGGCTCCGAACGGGCGCCCGTTGCGCGGCGGGGCCGCGGGGCCGGCCTGTCCAGACCGCTTCGAGCGGCACGCGAGGGACGGCTGGAATCTTCGGAGCGCATCGGACGAGCAATGCTGGACGGGAGGCCCCGGGCCGTGGTGGAAACCCTGAGTGTGCTGGTGCTGTTGGGCACCGGGATGGTGGCGGGCGTGCTGTTCGCCGTGGCGATCAGCGTGATGCCGGCGCTGATCGCGATGACCCCCGACCGCTATGTCGACACCCACAAGCTGCTCGGCAAGCGGTACGACCGGATCATGCCGTTCATCGTGAGCGGCTCCGTCGTCGTCGACGCCGCCTTCGCCGTGCGCGCCGGGGAAACCGGGCCGCGGGTCCTGTTCATCGCCGGCGCGCTGGCCATGGTGGGCGTCGCGGTGGTCTCGCAGACCCGCAACGTACCCATCAACACCCGGGTCAAGAAGACCCGGCCGGAGGACATCGGTCCCGGGTGGGACGACCCCCGCGCCCAGTGGCGCGACTGGCACCTGCTGCGTACCTGCTTCGCCGTCGCGGGCTGCGCCCTCACCGCCGCCGCCGTGGTCCTGTCATGACCGCCGGGGACGAGCGGACCGCCGTGACACGCCCGCGCATCGCCCGGGCCCTGCCCGGCGACGAGGACCGGGCCGCCGCCAACGCGCGCATGACCGCGCTCCTCACCCGGCCCGACCCCGGCCCGGTCGCGGCGCACCTCGCGCTGCTGCACTTCACCGGACGGCGCAGCGGCCGCGGCTACACCGTCCCCGCGGGCGTCCACCGCATCGGCGACGCCCTGTACATAGCCTCCGGCAGCGCTTGGCGCCACAACTTCAGCGGCGGCGCCGACGGTGAACTCACCTGGCGCGGCAAACGCACCGCCGCCCGCTTCGAGCTGGTCACCGACCCGGAGCCGACCGCCAGGGGATACCTGGAGCTGTACGAGCGTTACGGCGCGGAGGCCGCCCGGCGTCGCCTCGGCATCACCGTCGACGACAGCCGGTCCGCGCCCACCCTGGAAGACTTCCGCGCCGCCGTCACCGGCATCCCGCTCGCCCTCGTCACCGTCACGCTCGCCGATGACACCGGGGACACCGGCGGCACCGGCGAACTCGCCAAGAATGAGAGGACCGCCCGATGAGTGCAATCGCCGGCTGGGTCGACTTCGACCGGGACCTGGCCCCGCAGACCGGCGTCGTCGAGGCCATGGCGGACACCCTCGCCCACCGCGGCCCCGACGGCCGGGGCAGCTGGCTCGAAGGCCATGCCGCGCTCGCCCACAGGCGCCTGGCCCTCCTCGACGTGACGGAGACCGGCCGACAGCCCGTCGCCCACACCACCGAAGGCGGCACCACCGTCGCGGTCCTCACCCTCGACGGAGCCCTCACCAACCACTCCGCGCTGCGCACCGAACTGGCCGCGAAAGGCCACCGGTTCACCGGCGGCGGGGACGGCGAGACCGCCCTGCACGCCTACCTGGAGTGGGGCGCCGACTTCCTCACCCACCTCGAAGGCCTCTTCGCCCTCGCCCTGTGGGACGTCCGCAGCCAGGAACTCCTGCTGGCCCGCGACCGCCTGGGCGTCAAGCCGCTCAGTTACTACCCGACCCCCACCGGCGTGATCTTCGGCTCGGAGCCCAAGGCGATCCTCGCCCACCCCGATGTGGCCCCGGTCGTGGACGCCGATGGCCTGCGCGAGCTGTTCGCGCACAGCCGCAAGCCCGGCACGGCCGTCTACCGCGGCATGCGCGAGGTCGTCCCCGGCCATGTGCTGGTCGTACGCCGCGCCGGAAGCCGGGAGAAGCGCTACTGGTCGCTGCCCGCCCGGCCGCACACCGACAGCCTCGACGACACCGTCGCCACCGTCCGCCGGCTGCTCGGCGACGCCGTCACCTCCCACCTGGGCGCCGACGTGCCCGTGGGCGCCATGCTCTCCGGAGGCATCGACTCCAGCGCCCTGACGGCCCTCGCCCAACAGTCACTGGGCGGCCGAGGCGGCCCGCTGCGCAGCTTCTCGGTGAACTTCGCGGGGTACACCGAGAACTTCGAGCCGCACCCCACGATGCGGGCCACCCCCGACGCGCCCTTCGCGACGCTCGCGGCCGCGCACATCGGCTCGCAACACACCGAGATCCTCCTCGACATGGCCGCCCTCACCGACCCCGAGGTGCACGCCGCCGCCCTGCGCGTCCAGGACGCTCCGTCCCCGCTCGGCGACATGGACGTCTCCCTCATGCAGTTCTTCGCCCGGCTGCGCGAAGCGGGCTTCACCGCCGTGCTCTCCGGCGAGACCGCCGACGAGGTCTTCAACGGCTACTTCTGGGCGTACGACCCGCAGCACAGCAACTCCCAGACCTTCCCGTGGGTTTCCTTCGAACGCGGCCACGACGCCGCGGCGGGCGGCCTGGGCACCTCCATGGTCGACCGGCAGCTGCGCAAGGAACTCGACTTCATGGGCTACGCCGACCAGCACTACCGCGACGCGCTCGCCGAGGTGCCGCAGGTCGGCACCGAGTCCCCCGCCGAGCGCCGGGCCCGTGAGGTCACCTACCTGGCCCTCACCCGATGGGCACCCACCCACCTCGACCGTGCCGACCGCATGAGCATGGCCCACGGAGTGCAGTTGCGGCCGCCGTTCTGCGACCGCGCACTCGTCGAGTACGTCTACAACGTGCCGGCCGCCATGAAGCGGGTGGACGGCGTCGAGAAGAGCCTGCTGCGCTCCGCTGTCGCCGACCTGCTGCCCGAGGCCGTGCTGCACCGCAAGAAGAGCGCGTACCCGGCCACGCAGGAAGCGGCCTACGGCGACTTCGTGCGCCGCAGGTTCGCCGAGCTGGCCACCGACCGGAACGCCGCGGTGTCGGGGCTGCTCGACGCCTCGGCCACCGCCGCGGCACTGAACGCGGGCAACTCGCCCCAGGGCGCGTTCGCCTGGGTCGAGCGGGCCGGCATGGAGATGGTGCTGCAGCTGGAGACCTGGATGACCGAGTACCGGATCGACCTGCGCCTGTGAGCGCACAGGCCGACGGTCCAGACGGTCCAGACCTCTTCAAGAAAGCTTCGAGAGCCCTCCACGAGGGTGGGACAACGACCGAAGAAGCCAGGAGGGCACCGTGCACCGCACACTGATCGTGGCGCGTATGAACCTCGCTGACGCCGAAGGCGTCGCCGGGGTCTTCGCGGACTCGGACAGCACCGGCCTGCCAGAGATGGTGGGCGTCTCCAGGCGGACCCTGTTCGCCTTCCACAACCTGTACTTCCACCTCGTCGAGGCGGAGCAGGACATCGGCCCGAACCTCTACAAGGCGCGCAGCCACCCGCTGTACAACGACATCAACACCCGCCTGCAGGAGTTCATCTCGCCGTACGACCCGGACTGGCGCGAACCGCGCGACGCGATGGCCGTACCGTTCTACTCCTGGTCGCCGCAGGACGGACCGGCCATCACCCCGCCGTCCGCGCCGAGCCTGGGCGGCGGTGCCCGATGACCGCCGCGGCGAGCCCCACCAAGGTCAACTCGGCGGATGTCGCCGCCAACCGCAAGCGCGGCGGCGACATCCGGATCACCCTCAGCCCGCGCACCGTCGGCTGCACCTCCGGCTTCGGCGGGACGCTGTGCCTGAGCCCGGAGGAGTACGTCACCGAGCATCTGCACCCGTACTCCGAGGAGTTCCTGCACGTCGTCTCCGGCGACCTGGAGATCACCCTCGACGGTGAGCCGGTACGCCTCGGCCCGGGCGACTCCCTGCTCGTCCCGATCGGCGTCCGCCACCGGCTGGTCAACTCCGGCCAGGAGCCGGCGCGGGTGGTCTTCCATCTGTCACCGCTGGCACCGCGCCCGGAGCTCGGCCACGTCGACACCGAGGCCCCGCTCGTCGAGGGCGGCGCCAACCCGGACGTCGGAGCGGCCCGATGAGCCGTCGCGCCGTCATCACCGGGGTCGGCGCCGTCGCCCCCGGCGGCATCGGCCGCGACGCCTACTGGGACCTGCTTTCGGCCGGCCGTACGGCCACCCGGGGGATCAGCCTCTTCGACGCGTCGAACTTCCGCTCGCGGGTCGCCGCGGAGTGTGACTTCGACCCGGTGGCCGCCGGCCTGAGTCCGCAGGAAGTCCGCCGGATGGACCGGGCCGCCCAGTTCGCGGTCGTCGCCGCCCGGGAAGCCATCGCGGACAGCGGCATCGACATCGCGGCCGGCGACCCGGGCCGTATCGGCGTCAGCATCGGCAGCGCCGTCGGCTGCACCACCGGCCTGGAGGACGAGTACAAGGTCCTGTCGGAGGGCGGTAAGCACTGGCTCGTCGATCACACCTACGGTGTGCCGCACCTGTACGGCTACATGGTCCCCAGCACGCTGGCGGCCGAAGTCGCCTGGCAGGCAGGGGCGGAGGGCCCGGTCGCGCTGATCTCCACCGGCTGCACCTCCGGTCTCGACGCGGTCGCCCACGGGGTCCAGCTCATCGAAGAGGGCACCGCCGACATCGTCATCGCGGGTGCCACCGACGCCCCGCTGTCGCCCATCACCTCCGCCTGTTTCGACGCCATCAAGGCCACGACGCCCCACACCGACGGCGACCCCGCCGCCTCCCGGCCCTTCGACGCCCGGCGCGACGGCTTCGTGCTCGGTGAGGGCTCGGCGGTCATGGTGATCGAGGACGCCGAAGCGGCCCGGCGCCGCGGCGCCACCGCCTACGCCGAGGTGGCCGGCTTCGCGAGCCGTTCCAACGCCTACCACATGACCGGGCTCAAGCCCGACGGCCGGGAGATGGCCGAGGCCATCGGCATCGCCCTGGACCGGGCCCGGCTCGACCCGCAGGACATCGACTACATCAACGCGCACGGCTCGGGCACCAAGCAGAACGACCGGCACGAGACGGCCGCGTTCAAGCGAAGCCTGGGGCAGCGCGCCTACGACGTGCCGGTCAGCTCCATCAAGTCGATGATCGGCCACTCGCTGGGTGCGATCGGCTCGCTGGAGGTGGTGGCCTGCGCGCTGGCCCTGCGCCATCAGGTGGTGCCTCCGACGGCGAATCTGGCGGTCCCCGACCCGGAGTGCGACCTGGACTACGTGCCGGTCACCGCGCGCGAGCACCGCATGGACCACGTGCTCAGTGTCGGCAGCGGGTTCGGCGGCTTCCAGAGCGCCATGGTCCTCGGCCGCCCCGGCGCCGTGAGCGCAAGGGAGGCGGCATGAGTGCCCTGGGCATACCCGACGGGCGACGGCGTCCCGCGGTCGTCACCGGCCTCGGCGTGGTCGCCCCCACCGGCATCGGGGTCCGCGACCACTGGAACTCCGTGCTGGCCGGCAAGAGCGCGCTGGGCCGCATCACACGCTTCGACCCGTCCACGTACCCGGTCCGGGTGGCCGGCGAGGTGCCCGACTTCGAGGCCCGGGAGCAGATTCCCAGGTCCCTGGTCAGCCGCACCGACCGGTACACCCACTTCGCCCTGGCCGCGGCCCAGGCGGCGCTCGCCGACGCGGGCGCCGACCCGGCACGGCTGCCCGAGTACGAGATGGCCGTGGTCACCGCGAGCTCCTCCGGCGGCACCGAGTTCGGCCAGCACGAGATGGAGCAGCTGTACCAACAGGGCCCGGCGTGGGTGGGCGCCTACCAGTCGATCGCCTGGTTCTACGCGGCGACCACGGGCCAGGTCTCCATCCGCCACGGTATGCGCGGTCCCTGCGGGGTCATCTGCGCCGAGCAGGCCGGCGGCCTGGACGCGCTGGGCCAGTCCCGGCGGCTGCTGGACAGCGGCTCCCGGCTGGTGCTGGCCGGCGGCACGGACGCCTCGCTGTGCCCGTACGGCCTCACCGCCCAGCTGTCCACCGGCGCGCTGTCCACCGAGGAGGACCCGACCCGCGCCTACCTCCCCTTCGACGAGGCCGCCGGTGGCTATGCGCCGGGCGAGGGCGGGGCCATGCTCGCCGTGGAGACGGAGGCGGGCGCCCGCGAGCGGGGCGCCCGGCACTACGGCCGCATCCTCGGCTACGCGGCCGGGTTCGACCCGCCCGCCGGCTCCGCGCGTCCGCCCGTGCTCACCTCGGTGATCCGCCGGGCCCTCGCGGACGCCGGGCTCGGTGCGGGCGCCGTGGACGTCGTCTTCGCCGACGCCGCCGGTGTCCCGCACCACGACGCGGCCGAGGCCGCCGCGATCAACGCGGTGTTCGGCGCCGGCCGGGTACCGGTGACCGCGCCCAAGACCCTCACCGGCCGGCTCTACGCGGGCGGCGCCGCCCTGGACGTGGCGACCGCCCTGCTCAGCCTGAGCTCCGGCGTGGTCCCGCACACCGCGGGCGTCTACCACCCCGCCGGGTCTCTGGGCATCGACCTGGTCGTCGACCGCCCACGGCACACCGCGCCCCGGACCGCCGTGGTCCTGGCCCGCGGACACGGCGGCTTCGCCGCCGCGCTGGTCGTGGGCGCCGGGGACCGCACCGACCACCTCACCTGACCCCGCCGAGTGAAAGGCAGCACGTCATGCGCGAACGCACCGCCGCACCGCTCCCGGAGGGACGAGTCTGATGGCAGGCCACACCTCCAACTCCGTCGTCATCGACGCCCCGCTGGACCTCGTCTGGGAGCGCACGAACGATGTGGCGTCCTGGACCGAGCTGTTCAGCGAGTACTCCGTCGCCGAAGTCCTGGAGCAGGACGGCCCGACCGTCACCTTCCGCCTCGCCCTGCACCCGGACGAGAACGGCAAGGTGTGGAGCTGGGTCTCCCGGCGCACCACCGACGTGGCGACCCGTACCGTCCGCGCCCACCGCGTGGAGACCGGACCGTTCGAGTACATGAACATCCGCTGGGAGTACACCCAGCAGGCCGACGGCGTCCGGATGCGGTGGACCCAGGACTTCCACATGAAGGACGGGGCTCCGCTCGACGACGAGGGCATGACGGACCGCATCAACCGCAACACCGCGGTCCAGCTGAACCTGATCAAGGAAAAGCTCGAGGCCGCCGCGCGCGCCGCCCTCGCCGACCGACTCCGCTGACGCACCCCAGGAAGGAAACACCATGGAACTCGCCCTGCACGGAAAGAAGTTGCTCGTCACCGGAGGCACCCGCGGCATCGGCCGCGCCATCGTGCTGGCCGCGGCACGCGCGGGCGCCGACGTGCTCACCTGCTACCGCCAGGAGAGCGAATACGTGGAGAGCCTGCGCCGTGAGCTCAAGGAGACCGGCGGACAGCACCACGTCATCCGCGCCGACGTCGGCGAGATCGCCCAGGTGGACCGGCTCGTCGAGGAGGCCGGGAAGCGATTCGGGCGGCTCGACGGCGTCGTCAACAACGCCGGCACGATCACCCACATCCCCTTCGCCGACCTGCCGGCCGAGGAGTGGTCGCGGGTCATCGACACCAACCTCACCGCTTCGTACCGGGTCATCCAGCAGGCCCTGCCCCTGCTCGGCCCGGGTGGCTCGATCGTCAACATCGGCTCCCGCGGCGCCGCCGCCGGCATCCCGCTGCGCGCCCACTACACCGCCGCGAAGTCCGCGATGATCGGCCTGACCCGCTCGCTGTCCAAGGAGCTCGGCGGCAAGGGCATCCGCGTCAATGTCGTCGCGCCCGGCGTCATCGAGACGGAGGCGTTCGCCGACATGCCGGCGGAGCGCGCCGAGGGACTGCGTGCCACCTACTCCCAGAAGACGGCGCTCGCCCGCCTGGGCACCGTCGAGGAGCTGGCCGCACCGGTCCTCTTCCTGCTCAGCGACCTCTCCGCGTACATCACCGGCGAGACGCTCAACGTCGACGGGGGAATCTGAGGTGTCTGGGCCCGTATTCCGAGTCATGCTGCGCATGCAGATCAAGCCCGGTATGGGCGCCGAATTCGAGCGGGTGTGGAAAGAAGTCGGGGAATCCGTCACCAGTCACCCGGCCAACATCGGGCAATGGCTTTCCCGCAGTGTCGAACAGGGCGAGGAGGAGGTCTATTACATCGTGAGCGACTGGCTCGACGAGCCCCGGTTCCGCGCCTTCGAGACCAGCGACCGCCACCTTCAGCACCGCACCAAGCTCCACCCGTACCGCAGCGGGGGCTCCATGACGACCATGCACGTCGTCGCGAGCCTCGCGGGCGCGGCCGCGTGAGCGCCCCCGCCGCCCCGGCGGTGCAGGTGGTGCTCCATCACCTCACCGACCGGGGGCCCGCCATCATGGCCGCGTACCACGAGGCCAGCCGTCGCATGGCCGGGACCCCGGGCCTGCTGGGCAATGAGCTGATGCACCAGGTGGGCCGGCCCGACAGCTACGCCGTGGTCAGCCACTGGGACAGCTGGGAGTCCTTCGAAACATGGGAGGCCGGCCCGGAGCACAAGGACCAGACGGCTCCGCTGCGCGAGTTCCGGGACACCGCTCGCGAGCGTCCCTTCGAGATCTACAAGGTGCTCGCGAGCTACTGAGCGCCGCCCACGCGAAACCGCGGCGAATCCGGGATTGGAATTCCGCTTGAAGCGCGGTCGAAGCAGCCTCGACCGGGGTGGGAACTCCCTTACTCCTATGGCTGAATGAGACCCGGGAAAAGCAAGCATCCGCGAACTGAACGCACGAATCCGCCGTCATTCGAGGGAGCCCCACGTGGCCAGTGCCGCGCCGACGAGCACAGTGCTAGAGCTGTTCGACTCCGATTTCATCCGCAACCCGCACCCCACGCTCGCGTCCTTGCGCGAGGAGTCGCCCGCACGCCTGGTGGCCACTCCCAACGGCCTCAAGACGTGGCTGGTGACCCGCTACGAGGACGCCAAGGCGCTGCTGACCGACCCGCGGGTGAGCAAGGACATGCGCGTCGGCTACGGCCTGGTCCCGCACAACTTCGTGGACCCGGAGAAGCAGGCGCACTTTCAGGCGCAGCGGGGAACCCGCAAGCAGTTCGCGACCGAGCTGAGCACCACCATGCTGGACAGCGATCCGCCGGACCACACGCGCCTGCGCAAGCTCGTCGCCAAGGCGTTCACCATGCGCCAGGTCGAGGCGCTGCGGCCGCGGATCACCGAGCTGGTCACCGAGCTGCTGGACGCCCTGGAGGGCCGGGACGAGGCGGACCTGATGGCCGCCCTCAGCTTCCCCGTCCCCTTCACCGTGATCTGCTGGCTGCTGGGCGTGCCCCCGGAGGACCGCGACAGGTTCCGCCGCTGGTCCAACCTGCTCACCTCCGGCCAGGGCACCGAAGAAGCGCTCGACGCCAGCCAGGACATGGTCGCCTACTTGCGCGCCCTCATCGCCGCCAAGCGCGAGAACCCGGCCGACGACATGCTGACCGCGCTCATCGAGGCGACCGACGAGGGCGAGCAGCTCGACGAGGTCGAACTGATCTCGATGGCCTTCCTGCTGCTCGTCGCCGGCCACGAGACCACCGTCAACCTGCTCAACACCGGCACCTTGGCGCTGCTGACCAACCCCGACCAGCGTGCCCTGCTGGACGCCGATCCGGGCCTGTGGGACAGCGCGATCGACGAGTTCCTGCGCGTCGACGCGCCGCTGGCCAACGCCACCTGGCGCTTCACCCTGGAGCCGATCCAGCTGGGCCAAGTACTGATCCCCAAGGGCGAGTTCCTCACGATCTCGCTGAGCGCCGCGGGCCGCGACCCGAAGCGCTACGACGACCCCGACCGCGTCGACATCACGCGGAAGAACTCCGGGCACCTGGCGTTCGGCCACGGCATCCACCACTGCATCGGCGCGCCCCTGGCCCGGCTCGAAGGCCGCATCGTGCTCAGCGAGCTGTTCCGCCGATTCCCCGGACTGAGCCTCGCGACGCCCGAGGGCGAGCTGTCCTGGCGGCCCAGCTTCAACCTGCGCGGACTGGCCTCCCTGCCGGTCCGCCTGCGCTGACCCGCGTGGTCCGCGCCCGCCCCGTTCCGTACGCCTGCCGTATGAGGAGACTCCCGTGAACCGTCCGTCCTGGGCACCGCCCGAGGTCGACATCGAAAAGCCGAGCATCGCCCGGGTCTACGACTACTGGGTCGGCGGCACCCACAACTTCCCGGCCGATGTCGCGGTCGCCAAGTCCATCGCGGACAAGAACCCGCTGCTGCCGCGTACCCTGCGCTCCAACCGCGCGTTCCTGCGCCGTGCCGTCGAGGAGCTGACAAAGCTCGGCATCGACCAGTTCCTCGATATCGGCTCCGGCATCCCGACCGAGGGCAACGTGCACGAGACGGCCCTTGAGAACAACCCCGCCAGTCGCGTGCTGTACGTGGACATCGACCCGGTCGCGGTGGCCCACGGCAAGGCCATCCTGGCGGGCAACGCGCAGGCCGCCTCCCTGCTGGGCGACCTGCGCGAGCCCGCCGGCATCTTCGCCGCGCGGGAGACCGAGGACCTGATCGACTTCTCGCGCCCCGTCGCGCTCATCCTCGCCGCGGTACTGCACTTCATCAGCGACGCGGACGACCCGAAGGCGATGCTGCGCGAATTCACCGACAAGCTCGCGCCGGGCAGCTACGTCGTCATCTCGCACGCCGGCATGGAGAAGAAGCCGGCCGCCGAGGACGTGCCCGCCTCCGCGGCGCAGACCTACCAGGAGAACGTCAGCGAGGTGTACTGGCGGGACATCGACGAGGTCAACGCGCTGTTCGAGGGCCTTGAACTCATTGACCCGGGCGTGGTGCCGGTTCCGTTGTGGCGCATCGGCCCGGAGGGCGACCCCGAGGGCTTCGGCGCCGAGGCGCACGCGCTGGCCGGCGTGGCGAAGAAGGTCTGAGCTGCCGGACGTCCGCAGCGACCGAACCGACAATCCGCTGGAATGGAGTGACTGATGGAGACCGATCTCCGTAACAAGGCAGTGCTGGTGACGGGGGCATCCTCGGGCATCGGACGGGCCACGGCCATCGCCTACGGGGCGGACGGCGCCCGAGTGGCGATCACCTACCACAGCAACCGGGAAGGCGCGGAGGAGACGGCCCGGCTCGCCCGCGAGGCGGGTGCTGCCGAGACCCTGACGGTGCGTTATGACCTGGACGACGAGACCGTCATCCGGGACGCGGTCAGGACCGTCGCCGACGCCTGGGGCGGAATCGACGTCCTGGTCAGCAACGCCGTGGTGTGGTCCGAGGGCATCCCGCGCCCCGGCCGGGCGATGCCCGACTTCGAGGACGCCGACCCGAAGCTGTGGCAGGAAGTGCTGCGCACCACCGTCGACGCGACCTTCCACACGATCGCCGCCGCGTTGCCGGCCATGCGCGGCCGCGAGTGGGGCCGCATCGTCATGATCTCCTCGGGCCTCGCGGACTACGGGATGCGCGGAGGCGCGGCCTACGGTGCGGCCAAGGCCGGTCTGCTGGGCATCGCCCGGAGCCTCACCTGGGAGCTCGCCCCGGAGAACATCCTGGTCAATGTGGTCGCTCCCGGTCAGACCATGACCGAGAACGTCCGCCGGATCGCCCCGGCCGCGGCGCTGGAGGCCAAGGCGAAGACCCTCCCGTCGGGCCGCCTCTCGGTGCCCGAGGACGTGGCCAACACGGTCGTCTTCCTCGGCTCCCGTGCCAACGGCAACATCAACGGCCAGACCATCCGGGTCACCGGCGGCGCGTGACGCCCGCCGGCAGGTCCGCAGAAGCGAAGAGACTCCGATGACCGAAGAAGCACCGAAGTTCACCTTTCCCTTCCACCGGGACCACCCGACCCGCTGTCCGGCCGACTTCGCCGCGCTGCGCGAGGAGCGTGTGGCCCGGCTGACGATGCCCAGCGGTTCGCCCGGCTACATGGTCGGCCGTTACGAGGACGTACGCCGCGTCCTGCTCGACCCGCGGTGCAGCGCCGATCTGCACCGCCCCGGCGTGCCGTTGATGACCAACTGGCCGCCGCTGGAAAGCCTCAACTTCACGGATCCGCCGCAGCACACCCGGCTGCGCCGGCTCGTCGCCAAGGCGTTCACGCCCGAACTGGTGGAGAGCTTCCGTCCCCGCATCCACCGGCTGACGAACGAACTGCTCGACGCCATGGAGCGGGGCGGCGACTCGGCCGACATCGTCGAGGCGTACGCGCATCCGCTGCCGATCAACATGATCTGCGACCTGCTGGGCGTGCCGCGAGGCGACCGGTCCCGGTTCCGCAAGTGGTCCGAGGCGTTCCTCGTACTGGAGAACAATCCGGCCCACGAGATCCGGGCCGCCGCCGAGGAACTGCGCGAGTACCTCGGCTCGCTCGTCGCGGACAAGCGGCGCGCTCCGGGCGACGACGTGCTCAGCGCGCTCGTCGCGGCACGTGACGTGGACGACCAGCTCAGTGAGGGGGAGCTGGTGTCCACGGCCACCCAACTGCTCATGGCCGGCCACGAGACGACGTTCCTGCAGATCGGACTGTGCGTCGCGACGCTGCTGCTGCACCCCGAGCAGCTGGCCGAGCTGCGCGAGCATCCGGAGCTCATGCCCAACGCGGTCGAGGAGCTCATGCGGTACCAGGGTCCCGGCGACGGCGCCGCCTACCGGATCCTGCTGGAGGACATGACCTTCGGGGACACCACCATTCCCGCGGGCAGTGGAGTCCTCGCCGCGATCAGCGCCGCCAACCGGGACGAAGAGCGCTTCCCGGACGCCGGACGCCTCGACATCCACCGCGCGGACACCCGCCACCTCACCCTCGGACACGGCATCCACCACTGCCTGGGCGCCGCGCTGGTGCGCATGGAAATGCAGATCGCTCTGACCAACCTGTTCGACCGGTTCCCCACGCTGAAGCTCGCGTGCACCGAGGACGAACTCGAGTGGATGCCCGGGCGGTTGCTCAGCGGCTTCCGTACTGTCCCCGTCACGTGGTGACGACCGAACCCCGATTCCGTGGAGGAACCATGCGCGTCGTCCGTTACTACGAGCACGGCGACCCGGGCGTGCTGCGCCTTGAGGAGGCCCCCGTACCGGAGCCCGGTCGCGGCGAGGTGCTGATCCGCGCCGAGGCGATCGGCGTCAACTACGCCGACGTCCAGAAGCGCCAGGGGCTGCCGATCGGCGGCCCCGCCACCCTGCCCGCCGCACCCGCCGGTGACGTCGCCGGTGTCGTCGAGGCGGTCGGACCGGGCGTGACCCACGTGGCCGTGGGGGACCGCGTCGTCGCGCCGGTCCGCCACGGGGCCTACGCGGAATACGCGACCGCGTACGCGGCCACGGTGTTCCCGATACCCAAGAGCATCGACGCCGCGCAGGCCACCGCGCTACCGAGTCCGGGGGAGACCGCCTACCACGTCCTCACGACGGTCGGGCAGCTCAGGCCCGGCGAGACCGTACTGATCAACGCCGCCTCCGGCGGCATCGGCCACCTGCTGGTGCAGCTCGCCCGCGCCCGCGGTGCGGGCCGCATCATCGGCACGGTCGGTTCGCCCGCCAAGCTCGACTTCATCCGCTCCATCGGCGCCGATGTCGCGGTCTGCTACGGGCACGAGGACTGGGTGGACGAGGTCCGGGCGGCAACCGGCGACAAGGGCGCCGACCTCGTGCTGGAGACGGTCGGCAACGAGGTACTGAAGCACAGCATCCACCTGGCCGCCCGCTTCGGCCGCATCGTGTGTTACGGCGGCGCGTCGGGCGAGCGCCCGCCGGCCATCTCGCCCTGGGACTTCGTCGACATGAAGTCGCTGCACGGCTTCAACCTCTATGCGCTGTTCCAGGACCGGCCCGAGGCGGTCGCCGCCGGGCGCAAGGAACTCCTCGAGTACGTCGAGTCCGGGCAGGTCACGCCGGTCGTGCACAGCCGGATACCGCTGGCGGAAGCGGCCGGGGCACACCAGCTGATGGAGGCGCGCCTGCACACCGGAAAGCTCGTACTGGTCCCCTGAACCCGGGGTCGGCGAGCTCCGCCGACCTCGGCCGCGGTTGCCCCGCACACGGACCTTCCGCTACGGTACTGGGCATCTGTAATCGGCAGAGAGGGAGTGGCGAGTAGCGAAGACGAACCACGAAGAACCGTGATCAGCACATGTGCTGGCGTCTGATCAACGGTTGAGAGGGCCGGAAAGGCCGGAGTCGGACGAGATCCGACCACCCCATCTCCGCTGCTGAAGTCGAGCAGCGTTCTTCAACGATTTCGTTTTGCGCACTCTCATTCCGAGCGGTGCCCGTGTATCGCGGCGCCACTCCTCGATTACAAGGATTCCTCATGGCTTCCTCTTCAGCCGAGCCTGCCACCGGCACCCCTGCCGCACCGGCTCCGTCGGTCAAGACCAACGCGGTCGTCCTCACCCTCATGGTGGCGGTCTTCCTCTCCCTGCTCGACTCCCAGATCGTCGCCACCGCACTGCCCCGCGTCGTCAGTGACCTGGGCGGACTCGACCAGTTCGGCTGGGTCACCACGGGCTATCTCATCGGCGGCAGCGCCGCCGTCCCGGTCTACGGCAAGCTCGGCGACCTGTTCGGACGCAAGCGCGTCTTCATGAGCTCCATCGTCGTCTTCCTCGTCGGATCGATGCTCTGCGGCGTCGCCCAGACGATGGGTCAGCTCATCACCTTCCGCGTCCTCCAAGGCGTGGGCAGCGGTGGCCTGTTCATCTGCGTCCTCGCCCTCATCGGCGAGATGTTCTCCCCGCGTGAGGGCGCGCGGTACTACGGCTGGTTCTCCATCACCTTCGGTGCCGCCTCGCTCGCCGGCCCCACCCTCGGCGGTGTACTGACCGATCTCGCCAGCTGGCGCTGGGTGTTCTTCGTCAACCTGCCCGTCGGCATCCTGGTCCTGGCCGTCATCTCCTCGTTGCTGCGCCTGCCCGCCCAGCCCAAGAAGGCCGCCCACATCGATTACGCCGGGGTCCTCCTCCTCGTCGTCGCGATCGTCGCCCTGAACCTCCTCACCGGCTGGGCCGGCGTCACGTACTCCTGGAACTCGCCGGTCATCCTCGGCCTCGCCGTCGGATCCGTCCTCGCGGTGACGCTGTTCATCCTGTCGCAGCGCCGCGCGGTGGACCCCGTGGTCCCGCTTCGGCTCTTCGCCAACCAGACCTTCAGCCTTGTCGTCGTCCTCGGCTTCATCGCCGGTTTCGTCGGCCTGGGCCTGATCAACTACCTGGTCCTGTGGCTCCAGACCGTCCTCGGCCTCGACGTGGAGAAGTCCGGCTACATCCTCACCGCGATGATGCTCGGCGTCGTGGTGACCTCCTGGGTCAGTGCCAAGATCATCGGACACACGGGCTCCTACCGCTGGTTCCCGGTGGTCAGCATGGCCGTGTTCGCCGTCGCCGCCGTGCTGTTCTCCACGGCCGGCCCGGAGACGAGCGTCGCCCTCGCGATCGCGTACGTCCTGCTCTTCGGGGTCGCCGGAGGCCTCAACTCCCAGGCGCTGAGCCTCGCCGCCCGCAACACCGCGAACATGCAGGACATCGGCGCCGTACAGGGCACCGCCACCCTCATGCGGCAACTGGGTACCGGACTCGGTGTCTCATTCTTCGCCGCGTTGATGAACGCGCGTCTCGGCGCCGGGCTCCAGGAGCGCTTCAGTGGCGCATCCGGCGTCCACCTCGACAAGGACGGCTCGCTGGCGCCCGAGGTCCTCGGCCGCCTCTCCGCCGCCGTCCGCCTCGAAGTCGCCGAAATCTACGCGGACTCGCTCCGTGCCATCTTCTACGCGGTGATCCCGATCGTCCTCGTCGGACTGGTGACCGCGCTCTTCCTCAAGGACGTCAAGCTCTCCGGCGGGCACGGCCACGACAGCGCCGAGCCCGAGCAGTCCGGTGACGCGGCCGTGAGCGACTCCTCCGCCGCCCGCGACGAGTCCTGATCCAACTCCCCTTCACCAAGCACGTTTTCCGCACGGCGTCCGCCGTGCTGCCCATCCATCCCAAGGAGATCCACGCAATGATTCTGGTAACCGGCGCCACCGGCAATGTCGGCAGCGAACTCGTCGCCCAACTCGCCGCTGACGGCGTGCCCGTGCGGGCCATGACCCGTTCGCCCGAGAAGGCCGACTTCCCCGTCGGTGTGGAGGTGGTCGGCGGCGACTTCGACAAGCCCGAGACGCTGCCCGCCGCCCTGGCCGGCGTCGACCGCGTCTTCGTCGTCCCGCCGGGCTACGGCCCCGAGGGCCCGGTCCAGGAGCGCACCCTCGTCGCCGCCGCCCGCGAGGCCGGCGTCACGCACCTGGTCAAGCTCTCCACCAGCGGCGTCGGCTTCGGCGCCACCGACCCGTTGACCTCGGGCCACCGCCAGGGCGAGCAGGTCGTCCAGGAGTCCGGGCTGGAGTGGACCCTCCTGCGCCCCGGCACCTTCATGGTCTACCTCTACGGATACGCCGACACCATCGCCAAGAAGCGGACCATGTACGTCACCGAGGGCGACCCGGTCTCCGCCATGATCCACCCGCGGGACATCGCCTCGGTCGCCGCCAAGGTCCTCACCACCTCGGGTCACGAGGGCCAGGCGTACACCCTCACCGGCGGCGAAGCCCTCAGCCCGCAGCGCCAGGGTGAGATCGTCGGCGCCGCCCTCGGCCAGGAGGTCGCGGTCGTCGAGCGCACCAAGGCGGAGACCCAGGCCGAGTTCGACCGCCTGGGCTGGGGCGGCCCCCGCCTGGAGGCCCTGCTGGAGCTCAAGCGCCAGTCGGCCGCGTGGGACTGGAAGATCTCCGACTCCGTCGAGAAGATCACCGGAACCGCGCCGCTGACCCTGCGCGACTGGGTCGAGGAGAACATCCACATCTTCGGCTGAGCCGACCCGCACACCGCATGGGGCCGGGGTGGTCGGGGAGGGCCTGGGAAGACGGACCCACGTCTTCGGGGGGGTCCTCTGGGGGGTCAAGTGGACAACAAGGTCATTTTAGGGGGGATGTTTCTTTTTAG
>NZ_JBVHPN010000017.1:0-160496 GCF_055567935.1 Streptomyces sp. NPDC026301 | reverse complement strand
CTTCAGCGAGCCGCAGGGCCTCGCGCTGCTGCCGGACGGCACGGTGATCGTCGCCGACACGGTCAACCACGCGCTGCGCACGTTCGACCCGGCCACCGGCGAGGTCGCGACCGTCGCCGGCACCGGCAAGCAGTGGTGGCAGGGCTCGCCCACCGAGGGCCCGGCCCGCGAGGTGGACCTCTCCTCGCCGTGGGACGTGGCGTACTTCGACGGCCGGGTGTGGATCGCCATGGCCGGCGTGCACCAGCTGTGGACGTACGACCCGGAGACGGGCACCGTACGCGCCGCGGCGGGCACCACCAACGAGGGTCTGGTGGACGGGCCGGCCGCCGAGGCGTGGTTCGCGCAGCCGTCGGGCCTGGCCGCCGCCGAGGACCGGCTGTGGATCGCCGACTCCGAGACCAGCGCGGTGCGCTGGATCGACCGCGAGGGCGTCGTGCACACGGCCGTGGGCACCGGCCTCTTCGACTTCGGGCACCGCGACGGCGCCGCCGACCAGGCGCTGCTGCAGCACCCGCTGGGCGTCACCGCGCTGCCGGACGGCTCGGTCGCGGTCTCGGACACGTACAACCACGCGCTGCGCCGCTTCACTCCGCCGATTGAGGAGGGCGCGACCGGCGAGGTCACGACCCTCGCCACCGATCTGCGCGAGCCCTCCGACGCGGTGCTCGTCGGCGACGACATCGTCGTCGTGGAGTCGGCCCGGCACCGGCTGACCCGGCTGCGGCTGCCCGAGGAGGCGGTACGGGTGGAGTCGGTCGCGCACCGCACCCAGCGCGCCGCCACCGAGGTGGCCCCCGGCCGGCTCCGGCTGGACGTGGTCTTCCAGGCACCGGCCGGGCAGAAGCTGGACACCCGCTACGGCCCGTCCACCCGGCTGCTGGTCAGCTCGACCCCGCCGGAGCTGCTGGCGGAGGGCGAGGGCGCGGGCACCGACCTCGGCCGGGACCTGGTCCTCGCCGACGGGGTCACCGAGGGCGTGCTGCACGTCTCGGCCATGGCCGCGTCCTGCGACGACGCCCCGGACATCGAGTACCCGGCCTGCCATGTGCACCAGCAGGACTGGGGCGTGCCGGTCACGGTCACCGCGGACGGGACCGCCCGGCTCGGACTCGTCCTGGCGGGGCTGGACAGCGACGCGTAAACCGGGAGCGGACCCCGATCACTCGCAGTTGTCGAGCGTCGAGTACTGAAGCTGGTCGGGGTCGATCCGGATGCCGGGCATCCACAGCTCCTTGCCGTCCTGCCGGACCTCGAACCAGATACTGCTGTGGCCGCCGACCTCGTCGGTGACGGTGACGCCGTTGGCGATCCGGCACTCGGCGGTCAACTGGTCGCCGTGCCAGACGTGACCGCCGATGTTGGACGGCCGGTAGGCCAGGTACGGGTCCATGGCCAGCCCCATGGAGCATTCGCGCGTGTGCTTGGACCGGCATTCCTTGTCGACGTTGTGGACGGTGATGCGCTCCGTGCCCTTGGCCGCCGGTGTTTCACGTGAAACACCGTGGCCCGAGGCGCCGTTGTCGTCGATCAGGCTCCACGTCACGACGGCTGCGACCGCGAGGACCGCGGCCGTGGCCGCGCCCACGAGGACCGGCTTCAGCCGGGGTGTGGTTTTCGGCGGCTGTATCGGTGCGCTGCCGGACACCTCCGCGCTCTCCGTGCCGCCCGCCGCTGCCTCGTTGGCCAGGTGCAGCAGCCGTACCAGCTCCGGCAGCCGGTCCTCGCCGGTGAAGGAGAGCTTGCACCACTGCACGAGCAGTCGCTCGTCGGGCAGGCTCTGCCCGCGCAGGTAACGGGACAGGGAGGATCTGCTGGCCGGCAGCCGGGTTTCCAGGTCCTTCAGGCTCAGACCCAGTTCGCCATGCATGTGCCGCAGGCCGGACACGAAGTCGCGTACCGGTCCGTCGAGTTGGTCGGGCAGGGGTGCGAGCGGCTTGCGACGGGGATTGGTGGTGCGGTTCGGTTTCCCTTGCACGCACGGCATTTCAGCACAACCGCGGCACGCACCGCGAGAGGCACTTCCGCTCCCCTGCGGCGGAAGTGCCTCTCGTTACAGGATCCGGAAACCGCCCGGATCAGTCCGTGAACTTCACGGGGCGGTAGGGCTTGAACTCGCCGCCGTTGAGCCCGTAGGTGAGGGACCGGTGGTCGGTGCCGTGGCCGCCGCGCTGCTCGTACGCGGTGTAGGAGGTGTGCGCGGGGTTGTCCCACTTCTCGAACATCACGACGTGCCGGGTGTTGTTGTCGCCCGCCGCGTCGATGAGCAGGTCACCGGGCTTCAGGTCGTTGACGGCGATCGGCCGGGTGATCCTGGAGCTGGTGAGGCCCACGGTGTTGGTGCCGGGGGCGCCCAGGTTCAGCGCCATGGAGACGTAGCCGGAGCAGTCCTGGCGGTAGCCGTCCTTCCAGTTCTTCGCCTGGCTGTAGGGCACCTGCGCACCGTTGTTGGCGGTCAGCCAGGTGGCCGCGCGCTGCAGCGCCTCGCCGCGGGTGCCGCCGGGCGTCGGGGCCGGCGGCGGGCCGCCCTGTACGGGCACGCCCGGCAGCGAGTCCTGCGGGATGTCGACCGCGACGACGCTGAGGAAGCCGGTCACCGGGCCGGTGAGGTGCGCCATGTAGGTCGAGCAGGAGCTGCCCTCGCAGACCTTCTTGCCCGTGTTGACCTGGTAGTCGGCCGTGATCCTGTCCTGGCCCGGCGCGTCCTTGTTGATCATGCCGACGGACGGCGAGTTGGTGTCCGGCGAGGCGTGCACCACCCAGCGCGTCCCCCAGGTCGGGAAGGTGCTGCCGGCCGCGTTCTTCGTGATGGTGGCGGCCGAGCCGCCCTGCGTCGTCAGGTCGGCCTTGGTGTCCCGCGCCGTGACGGTGGTCTGCGCGGCGGCCTTGGTACCGGTGTCCGCCTTGGCGGCACCGCCCGAGCAGGCCGTGATGCCGGAGATGCCGATGCCCGCGGCGGCGATCGCGGGCAGGACCCTGCGGAGCGCCGCCCTGCGGGGCGTACGGGCCGGTCCCCGGGTGCGGGAAGTCGTGCGGAACGTGGTGTCGTCGGTCTGCGACATGATGGATTCCCCTCGTTTGACGGAGGCGGCCGGGGCGTCGTGCCGATCGGCCGCCTCGGCGACGAGAACCATCATTGGGCGGGGAACAGGGGGAATCCGGGGCTGTCGTGTCCCATGGGACATCCCACCCGCCAGGACGTCCCGGGAGCGGTGCCGACCTGCGAGGACGTCGGCGTGGGACGGCGCGCGCGAGACGTCGGCCGGGCGGGTGCGGGACATGACGGGACGTGCAGGCACACAGAAGGGGCGCCCGCGCGGTCCTCGCGCGGGCGCCCCTTCAAGTCCTTGGTGGTCCGGTCTTCGTTCTCCGGGCCGGTCGAGGTGGTTGCTGAGCCGCGGTGTCGTCACTCGTAGCCGTGCCGATGGGTCTCCTCGATCACGGGCGCCGCGGGCGGCGGTGGCTGCATGCGCCGCCGCTTGAAGATGCTGACGTAAGCGGCGATACCGATGATGCCGACCGCCATCAGGATCAGACCCACGAGATCGAGGTTGACCCCGGCCATGTGCCAGTCCACCGCGAAGGTCAGGATTCCTCCGGCGGCGAGCAGACCGATGCACCAGCCGATGCCCATGATGTGCGCCTCCTCTGGATCGGCGGTTCCGGGCAGGTCCCGCGCCGAGTACCCGGGCGCGGGACCGTCAATCAGCGGCCCGTCAATCCAGCAGTGCCGTACCTCAGTTGTTCGGCTCCGTCCCTTCCGGCTCTCCCGTACCGTCCCGGGCGAAGAGCTGGGTCAGGGCGCTGATCGTGTAGACGTCCGTGGCCTTCTCGTCGACCAGGTGCATCTCGGCCAGCCGGGCCAGCCCGTCCTGCGTGTGCTCCAGGTCCGAGCCGGCCAGGGCCGCCGCCGCCGAGGCGTTCAGCTGTCCGTCCGTACTGGTCGCCAGCGCGCTCAGCAGCCGCGCGTCGGCCGCCGAGAGCCGGGCCACGGACATCCGCAGCGCCGAGGCGATCCCGGTGTCCTCAGCGGAGAGCAGCGACAGCCGGCGCCGCTCGTCGCGCAGCGCGGCCGCCAGCCGGGCCAGCCGCCAGCGCGGCCGGGCGGTCAGCTGGGCGACCGCGGCGCGCAGCGCCAACGGCAGCCCGTCACACAGCTCGACCAGCTCGCGGGCGGCCTCCGGGTCCTCGTCCACCCGGTCGGCGCCGAGCATCGCGCCCAGCAGCGCGACGCCCTCCGTCACGCCGAACACCTGCAGCCCGACCGGCCGGGCGCAGTCCGTGGCCACGAGACCGTCCAGCCTGCTCCGGCTGGTCACGATGGTGGCGCAGCCGGGGCCGCCGGGCAGCAGCGGCCGCACCTGTGCCGAGCTGCGGGCGTTGTCCAGTACGACCAGCAGCCGACGGTCCGCGACCAGCGAGCGGTACAGCGCGGACGCGGCTGCGGGGGACGACGGTACGGCGTCCTCCGGCGTCCCCAGTGCGGTGAGGAAGAAGCGCAGTACGGCGGCCGGTTCGGTCGCGTCGCCCTCCCCGAAACCGCGCAGGTCGGCGAAGAGCTGCCCGTCGGGGAAGTCGGCGGCGTGCTGGTGTGCCCACTGCACGGCACACGCGGTCTTGCCGACCCCGGCCGGGCCGGTCACGACCGCCAGCGGGCTGTCGCTGTCCGGACCGGAGTCGCCGGTCAGCGCCGCGGTGAGCCGGTCAAGCGCCGCTCCGCGGCCGAGGAAGCGGGCCGGTGGCCGGGGCAGCAGCCGGGGCGGGACCGGGCCCGTACCGGCGCCACCGTCCGTGCTGCCAGAGGCAGTTGGCCCGGTTTCACGTGAAACCCCCGCCGCCGGCCGTTCGGCACCGCTCTCCGTACCGGCCCCGGCGCCCGGAGCGCCCGCCGTGCGGGCTGCCGGTACCGTGCCGGTGCCCGGCGCCGCCTCCTCCGCCCGCAGGATCTCCTCGTACGCTCCCCGCAGCCGCGCACCCGGATCGACGCCCAGCTCCTCGCTGAGCAGCCGCCGGGTGCGGTGGTACCAGTCCAGCGCGTCCGACTGGCGGCCCGTACGGAACAGCGCCCGCATCAGGGCGGCGATCAGCCCCTCCCGCAGCGGGTGCTGCACCGCGGCGGTGTACAGCACGGACGCGGCCTGTGCGTGCTCGCCCAGCGCGCTGTGCGCGCGGGCCAGCGTCTCCACGGCCGTCAACCGCCGCTCGTCCAGCGCGTGCGTGGCGGCGGCGAACGGCGGGCTGCTGACCGTGCCGGTCAGCGCGGGGCCGCGCCACAGCCCGAGCGCCTCCCGCAGCAGCGGCACGGCGTCGGCCGGTGCCGCCTCGGGCCGGGCCAGCGAGACCAGTTCACCGAAGCGGTGGGCGTCGATCAGCTCTTCGGGAAGCCGCAGCAGGTACGCCGAGCCGTGCGTGGCCAGCTCCACGCCGTACGCGTCGGCGCCGCCCGCCGCGAGCGTGGCGCGCAGCCGCGACACGTGTCCCTGCACGACCGTACGGGCGTGCTCGGGCGGCTCGTCCTCCCACAGGGAGTCGATCAACTGCTCCAGCGGGACGGTGGTGTTGGGCCGCAGGAGCAGCAGCGCGAGCACGCTGCGCCGCTTGGCGGGCCCGAGCGCGAGTTCGCCCGCGGCGGTGGTGACGCTGACCGGACCCAGCAGGGAGAACTCCAACTCAGCCCTCCAGGAAGGCTGTCAGGGCCGCGGCCAGCAGATGCGGGTCTTCGGCGCCGCACAGTTCGCGCGCCGAGTGCATCGAGAGGATCGCGACACCGATGTCGACGGTGGTGATGCCGTGCCGGGCGGCGGTGATCGGGCCGATCGTCGTGCCGCACGGCATGGAGTTGTTCGAGACGAAGTTCTGCCACGGCACGCCGGCCCGCTCGCAGGCGTCGGCGAAGACCGCGCGGCCGCCGCCGTCGGTGGCGTACCGCTGGTTGACGTTGACCTTCAGGATCGGTCCGCCGTTGGGCATCGGGTGGTGGCCCGGCTCGTGCCGCTCGGTGTAGTTCGGGTGGACGGCGTGGCCGGTGTCGGAGGACAGGCAGACCGTGCCGGCGAAGGCGCGCGCCCGGTCCTCGTAACCGCCGCCGCGCGCGAAGACCGAACGCTCCAGCACGGTGCCCAGCAGCGGGCCGTCGGCGCCGGTGTCGGACTGGCTGCCGTTCTCCTCGTGGTCGAAGGCGGCCAGCACCGGGATGCAGGTCAGGCCGTCCTGTGCGGAGGCGGCGGCGAGCGCGGCCGTACCAGCGTGCACCGACAGCAGGTTGTCCATCCGCGGCCCGGCGACCAGCTCCTGGTCCCGGCCCAGGTAGGCGGGTGGCTCGACGCTGTGCACCATCAGGTCCCATCCGCGCACCTCGCCGGCGGAGAGCCCCGCCTCCTCCTCGACGAAGGAGATCAGGCCGCCCTCCTGGACCTCGCCCAGGCCCCAGATCGGCGTCATGTGGCGCTGCTTGTCGAGCTTGAGGCCGTCGGCGTTGACCGACCGGTCCAGGTGCACGGCCAGCTGCGGTACGCGCAGCAGCGGCCGGTCGACGTTGACCAGTCGATGGCTGCCGTCCCGCAGCGTCACCCGGCCCGACAGGCCCAGGTCCCGGTCGAGCCAGGTGTTGAGCAGCGTGCCGCCGTAGATCTCGACCGCGATCTGCCGCCAGCCGCGCGCCCCCGTGTCCGGGATCGGCTTCACGCGGAGGTTCGGCGAGTCGGTGTGCGCCCCGACGATGCGGAAGGGGGTCGCGGGGGTCGCGCCTTCGGGGACGTACCAGGCGATGAGGGCGCCGCCGCGGAGCACGTACTTGCCGCCCGCCGAGTCCGCGGCGCCGGCCGCCGATGCCTCGGTCCAGTCGTCGGTCTCGGCGACCTGCCGGAAGCCGGCCTTCTCCAGCCGGGCGGCCGCGTTCGCCACCGCGTGGTACGGCGACGGGCTCGCGGCGAGGAAGGACATCAGGTCGTCGGTGTGGCCGCGATCGAAGCGGACAGATGTGCTCATGGATTCAGCATAAGGACGCGTCGCACCGGGTGGGTGTTGTGCCGTACGGATGAGTGGAATCCGGCGTCGGTGTGGCCGGTGTTACTCCTGTGCTCAACGGGGTTCAGGTGACCGGCCATAGTCGGCCATACCCGCTCGAACACCGAAGGCGCCGCCAAAAACCGCCGATGGCCTTGCCAGGAACCGCAGACGGTCCCGCCAGGAACCGCCGGTGGCCCCGCCCGGAACGGACCGGACGGGGCCACGGGAACGGCAGGCAGGGCACGGGGCCCGGCGCCGGCTCAGCGGCGGATCAGAACGCCGCCTCGTCCAGCTCCATCAGCGACTGGTCGACGGACTCGGCGAGCCCGCGCTGCACGGCGACGCCCGGCAGGACGTTGTGCGCGAAGAACTTCGCCGCCGCGATCTTGCCCTGGTAGAACGCCTTGTCCTTGGTGGAGGCGGTCGCCAGCTTCTCCTGCGCCACCGCGGCGCCCTTCAGCAGCAGGTAGCCGATGACGACGTCACCGGAGGCCAGCAGCAGGCGCGTGGTGTTCAGGCCCACCTTGTAGATGGACTTGACGTCGTTCTCCGTGGCGGCGAGGTCGGTCAGCATCGCGCCGACGATCGCCTCCAGGTCGCCGGCGGCCTTGCCCAGCTCGCCGCGTGCGCCCTCCAGCTCCTCGCCGCCGACCGCCTCGGCCAGGAACTTCTTGATGGTCTCCGAGAGCGTGGTCAGCGCCGCGCCCTGGTTGCGGACGATCTTCCGGAAGAAGAAGTCCTGGCCCTGGATGGCGGTGGTGCCCTCGTAGAGCGTGTCGATCTTGGAGTCCCGGATGTACTGCTCGATCGGGTACTCCTGCAGGTAGCCGGAGCCGCCGAAGGTCTGCAGCGACTGGGCCAGCTGCTCGTAGGACTTCTCCGAGCCGTAGCCCTTCACGATCGGCAGCAGCAGGTCGTTCAGCGCGTGCTCGGCGGACGCGTCCTCGCCGGCCGTCTCCTTGATCAGGATCTCGTCCTGGACGGTGGCCGTGTAGAGCACCAGGGCGCGCATGCCCTCCGCGTACGCCTTCTGCGTCATCAGCGAGCGGCGCACGTCGGGGTGGTGGGTGATCGTGACGCGCGGCGCCTTCTTGTCGGTGAAGGCGGCCAGGTCCGGGCCCTGCACGCGCTCCTTGGCGTACTCCAGCGCGTTCAGGTAGCCGGTGGACAGGGTCGCGATGGCCTTCGTGCCGACCATCATCCGGGCGAACTCGATGATGCGGAACATCTGGCGGATGCCGTCGTGCTTCTCGCCGATGAGCCAGCCCTTGGCAGGGTGCTTGTCGCCGAAGGTCATCTCGCAGGTGTTGGACGCCTTGAGGCCCATCTTGTGCTCGACGTTGGTGGCGTAGACGCCGTTACGGGCGCCCAGCTCGCCGGTCTCGAAGTCGAACTCGTACTTCGGGACGAGGAAGAGCGAGAGGCCCTTGGTGCCCGGGCCGTGGCCCTCGGGGCGCGCGAGCACGTAGTGAAGGATGTTCTCCGACATGTCGTGCTCACCGGAGGTGATGAAGCGCTTCACACCCTCGATGTGCCAGGAGCCGTCCTCCTGCTTGACCGCCTTGGTGCGCCCGGCGCCGACGTCCGAACCCGCGTCGGGCTCGGTCAGCACCATCGTGGAGCCCCAGCCCTTCTCGGTGGCGACCTTGGCGATGTGCTTCTGCTGCTCGGTGCCCTCCTCGAAGAGGACGCCGGCGAAGGCCGGGCCGGAGGCGTACATCCACACGGCCGGGTTCGAGCCCAGGATGGACTCGGCGAAGGCCCACAGCAGGGAGCGCGGCGTCGTGGTGCCGCCGATCTCCTCCGGGACGCCCAGCCGCCACCACTCGGCGTCCATGTACGCCTGGTAGCTCTTCTTGAAGGACGCCGGGACCGGCGCGGTGTTGGTCTCGGGGTCGAAGACCGGCGGGTTGCGGTCGGCGTCGGTGTACGACTCGGCCAGCTCGTTCTCCGCGAGCCGGGCGATCTCGGACAGCACGCTCTTGGCGGTGTCGACGTCCATGTCCGCGAACGGGCCGGTGCCGTACACGCTGTCGCGGCCGAGCACCTCGAAGAGGTTGAACTCGATGTCGCGGAGATTCGACTTGTAGTGCCCCATGGCGACGGCTCCCGTAATCCTTCGTGAGGAGATCCTCAAACACATACCAGGTAGTAGCATCTAGGATGCTACCCGTCGGTAATAAGAAGCAACCCCTAACGGCCCATCTGTGACTCAGTACGCTTTGCAGCTATGTACGGCTACGACCAGAACGTGGGCGCGGGTCAGCAGGGTTACGGCGCTGCGCCGCCCCCGCCGCAGCAGGCTCCTGGCGGTTACGGCGGGCAGCCGCTGTATCCGGAGCCGTCCCCTCCCTCCCTCGCCGACGCGGTGCGCGCCTTCACCACGGGTTCGATGTCGGCCGAGGACTTCCAGGGGATCTTCTCGACGTCCAAGGTGTACTGCCCGCGGGGTGACAACCCGGGATTCCTGGCGCTGCACAACACCCAGCAGCCGGTGATCCCGATGTTCACCTCGCTCAAGGAGCTGCGCGCCTACGCCGGCAAGGAGTCGAAGTACTTCGTGATCACCGGCGCCGAGGTCCTCGACCTGCTGCCGACGGGGTACGGCTTCGTGCTCGACATGGAGGGCGAGCACCGCATGGTGTTCGACGCCAAGGCGGTGGAGCAGATGGTCGACTTCGCGATGCGGCGGATGTATGGCTGACCGCCGTCGCTCTGTGTACGGCTGATCCCGTCCAGTACTTGATCCGGTGGGCCGGTCGCGTGGGTACGCGACCGGCCCACCGGTTTGTTCACCTCGCTGACCTGCGGAGACACCTTCGGGAATGAAGTGCGGCTTGCGGGTTGTTCAGTGTTCAACTAAATTGAACGTGGAACGACCGAGGAGGCCGTCATGCCCGCAGTGACCGTTGAGAACCCGCTGACCCTGCCGCGCGTCGCGGCGCCCGCCGAGGGGCGGCAGCGCTCCGCACTCGCCGTATCGACCGCGCCCAGCGGTTTCGAGGGCGAGGGCTTTCCCGTGCGTCGTGCCTTCGCCGGCATCGACTACAAGCACCTCGACCCGTTCATCATGATGGACCAGATGGGCGAGGTGGAGTACGCGCCGGGCGAGCCGAAGGGCACGCCCTGGCACCCGCACCGCGGCTTCGAGACGGTCACGTACCTGATCGACGGCACCTTCGTGCACCAGGACTCGCACGGTGGCGGCGGCACCATCAACGACGGCGACACCCAGTGGATGACGGCGGGCTCCGGCCTGCTGCACATCGAGGCGCCGCCGGAGTCGCTGGTGATGTCCGGCGGTCTCTTCCACGGCCTGCAGCTGTGGGTGAACCTGCCGAAGCGCGACAAGATGATGGCCCCCCGCTACCAGGACATCGGTGGCGGCCAGGTCAAGCTGCTGACCTCGTCCGACGGCGGTGCGCTGCTGCGGCTGATCGCGGGCGACATCGGCGGGCACGAGGGCCCCGGCATCACGCACACGCCGATCACGATGATGCACGTCTCGCTCAACCCGGGCGCCGAGCTGACGCTGCCCTGGCGCGCCGACTTCAACGCGCTGGCGTACGGGCTGGCCGGGCGCGGCACGGCGGGCCCCGAGGGCCGTCCGTTCCGCATGGGCCAGACGGTCGTCTTCGGCGCCGGTGACTCGCTCACCATCAAGGCGGACGCGACCCAGGAGTCCCGCAGCCCGAACTTCGAGGTCGTGCTGCTCGGCGGGCAGCCCATCCGCGAGCCGATGATGCACTACGGCCCGTTCGTGATGAACACGCACGCCGAGCTTGCCCAGGCGTTCGAGGACTTCCAGGCCGGCCGCCTCGGCACGATCCCGGCTGCCGCCGGCTGATCCGACTCACCCACGGCCGTGCCCGGCGTTTCACGTGAAACGCCGGGCACGGCTTCGTGCTGTGCGGGCGCCGGGATCCGGCCGCCGGTCGAGTGCCGGCCGTGTCCGGCCGGGCGCGCAGTTCCCCGCGCCCCTGCGGGGCACGTGGTGGACTGGTCCCGTGCAGAAGCGGACGAAGACGGATGAACGGGAAGCGCTGCTTCCCCTTGGAGCTCGCCGGGCCGCGGCCTGGTGCGGACTGCTGCTGCTGGTCGCGGCGGTGGTCGCGGTCGCCGTATGGCTGACCGTGACCCTGAAGGCGGCCGTGACGCCCGTCCTGCTGGCCCTGCTGGGCAGCGCCCTGCTCGGGCCGGTGTACCGGCGGCTGGTCGCGATGAAGCTCAACCGGTCGCTGGCGTCCGGGCTGACCTGCGTCGTACTGCTGGTGGTCGTCGGCGGCGCCGGGTACATCGTGGTGTCGGCGCTGGTCGACACCGGCGACCAGATCGTGTCCTCGGTGCAGCGGGCGACCCGGGAGCTCACCAAGCACCTGGGCGCCACCGGCACCTCGCTGGGCGACCTGACGGCGAACGCCAAGCAACTGGTGCAGAAGTTCGGCGGCCGGGCCGCGACCGGGCTGCTCTCCGGTCTCAGCCTGGTCGGCCAGACGGTGGCCGCCGGCGTGCTGGCGCTGCTGCTGACGTTCTTCTTCCTGCGGGACGCGGAGCGGGCGGTGGGCGTCTTGCGGTCCTGGGCGCCGGGCGGGTCCGGGCCGCAGCTGGAGCGGATGGCGCGGCGCGGCTTCGAGGCCGTGGAGGGCTTCATGCGCGGGACCACGGTCATCGCGCTGATCGACGCCATCTGCATCACGGTCGGGCTGCTGATCCTGGGGGTGCCGGGCGCGGTCGGGCTGGGCGCGCTGGTCTTCGTCGGCGCGTACATCCCGTACCTCGGCGCGTTCATCTCCGGCGCGGTCTCGGTACTGGTCGCGCTGGCCGACCGCGGGTTCGTGATCGCGCTGTGGGCGCTGGGCGTCGTACTGGCCGTGCAGGTGCTCGAAGGGCACGTCCTGCAGCCGATGATCCAGAGCCGTACCGTGCACATGCACCCGGCCGTGGTGCTGCTGGCGATCACCGCGGGCGCGAGCGTGGCGGGCATCCTCGGGATGCTGCTGGCCGTGCCGCTGACGGCGGCGGCGACCGGCATCCTGTCAGAGCTGCACGAGCACTACGCGGCTGGTTCGGAGAGCGAGGAGCCGGGCAGCGAGGGGCCGCCGTCCGGCGGTTCCTCCGGGGACACGTCCGGCGGCGCCCCGGCCTGAGCCGCGTCCGCTGCCGCGCCGGCCCGGTCCTGCGCGTCCTCGTACAGCTCGAACCAGATGGACTTGCCGTCCCCGCGCGGATTCACGCCCCACGCGCCGGCCAGCAGCTCCATCAGCACCAGGCCGCGCCCGGAGGAGGCCAGCTCGCCGGGGCGGCGGCGGTGCGGCAGCTCGTCGCTGCTGTCGGCCACGTCCACCCGGACGCACCGGGAGCCCTTCACGCCGGAGATCTCGGCGATCAGCAGAGCGTCGCCGTCGGTGTGCAGCAGGACGTTGGTGACCATCTCGGAGACCATCAGCGCTGCCGAGTCGATCTGGTCCTCGTCGGCCCAGTCGTGCAGCACGTCGCGGATCTGGCCGCGGGCCTCGGAGATCCGCTCCGGCTCGGCCTGCGCGATGGTCAGGACCGTGCGGCGCACGGGCGCGCGCGGCTCCAGCCCGCCGGTGCCGATGGCGCAGCTGCCGCCCTCGCGGCGGTCGGCCAGCCGCCCGGTGGTGTGGTGCGAGGACGGCCCGTGCACGGCCTGTACCAGCGCGTCGGCGAGCTTTTCGAGGCTGTCACCGGACTCCGGTTCCTCGTGGCTCTCGATGATGTCCCGCAGCCGCGCCCAGCCGCTCTCCAGGTCGTGCCCGCCGGTCTCGATGAGCCCGTCCGTGCAGACCAGCATCGTTTCGCCGGGCTCCAGGACCAGCCGGGTGGTGGGGTAGTCGGTGTCCGGATGGATGCCCAGCGGGAGCCCGCCGGCGGTCGGCCGTACCAGCATCGTGCCGTCGGTCATCCGGATGGCGGGGTCGGGGTGGCCGGCGCGGGCGATGTCCAGCAGCCCCGTGGCCGGGTCGACCTCGATGTAGAGGCAGGTGGCGAAGCGCGGGTCCAGCCCCTCGGCCTCGGCGTCGTTCAGGCCCGAGAGGAAGCGGGAGGCGCGGGAGAGCACGGCGTCGGGGTGGTGGCCCTCCGAGGCGTAGGCACGCAGCGCGATCCGCAGCTGGCCCATCAGCCCCGCCGCCCGTACGTCGTGCCCCTGTACGTCCCCGATGACCAGGGCGATCCGGCCGGAGGGCAGCGTGATCATGTCGTACCAGTCGCCGCCGACCTCCAGGCCGCCGCCGGTGGGGACGTACCGCGCGGCCACCGCCATGCCGGGGATGTCCGGCTGCACCGTCGGCATCATGCTGCGCTGCAGGCCCGTCGTCAGCTCCAGCTGCGACTCCTGGTCGCCGGCCCGGTGCAGCGCCTGGGCGAGCATCCGGGCGACGGTGGTGAGCACGGAGCGCTCGTCGGGTGTGAAGGCGACGCGGTGGGCGAAGGCGGCCATCCAGGCGCCGACCGTCCGGCCGGCGCTGATCAGCGGCAGGAAGGCCCAGGACTGGCGGTCGAAGTGCGCGGCCATCGGCCAGGTCGCGGGGAACCGGCGGCGGTACTCCTCCGGGGAGGGGAGGTAGATGGCGCGTCCGGTCTGTATCACCTCGGCGGCCGGGTATTCGGTGTTCAGGGACATGTCGACGAACGGCTGCTCGTCCCCGGGGCGGTGTCCGTGGTGCCCGATGACCGATATGCGGTCGCCCTTGATGCCGAAGACGGCCAGTCCGTCGGGCATGAACCCGGGCATGGACAGGCCGGCCGCCACCCGCAGCACCTCCTCGGTGGAGCGCGCCTCGGCCAGCGCGCGGCCCGCGTCCAGCAGGAATGCCTCGCGGGAGCGGCGCCAGTCGCCGGTGACGGGGGTGCGCGCCGCGGACGTGCCCGGCTGCGCCTCGGGGACCTCCTGGAGGGTGCCGACCAGCTCGTAACTGTTGTCCAGCGGCGTGACGCGCGCCCGGCAGCGGACGACGCGCAGGACCTTGCCGTCGGTGTCCATGACCCGCAGCCGGCCCTCGGCGAGGGTGCCCTCGGTCAGCGCGAGGTGGACGACGCCGTTGATCTCTGCGAAGTCGACGGCGTGGAAACGGGAGCGGATGAAGGCTTCGCTGAAGTCGGCGGGCTCCTCGGGCAGCCCGAGGAGCCTGGCCGCCTCGGCGTCCAGCCTCACCTTGCCCACTGCGTGGTCCCAGTGCCACAGGCCGGTGCCGATGGCGGCCAGGACGTCCTTGGTGCGCATTGCATCACTTTATGTGGGTTTCACGGAGGCTCACCAGTGCGAAGGACGTGACCCTGGTCCCATGGTGTTCGTACGAGGGGCTCACGAGGGTCTTGTCGTGGATATGGCGACCCGGAGCGGCGGGGCGGAGCGGTAACCTGGAGCGGTTATGCCAATCCTGGGGTGATCATCGGGTGCCGACCGGGAGCCGACGACCCGGCCTCCCTTCCCCCGTTGCCCCACCTCGACTCGCGACGACTTGGATGAGCGATGCATCGGTACCGGTCCCATAACTGCGGCGAGCTCCGGGCCGCGGACGTCGACACGGACGTCCGCCTCAGCGGCTGGCTGCACAATCGACGTGACCTGGGCGGCATCCTCTTCATCGATCTGCGCGACCACCACGGCATCACGCAGCTCGTCGCCCGCCCCGGCACCCCCGCCAACGAGGCGCTCGGCTCCCTGACCAAGGAGTCCGTCGTCCGCATCGACGGCAAGGTCAGCGCCCGCGGCGCGGACAACATCAACCCCGACCTGCCCACCGGCGAGGTCGAGATCGAGGTCTCCGCGGTCGAGGTGCTCGGCGCCGCCGAGCAGATCCCCTTCACGATCAACGCCGAGGACGGGGTGAACGAGGAGAAGCGCCTGGAGTACCGCTTCCTCGACCTCCGCCGCGAGCGCATGCACCGCAACATCATGCTGCGCACGGCCGTCATCTCCGCCATCCGCCAGAAGATGGTGACGCTTGGCTTCAACGAGATGGCGACGCCGATCCTGTCCGCGACCTCCCCCGAGGGCGCGCGCGACTTCCTGGTCCCCTCCCGCCTGCACGCCGGCAAGTTCTACGCACTGCCGCAGGCCCCGCAGCAGTTCAAGCAGCTGCTGATGATCGCGGGCTTCGACCGGTACTTCCAGATCGCGCCGTGCTTCCGCGACGAGGACGCCCGCGCGGACCGCTCGCCCGGCGAGTTCTACCAGCTCGACATCGAGATGAGCTTCGTCGAGCAGGAGGACGTCTTCCAGCCCGTCGAGAAGCTGATGACCGAGCTCTTCACGGAGTTCGGCGGCGGCCGCGAGGTCACCTCGCCGTTCCCGCGCATCCCGTTCCGCGAGGCGATGCTCAAGTACGGCAACGACAAGCCGGACCTGCGCGCCAAGCTGGAGCTGGTGGACGTCTCCGACGTCTTCGCGGGCTCCGGTTTCAAGGCGTTCGCCGGCAAGCACGTCCGCGCGCTCGCCGTGCCGGACACCGCCGACCAGTCGCGGAAGTTCTTCGACGGGCTCGGTGAGTACGCCGTCGAGCAGGGCGCGAAGGGCCTGGCCTGGGTCCGCGTCGGCGAGGAGAACACCCTCACCGGCCCGATCGCCAAGTTCCTCACCGAGGACGACGTCAAGGCGCTGGTCACGGCCCTGGACCTGAAGCCCGGCCACGCCGTCTTCTTCGGCGCGGGCGAGTTCGACGAGGTCTCCAAGATCATGGGCGCGGTCCGCGTCGAGGCCGCCAAGCGCGCGGGCCACTTCGAAGAGGGCGTCTTCCGCTTCTGCTGGATCGTCGACTTCCCGATGTTCGAGAAGGACGAGGAGACCGGCAAGATCGAGTTCTCCCACAACCCCTTCTCGATGCCGCAGGGCGGTCTCGAAGCCCTCGAGACCAAGGACCCGCTGGACATCCTGGCCTGGCAGTACGACATCGTCTGCAACGGCGTCGAGCTGTCCTCCGGCGCGATCCGTAACCACGAGCCCGAGGTCATGTACAAGGCCTTCTCGATCGCCGGTTACGACAAGGACACCGTCGAGGCCGAGTTCGGCGGCATGCTCCGCGCGTTCAAGTTCGGCGCCCCGCCGCACGGCGGCATCGCCCCCGGCGTCGACCGCATCGTCATGCTCCTCGCCGACGAGCCGAACATCCGCGAGACGATCGCCTTCCCCCTCAACGGCAACGCCCAGGACCTCCTCATGGGCGCCCCCAGCGAGGTCGACGAGTCCCGCCTGAAGGAACTCCACCTCTCGCTGCGCAAGCCGCAGGCGAAGTAGGCGGCACATACGCCCGAGGGGCCCGGAACCAAACGGTTCCGGGCCCCTCGGCGTGTGCTGTGTGCGTTTACTCCTCGCCGCCGAAGCGCTCCTTGTAGGAGGTCAGGTCGTCTTCGGTGATCTTGGCGAAGAGGACCGGGGGGACGGTGAAGGAGGTGCCGGCCGGGACCGTGGACAGGGCGCGGGCCTCGTCGGCGGTGATCCACAGGGCCGTGTCGTCGGCGAGCGCGAACGCGGCGCGCATGGCCTTCGCCGAGGACGGGATGAACGGCTCGGAGATCACCGAGTACAGGTGGATGAGGTTCATCGCCGTACGGAGGGTGAGCGCGGCCGCGTCCTGGTCGGTCTTGATCTCCAGCCAGGGGGCCTTCTCCTCCAGGTAGGAGTTGCCCGTGCTCCACAGGGCGCGCAGTGCCGCCGCGGCCTTGCGGAACTGCATGGCCTCCATGTGCTCCTCGTACTCGGCGAGGAGGCGGGCGATCTCCTCGCCGAGCTTCGCCTCGGCCTCGCCGGCCTCGGCGCCCGCCGGGACCTCGTCACCGAAGCGCTTCCGCGAGAAGGAGAGCACGCGGTTGACGAAGTTGCCGAGGGTGTCGGCCAGGTCCTTGTTGACCGAGGAGGAGAACAGCTCCCAGGTGAAGGAGGTGTCGTCGGACTCCGGCGCGTTCGCCATCAGGAAGTAGCGCCAGTAGTCGGCGGGCAGCAGCTCCAGCGCCGCGTCGGTGAAGATGCCGCGCCGCTGCGAGGTGGAGAACTTGCCGCCGTAGTAGTTCAGCCAGTTGAACGCCTTGAGGAAGTCGACCTTCTTCCACGGCTCACGGGTGCCCAGCTGGGTCGCCGGGAACATCACGCTGTGGAACGGCACGTTGTCCTTGGCCATGAACTCCGTGTACCGGACGTCGTCGGCCTCGTACCACCACGACTTCCAGTCGCGGTTCTCCGGGTCGACGTCCGCCCACTCCTTCGTCGAGCCGATGTACTCGATCGGCGCGTCGAACCAGACGTAGAAGACCTTGCCCTCGGCGGCCAGGTCCGGCCAGACGTCGGCCGGCACCGGCACGCCCCAGTCCAGGTCGCGGGTGATCGCGCGGTCGTGCAGGCCCTCGGTCAGCCACTTGCGGGCGATGGAGGAGGCCAGCGTCGGCCAGTCCTCACCGGCCTCGTCGATGAACTTCTCGACCTCGCCCTGCAGCTTGGACTGGAGCAGGAAGAGGTGCTTGGTGTCCCGCACCTCCAGGTCGCTGCTGCCGCTGATCGCCGAGCGGGCGTCGATCAGGTCGGTCGGGTCCAGCACGCGGGTGCAGTTCTCGCACTGGTCGCCGCGGGCCTTGTCGTAACCGCAGTGCGGGCACGTGCCGACGATGTACCGGTCGGGCAGGAAGCGCTCGTCGGCGTTCGAGTAGACCTGGCGGATCGCCCGCTCCTCGATGAAGCCGTTCTCGTGCAGCTTGCGCGCGAAGTGCTGGGTCAGCTCGACGTTCTCCGGCGAGGAGCTGCGCCCGAAGTGGTCGAAGGCGAGGCCGAAGCCGTCGTAGATCGCCTTCTGGGCGTCGTGCTGCTCGGCGCAGAACGCGTCGACGGGCAGGCCGGCGTCCTTCGCGGCCAGCTCGGCGGGGGTGCCGTGCTCGTCGGTCGCGCAGATGTACAGCACGTCGTGCCCGCGCTGGCGCAGATACCGGGAGTACACATCGGCCGGGAGCATGGACCCCACCATGTTGCCCAGGTGCTTGATCCCGTTGATGTACGGAAGGGCGCTGGTGATGAGGTGTCGAGCCATTGCCGGCTGCTCCCAAGTCGCTACGGTGAGTGATTTTTTGCACTACGGAACGCCAATATCGTACTCGCCCGGACGGGGGCCACCGCGCCCCATTTCGGCTCGTGGACTCCTGTACGCATGGTGTGCAGGCGACCGGGGATGCTGTGAGTACCTGGGGAAGCGATGCGCGGCATCGAGGGGTGGCGGAGGGGCCATGGGTGACGGGCTGACGTGGTTCACGTCGAGCTACAGCGAGTACGAGGACGCCGCCTGTGTGGAGGTCGCGGCCGCGGCTGGATCGGTGCATGTGCGGGATTCGAAGCGGGTGGACGCGGAGACGCCGCGGCTGACGTTCTCGTCGGCGGCATGGTCGCTGTTCATCGCGTACACGACGGCGGACTGAGGCGCGGGGCTGAAGTATGAAGCGCGACGGCCCGGCCGCTCCGCGTGGGAGCCGCCGGGCCGTGTGCCGGTCGTGCCGGGTCAGCCGGTCTTGCTGTTCTTGCCGTTCTTCCGGTTCTTGCGGTCCTTGAGTACGCCCGCGGCGCGGGCCTCGGTGAGCCACTCGGGGAACTCGATCATCAGCTGCGCGTAGAGGTCGGCGTCGGCCAGGGCGCGCGGGTCGCGGCCGGCGTGGAAGAAGCCGGCGTTGTCGACCTTCCGCTTCTCCGGTACGGCGAGGTCGTCCAGCTTGCGCAGGAAGTCGAAGCCCTTGGCCTCGGGGTCGCCGAAGCCGACGAACTGCCAGAAGATCGGCAGCCCGGCCGCCTCGCACAGCGCCTTCTCGGCGGCGGGCTTGGAGGTGGGGGCGCCGTCGGTCTGGAAGATCACGAACGCGGGAGCGGTCGTCTTCGACTTCTTGTAGTGGTCGACGACGGCCTTGATCGCCCAGTGGTAGTTGGTCCGACCCATGTGGCCGAGGCCCGCGTGCAGTTCCTCGATGCGGCCCTCGTAGCCGGTCAGGTCGAGGTCGGCGGTGCCGTCGATGTCGGTGGAGAAGAAGACGACGGGGACGGTGCCGTCGTCGTCGAGGTGCGCGGAGAGGCCGAGGGCCTGCTCGGCGAGGTGCTGGACGGTGCCGTCCTTGTAGTAGTTGCGCATCGAACCGGAGCGGTCGAGCGCGAGGTAGACGGCGGCGCGCTGAGCGGTCAGGCCCTGCTTCTCCAGCGCCGCACCGGCGTCCTTGTACAGGCTGACCAGCCCGGGCGCGACGTCCTCGACCTTGGCGAGGGAGAGGGCGGGACGGGCTTCGCCGTCGGCGGGCGCGGCTGCGTCTGCGGCTGCGGGCGCCGCTGCCTCTGCGGGCGCGGGGACCGGCTCGGCGGGGGCCTCGGTCGTGGCCTCGGCGGGGGATTCTGTGCGGGCGGCGGGGATGGTGGCCGCGGGGGTGGGCTCGGGCTCGGGCTCGGCGACGACCTCGGGCTCGGCCTCCGGCTGGGCCTCGGCCTTCGGCTCGTCGGCCTGCGGTTCCGCCGCCTTCGGCTCCTCGGCCGGGGCCTCGGTCTTCGGCTCTTCGGCCTTCGGCTGGTCGGCCGGGGCCTCGGCCGTGACCTGCTCGGCGTCGGCGGTCACCGGCTCGGGCTCGGCGGCCACCGGCTCAGCGGCCACCGGCTCGGCCGCCTCGGGCTCCGTCTTGATCTCAGGCTCGACCTCGACCTCGTCCTTGGCCTCGACCTCAGCGCTCGTCGCGGCCTTCGGCTCCTCGACCTCGACCTCGGCCTCGACCTCGGTCGTGGCCGCGGCCTTGGCCTCCGCAGGCGGCTCCTCCGCAGGCGCCGCTTCCGCAGGTGCCGCTTCCGCGGGCGTCGGCTCGGCGGAGCGCTGCTCCGTCACCTCCGGCTTCACCGCCGACGGGCGGTCGAAGGCCTCTCTCACCAGGTCCGAGATGTCGGCGGCATCCGAAGAGGCGGCCGAAGCCGCGAGTACCGCGGCGCCCGCCGCGGGCGCGGTCTCCGCGTACGCCGGCTCCGGACGGGCCGGTGCCTGTTCCGTACGGGCCGCCGGGACCTCCGTCTCCGCGGTCGGCGCGGCCTCCGTCACCGCGTCCGCCGAGGGGGCCGACTCCTCGCGGGCCTCCGGGATGGCCGCCTCGTCGGTGGCCTCCGTCGCCGCGACGGCATCCGGTTCCTTACTGGCCGCCTTGGAGCGACCGAAAGCGTTGCGCAGCAGACTCCGAATGCCCATCGGCGTACCTCTCGTGCGTGTGGTGGCGTGCGTATGTGCTGGGTGCGGCGAATGTCCGTTTGAGCGAGGCGCGTGCTGACCAGGACGGACACCAAAGGGTAGCGGCCTGCCCCTGTCGCATCGTGGGACCCCGCGTGCCGTGTGCCGGTACGAGCCGAAGCCACCCGGATTCGCCGTCGGTTCATCTTTTTGTCGCCGCGTGTCGGGCCTGTCCCCGTACCGTCGCGGCCGATCACCCGACGCACCGTCACCACCCCGCTCCGGGCGGGCGTGGTGTCCTACTCCGAGGGCAGCCGCTTCGCCGCCGCGCTCACCGACCGGCCGCGCCAGCCGTCACCGGACCACGGGTCGGCCGCCGCCAGCCGTTCGGGCGCGGTACGCAGCGTCCAGCGCCGGGCGTTCAGCTCCGGGTCGTCCAGTTCCTCGCGGGTGATCGGCATGGCCACCGGCGCGCCCGGCTTGGCGCGGACGCTGTAGGGCGCGACCGCGGTCTGCGCGTAGGCGTTGCGCTGCACGTCGAGGTAGATGCGGCCGCGGCCGCCCTTCGTGGGGCGGTCGGCCTTGCGCTGCTCGGTGGTGAGCCGGTCCGGGTGGCGGTCGGCGAGCAGCTCCGCGGCGCGGTGCGCGAAGTCCCGTACCGCGTCGTAGTCGGACTTGGCGTCCAGCGGCGCGATGACGTGCAGGCCGCGCGAGCCGGTGGTCATCAGCCGGACGGGCAGCCGGACTTCGTCCCACAGCTCGCAGACCCGCGCCGCCGCCCAGCGCACGTCCTCGAAGTCCGCGCCCTCCGACGGGTCCAGGTCGACGATCAGGAGGTCGGGGTCGTTGGGGGTGTCCTCGCGGGACAGCCAGCGGTGCTGGGTCAGCGATGCCTGCCCGGCGAGGTACACGAGCGTGGCGGCGTCGTCGCAGACGACGTGCGTCACCTTGCCGCCGGCCTTCTCCTGGACGGAGGTGCGCACCCAGTCGGGGAAGTAGTCCGGCGCGTTCTTCTGCATCAGCGGGCGGCCGCCGATGCCGTCCGGGTGTCGCTCCATCATCAGGGGGCGGCCGCGCAGATGGGGCAGCGCGCGCGGGGCGACCGCCCGGTAGTGCTCGGCCACGTCCAGCTTCGTGATGCCGTCGTCGGGGAAGAGCACCTTGTCCGGGCGGCTGATCGCGACGGTGCGCCGGCCCGCCCGTACGGTCTCCTCGCCCTTCGCGCGCCCGCTGCCGGGGCGCCCGTCGTTCTTGTCGCCCTTGTCGCCCTTCATGAGGGGGAGGAGTAACCGCACCGGCCGTGTGCCAAACCCACCGCCGCCGCGCCGCGGCCGCCCTTGGGGACGGCCGTACGAGTTGCTTCCGGGGCATGGCCCTTTCGCCTGCCGCGCCGGGCGGCACCGGCGTGCTTACGATCCCCGGCAGGGGCCGGACAGGGGCCGGGGTACGGAGAGGTGGAAGGAACACCACGATGAGAGCCGTAGCAGTCAGTGCCTTCGGGGCCGAGCCCGAGCTGATGGACCTGCCGCAGCCCGAGCCGGGACCCGGCGAGGTGCTGGTCGCGATGGCGGTCGCCGGGCTGAATCCGGTCGACTGGAAGATCGCCGACGGCATGCTGAAGGACGCCGTGCCGCACTCCTTCCCGCTGATCCTCGGGACCGACGGGGCGGGCGAGGTGGTCGCGGTCGGCCCCGACGTGCGCCGCTGCACGGTCGGCGACCAGGTCTTCGGGCAGTTCCAGCTGGTCGGCAGGGGCGGTGGTTCGTACGCGGACTACGCCGTCGCCTCGGAGGACGCGGTCGCCCCCGCGCCGCGCAACGTCACGTACGCGACCTCGGCGGCGGTGCCGACGGCCGGCATGTCCGCGTACAACCTCGTGGAGGAGACCCGGGTCGCGGAGGGCAAGCGGGTGCTGGTCGTGGGCGCGACCGGCGGCGTCGGCACGTTCGTCACGCAGCTCGCGGCGCAGCGCGGCGCCGAGGTGATCGCCACGGCCCGGGCGGGCAGCGCGGAGCTGATGGGGCAGTTCGGCGCGGCGGTCACGGTGGACCACACGGAGGGGCCGGTGGCCCAGCAGGTGCGGGCGGCTCACCCGGACGGCGTGGACATCCTGATCGACCTGGTCAGCGGCCCGGAAGCGTTCGCGGACATGACGCAGGTCGTACGGGACGGGGGCACGGTCGTGTCCACCGTCGGCGCGGCCGACACGGACATGCTCATCGAGCACAACCTGCGCGGCTTCAACTTCCTCAACCGGCCCTCGCCGCAGCTGCTGTCCATCCTCGCCGACCAGCTCGACGCGGGCCGGCTCACCGTCCTGATCACCAGTGAGGTGCAGCTGGAGGACGCCCCGGCGGCCCTCGCCCGCAGCCGCACGGGCCGGGCACAGGGCAAGACCGTCATCGGTCTCTGAGCGCCCGGCGGACCCGCACGCGCCTCGCCAGGATTCCCGACAGGACGGCGGCGAGCCCCGCGGTGAGCCCCGTGGCGAGCAGCGCCCCGCCGCCGAGCCGGGCGCGCGCGGTGAGCGTGTCGTACACCGCCGAGCCCGCCGCGCCGGACACCGCCGAGGGCAGCGCGTCCAGGGCGTACCCGCGGGCGGCGGCGAACGCGGCGAGCAGGAGCGCGCCGCCCGCCGCGCAGCCCAGGCCGGTACCGATCAGCGCCCGCCGGCGGCGCGGTGCCAGCAGCAGCCCGGCCGCCAGGCTCAGCACCGCCGCGACGGGCAGCAGCCGGCCGAGCGTCCGCACCGCCGCGTACGGACCGCGGGCCTCGGCGACCTCGTCGGACCGCAGCAGCACGAGCGTGGTGCCGGAGACATGGACGCGCTGGATCAGGCGGGCACCGGCCGGCACGGTGTGGACGAGGCGGGCCCGGGCCCGGTCGACGACGGGCTGCAGGTCGAGCACGACAGGCCGGCCGCCGGGTGAGGAGAGCGCGGTGACGAGAGAGGCGTGGGTGGTGCCGTTGACGCGGCTCCACAGGGCGGGGAAGGAACGGGAGGTGACCACACCGCGGATCTGGGTGGCCACGAACTCTCTTACTCCGCGGGTGAACCGCTCGCGCACCGCGGGGCGTTCGGCCGGCGGCACGGCGTCCACCAGGGGCGACAGGTCCACCCGGCGCATCACCTCATCGGTGATCGCGGTGACCATGTTCCGCTGGACGGCCGGGTCGCGGGAGAGCGGTGCCGTGGTGGCGGTGTAGCGGGCGGTGTCGGTCAGCTCGGCGCGCGCCCAGCCCATGGCGAGGGCCGGCGGGGCCAGGAGACAGCCGAGGACCAGCAGCACGGTGGCCAGGATGGCGCGCAGTCGGTGGCGGGCCGGTACGCGGCGTGCGGGCGGAGCACCGGTGCGGGCCGGCGCGCTCGCTGCCATGTCTCCTCCGTTTCACGTGAAACCGAAACCCGTCCCGAGTAACCCGACACGACCACCTCATCACAGGCACGGAGAAGTCCGGCGTCGCGCCGCCCGCCGACGCGCCGTTGCGGACGGCCGTTCAGTGGTCGTGCGGCCCCGAGCGGTGCACCGGCCCGTGCGTGTCCGCGCAGTGGGCGCCGGAGGGCTGGTCGGCGTCGGCGTCCTGGCGGTCCCCGATGCGCAGCAGCTCCCCGCCGCCGTCCTGTTCGCCCAGGTGGTCGACCTGGAGCGTGGCGTGCGTGATGCCGTACTCCGCGGCGAGCAGCTCCTGCAGCGTGCGGCGGACCTTGTGGCAGTCGCCGCCGGGCGCGACCAGTACGTGCGCGGAGAGCGCGGGGTCGCCGGAGGTGATCTCCCAGACGTGCAGGTCGTGGACCTCCACGACCTGGTCGGCGGCGACCAGCCGGTCGCCCAGCGCGTCCGGGTCCACCCCGGCGGGCGCGGCCTCCATGAAGATCCGGCCCGAGTCGCGCACCAGGCCGATGCCGGCCTTGAGCATCAGCGCGACCACCAGCAGCGATGCGATGGCGTCCGCCCGGGCGAAGCCGGTGGTCAGCACGACCGCACCGGCCACCGCCGTGGCGATGAAGCCGAACAGGTCGGTGAGGATGTGCTGGTAGGCGCCCTCGACGTTCAGGCTGGAGCGATTGGCCTTCGAAAGGCACCAGGTCGCGACGAGGTTCACCACGACCCCGGCGAGGGCGGTGACGAGGACCAGGCCGCCGGTGACCTCGGGCGGCTCCAGGAGCCGGGTGACCGCCTCGTACGCCAGCCAGACCGACAGCACCAGCAGCGTGACGCCGTTGGCCTGCGCGGAGAGGATCTCGGCGCGCTTGAGGCCGTACGTGTAGCCGCCGCGCGCCGGACGGGCCGCCAGCCGCATCGCGATCAGCGCGAGCACGATCGAGGCGGCGTCGGTGAGCATGTGGGCTGCGTCGGAGATCAGCGCCAGGGACCGGGCGACGAAGCCGATCACGACCTCGACGGCCATGAACGCGGTGATCAGGATCAGCGCGGCCCGCAGCCAGCGGCGGTCCGCGTCCGCGGCCACCGCGTGGGAGTGGCCCGAGTGATCGCTGTGCGCGTGGGCGTGCCCCGTCATGGCCCACTCCCTCCTGGGTCGGGCGGCAAGGCTGCCGCAAAGCCGCTCGAACGAAGCAAACCGCACTTCGGCAAAAGATCCAAAGGCTGCATCGGTACCCGTTGTCATTCCCCGGAAGTCTGCGCATCGCCGCAGGTCAGGGCGGTAACCGCAAAAGTGGTTGCAGAGGCCGTCTTGAAAGGGCGACGAGCAGGAACGATCTTGGTGGGGATCGCAGCACCCCCACCCACACACTCCCAGGGAGCGTTCTTGGCCGCGAACCGAGAAGCGAACCGAGAAGCGAACCGAGCAGTGCCGGACCGAGCAGCGCCGGACATGCTGTCGCCGGAGTTCACGGCGGATCCGTACGCCGCGTACCGCGTCCTGCGCGACGACTTCCCGCTGCTCCACCACGAGGCGACCCAGAGCTACATAGTGTCCCGGTACGAGGACGTCGAACGGGCCTTCAAGGACCCGGCGTTCACCACCGACAACTACGACTGGCAGCTGGAGCCGGTGCACGGCCGGACCATCCTGCAGATGAGCGGCCGCGAGCACTCCGTACGGCGTGCGCTGGTCGCGCCCGCCTTCCGCGGCGTCCCGCTCCAGGAGACCTTCCAGCCGGTCATCGAGCGCAACGCGCGCGAGCTGATCGACGGCTTCCGCGACGCGGGCCGGGCCGACCTCGTCGCGCAGTTCGCGACCCGCTTCCCGGTCAACGTCATCGTCGACATGCTCGGCCTGGACCGCGCCGATCACGACCGCTTCCACCGCTGGTACACCGCGATCATCGGCTTCCTCGGCAATCTGAGCCAGGACCCGGAGGTCGCGGCGGCCGGGCTGCGCACCCAGGAGGAGTTCGCCGCGTACATGCTTCCGATCATCCGGGAGCGGCGCGAGAACCTCGGCGACGACCTGCTCTCCACCCTCTGCGCCGCCGAGATCGACGGCACGCGGATGAGCGACGAGGACATCAAGGCGTTCTGCAGTCTGCTGCTGACCGCGGGCGGCGAGACCACCGACAAGGCGATCTCCAGCATCATGCACAACCTGCTGCGCCACCCCGAGCAGCTGGCCGCCGTGCGCGCGGACCGGTCGCTGATCGAGCGGGCCTTCGCGGAGACGCTGCGGTTCACTCCCCCGGTCCACATGATCATGCGCCAGACGGCGGAGGAGGTCACGATCGGCGGCGGCAAGGTGCCGGCCGGGGCTACGGTGACCTGCCTGATCGGCGCGGCGGGCCGGGACGAGCGGCGGTACGCCGACCCGGACACCTTCGACATCTTCCGCGCCGACCTCAAGGCGACGACGGCCTTCTCCGCCGCCGCCGACCACCTGGCCTTCGCGCTCGGCCGGCACTTCTGCGTCGGCGCTCTGCTGGCCAAGGCCGAGGTGGAGGCCGGCGTCGGGCAGCTGCTGGACGCGCTGCCGGACGCGGCGCTCGAGGACGGCTTCGTCCCGCGGGAACAGGGCGTCTTCACCCGCGGCCTGGACGCGCTGCCGGTCCGCTTCACGCCGGTGGGCTGACGCGGACGGACCGGGTGCTGTACGGGTACGGCCCGTACGGCACCCGTGGTGTCAGGCCGGCCCCGGCGTGTACGTCGGCGTGAACGACACCGGCAGCCCCGTCAGCCCCCGCATCCACAGCGACGGGTGCCAGACCAGGTCCCCGTCGGGCACCGCGAGCACCACGTCCGGCAGCCGGTCCAGCAGTACCTCCACCGCGGCGCGCGCGATCACCTCGGCCAGCTGCGGCGCCGGGTACGGGCAGGCGTGCTCGCCGTGGCTGAACGCCATGTGCGCCTGGTTGCCGTCGGCGTGCGCCGCCGTGAAGTCCGGCCGCACCAGCGGGTCGTTGTTGGCCGCGGCGAGCCCCAGTACGAGCAGGTCACCGGCCTTGATGCGGTGGCCGCCGAGCTGGGTGTCGCGGGCCGCCCAGCGCCCGATGAAGTTCTGCGTGGGGGTGTCCTCCCACAGCACCTCGTTCAGCGCCTGGCCCACGCTGCGCCGCCCGCCGGTCAGGCTGACCGCGAACCGGTCGTCGGTCAGCATCAGCCGCAGCGTGTTGCCGATCCAGTTGGCGGTGGGCTGCTGCGCCGCCGCCATCACCACCAGCAGGTCGATGACCACCTCCTCGGAGGTCAGCCCCGCCGGGTGGGCCAGCAGCCGCGAGGGGACGTCGGGCCCCGGCCGCCCGCGCTTCACACGGACCAGCCGCGCCATCCGCTCCGCGACCCGCCGGTGCGCGTCGATCGCGCCGTCGCCCACGTCCAGCGACTCGGCGATGTCCCGTACCAAGTCCGGCACTTCGCTGGTCGGCGCGCCGTACAGCTCGGCGACGACCAGCAGCGGCAGCCGCAGCGCGTACTCGGCCATCAGGTCCGCCTCGCCGCGCCCGGCGAAGGCGTCGACCAGCCCGTCCGCGATCCGCTCGCAGATCTGCCGCAGCTCGAACTGGTCGATGGCCAGCAGCGCGTCGCTGATCGCCCCGGCCCGCCGCCGGTGCTCGGGCCCCTCGGCGAACATCACCGACGGCTGGTACCCGACGAACGGCAGCAGCGGCCAGTCCTCCGGCACCTGGTCCCAGGCGTGCCAGCGGCGGGAGTCGCGGGCGAAGAGCTCGGGGTCGGAGGTGACCTGGTGCAGCTCGCGGTAGCCGATCACGAACCAGGCCGGGAAGCCGCCGTCCAGCAGGATCGGTACGACCGCGCCGTGCCGGCTGCGCATCTCCCGGTACAGCCGGGCCGGATCGCCGCTCAGCCCCTCGCCGTACAGCGGTACGGCCCCGGCGGCGGCCATGGGGCAGCCGGAGGTCTGCTGGGAGTCGGTCACGGCGTGGGCTCCTCCGCGGCGAGCGCGTACAGATGGCGTACGAGAGTGATCAGCACCCGCTTGCTGGAGTCACGGTCGCGCGCGTCGCAGGCGACCAGCGGCACGGCGGGGGAGAGGTCCAGCGCGTCGCGTATCTGCTCCAGGGTGTGCGGGTCGCCGCCGAAGTCGTTGTGGGCGACGATGAACGGCATTCCATGGGCTTCGAGGCGGTCGATCGCGTACCAGGAGTCGTCCAGCCGACGGGTGTCCACGAGCACCACCGCGCCCAGCGTCCCCGCGAAGAGCCGGTCCCACAGAAACCAGAAACGTTCCTGTCCGGGGGCGCCGAACAGGTACAGGACGTTGCGCTCGTTGATGGTGATGCGGCCGAAGTCGAAGGCCACCGTGGTCGTCGACTTGGCCTCGACGCCGGCCGGGTCGTCCACGCCGACGCCCGCCTGGGTCATCGTCTCCTCGGTGTTGAGGGGACGGATCTCGCTGACCGAGCGGACCAGGGTGGTCTTGCCGACGCCGAAGCCGCCGACGATCACGATCTTCAGGCCGTTGTCGGCGGACTGGTGCAGCGGGGCCCGTACGTCCTCCGCCAAGGCGGCGCCGGCCGCGCCGTCAGAGACGTTGGAGTGCATCGAGCACCTCCTTCAGCAGGTCGGGTTCGGGCAGCTCGGCCCGGGCGGCCGTGCGGGGATGGCGGGCGGTGATCCGGCCCGTGTCGAGCAGGTCGGTCAGCAGGATGCGTACGACGCTCACCGGCAGCCGCAGCGCGGCCGACAGCTCCACGACCGCCGTCGGGCGCCGGGCCAGCTCCAGGATGCGGACGTGCTCGGACTGCATCCCGGGCGCCGGCTCGCACTCGGCCACGATCAGCGTGACCAGGTCGAAGCGGCTCCCGGCGGCCCGGCTGCGGCCGCCGGTGACGGTGTAGAGGCGGTCCGGGTCGTCGTCCGGGCCGAGCGGGCTCACGCCGGCCGGCCCGGCAGACCGGGGCCGCCGTCCTCGCGGGGCGCGGCACTGAGGTACTCGCCGATCTGCTCGACCAGTTCGTTCATGTTGAAGCCGATCAGGCCGACGTCGGCGTCCTCGACGGCGACCACGGCCAGGTGCGCGCCGTGCCCGGCCTCGACGATGAAGAGGATGCCGCCGTGGAACTCGGTCATCGCCTGCCGCACCCCGCCGCTGCCGTCACCGAACTCGACGGACGCGCCGTGCGACAGCGACTGGATGCCGGAGGCGATCGCGGCCAGCTGGTCGGCCTGGTCGACGCTCAGGTCCCGGGAGTGGCAGAGCTTGAGGCCGTCGCGGGACAGCACCAGCGCGTGCCGGGCGCCCGGCGTCTTCTGCAGGAGGTTCTCCAGCAACCAGTCCAGGCGGTTGTCGGTGGTGTTCATCGGGGATCGTCCTTCGGGGCATTTTCGGGGGTGGTGGGCCGGCTGGGCGGAGCCTCGCCCCGCACGGCCCGGCGGAAGGAGCGCAGGCGCGCGGCGGACTCCTCGTGGGAGCGGCCGCGGGTGCGTCCGGTGGCCGGCGGTGCCTGCGGGATGGGCGCGCCGGCCAGGGTCTGGCCGCGGCGCCGCTTGGGCAGTCCGCTCGGTCCGTACTCCGTCGCGGGCGCCGGACCGGCTCCGCGCGGCGCGGGCACGTCGGACGCGCCCCGGTCCTGGGGCGCGCTCCGGCCGTGCGGGTCGTCCGGGCCCCGCGACGCGCCCCCGCCGCGCGCGGCGCCCGTGTCCCGGTCGGGGACGGTGGGGTGGTGGTCGGTGGTCTCCGCCGCGTACTCGGTGGTCTCCGCCGCGTACTCGGTGGCTTCCCGGGCGTACTCGGTGGTCTCCCGGGCTTCCCCGGCCCCGGAGGCGGGGCGGGCGGCACGGCCGGCGGGCCGGTCGTGCACGTCGCTGCCGTGCCGGTGGCGTTCGCGTACGCCGCCTTCGTGCGCGTCCCGTTCGTGCACCTCGTGGGCCTGCGCGTCGTGCGCCGCCCGCAGCCCCGCGACGGGCACCTCGGGGACCTCGGTCCGGCGGCCGGCCGGCTTGGGCGGCGGCTGGGTGACCAGCTGCTGCGGGATCAGCACGACCACGCTCGTACCGCCGCGGGCCGAAGGGCGGAACGAGACGGTCAGGCCGTGCTTGCCGGCCAGGCAGCCGACGACGGCGAGGCCGAGCCGGGTGCCGGACAGCGACATCAGGTCCAGCGTCTTGGCGGACACCGCGGCCTCGGCGTTGCGCAGCGCCGTCTCGGTCATCACTAGGCCGCTGTCCTCGACGCTGACCACAATGCCGGCCTGGGCCTCCTCGACGTACACGTGCACCGTCGAGGTGGGCGGCGAGAAGGAGGTGGCGTTGTCCATGATCTCCGCGAGCGCGTGCATGACGCCCTCGGCCGCGTGCCCGGCCACCGCCGCGGTACTGCTGCTGTGCAGCCGCACCCGGCGGTAGGCGCTGATCCGGCCCATCGCGCCGCGCAGGATGCTCTCCATGGTGATCGGCTTGTTCCAGCGGCGGCCGGAGCGGGCGCCGGTCAGTACGGCGATGCTGTCCGCCAGCCGGCCCGCCTGCGCGGTGGTGTGGTCCAGCTTCAGCAGGTCGCCGAGGACCTCCTCGCCGTGCCGGTGCTCCATGTCGCGCAGGTCGGCGAGCATGCTGGTGGCCAGCGCCTGGACCCGGCCCGCCGCGCTGGCGCAGGCGGACATCGCCGCCGCGCGCATCCGCTCGCCGCGGCCGACCTCGGTGGCCAGCGTCTCCACGATCCGGCGGTGCGCCTCGTCGGCGGGCATCGTGGTGTGGCCGAGCGCGGTGCCCACCGAGGCGCCGTCCCGCAGCCGGGCCACGACCTCGGGCAGCGTCTCGTCCGCGAGCCGGTCGGCGGCGGCCGTCAGCTCCGCGATCCGGGCGCGGTGCCGGGCGGCGGTCCGTACCGCGTACACCGTGACCGCCAGCAGCACGCTCAGCACCGCGGCCACCGTGCCGCAGCCCCACGCCAGTTCGGTGCGCAGCGTCGTCGGGCCCGCGAATACCGCCCACAGGACGGCGCCGCCGGTCACGACGAGGGCGACGAGGAACGCGTACAGCGCCGCCACCGCGGGCGGGCGCGCTGTCTGCGGACGAGCGGGTGTCTGAGCTGTCATCAAACGGGTCCTCGGGCGGTCGCGGCATCGCAAGCGGGCCCTGCGGGCGCAGGAGAAGCGAAGATCGGAAGCACCCTATCCGCTTCCTACCGGCGGGCAACTTCCGCGTCATGACAATCTTTTGACGTCCTGTCCGTACCGGAATTCCCGGTGCGTCACCAGCTGTGCCGCGACCCGTGGCCGACCAGGGCGCACTCTCGCCCCTTGTTGAACATGATTATCATCTGCTACCGTTCCCGGTATGAACCACACGCCGCCCGAAGGCCGGCTGCCGGTCACCGTGCTCTCCGGTTTCCTCGGCGCCGGCAAGACCACCCTCCTCAACCATGTGCTCGCCAACCGCGAGGGCCTGCGCGTCGCGGTCATCGTCAACGACATGAGCGAGATCAACATCGACGCCTCGCTGGTACGGGACGGCGCCGCGCTCTCCCGCACCGAGGAGCGGCTGGTCGAGATGACCAACGGCTGCATCTGCTGCACGCTCCGCGACGACCTCCTCGAAGAGGTCGAACGGCTCGCCCGCGCCGGCCGCTTCGACTACCTGCTCATCGAGTCCAGCGGCATCTCCGAGCCGATGCCGGTCGCCGCGACCTTCGCCTTCGCCAGGGACGACGGCGCCTCGCTCACCGACATCGCCCGCCTGGACACCATGGTCACCGTCGTGGACGCGGTGAACTTCGACGGCGAACTGGGCCGCGGCGACGACCTCGTGGAGCGTGGCCTGGCGCCGGTGGAGGACGACGAGCGGACCGTCAGCGATCTCCTCATCGACCAGGTCGAGTTCGCGGATGTGATCCTGCTGAACAAGACCGACCTGGTCTCCGCGAAGGAGGCGGACCGGCTGACGGCCACGCTGCGGCGGCTCAACCCGGCGGCCCGCGTGCTGCGGACCGTACGCGGCGTGGTCCCGCCCGCCGAGATCCTCGGCACCGGCCTCTTCGACCTGGCCAGGGCCGAGCAGGCGCCGGGCTGGGTGGCCGAGCTCAACGGCGACCACGTGCCGGAGACGGAGGAGTACGGCATCTCCTCCGTGGTCCTGCGCGACCCGCGGCCCTTCCATCCGGGGCGGCTGTGGGACCTGGTGACCGGCCCGCTGGACGCCGGTACGTACGGAACGGTGCTGCGCTCCAAGGGCTTCTTCACACTTGCTACCCGTCCCGACGTCACCGGGCTGTGGTCCCAGGCGGGCGCGGTGGCCCGCTTCGAGCCGTCGGGTGTGCACGATCACGACCACGACCACGGGTCCGATAACGGCCACTCCGCCGAGGAGCGCGCCGCGGAGGACCGGCCCGCCGTCCAGGGCCAGGAGCTGGTGTTCATCGGCACCGGGCTGCGGGCCGACGCGCTGCGTGACGCGCTGGCCGACGCCCTGCTCACCGCCGGCGAACTGGCCGACGGACCCGCGGCCTGGGCGACGTACGACGACCCGTTCCCGGCCTGGGACCTGACACCGGCCCCGACCCCCTGAACCCGGGGATGCCCGACGGGCCCGGCAGCCCTCGCCGGGCATCCCCGAAGTCTGGCCGGCGCCTGTCCCGCCGGTCACGCGGCCGGCGTCCGCCCGCCGGTCACGCGTCCGGCACCGGCACCTTCTCCGCGAAGCTGCCGGTGTTGGCGCGTACCCACGTCCGCAGGTGCGCCAGCGGTTCCAGCGCGCCCCGGCCCAGCGGGGTGAGCTCGTACTCGACTCGGGGCGGCACCTCCGCGTAGACCGTCCGCAGGACCAGGCCGTGGTCCTCCAGCCGCCGCAGCGTCTGGGTGAGCACCTTCGGGCTCACGCCCTCCAGCTTGCGGCGCAGCTCGCCGAACCGGCGCGGGCCGTCCTCCAGCGCGGTGATCGCCAGCCCCGTCCACTTGTTGGCCAGCAGCTCGAAGACGGCCCGGCCGGGGCAGAGCAGTGCGTAGATGTCGTGCCGCGAAGCCGGGGCCGCACGGTCGTGAAGAGTGCGCTGAGCAGTCATGGTTCCCAGAAGATAGCAAGGGCCCTTGCGGGTTATCAGGCATGCCCGCCTAGCGTCCGGGCCATGACGAACCCCACTGCACCGGTCCGCGTCGGCATCGTCGGACTCTCCGCGCGCGGCGGCTGGGCCGCCCAGGCCCATCTGCCCGCGCTGTCCCGGCTGGACGGCCTCGAGGTACGCGCCCTGTCGGCGAGCAGCGCCGCGTCGGCGCGCGAGGCGGGCGAGAAGTACGGCGTTCCGCTGGCCTTCGGCAGTACCGAGGAGCTGGTCCGCAGCGACGAGGTCGATCTCGTGGCGGTCAGCGTGAAGGTGCCGCTGCACCGGGAGGCCGTGCTGGCCGCCGTCGGAGCGGGCAAGGCGGTGCTCTCCGAATGGCCGCTGGGCAACGGGGTTGCGGAGGCCGAGGAGCTGGCGGCGGCCGCGGCCGCCGCCGGTGTACGGACCTTCGTCGGGCTGCAGGCCCGTACCTCGCCGGTGGTCCGGTACCTCCGCGACCTGGTCGGCGACGGCTATGTGGGCCAGGTGCTGTCCACCAGCCTGGTGGCCTCGGGACGGGGCTGGGGAGCGGAGTTCCGTCCGGACGGGGCCTACTTGCTCGACCGGGACAACGGCGCCACGATGCTGACCATCCCGTTCGGGCACACGATCGACGCGTTCTCCATGGTGCTGGGTGAGTTCGCCGAGGTGGGTGCGGTGACGGCCACGCGGCGCCCGACGGTGCGCGAGGAGGGCACGGGTCGCCCGGCGCCGATGACCGCCGAGGACCAGATCGCGGTGAACGGGCTGCTCGCCTCGGGCGCGGTGGCATCGGTGCACTTCCGCGGCGGGCTGTCGCGCGGTACCGACTTCCACTGGGAGATCAACGGCACGGACGGCGACCTCGTCGTCAGCGGCGACTCGGGCCATCTGCAGCAGGCCGTCCTCACCGTGCGCGGTGCCCGCGGTCCCGCCGCCGCCCTGGCCGAACTGCCGGTGCCCGCCCGCTACTACGACGTCCCGGCGCTCGGCGACGTGGCGGGCCGGACCCCGTACAACGTCGGTGCCCAGTACGCCCGCATCCTCGCCGACCTCACCGACGGCACCGCATACGTACCGGACTTCGCGCACGCGGCAAGGCGCCAGCGGCTGCTCGCCTCAATCCAGCAGGCGGCCGCCTCGGGGGAGCGCGTCACGGTATGACGGTGATCATGTTGCGGAGACCGTCCTAGTACGGCCAGCGCCAGTCCGCCACCTCCGGCATGTCCGTGCCGAGTTCGCGGATGTAGGCGTGGTGGCGGGTGCGGGCGTCCTGCATCCGCTGGCGCAGGGCCGTGGCCCGTACGGCGAGGCCCGGCACGCGGTCGATGACGTCCATGACCAGCCGGTACCGGTCCAGGTCGTTCATGACCACCATGTCGAAGGGCGTGGTCGTGGTGCCGTGCTCCTTGTAGCCGCGCACGTGCAGGTTCGCGTGGCCCGTGCGGCGGTAGGCGAGCCGGTGGATCAGCCACGGGTAGCCGTGGTACGCGAAGATCACCGGCCGGTCGGGGGTGAACAGCGCGTCGTACTCGGCGTCCGGCATCCCGTGCGGATGGTCGCCGCTGGGCAGCAGCCGCGCGATGTCCACGACGTTGACCACCCGTACGGCGAGCTCCGGCAGATGCTCGCGGAGCAGCGCGGCGGCGGCCAGTACCTCCTGGGTCGGTACGTCGCCCGCGCAGGCCAGCACCACGTCCGGGGACGCGCCGCCGTGCTCGGTGCCCGCCCAGTCCCACACGCCCGCGCCCCGCGCGCAGTGCGCGATCGCCTGGTCCATGTCCAGCCAGTCGAAGGTGGGCTGCTTGCCCGCCACGATGACGTTGACGTAGTCCCGGCTGCGCAGCGCGTGGTCGGCCACGGAGAGCAGGGTGTTGGTGTCCGGCGGCAGGTAGACCCGTACGGCCGGCGGGTACTTGTTGAGCACGTGGTCCACGAAGCCCGGGTCCTGGTGCGAGAAGCCGTTGTGGTCCTGGCGCCAGACGTGCGAGCTCAGCAGATAGTTGAGCGAAGGGATCGGGTGGCGCCAGGTCAGGTCGCCGGTGACCTTCAGCCACTTGATGTGCTGGTTGACCATCGAGTCGACGATGTGCACGAAGGCCTCGTAGCAGGAGAAGAGGCCGTGCCGGCCGGTGAGGAGATAGCCCTCCAGCCAGCCCTGGCAGGTGTGTTCGGAGAGGACCTCCAGCACCCGGCCGTCCCGTGCCAGATCCTCGTCGGTGTCCAGCAGCTTGTCCTGCCAGTTCTTGCCGGACGCCGCGTACACCGCCTGCAGCCGGTTCGACGCGGTCTCGTCCGGGCCCACCAGGCGGAAGTTGCGGCTGTCCGCGGTGTCGGCCATGACCCGTTCCAGCAGCTGCCCGAGCACCTTGGTCGGCTCGTGCAGCTCGGTACCGGGGTGCTCGACCGGTACGGCGTACTCGGTCAGCGGCGGCATCGGGAGGGAGCGGGTCAGCTGCCCGCCGTTGGCGTGCGGGTTGGCGCCCAGCCGGCGCGCGCCCTCGGGCACCCAGCGCAGCACGTCGGCGCGCGGCCTGCCGTGCTCGTCGAACAGCTCCTCGGGGCGGTAGGAACGCATCCAGCGCTCCAGTGCGCGCAGGTGATCGGGGTTCTCGCGGGTGGCGGCGAGCGGGACCTGGTGGGCGCGCCAGGTGCCTTCGACGGGCTTGCCGTCGACCTTGCGCGGGCCGGTCCAGCCCTTGGGCGTACGGAGCACGATCATGGGCCAGGGCTGCCGCGCGGGCGGGGCGGTGGCGGAGCCGTCCCGGGCGCCGCGCTGGATGGCGCCGATGCGGTCCAGTGCCTGGTCCATGGCGGCGGCCAGGGCGCGGTGCACGGTGGCCGGGTCGTCGCCCGTGACGTAGAAGGGGTCGTGCCCGTAGCCGCGCAGCAGGTCGTCCAGCTCCTCCTCGGGCAGCCGGGCGAGCACCGTCGGATTCGCGATCTTGTACCCGTTGAGGTGCAGGATCGGCAGTACGGCACCGTCGTGCACCGGGTCCAGGAACTTGTTCGAGTGCCAGGAAGTGGCCAGCGGCCCGGTCTCCGCCTCGCCGTCGCCGACGACGCAGGCCACCAGGAGGTCCGGGTTGTCGAAGGCGGCCCCGTACGCGTGCGAGAGCGAGTACCCCAGCTCACCGCCCTCGTGGATCGACCCGGGCGTCTCGGGCGCGACATGGCTCGGCACCCCGCCGGGGAACGAGAACTGCTTGAACAGCCGGGCCATGCCCGCCCCGTCCCGGCTGACGTCCGGATAGATCTCCGAGTAGCTGCCCTCCAGCCAGGACCCGGCGACCACCGCGGGGCCGCCGTGCCCAGGCCCCCAGACGCACATCGCATCGAGATCCCGCTCGACGATCACCCGGTTGAGGTGGGTGTAGACGAGGTTGAGGCCGGGCGAGGTGCCCCAGTGGCCGAGCAGCCGGGGCTTGATGTGCTCCGGTGCCAGCGGCTCGCTCAGCAGGGGGTTGCTCAGCAGGTAGATCTGGCCCGCGGCGAGGTAGTTCGCCGCCCGCCAGTGGGCGTCCAGCGCGCGCACGTCCTCGTCGGACAGCGCGGTACCGGCCCGTGCGCCCGCGTTGGATGGCGCTGTGCTTGCGCCGGACGGTGCCGCGCCCGCGTCGGATGGTGCCGCGTCCGTCCGCTCGCCGCTCTCCGACGCCGTCCCGGTCCCCGGTGCATCCCGCATGAATCAACCCTTCTCCGGCTTTCCCGTCGAACCGACCCTTCCCATGCTGGGATCCGGGGCGCCACCCGGCAACGCAGGATCGGGCCGGGTACGCGGTACCCGTGACCTGGAGAGGAATGCGTACGGACGCCGACCTCCTCCCGTACCGTGCAGACAGGGAAGAACGCGGGGAAATCCGCGCGCAGCCGCTGCACGCAGATGGGGGACGGCCGATGGATCCGGAAATCGCGGCGCTGGCGGGCACCGCCGGCACGACGCTCGTCACGCTGATGGCCACCGAGGCGTGGCAGGGCGTGCGGGAGGGCCTCGTCGGACTGTGGCGGCGGGCCCGTCCCGAGCGCGCCGACGCCGTCTCGGCCGAGCTCGAAGCCGCCCGCGAGGATCTGCTCACGGCCCGCGACGCCGCCGACGACGAGACCGAGGACGAGCTGCGCCGGGACTGGCAGGGCCGCATCCGCCGGCTCCTCGCCGCCCGGCCCGACATCGCCGACGACCTGCGCACCCTCCTCGCCGAGGTCACCCCCGACGCGCCCCCGTCCGCTCCGGTGATCACCCAGCACGCCACGGCCTCCGGCTCGGCCCGCGTCTATCAGGCGGGGCGCGATCAGCACATTCACGAGCGGTGACGCCGGTCACGGTTGGCGGTAAGTCCCTTATCCGCGACATTACTCCGGAGTAATGTCGCGCCTCCCGGCTCTGCTCCCGGCCGCACTCCCGGCCCGTTCAGGAGGCGTCATGTCCCCCACCGCCGACAGCGGCACCGACCGCACCGACCGTACCGACCGCACCGATCGCACCGGACGTTCACCCAGGCTGCTCGCGGGGCTGCTGGCCGGCGCCGGTGTCCTGCACTTCGCCGCGCCCAAGCCGTTCGACGCGACCGTGCCCCGGGCGCTGCCCGGCTCGGCGCGCGGCTGGACGTACGCGAGCGGCGTGGCCGAGCTGGCGCTGGCGGCCGGTGTGGCCCATCCCCGTACCCGGCGGGTGGCCGCGCTGGCCACGGCCGCCTTCTTCGTCGGGGTCTTCCCCGCGAACGTCCAGATGGCCGTCGACTGGCGGCACCGCCCCGCGCCGCTGCGGACCGCCGCCCTCGCCCGGCTGCCGCTGCAGGCACCGCTCGTCCTGTGGGCCCGCGGCGTCGCGCGACGGGCCGGCCGCTGAACCGGTCTCAGGAGGCGCCGACCGGGTTCACGAACGTGCCCGGGCGGGTGGCGCCCGACTGGTCCAGGATGGCGCCGCCGTAGGGCCACTTCAGCTGGAAGTGCTGCTTCTCGTTCGGCGGGGTGACGATCACCTGAGCCGGCTCGACCTTCCGGTCCTCGTCGCTGGTCGAGGGCAGCAGCCGGAAGGTGAAGTGGGTGTTCTCACCCGGCTTCAGCGTCACCGGGGCGGGCTTCTTCGCGGAGCGCCGCAGGTCCCAGGTGGTGCCGTCGGTGCCCTTGAGCTGTACGCCGGGGAAGCCGCTGATCGTGCAGGCGCCGCTGCCGTTGTTCTTGAACCACACGGCGGCGGTCTGCTGCTGGTCGCTGTTCATGTCGGGGCGGCCACCGCCCTCGGAGCCCCAGCCGGCCGTCATGTTCGCCGTGGTGCAGCGGGCGGCCGAGGTGCCGGTGCCGGACGAGCCGCCGCTCCCGGAGTCGGCCTGGGAGCCGGAGTCCGTACCGGAACCGTCGGCGGCGCCCGCGCTCGCCTGAGAGGGCGAGTCCGAGGAGTCCTTCGCGGGGCCGCCGGCGGACCCGGTGGAGCTGCTGTCGGTGGAGCCGCTGTCGGCCTGGCTGCCGGTGGACGACGCCGGCGAGTCCGCCCCCGCGGCGCCGGACTCGCCGCTCTGGCAGGCGGTGAGGGCGAGCGCGGTGGCGGCGAGCAGCGCGGCGGCGGCCTTGCGGCCGTGGCGACGGGTGCTGTGCGTCATGGTGTCCCCCTGGTGGTGGCGTCGGTGCGGCCGGCCCTTCCGTTCCGCACCACCTACCCTCGCCACCCCCACTGCTGATCGGCTAACACCGCGCTAACGTGCGGCGTGCTTGCGGCGTCCTCGGGGAGTACGGACGCGTCACCCTTCACCGGAGTCTCACATTCCGCCCCCTGAACAGGGGTTGCGCCCGTACTTACGTTGAAGTAACAACGTTCCCCATGAACTTGTTCGGCCGCAGCTCCTCCTCCCGCCGCGCGGCGTCCCCCGCCGCGTCGGCGCCCTCCGCCCTCGCTGTTCTGCCCGACCCCGCCTTCGCTCCGCTCACCGGTGAGTGGATGATCGACCCCGCGCACAGCAGGATCGGCTTCTCCGTCCGGCACGCCATGGTGACCACGGTGCGGGGCGCCTTCACGGAGTACGAGAGCCGCCTCTACTTCGACGGCCGAGACCCGTCCCGCTCCCAGGCGCAGATAGCGCTGTCCACCGCCAGCATCGACACCGGCGTGGAACAGCGCGACGCACACGTGGTCGGCCGCGACTTCCTGGACGCCGCGAGCTACCCGCGCATGACCTTCACGAGCACCGCCGTGGAACTCGCGGGCGACGACGTCTACCGCATGACCGGCGACCTCACCCTCAGGGACATCACCCGGCCCGTCGTGCTCGAACTCACCTACATCGGCCATGTCACCGACCCGTTCGGCTACGAGCGGGTCGGCTTCGACGGCACCACCACCATCAACCGCTCCGACTGGGGCCTGACCTACAGCGCCAAACTCGCCCAGGGCGGCGCCATGGTGAGCGAAAAGGTCCGCCTCCAGTTCGACATCGCCGCCATCCGCACCTTCCCCGTCGACTGACGAAACCCCCGCCCCGGCGCCGGCGAGGGAGACCCAAGGGGGACCGGCCCGGACAACAAACAAGGCCCAGGTCACTGACCTGGGCCTCAACTCTGGAGCGGGTGACGGGAATCGAACCCGCGCTCTGAGCTTGGGAATCACGGGTCACTTGGGCAGCAAAAATGCTGCTGACCTGCTGGAATGCCTCGCATGCGGCGTGCGGTCGACCCCTCGTTGATCACCCGTATTCCCCGTGAATCACCGGCCTATCGGGCACACAGCGGGCACGTCGGCGTTGACCGCATAGACTGTCGGTGCCTTACGCCGGTCGTGCAACGCTGAGCCTACTTCTGTGAGTTGAGGGCTGTGCTGGCCTGTTCCGTGAACTTGCCCAACTGGCCGTTGAGGTCGAGCAGGCGTTCGTTGACGCGATTTGCGTCGGACTGTACGGGCCCGTCAAACCGCTGGGCGGCTGTGACGTAGTAATCGATGTCACTAGTGAGCTCCATGGCGCCATGAGTCATGTCCTGGGCCAGGGCTGACACGTCGGCAGGGCCTTCCACAGCCACTACCGGTGCTGCCGCGCGCACTGCAGGCAAGAGCCGGTTGAGATGCTCCAATGCTCGCGAGGCGTCGTCGGGGCTGTAAGTGTCGTCCAAGAGCCTCATGAGGCTGTCGGCCGCCTCTCTATGCGCCGTTACGGCAGCGATGAGTGCGCTGTAGGCATCTCGTCGGCCTTGTCGGCGCCACTGCGCGTATTGAGTCCGCCCCTGGTACCGACCAGCCAGCCAGGTAGAGCCCAGAGTGCCGCCAGTACCGATGGCCGTACCGATCAATGCAGCGATGCCCGCGTCCACGCCTTCATTGTGCAGGCAGTGATCGGCGCGACATCGTTACGCCGCGTTGCGAACTACCGGCAGTGAGGTTGCGGAGGTCCGCGGAGCAGGTCAGTCGGTCCCTGCCGGGTGCTGGTAGCCAAGGGCGGTCGCGCTGGTTGCTGTACTTCTGTGCTGTACAGCAACCACCCCTGATCACCCGCCTTGTCCGCGGTGGCTTCACTCACTTCCAACGAGACGGACCACGGGTACCCAGTCGTTCCGCAGGCGTAGGAGCCTTTGGCCGTCGCGTTCAAAGATCGTGAACCCATCCTCACTCCAGTACGGCCGGTCCGTCGTCACTTCGATCGTTTTAAAGGACTGCTGGTCTTCCGGATCGTCGCGATACGTGACCTCGTATGTGTACGTGCTCATCGCGGTACCTCCATTTTCGATTGTCGCTGCAGCCCACTAGATTCGCGAGAGCGGCTTGGTCGCCCGGGTTCTGCCCGGCAGTGAGCGGAGCGCCCATGACGGGCTCGGCCATATCGCGGCAGCAGGTAGCTCCCCCTTAGCCACGTATTGGAGCCTGGTCCGCTCACGCTGGAGCATCCGTGACGGCGTCGGTACGGCGGCCCGCCCCATGCCAGCGTCTTCGCCGGGAGCGTTCGCCCGCCCTGTCCCCGCCTCTCCCGTAGCTGGCCTTCTCCACAGGACTAGGACCTATGGTGCGGTCGGCAGTGCGCCTGTCACGTAAACCGCTCACCGTTTCCGCCCCACCCTCACCACTTCTCATCCGCACTCTTCTCGCCGCCCTCGGGGCTCCCCGTCTGGGCTCGCCCTGAGACTCGGGCCTCGGTGGGGCTGCTTCGCCTGGCCTGGTGGGTGCCCGTGGCGGTCCTGGGATCAGTCGGTGGTGGTGTTGGCCGGTGGGAAGCGCTGCTCGTTCCGGTGCTGCTTTGGGCGGGGCAAAGCGTGTAGGGAATCACCCCGTGGCAGCTTCGTTGGCGCGGGGCCGGGCGGAGCGGGCCGAAGGCAGGAGCGGCGCCCGAGTCCCCGTGCCCGCGCCGGCCCGTTGGCGGGCCGGTGGGGTGTGATTCCTAGCGGCGGCTGGCACAGCCGTTGGCCTGCGAGCCGGATGCCGAAGGCAAGAGCCCCCACAAGGCCACAGCCGCGAGCCGGACGGCTTCCGATGGGTCTGCCGCGAAGTGCCCGGCTGCCACGGCACATGGTGGTTGCTGGCCTAGATCGGTGTCCACGGGATCAACCGGCGAACCCCAAGTGATCGGCACCAGGTAGGCCCGGCAGGGAACGGCACCCCTCAGCGAGAACCACCGAGTGATCCCCGCCCTCCTCCTCTCCCCGCCCGAAGGGTGGGGCTTGATGAGGTAGAGAAACCTGTAACAGCTCCCCACCCCATCACTGGGAGCTCCTAGGCGTCGAAGTCGTACTCAAGAACGTACGAGGCGGAGTCCAGGGTCATCTCGTTGACCTCAACAGGTCGGCCTCCGTCGGCAAAGGCGGTCCGGCAGATGAGCATCACCGGCGTGCCCATGGAGAGGTTGAGCCGCTTCGCTTCGTCCTGGGAAGGCATGCGGGACCGAACCTCTTCGCGGAAGTGGACCGGCTTGGCTCCGAGTTCAGCAAGGCGGGCGTACGTACCGCCCGGTCCCGTGTCCTCCTGGGTGATTGCCGAACCTGCGACGAGCTCTGCGGGCAGGTAGCTCGTGGCCAGCAAAACCGGCTTTCCGTCGAGGACGAATCGCCTGCTGCGGACGCAGACAGCCGACTCCGGGTCGACATCCAGGACCCCCGCGATCCGCTCAGGAGTCGGCTCCTCGGTGACGGTGAGTTGGTCCACGGTGAGCTGGCGACCTTCAGTGTCGGCCGACCAGATAGAGCGGCCTGAGCCCCACTGCTCTTGGGAGAGGCGCTGGATGCCGCGTCGTCGCAGCGGTCGGAACGCCCGGACGAACACGCCGGCACCCTTACGTGACTCGGCGAGCCCTTCGTTCTGCAGGACTCCAAGAGCCTGCCGGGCCGTCATCCGGGCCACTTCGTACTTCGCCATGAGGTCGTTCTCGCCTGGCAAGCGATCACCAGGACCGTACTCACCTGCCGTAATTGCCTCCCGAAGCGCGTCAGCAATGCGCTGGTACTTCGGCTGCCGAACGCCGTTATTCGCGGTCATTGCGTCTCCCTCCTTTCATCCTCTCTAGACAGCCTAGGACATGCCTACGTCGCTGCATCCGGGCCTGGTGCCCCTTCCCGCCACGCGGGAACATCTCTAGAGATCTCTATTGACGTCTCTAGAGATCTGCGCTTCACTCGTAGATGTCTAGAGAGGCCGCCGGAAGGGGTGACCTCCCCAGCAACAAGGGGTGCTCTATGCCTTCGTTCAAGATCGACACGTCGACCGCTGTGGTGTTCGTCGCGACCGCGCCGACCCCGAAGGTCGCCAACCGGAAGACGGGCGAGATCGCCAAGGACCGCGAGACCGGCGCCGACCTGATGACGGTGGGCCTGCTGGTCTCGGATGAGGGTGAGGGCAACCTCTACCAGGTGTCCGTGCCGGAGACGGGCGTCCCCGAGGGCCTGACCCCGGGCATGCCGGTCTCGGTCGTCGGGCTGAAGGCGCGGGACTGGGAGAACGAGTTCAACGGCGAGAAGCGGCACGGCATCGCCTTCCGCGCGGCAGCTCTTGCGGCGGGTGCCTGATCATGACGGACGTGACCACGGTGCTGGAGGCCACCGGTGCTCTCGCCGGTGTCGGTGGCCTCGGCTACGCCAAGGCCCGCGCCCCGCGCGTGTACTGGTCGCTGGTGGGCCTGCCGGTCACCTGGGGTCGGGTGAAGTGGACGTACGGGACCACGATGGACGTGTGTGGCCTGACGGTGCAGCCGTCTCGCCTGCGGGCGTTCATGGTCCGCAACGTCGCCCGCCGTGAGGTGCAGCCGGTCCCGCCCAGGGTTCGCAGCATCCGGGGTACTTCGACCGGCCTGCGGGTCTCGCTCCGGCTAACCGCCGGTCTGGAGCCCTCGGACGTGGCGGCGGCCTCGAACCGGCTCCGCCATGCCTGGGGCGTCCACTCCGTCAACGTGGTGGAGACCCGGCCGGGCGTGGTGGAACTGCGGATGACCGGCTATGACGTGCTGCGACGGGTGCGTATGCCGCGCCAGCGTCGCAAGAAGCCCGGGCCGATGGAGGTGCCAGTGGCTCTGCGGGAGGACGGCACCACCTACGTCCGCAACTACCACAAGGTCCCGCACGCCCTGACGCTTGGCGCCAACCAGTCGGGCAAGTCGATGTACCAGCGCAACCTCATCTCCGGGCTCGCACAGCTGTCGGTGGGCCTGATCGGCATCGACTGCAAACGAGGGGTCGAACAGAGCGTCTATGCGCCCCGCCTCTCGGCCCTGGTGACCACGCCCGAGGACGCCGCCCGGCTGCTGGATGCGCTCGTGCAGGAGATGGAGGGCCGCTTCGACCTGCTGAGCGACTACCAGGTCTCGGACCTCTGGGACCTGCCCAAAAAGGTCCGGCCCGTGCCGCTGGTCCTCCTCGTCGACGAGGTGGCCGAGCTGTTCCTGACCGCCGCGAAGAAGGACGAGGAACGCCGGGACCGCATGGTCATGCAGCTGGTACGGCTGGGCCAGATGGCCCGCGCGGTCGGCATCTTCCTGGAGATCTGCGGGCAGCGGTTCGGCTCCGAGCTGGGCAAGGGCGCCACCATGCTCCGCGCCCAGCTGACCGGCCGCGTCGTCCACCGGGTCAACGACAAGCAGACCGCCGAAATGGGCCTCGGTGACGTGTCCTCGGAGGCGGTCGTGGCCGCCACTGCGATCATCGCGGACCGGCCCGGTGTCGCGGTGGCCGGGGACTCCTCCGGTGGCTGGTCCCGCATCCGCACCCCGGAAATGACGCCCGCCAAAGCCGCGGCCATCTGCCGCCAGTTCGCCCACCTCACCCCGCATCCGCCGTTCCTGGCCCCGTTCCGCCCCGCGATGTCGGCCGAATCGACGCCGGATGAGGCGCCTTCGCTGGTCAAACCGGTGCCCGTCACCGAGTAGCACCACCTTCTTCCCCGGTTGGCGTGACCGTCTCGCGCCAGGTCCCTACCCCGCCCATGCCTGAAACCGAAAGGAGGAGGCGATGACCAAGCCGCAGGCGGAACGGACCGCGATCCTCGTCGCCGGTGCCGTGATCATGGCCCTCACGATCGCCGCGTTCTGGCTCTCCTACGCCCACCTCGCCTCAGTCGCTGAGTCCCACGGCCTGGCCACCTCCCCGGTACGTCGGTGGGCCTGGCCGGGCACCATCGACCTGTTCATCCTGGCCGGTGAGGTCCTGATGTTCCGCGCCGCGCTCCGCCACGTCACCGACTGGTGGGCCATCGGCCTCACGGTCGCCGGATCGCTCGGCAGCATCGGTCTCAACGTTGCAGGCGTCGGCACTGACGCCCCGCTCCTGGACTACGTGGTGGCGGCCGTACCGCCGTCCGCCGCCCTGCTGGCCTTCGGCGCCCTGATGCGGCAGGTCCACACCCTCGTCACCGACCCGGCCCCGGTCTCGGAGCCCATGCCGGCCGCCGAGCCGGTCACCGTTGAACGCGCCCCGGAACCGCCCCCGGCGGAACTGCCCGCACCTGCTGCGGTGCCCGAGGAAGTGCCCGAAGCGGCTGAGGAGCCGTCGCCGGAACCTGCACCGGTCGCGCCTTCGCCCCGGCCCGTCGCGTCGGCGCCCTCGGTGCCTCCGGCCCTGCTGGATCACGCCCGCAAGGTCGCCGACACCCACCAAGCCGCCACCGGCACCCCGATCGACTCCGCCACCCTGCGCGCCCGGCTCGGCGTCCCGCCCACGCTGGCCGACGCCATCACCGCCCAACTCGCTTGAAAGGAGAGCAAATGGCCCGCCCGAACCGCTTCTACAACATCACCCGCCTAGGCCCCGTCCAGGTCGGCTCCTACAACGACGGACGCGGACGCACCAAGCACACCGCTTCCTGCACCGCGCCCGGCTGCCGCTTCTCGGTCGAGAAGTCGGACCGCTCCGCCGCCGAACTCGCCGCCCGCACCCACCGCTGCAACCCCTGACCCCGGACGGAGGCAAGGCCATGCGCTACCCGGACGCCCAGCTCCGCGCCAACCACCGCCCGGCCGACCTGATCCCGGCCAGCGTCCACCCCGGCGACGTCGTCGTCATCCAGGCCCCGACCCGCTCCTACGCGGGCCCGATCCTGCTGACCATCACGATCGCCCTCGGCGCTTCCGTGGTCATCATCGTGCTCGCCGTGGCCTTCCAGATCGCGGCCGCAGCCGCCGCAGCCGCCGTCCCCACCGTGGGCGGCGCGGGCATCTCGCTCAAGCTCGCCCGCAAGCGCTAAACGGCCCCCGGGACGGCCTCAACGTCCAAGTATCCGCCGCCCCGGGCGCCTGCACCCCTTCCAGATCCGCTGACCCGAAAGGGACACCTTCATGATGCCCGAGCACACCCCTGCCCGCGTCCGGCTCTGCCCCGACTGCGACGGCTTCCCGACCGTCGCCATCACCACCGGCCAGACCAACCCCGACGGCTCCCGTAAGACGCTCACCGTCGTCTGCCGTACATGCGAGGGCACCGGCACCGTGACCCGTCGTGCAGCTGCTCGTGAGGTGGCCGCGTGAGTGACGCCGCCACCCTGGCGGGCCTGGACCCGGCCACCCTGAGCGACGTGCTCAAGGTGGCCGGGTCCCCCGGCTTCGACCGCTGGCAAGACCAGATCCGCCGCACCGGCGGCTGCTCCGGCCCCATCCACCTCACCGGCGCCACCAAGATGGTCGACCCGGCCACCGGGGCGGTCCTGCATACCTACGCCACCGACCATGAACCCGGCGGACGGCTCCGGGTCGCCTGCGGCAACCGCCGCGCCTCCCGCTGCCCCTCCTGCGCCTGGACCTACGCGGGCGACACCTACCACCTCATCCGCGCGGGCCTGACCGGCGACCCGGCCAAGAACACCCCGGAAACCGTTCGCGATCACCCCCGGGTCTTCGCCACACTCACCGCGCCCTCCTTCGGCCCGGTCCACAACCGCCCCGACAACGGCCGCCGTCCCTGCCGCTGCGGCGTCCAGCACGCCGAGGACGACCCGGCCCTGGGCACCGCGCTGGACCCGGCCCGCTACGACTACGCGGGTGCGGTGCTGTGGAACAACCACGCCGGACACCTGTGGCGGTACGTGACCATCTACCTGCCCCGGGAGCTGGCCAAGCGCGCCGGCATCACGCAAAAGGCGCTCAAGGAACAGCTTCGCGTCTCCTACGGCAAGGTCGCCGAGTACCAAAAGCGCGGCGCCATCCACTTCCACGCCGTCATCCGCTTCGACGGACCCACCGGCCCCGACACCGCGCCCCCGGCCTGGGCCACCATCGACCTGCTCACCGACGCACTCCGCGCCGCTGCTGCCCGGGCACAGATCGAGCTTCCCCCGGCCGGAGACCAGCCCGCCCGCACCCTGCGCTGGGGCACCCAGCTCGACGTCCGGGCCATCGGCGCCTTCGGAGCCGGGGAAGATCTCACCGAGCAGGCCGTGGCCTCCTACGTGGCCAAGTACGCCACCAAGGCCGCCGAAATCGCCGGAGGCACTGACACTCCGGTCCACTGCCGCACCTGCCAGGGCACCGGCCGTTCCGCCCGCTACGACCGCCTCGGCTCGCCGCTGAGCCGGTGCAGCAAGTGCAAGGGCAGTGGAACGAGCGAGGACCTCACCGTCCTGTCCATCCCCGATCACACCCGGCGCCTCATGGCGGCTTGCCTGCACCTCACCGCGCTCTACCCGGAACGCAAGCTCGCCGCCTGGGCGCACATGCTCGGCTTCCGCGGCCACTTCTCCACCAAATCCCGCCGCTACTCCACCACCCTCGGCGCCCTCCGCCAGGTCCGCGCCGACTACCGCGCCGCCCAGCAACGCGCCGCCCTCGGCCTCCCCGACCCCGACGACCACCCGGAGGCGACCACCCGCGTCGTCGCCCACTGGGCCTACGCCGGACACGGCCACACCCCCGGCGAATCCTGGCTCGCCGCCAACATCGCCCGCGAGATCCAAGCCAACCGCGACATCGCCCGCGAAGTCCGCGCCGAACTCGACAACGAAGGGGAGCACTGACCATGGCTGATCGGCTGTTGACCGTGCAGGAGGTCGCTGACCGGCTCGGTACTACGGTCCGCTTCCCGCGTCGGCTGATCGAGGAACGGCGGATCGAGTACGTCAAGATCGGTCGGCACGTCCGCATCCCTGAGCGCGTCGTGGAGGCCTTCGTCACGGCGCATACCGTCGCGCCCTCTACGCGGCGCCTGCGGGGTGTGGCCTGATGGCGGGGAAGAAGCGCTCGTTCGGTCGTGTGCGCAAGCTGCCTTCGGGGCGGTATCAGGCGCGCTACTTGGGGCCCGATGGGATCGACCGGCCGGCACCCGAGACCTTCCGCACGAAGAAGGAGGCGGACGACTGGCTTGCGGATCGGCAGAGCGAACTCCGGTCCGGTGACTGGCAGGACCCTGCCGCGGGGGCCGTGAACTTCAAGGTCTACGCCCTGCAGTGGGTCGATGAACGTGGACTCGCGGCCACCACGGATGAGCTGTACCGCCGTCTGCTCCGGCTGCACATCCTGCCGACCTTCGAGGGCCTGGACCTCGACGAGATCACTCCGCCCCGAGTGCGAACCTGGCGAGCTGAACGGCTGAAGGCGACGGAAGCCGCTACGACTGTGGCCAAGGCATACCGGTTGCTGAAGGCCGTCATGGAGACCGCCGTCGAGGATGAGCTGATCCGCCGTAACCCCTGCCGGATCAAAGGTGCTGGTACGGAGTCGGCGAAGGAACGTCCCACTGCCACCGTTGAGCAGGTGGACGCCCTGGCCGACGCGATGGGCCCGCGCTGGCGGCTGATGGTCTACATCGCCGCGTACGGTCCTGCCCGTCCAGAAGAGCAGGCCGCGATGCGCCGTCTTGATGTGGATCTGGAGAACGTCGGTGTGTGGATTCGCACAGCCGAGCCTGAGCTGACCACTGGTCGGCGTGCGCCGGGCGACACCAAGTCGTCGGCGGGGAAACGGTTCCTCGTCCTGCCGGAGTTCATGGCGGTCGACCTGGAGAGGCATCTCGACTGGTACGCGGAGAAGGAGCCGAACGGTCTGCTGTTCGTGGGGGAGCGCGGCAAGCCGTTCCGCCGGTCCACCTTCGGGCGAAAGTGGCGCAAGGCCCGTGCGAAGGTCGGGCTGCCCGACGACTTCCGGTTCTACGACCTCCGGCACACCGGGCACACGCTCTCGACGCGTTCCGGGGCGACCTTGAAGGACACGATGGTTCGTGCCGGCCAGTCCTCGGAGCGGGCCGCGCTGATCTATCAGCACTCGGACGTGGAGCGGCAGAAGGAGGTCGCTGGCGGCATCGACGCACACGTGCGTGCTGAGCGGCTGAAGGCGAAGGCTGCCCGTGATCAAGCCCGATCGGGCACGCAGCGGGCACGGAACGCTTAAGTCGGTCTGGACAACACAGAGGCCCAGCCGGGGGATTCGTTCCCTGAGCTGGGCCTTAGTCGCTGGAGCGGGTGACGGGAATCGAACCCGCGCTCTGAGCTTGGGAAGCTCATGTTCTACCATTAAACTACACCCGCGCAACCGCCTGATCTTGCACGGCGGTGCATCGTCGCACACTGTACCTCATCCCCGGCCTCCGGCGTATTCGACCGTGAGGCCTTTGTCATGTCCGGGTGTGGCGCGCGGGGGGTAAGTGGGTGCGGAGGGCGGGAGTTGAGGCGTACGGTGGGGACTCTTCCCCGGTTCGGAGTGCCGCTTGGGAGTGCGCCCAGTTCATCCCCTAATGTGGCTTTTGTTGTCCATGCGTTTGGGAGAGGGACTTGATGGAGCGCACCGTCGTCCGTTGTGCCGAAGGGCACGTGTTCAGCACCGCTTCGTTCCCGATGCAGACCACCGACCGGCTCGGCCCCGGTCGGCTGCTGCGGTGCCCGCGCTGTGCGCGGCTGCGCCACGCGGTCCCTGTACAGATGGAGAAGCGCTAGCGAGGGCGGTGAGGGCCCGGTTCCCGGAAGGGGGCCGGGCCCTCACGGCTGTCCGGGAGCGGTGCAGAGGCGGGGCGGGGGGCCGGGGCGGAAGCGGGATGCGGAGGCGGGAGTACCGGGCGCGTATCCTCGTGGCGTGCTTCTCTCAGACAAGGACATCCGGGCCGAGATCGACGCGGGCCGGGTGCGTATCGATCCCTACGACGAGTCGATGGTTCAGCCATCGAGTATTGATGTGCGCCTCGATCGGTACTTCCGAGTGTTCGAGAACCACCGGTACCCGCACATCGACCCTGCCGTCGAGCAGCACGACCTGACACGGGAGGTCGTGCCCGAGGGGGACGAGGCGTTCATCCTGCACCCGGGCGAGTTCGTGCTGGCGTCGACGTACGAGGTCATCTCGCTCCCCGACGACCTCGCGTCCCGGCTGGAGGGCAAGAGCTCGCTGGGACGGCTGGGGCTGCTGACGCACTCGACGGCCGGGTTCATCGACCCCGGGTTCAACGGGCACGTCACGCTGGAACTGAGCAATGTCGCGACGCTGCCGATAAAGCTGTGGCCGGGCATGAAGATCGGGCAGCTGTGCATGTTCCGGCTGACCTCGCCGGCCGAGTTTCCGTACGGGTCGGAGCGGTACGGCTCCCGCTACCAGGGCCAGCGCGGGCCGACGCCCTCGCGTTCGTACAAGAACTTCCACCGTACGCAGGTCTGAGGACCGTACGGCGGATGCGATGGGGAATCGCTAGAGGGCTGAGAGAGATACGTGACTGACGTGCGGGAAAATCTGACGTACGAGCGCTTCGGCACCGCCATCCGTGAGCTGGCGCAGTCGATCGCGGACGACGGGTACGAGCCCGACGTGGTGCTGAGCATCGCGCGTGGCGGCGTGTTCGTCGCCGGCGGCCTGGCGTACGCGCTGGACTGCAAGAACATCCACCTGGTGAATGTGGAGTTCTACACCGGTGTGGGCGAGACGCTGGAAATGCCCGTCATGCTGGCGCCGGTGCCGAACGCGATCGATTTCAGCGACAAGAAGGTGCTGATCGCCGACGATGTCGCGGACACCGGCAAGACGCTGAAGCTGGTGCACGACTTCTGTCAGGGGACCGTCGCCGAGGTGCGCAGCGCGGTGATCTACGAGAAGTCGCAGTCGCTGGTGAAGTGCGAGTACGTCTGGCAGCGCACGGACGACTGGATCAACTTCCCGTGGAGCGTCGAGCCGCCGGTCGTGCGACGCGAGGGTCAGGTTCTCGACGCCTGACGGTTCTCGACGCCAGAGGTGAACTTCCTTAGTCCGTGCGCCAGTTGGTGCGCGGGTGAAAACGGGCCAATCCTGTGCCGGGTGTTCCGCCGGTGTCTACCTACGAGTAGAACCGGCGGTAACAGCAGACCGGAGGGGAGGCCCAATGGTGCGTGCGAGACGAGGGCGGCGGCTGGTGACCGCGGCCGCCGCCGTGATGGTGCTGACCGGTGGTGTGACCGCCGCCGGTACGGGGACGAGCGTGGCGGCCCGGCCGTCGGCCGGGGCCACGGCCGCGGCGGCCACTGCGGACAGCAAGCCGCTGCCGCCCGAGCTGGAGAAGATCAGGGCCCAGGAGGCCACCGGGCTCTACGGTGACCCGGCCGAACGCCCGATGGGGCAGCGCAAGACCTCGCTGATCTCGCTGGGCGACAGCGAGATCTCGGGCGAGGGCGTCGGGACGTACGAGCCGGGCACGAACGGCCCGGACAACTGGTGCCACCGGTCGCCGGACGCGGCCGTCCACCGGACCGGCATCGCCGCGGACGTGACGTACAACGTGTCGTGCTCGGGCGCGTACACCGGGAACATCAAGGCCGGCGGCAGCAAGCAGTACGCCGATGAGCTGGTGCAGAGCGACAGCCTGGCGATCAAGGCCAGGAACACCCGGCTGAAGATGGTCGTGCTGGTGGCCGGGGCCAACGACGACCTGCAGTTCGGGCCGGTGATGACGGACTGCGTCACGCGCTGGCTGCTGCTGCAGGGGACCTGCGAGCCCAAGTACGCGCCGGGATGGCAGGCGCGGGTCGACGGGCTGGTGCCGAAGGTCGAGCAGACCGTCGGTGACCTGCGGACGGTGATGCGGGACGCCGGGTACGCGGACGGCGACTACCGGCTCGTGGTGATGGGATACCCGAGCCCGATCGGGCCGGACATCGAGGACAACCCGAATTACCCGGGAAAGCTGCCGGGCGGTTGCACCGGGTACACCTCCGACTCGGCGTGGGGGCGCAACGCGGCGGTCCCCGCCTTCGAGAAGGGGATGCGGAAGGCGGCCCGCGAGTCGGGCGCCGTGTACCTGGACACCTCGCGGCTCTTCCACGGGCACGAGGTGTGCATGGAGGACCCCTGGGCGCGCGGCCTGTACGTCGACGTCTCCCACCCCTTCCCGCCGGACGCCAACTCCGTACGCCAGTCCTTCCACCCGAACGCGCGCGGGCACGCCGCGTTCGCGTCCTGCCTCACCCAGCTCTACGCCTCCGGCCTGCGTGAGGCGTCCTGTGCGGACCCGGCGAGCACCGGGAAGCCCGAGCTGTACGCGGGGGCCTGGGACGACGCCTACCGGCCGCTGAAGAACGCCGGCACGGGAAGCTGTGTGGACGCGACCGGCGGCAGTTCGCGCAACGGCACGGCCGTCGGCGGCTGGGACTGCAAGGACCAGCGGAACCAGGGCTGGTGGTACGACAGCGGCCGGCGGTCGGTGCATGTGGAGCTGACGCAGGACCGGTGCCTGGACGTGCCCGGGGCGAAGTACGAGGCCGGGGCCGGAGTGGTGCTGTGGAACTGCTCGGACGCGGCCAATCAGCGGTTCGTGAAGGACGCGGGGTCGCAGACCATCCGGCCGGAGGCGGCCCGGGAGCTGTGCCTGACGCTGGCCTCGGCGACGGACGCGGTACGACTGCAGAAGTGTGACGGGTCGGGCGCGCAGCGTTTCACGTGAAACAGCCGCGTGAGCACGCGATGACACAGCGTTTCACGTGAAACAGCTTGAGATCAGCGCCAGTTGATATGCAGCAGGGCCCCGTTCCGTCCGGAACGGGGCCCTGCCTCAGGATGTGTCGCCGGCGTGGGCGGTGATGCCCGCTACAGCGTGCCCAGCTTCACCAGGGCGAGCAGGGCGACCAGTTGGATCGCGGAGGCGCCCAGCGCCTTGGGCCAGGGCAGGTCGTGCGACCTGCGGACCATGGTGGTGAAGAGGTAGGCGGCGGCGAGCCAGGTCATCCAGCCGAGGACCTGGACGAGCGTGCTGTCGCCGCCCAGGAACATCGCGAAGAGCAGTCGCGGCGCGTCCGTGATCGACATGATCAGCATGGACAGGCCGATGGTCGGCTGCCACGCGCCGTCGCCGCCGAGCTGCCGGGCGAGCGTGTGGGTCACCGCGCCCAGGATCAGCCCGCCGATGACGAACATCACGCCGGTGATCAGCACCCACGGGATGCTCTGGGAGAGCGTGGCATTGAGCACGTCCTCGCGGGCGGCGTCGAAGCCGAAGACCGCGAGCAGGCCGTAGACGAAGGTCACGACGAGGGCCGGGCCCCACACCGCGTAGTCGCGCATCCGCCAGAAGGTCTGGTCGGGCTGCCGGACGATGCCGGTCAGCAGCTGCTTCCACGGCAGGCGCGGAGCGGCGGGCGGGACCGCCGACTGGCCGGCGTGGTACGTACTGCCACCGCTGTACTGGCCGTTGTCGTACTGGCCACCGCCGTACTGGTCGTCCCCGTACGCGTCCGGCGCGTCGCCCAGACTGAACTGCTGGGTGTGGCCCGGTGCGTCCGCGCGGGCGTTGCCGCCGCCGTAGGGCGGCTGCTGCGGGGCGTGCCCCGGGTCGCCGAAGTACTCGGGCTCGCCGTGCGGGCCGGCGCCCTGAGCGCCGCCGTGGGGAGCCTGCTGCTGCCACTGTCCCTGTGCGGGGGGCGGCGCCTGCCGGCCGTACGGCGCCTGCTGCTGACCGTACGGCGCCGGTGCTCCGTACGGAGCAGGCCGACCGTGCGGAGCCTGCTGACCGTACGGGGCCTGGCCCTGCTGCCCCTGCTGCGCGGTGCGGGAGTTCCGTCCGCGACCCATCCTGAATCCAGCCACGCTTCGAACGTACCTGGTCCCGGCGGGTCGCAGGCGGGAGAGAGCGGACAGGACGGGCATTGCTGCCGACCTGTGACATCCCCTAGGGGAATCCCGGCGGGGCGGCCGCGGGCCGCGCGCAGGGGCCGAGCGGGGTCCGGAGTCAGCCCGTGAGGACGGCGCCGAACTGCGGCCGGCCGGTGGTCGGTACGCCCACCGCGCCCGGCGTCACCGAGCGGGCGCCGGCGGTGCCGATGCGGGTGCCGTCGGACGGCAGCGAGACGACCGCGCCGTTGCCGTCGTTCTCGTAGCTCGCGCCCACGGACAGGTCGGCCTTGCCGTCGCCGTTGATGTCGGAGAGGAAGACCTCGGTGCCGAAGAGGTCATTGTCCTCGGACGCGCCGGGCACACCCGGGGTGTCCTGATGGAAGTACTGGACGCCATGGGTGGTGTCGATGCCGGACGCGGAGCCGCGCAGCACGGTCACCGAGCCGGTGTCCGTGACGCCGTCGATGTCCTCGCCCGCCGCACCGATCGCCAGGTCCTGCCGGCCGTCGCCGTCGATATCGCCGAGGGAGACCTCGTAACCGAAGCTGTCGCCGTTCTCGGAGCCGCCCGGGACCGCGCCGGACTCCTGGGTGATGGTGTCCATCCGGCTGGTGGGGCCGCTCGCCGAGCCGTAGATGACGTTGACCTTGCCGCCCTTGGTGGTGCCGGGCGCGGGGCTGGCGTCCCAGTGCATGCCGGTGACCAGGTCGCCGTAGCCGTCGCCGTCCGTGTCACCGATGGCGGTGATGAAGCCGGCGGGCAGCTTGCGCGCCGCGGAGCCGGACGGGCCGGCGGCCGAGCCGGGCAGGTAGTAGTTGGCGTTGTAGTAGTTCTCGCCGTCGTCCGCGGCGTTCTGATAGCCGTTGGCGACCAGGTCGGTGCGGCCGTCCGCGGTGACCTCGCCCGCGGTGAGCTGGAAGATGCCGGTGTCGGAGCCGCTGAGGATCGGCAGCGTGACCGCCGACTTCGACGCGGAGACGCCTGCCGAGGTGAAGCCGCCCTTGAAGACGCGCAGCGTCGCGGCGCTCGTACCGACGGCCAGGTCGCCCTTCTTGTCCCCGTCGAAGTCGCCCGCGGCGAGCGCCATGCCGAAGCGGTCGTGCTTGGTCGGGGCCGGGTCGGGGACCGTGGCGGCGCGCGATATGCCGCCGGCGGCGCCCCACAGGATCTGTACGGTGCCGCCGTCGGTGTCGCCCGAGACGTCCTCGTACGGGGCGGCGACGGCGAGGTCCGCGTACCCGTCGGAGTTGAAGTCGCCGGCCGAGACGGCCTCGCCGAACATGTCGTCGGTCTCCGCCGCACCCGGAACCCCGGCGGTGTTCTGGGTGAAGGTGGCGTGCCGGGCGGCGGACACGCCGTCGGCCGCGCCGTACAGGACGGTGACGGCGCCGGCGTTCCTGTGGCCCCCGACGGTGGCGGCGGGCGCGGCCACGGCGAGGTCGCGGTAGCCGTCGCCGTTGAAGTCGCCCTGCAGGCCGCCGGCGGCGGCCGCGGGGCCGGTGGAGAGGGTGAGCAGACCGCCGGTCAGGGCCACCGCCGCCGCAGTGGCCAGGGCCGTACGAAGGTGCTTGGGCACGCTGTTCTCCTGCTGCATGCGGGATGCGGGCGCATCCCGTCCGAATGAGTGCCGACCGCCGCGCGGCACCGGGCATTCGCCGGGGATTGGGCGGCAGTTGGGCGATCAGGAGACCTGCGAGAGGGCCGGAGGGTTGCATGCCGGACGTCTCCCGTCCGCGGGCCCCGGCGCACTCACTCGGCAAAGGCCGCCGTCACTCGGCGAAAGCCGCCGTGCTGAAGGAGACCGCGGGCCGCTCGGCGAAGCCCGACGCCGTTCCGCGGTGCACCGTGACCGCGTCCCGGCCGCCCGAGCGGGTGAGGAGGACCAGGTCGGCCCGCCCGTCGTGGTCGTAGTCGGCCAGCCGGAGCACCGCCGCGCGTGCGGCGGCGGGCATACCGGGGACCTTCGGCACGGCCTGCTCGCGGTCCGCGCGCAGGCCGGCGGCCGACCCCAGGAGGAGCACGGGGCGCGCCGCATCACCCGACACGACCAGGTCCGTACGGCCGTCGCCGGTCACGTCACCGGCGGCCACCGACCGCCCCGCCACCGGAACCGTGGCGCTCCGCGGGGCCGCCGTGCCGACGCCGTACCGGACGGCGAGCCGGTCGCCCCCGGCCACCACCGCGTCGGCCGCCGCCCCGCCGTCGAACCGCCCGAACGCCACGTCGTACCCGGCCGGCAGCGCGGCCCCCGCCGCGTCCGGCCCCCGCGCGCCGCCCAGCGCGAGCCGGCCCGGCGCGCGGCGGCCCGGCGCCCCGGACCGTACGAGCAGGTCGTCGGCGCCGTCCCCGTCCACGTCGACGGGCGCCGGCAGCCCGGCGAGCGCCGTGCCGGGGATGTCCAGCGGCGCGCCGGCTCCCTTCGGCGCGCCCGCGCGCGTGAACGGGCCGCGCAGGAAGCTCGCCCGCGGCCCGGACGCGGTGACCGCCAGGTCCTGCGCGCCGTCCCCGTCGAAGTCGCCGCAGACCGGCTGGTCGGGCCACTCGTTGCCGAATCTCGCGCGGTCGGGGATGCGCAGCTTCACGGCGCGCGCGGCGAGTCCTTCCGGGGAGCCGAAGAGGATCTGTACGGGGACGGGCGGGCGGCCCCGGCCGTCGTACGGCGGGTCGGTGCTGACGACCAGGTCGGTGAAGCCGTCGCCGTCCAGGTCGCAGGCGGCCTCTGCGTCGAAAACGGCCGGTACGACGCCGTCCGTGGGCGCCGCGTGCCGGGCCGGGGTGAGGAGCCGTCGTACGGCCGGGTCGAGGCCGTGATCGGAGCCGTAGACGATGCCGATACCGGGGTCGTCGTCGTGGCTGTCGTCGGTGTTGAGCAGCGTGTCGAGTACGAGGTCGGGGTGGCCGTCGCCGTTGAAGTCGTCGGCCTTCTCGCTGCCCTTGCCGTGCGGGACGGGCCGTACCGGAAGGCCGGACGCGGCGTGGTGGGCGGTCGTCCGCGCGCCGCCGCCCGCCGGGAGCATGCCGCAGCCGGCCGCCAGCAGTGCGCAGCACAGCCCGGCTCCCGCCGCGCGTGCCGTTCGTGATCCCCGGTACCGCACTTCGCCCCCCAGCGCCCCATCCGTATCCGGCGCCTCATGGTCGCACGGACATACGTCATGGGCCCGCACGTTCGTCCGGTTCCATCCGGTTCCGGACACAGGAGTACAGAGGGTTCCGGACACGGGCGCGCAGACGACGACGGCCGGCCCCGCGGGGTGCGGGACCGGCCGTCAACAGGACGTACAGCGGGTTACTTCACCGGCTCCGGCTCCGGCTCGTCCGCGGGCTCCGCCTCGCCGGCCGGGTCGGCCGGGGTCCTGACGGAGTCCAGCAGCAGCTGGGCCACGTCGACGACCTGGACGTTCTCGCTGACCTTGCCATCGTTCTTCTTGCCGTTGACCGAGTCGGTCAGCATGACGAGGCAGAAGGGGCAGGCGGTGGAGACGATGTCCGGGTTGAGGGACAGGGCCTCGTCGACGCGCTCGTTGTTGATGCGCTTGCCGATGCGCTCCTCCATCCACATGCGGGCGCCGCCGGCGCCGCAGCAGAAGCCGCGCTCCTTGTGGCGGTGCATCTCCTCGTTCCGCAGGCCCGGCACCTTGGCGATGATCTCGCGCGGCGGTGTGTAGACCTTGTTGTGGCGGCCCAGGTAGCAGGGGTCGTGGTAGGTGATCAGCCCCTCGACCGGGGTGACGGGGGTGAGGCGGCCCTCGTCGATGAGGTGCTGCAGCAGCTGCGTGTGGTGGATGACCTCGTACTCGCCGCCCAGCTGCGGGTACTCGTTCGCGATCGTGTTGAAGCAGTGCGGGCAGGTCGCGACGATCTTCTTCTTGGACTTCGGCTTCTTGGTCGACTCGTCCTCGTCGTCCTCGCCGAAGGCCGCGTTCAGCGTGGCGACGTTCTCCGCGCCCAGCTGCTGGAAGAGGAACTCGTTGCCCAGACGGCGCGGCGAGTCACCGGTGCACTTCTCGTCGCCGCCCATGATGGCGAAGTTGACGCCGGCGATGTGCAGCAGCTCCGCGAAGGCCTTGGTGGTCTTCTTGGCGCGGTCCTCCAGGGCACCGGCACAGCCGACCCAGTACAGGTAGTCGACCTCGGTGAGGTCTTCGACGTCCTTGCCGACGACGGGGACCTCGAAGTCGACCTCCTTGGTCCAGGCGAGGCGCTGCTTCTTGGCCAGGCCCCAGGGGTTGCCCTTCTTCTCCAGGTTCTTGAGCATCGTGCCCGCCTCGCTGGGGAAGCTGGACTCGATCATGACCTGGTAGCGGCGCATGTCGACGATGTGGTCGATGTGCTCGATGTCGACCGGGCACTGCTCCACGCAGGCGCCGCAGGTGGTGCAGGACCACAGCACGTCCGGGTCGATGACGCCGTTCTCTTCGAGGGTGCCGATCAGCGGGCGTTCGGCCTCTTCCAGAGCGGACTTGGGCACGTCGGCCAGCTGCTCGGCGGTCGCCTTCTCGTTGCCCTCGGCGTCCTTGCCGCCGCCGGCGAGGAGGTACGGCGCCTTGGCGTGCGCGTGGTCGCGCAGCGCCATGATCATGAGCTTGGGGGAGAGCGGCTTGCCGGTGTTCCACGCGGGGCACTGCGACTGGCAGCGGCCGCACTCGGTGCAGGTGGAGAAGTCCAGCAGGCCCTTCCAGGAGAAGTGCTCGATCTGGGAGACGCCGAACTGGTCGTCCTCGCCCGGGTCCTCGAAGTCGATCTCCTTGCCCTCGCTGGTCATCGGCTGCAGCGCGCCCAGCGCGACATCGCCGTCGGCCTCGCGCTTGAACCAGATGTTGGGGAAGGCCAGGAAGCGGTGCCACGCGACGCCCATGTCGGTCTTGAGCGCGACGGTGATCATCCAGATGAAGGACGTCGCGATCTTGATCATCGCGAAGAGGTACGTCAGGTTCTGCAGCGTGCCGACGCTCAGCCCCTTGAAGGCCGCGACCAGCGGGTATGAGGCGAAGTACGCGGCCTCGTAGTGCTCGACACCGTGCTGGGCGCCCTCCAGGGCGTGCAGCGTCACGATGCAGATGCCGACGATGAGGATGACGCCCTCGACGAAGTACGCCTGCCCGAAGTTGGAGCCGGAGAAGCGGGACTTGCGGCCCGCCTTGCCCGGCTTGCTCAGCTGCCGGATGACGATCAGTACGAGGATGCCGATCGTGGTCAAGGTGCCCATGCCCTCGACGAACATCTCCCACGGCAGCCAGCTGCCGATGACCGGCAGCAGCCAGTCGGCCTTGAAGAGCTGGCCGATGGCGTTGGCGATCGTCAGCAGCAGCGAGAAGAAGCCCACCGCGACGAACCAGTGCGCGACGCCGACGACGCCCCAGCGGTTCATCCTGGTGTGGCCGAGGAATTCCTTGACCACCGTGACGGTGCGCTGCGTGGGGTCATTGGTCCGTGAACCGGCGGGTACGGATTGTCCGAGCCGCATGTAGCGGTAGATCTGCACAATGGCGCGGCCGAACAGTGCGACGCCGACCGCGATTAGGACCAGCGACACGATGATCGCGGCGAGTTGCATGGGTGGCTCCTCGGGCCTGCGTGAGCGGGTTCTTCGGTGGTCTGTCGGTACTACTAAGCAGTAACTTAGTTAATCCCTCCGAGATTACCCACTATTCAAGCCCGGCTGTACCGGGTGCGGCGGTGATCTGCGTCGCTGAGGGTCGCCTAAGGGTGTCGTAAAGCCCGCCCCGCCCGTGCGTACGCGACACGCCGGAGATGCGGCGGCCGCCCGTGAGAGGGAGGGTGGGGGTGTCGATGACGTGCCCGTCGCACCCCGGGCGCTTCCCCTCCTGGTCTTCCGTGCCGCTGTGACCTGCGCAAACGCTGTGGTGCGCAGATCTTCGGCAGGAGAGTTGAGTGGCTATGGCTCAGGTCCTTTGACAGGGCCGGATCTCTGGTGCACCCTTGAGCCAGTTCCACTCAATGTCAGCTGGAGGAATCGAAATGGCACGTGCGGTCGGCATCGACCTGGGCACGACGAACTCCGTCGTCAGTGTTCTCGAAGGCGGTGAGCCCACCGTCATCACCAACGCCGAGGGCGCCAGGACCACGCCGTCCGTCGTCGCTTTCGCCAAGAACGGTGAAGTGCTCGTCGGCGAGGTCGCGAAGCGCCAGGCGGTCACGAACGTCGACAGGACCATCCGGTCGGTCAAGCGCCACATGGGCACCGACTGGTCGGTGGACGTCGACGACAAGAGCTTCAACCCGCAGCAGATCTCCGCGTTCATTCTGCAGAAGCTGAAGCGCGACGCGGAGTCCTACCTCGGCGAGAAGGTCGCGGACGCGGTCATCACCGTCCCGGCGTACTTCAACGACTCCGAGCGGCAGGCCACCAAGGAGGCCGGCGAGATCGCGGGCCTGAACGTCCTGCGCATCGTCAACGAGCCCACCTCCGCGGCGCTGGCGTACGGCCTGGACAAGGACGACCAGACCATCCTGGTCTTCGACCTCGGTGGCGGTACCTTCGACGTCTCGCTGCTGGAGATCGGCGACGGCGTCGTCGAGGTGAAGGCGACCAACGGCGACAACCAGCTCGGTGGTGACGACTGGGACCAGCGCGTCGTCGACTACCTGGTCAAGCAGTTCCAGAACGGCCACGGCGTCGACCTGGCCAAGGACAAGATGGCGCTCCAGCGCCTGCGCGAGGCCGCTGAGAAGGCGAAGATCGAGCTGTCGTCCTCCACCGAGACGACGATCAACCTTCCCTACATCACCGCCTCGGCCGAGGGCCCGCTGCACCTGGACGAGAAGCTCACGCGCTCGCAGTTCCAGCAGCTCACCAGCGACCTGCTCGACCGCTGCAAGACCCCGTTCCACAACGTCATCAAGGACGCCGGCATCGAGCTGTCCGAGATCGACCACGTGGTCCTGGTCGGCGGTTCGACCCGTATGCCGGCCGTCGCCGAGCTCGTCAAGGAGCTGACCGGCGGCAAGGACGCCAACAAGGGCGTCAACCCGGACGAGGTCGTCGCCATCGGCGCGTCGCTGCAGGCCGGTGTCCTCAAGGGTGAGGTCAAGGACGTCCTCCTGCTGGACGTCACCCCGCTGTCCCTCGGTATCGAGACCAAGGGCGGCATCATGACCAAGCTCATCGAGCGGAACACGACGATCCCGACCAAGCGTTCGGAGATCTTCACCACCGCCGAGGACAACCAGCCCTCCGTGCAGATCCAGGTCTACCAGGGCGAGCGCGAGATCGCGGCGTACAACAAGAAGCTCGGCATGTTCGAGCTGACCGGTCTGCCGCCGGCCCCGCGTGGCGTCCCGCAGATCGAGGTCTCCTTCGACATCGACGCCAACGGCATCATGCACGTGACCGCGAAGGACCTGGGCACGGGCAAGGAGCAGAAGATGACCGTCACCGGCGGCTCCTCGCTGCCGAAGGACGAGGTCGACCGCATGCGCGAGGAGGCCGAGCGCTACGCGGACGAGGACCACAAGCGCCGCGAGGCCGCCGAGACGCGCAACCAGGGCGAGCAGCTCGTCTACCAGACGGAGAAGTTCCTCAAGGACAACGAGGAGAAGGTCCCCGCCGAGGTGAAGACCGAGGTCGAGACCGCCGTCGGCGAGCTGAAGGAGAAGCTCAAGGGCGAGGACACGGCCGAGATCCGTACGGCCACCGAGAAGGTCGCCGCCGTCTCGCAGAAGCTGGGCCAGGCCATGTACGCCGACGCCCAGGGCGCGCAGGCCGCGGGCGGTGCCGAGGGTGCCGCCGACGGCGAGCAGGCCAAGGCCGAGGACGACGTCGTCGACGCCGAGATCGTGGACGACGAGAAGCCCAAGAAGGACGGTGCCGCGTGACGGAGGAGACCCCGGGCTTTGACGAGAAGCCTGACGTCCCCTCCGACGCCGCAGCCCCTGACGATGCGGCGCAGGGCGCCGGGTCCGCCGACAAGGCGGGCCCGGCCCCGGCCGGGGACGCGAATCAGGACGTCGGCCTGACGGCACAGCTGGACCAGGTGCGCACCGCGCTCAACGAGCGCACGGCGGACCTCCAGCGCCTGCAGGCCGAGTATCAGAACTACCGCCGGCGGGTGGAGCGGGACCGCGTGACGGTCAAGGAGATCGCCGCGGCGAACCTCCTGTCCGAGCTCCTGCCGGTCCTCGACGACATCGGCCGGGCTCGTGAACACGGCGAGCTGGTCGGCGGCTTCAAGTCGGTCGGCGAGTCGGTGGAGACGGTCGTGGCCAAGCTCGGCCTGCAGCAGTTCGGCAAGGAGGGCGAGCCTTTCGACCCGACGATCCACGAGGCGCTCATGCACTCGTACGCACCGGACGTCACGGAGACGACGTGCGTTGCGATCCTGCAGCCGGGGTATCGGATCGGCGAGCGAACGATTCGCCCCGCGCGGGTGGCGGTCGCCGAGCCCCAGCCGGGGGCCCAGGCCGCCAAGTCCGAGGAGCAGGCGCCGGACGAGGAGAGCGGTGGCCCGGACGAGGGCTGACGTGAGAAGCAGGACAGTACGGGAGGAGGGACGTCGGGGATGAGCACCAAGGACTTCGTCGAGAAGGACTACTACAAGGTTCTCGGCGTCCCGAAGGACGCCACCGACGCCGAGATCAAGAAGGCGTACCGCAAGCTCGCCCGGGAGAACCACCCGGACGCGAACAAGGGCGACACCAAGGCCGAGGCGCGCTTCAAGGAGATCTCCGAGGCGAACGACGTCCTGGGCGACCCCAAGCGCCGCAAGGAGTACGACGAGGCGCGGGCGCTGTTCGGCAACGGCGGCTTCCGTCCGGGTCCCGGCGGCGCCGGTGGCGGCAGCTTCAACTTCGACCTGGGTGACCTCTTCGGGGGCGCCCAGGGCGGAGCGGGCGCCGGCGGCTTCGGCGGCGGCCTCGGGGACGTCTTCGGCGGCCTGTTCAACAGGGGCGGCGGTGCGGGCACGCGTACGCAGCCCCGCCGCGGCCAGGACATCGAGTCCGAGGTGACGCTCAGCTTCACCGAGGCGGTGGACGGGGCCACGGTCCCGCTGCGGATGTCCAGCCCGGCGCCGTGCAAGGCGTGTTCCGGTACCGGCGACAAGAACGGCACCCCGCGGGTCTGCCCGACCTGTGTGGGTACGGGCCAGGTCAGCCGGGGCGCGGGCGGCGGCTTCTCGCTCACCGACCCGTGCGCCGACTGCAAGGGCCGCGGCCTGATCGCCGAGGACCCCTGCGAGGTGTGCAAGGGCAGCGGCCGCGCGACGAGTTCGCGCACGATGCAGGTGCGCATCCCCGCCGGCGTCTCCGACGGGCAGCGGATCCGGCTGCGCGGCAAGGGCGCCCCGGGCGAGCGCGGCGGGCCCAATGGCGATCTGTACGTCGTCGTGCACGTCGACACGCACCCGGTGTTCGGCCGCAAGGGCGACAACCTCACCGTCACCGTGCCGGTCACCTTCCCGGAGGCCGCGCTCGGCGGCGAAGTGAAGGTGCCGACCCTGGGCGGGCCGCCGGTCACCCTGAAGGTTCCGGCAGGCACGCCGAACGGCCGGACGATGCGTGCCCGCGGCAAGGGCGCGGCGCGCAAGGACGGCACCCGGGGCGACCTCCTGGTCACCATCGAGGTGGTCGTGCCCAAGGACCTCGGCGACAAGGCGCGCGAGTCGCTGGAGGCGTACCGCGAGGCGACCGCGGGTGAGGACCCGCGATCGGAGCTCTTCCAGGCCGCGAAGGGAGCTTGATGATGGACAGTCGGGGCGGGCGGCGCAGTCGTAACCCCTATGAACTGACCGACGAGTCACCGGTGTACGTCATCTCCGTCGCGGCTCAGCTCTCCGGCCTGCACCCGCAGACACTGCGCCAGTACGACCGGCTCGGCCTGGTCTCACCGGACCGTACGGCCGGGCGCGGTCGGCGCTACTCGGCCCGCGACATCGAGCTGCTCCGCCAGGTGCAGCAGCTGTCGCAGAACGAGGGCATCAACCTCGCCGGCATCAAGCGCATCATCGAACTGGAGAACCAGGTCGCGGCGCTCCAGCAGCGCGTCGCCGAGCTGCAGAGCGCGGTGGAGGGCGCCGCCGCCGCCATCCAGCAGCGGGAGGCGGCGGTGCACGCCAGCTACCGCCGTGACCTGGTCCCGTATCAGGACGTGCAGCAGACCAGCGCGCTGGTCGTGTGGCGCCCGAAGCGGACGTCCGAGTAACGCCCGCCGCCTCAGCGGCCGTTGTAACCGGCCGTGGGCATCGACAGCCGGCGGTGCACGTGGGACTTCATGGCCGAGGTGTAGACCGGCTCGGCGAGGTCGACGGTCTCCAGCCGGACGCCGGCCGCGGCGCAGCGGGCGGTGAAATCCTCGGCGGAGTCGACGGCGTTCTCCAGGGTGCGGCGGTTCGGTACGACGAAGACATCGACCAGGCCCGCCTCCACGTCCTGCCACAGGGCGCAGTGATCGGCGCGCAGGTGGTGCAGGCTCAGCCGCCAGATGAGGCGGTAGTCGCGGTCCGCGGCCCACTGCGAGCACATCTCGTGCTGGCCTCGGTCGTCGACCAGGAACGGATCGTCGTCCAGCTCGGACAGCGGCATCAAGCACGCGATCGCCGTCACTCGCACCGCATTCATCGTGCCCCCCGGGACCTGACGACTGTGGGGGTGACGATACCCCTGTGGACGGAGCGGGGGCGGCGGCACCCGTCGGCGCTCTCAGGCCCGCCCGAGCATCTTCGTCACCCGGATCTCGATGACCACGCGCTCGGGGTTGGGCCGCGGCGTCCGCTCGTACCGCACGGCGTACCGCTCCTCCGCGTCCCGCACCTCCGCCTCGGCCGTACGGACCGTCGCCAGCCCCTCCAGCGTCGCCCACCGCCGCCCCTGCAGCTGGCACACCGCGACGCGCGCGCCGCCGTCGCCCCTGGCCAGGACGTTGCGGACCTTGGTGCTGCCCTTGCTCGTGATGACCCGGGCCAGGCCCTGCTCGTGGTCGTACGTCACCCCCACCGGCACGACGTGCGGCGTCCCGTCCGGCCGCATCGTGGTCAGGGTGCACACATGCCGCTCCCGCCAGAAGGCGAGGTACTCGGGGTCGGGATTCCGCAGATCTTGAGCCATGTCCGCACTGTACGTCGGGCGTACTCGCAGGAGTGGGCGGCAGGTCAGGGGGAACCCCAAGGGGCGGTGGACGGGTAAAGGTCGGCGTTTTGGGCTTGAGTGGAATAGACTCAACTTATCGCATGTTGAGCTAGGCAGGATGGCCCCCGAGGGCCGTGTAGGTGCAGGCCAGAGGCATGAGGAGGAGCGCGAGCACGTGGACGCCGAGCTGACCAACAAGAGCCGGGAGGCGCTGAGCGCCGCCAATGAGCGGGCCGTGAGCGCGGGACACGCGGACATGACCGCGGCCCATCTGCTGCTCGCGCTGCTCGCCGGGCAGGACAACGAGAACATCACCGACCTGCTGGCCGCCGTCGGCGCGGACGCCGCGGCGCTGCGTGCCGGGGCCGAGCGGCGGGTCGCCGCGCTGCCCAGCATCCAGGGCTCGACGGTCGCCCCGCCGCAGCCCGACCGCGAGATGCTCGCGGTGATAGCGGACGCGGCGCAGCGCGCCAAGGAGCTGGGCGACGACTACATCTCCACCGAGCACCTGCTCATCGGCATCGCCGCGAAGGGCGGGGCCACCGGCCAGCTGCTGGACCAGCAGGGCGCCTCGGCCAAGAGGCTGCTGGACGCCTTCGAGAAGGCCCGGGGCGGGCAGCGGGTGACCAACGCCGACCCCGAGGGCACATACAAGGCGCTGGAGAAGTTCGGTACGGACTTCACCGCGGCCGCGCGCGAGGGCAAGCTCGACCCGGTCATCGGCCGGGACCAGGAGATCCGGCGCGTGGTGCAGGTCCTCTCGCGGCGTACGAAGAACAACCCCGTGCTGATCGGTGAGCCCGGCGTCGGCAAGACCGCCGTCGTGGAGGGGCTCGCGCAGCGCATCGTGAAGGGCGACGTGCCCGAGTCGCTGCGGGACAAGCGGCTGGTCGCGCTGGACCTCGGCGCGATGGTCGCGGGCGCGAAGTACCGCGGTGAGTTCGAGGAGCGGCTGAAGACCGTCCTGGCGGAGATCAAGTCCAGTGACGGGCAGATCATCACGTTCATCGACGAGCTGCACACGGTCGTGGGTGCCGGGGCAGGCGGCGACTCCGCGATGGACGCGGGGAACATGCTCAAGCCCATGCTGGCCCGCGGCGAGCTGCGGATGGTCGGCGCGACCACGCTGGACGAGTACCGCGAGCGGATCGAGAAGGACCCGGCGCTGGAGCGGCGCTTCCAGCAGGTGCTGGTCGCCGAGCCGACCGTGGAGGACACGGTCGCGATCCTGCGCGGCCTCAAGGGGCGCTACGAGGCGCACCACAAGGTCCAGATCGCGGACTCCGCGCTGGTCGCCGCCGCCACCCTCTCCGACCGGTACATCACCTCCCGCTTCCTGCCCGACAAGGCCATCGACCTGGTGGACGAGTCGGCGTCGCGGCTGCGCATGGAGATCGATTCGTCTCCGGTGGAGATCGATGAGCTGCAGCGGTCCGTCGACCGGCTGCGCATGGAGGAGCTGGCGCTCAAGAACGAGACCGACGCGGGCTCCGTGCAGCGCCTGGAGAAGCTGCGCAAGGACCTCGCGGACAAGGAAGAAGAGCTGCGCGGGCTGACCGCACGCTGGGAGAAGGAGAAGCAGGGCCTGAACCGCCTCGGCGAGCTGAAGGAGAAGCTCGACGAGCTGCGCGGCCAGGCCGAGCGCGCCCAGCGCGACGGCGACTTCGACACCGCGTCGAAGCTGCTGTACGGCGAGATCCCGGGCCTGGAGCGGGAGCTGGACGAGGCCGCGGCCGCCGAGGCCGAGCAGGAGGCGTCCAAGGAGTCGATGGTCAAGGAGGAGGTCGGCCCCGACGACATCGCCGACGTGGTCGCCTCCTGGACGGGCATCCCGGCGGGGCGGCTGCTGGAGGGCGAGACCCAGAAGCTGCTGCGCATGGAGGATGAGCTGGGCAAGCGGCTGATCGGGCAGACCGAGGCCGTGCGCGCGGTGTCGGACGCGGTGCGCCGTACGCGTGCCGGGATCGCCGACCCCGACCGCCCGACCGGCTCGTTCCTCTTCCTCGGCCCGACCGGCGTCGGCAAGACCGAGCTGGCCAAGGCGCTCGCCGACTTCCTCTTCGACGACGAGCGGGCGATGGTCCGCATCGACATGAGCGAGTACGGCGAGAAGCACTCCGTCGCCCGGCTGGTCGGCGCGCCTCCCGGCTACGTCGGGTACGAGGAGGGCGGCCAGCTGACCGAGGCCGTGCGCCGCCGCCCGTACAGCGTCGTGCTGCTGGACGAGGTGGAGAAGGCCCACCACGAGGTCTTCGACATCCTGCTCCAGGTGCTGGACGACGGACGGCTCACGGACGGCCAGGGCCGGACGGTGGACTTCCGCAACACCATCCTCATCCTGACCTCCAACCTCGGCTCGAACTTCCTGATGGACCCGCTGCTGAAGGAGGAGCAGAAGAAGGAGAAGGTACTGGAGACGGTCCGCTCCGCCTTCCGCCCGGAGTTCCTGAACCGGCTGGACGACACGGTGGTCTTCCACCCGCTCGGCACGGACCAGCTCCAGCGGATCGCGCGGATCCAGCTCGCCCACCTGCAGAAGCGGCTCGCCGACCGGCGGCTCACGCTGGACGTCTCCGACGCGGCGCTGACCTGGCTGGCCTGGCTCGGCCAGGAGCCGGTGATCGACAAGCCCGAGCAGTCGCAGCCGGACCTGTCCTACGGCGCCCGGCCGCTGCGTCGCCTCGTCCAGACCGCCATCGGCGACCAGCTCGCCCGGGCGATCCTGGCGGGCGACATCCGCGACGGCGACACCGTACGGGTGGACGTGGACGGCGACCACCTGTCGGTGACGGCGGAGCGGGAGCCGGCCGCGGTCTGACCCCGTCCTTCGCTGTACGCGCAGCTGCTGACCCGCCCCGTCCGCTTGCCAGGACGGGGCGGGTGTGGGGGAGGATGGCGGGGACCATACGAAGGGACTTCCACGGTGACTATCGACCCGTCCTCGATTCCGAATTTCGGGGGCCAGCCCGAACAGCAGCCGACCGGGCCTGAGGGGCCGATCGTGCCCGATCAGGACCTGGTCAAGCAGCTCCTTGACCAGATGGAGCTGAAGTACGTCGTCGACGACGAGGGCGACCTCGCCGCCCCGTGGGAGCAGTTCCGCACGTACTTCATGTTCCGCGGCGAGGAGGAGCAGCAGATCTTCTCCGTCCGGACGTTCTACGACCGCCCGCACGGCATCGAGCTCAAGTCGAAGCTGCTGGAGGCGATCGACGACTGGAACCGCCGCACCCTGTGGCCCAAGGCCTACACCCACACCCACGACGACGGCACGGTCCGTCTGATCGGTGAGGCATCGATGCTGGTCGGCACCGGCGTCTCGCTGGAGCACTTCGTCTCCAGCACGGTCAGCTGGATCCGCGCGTCCATCGAGTTCGACAAGTGGCTCGTCGAGCAGCTCGGCCTGGAGGCCGACATCGACGGTGACACGAAGAAGCCCGACGACGAGGCGTGAGCCCGTTACGACGGTTCTGCGGAAGGGCCCCGGAGCACAGCGCTCCGGGGCCCTTCCGTATGCGGGCGCGGCGTCCCGGCGGGGAACCGGGGACGCGGGGGCGCGGGACGTGGCGGGGCGACGCATCACGATTCGTGATCGGTGCCGGATCGGATTGCGTCTTGGACGGCCCCTGGGGCGGTGCTGGACTTGAGCCATCGAGGCCCCGCCCCTGAGACCCCGCCCTTGAGAACCTGCCCTTGAGAACCTGCCCTTGAGACAAGGAAGTTGTCCGTTGTCATGAAGACCGCAGTGGCGGGCAACCTCACCTCCCGCACCCTGCTCCGCAAGCGGCCCGTCAACCGGCTGCTGTGGACGGGGCACGGCTTCTTCTTCGCCGGCGCGCTGATGATGCTGGCCCTGGGGCTGAGCGGGGCAGGCAGGCCCTGGGGGCTGCTGGTGCTGGTCTTCATGCCGGTGATGACCTTCGGCAACGGCTTCCTGCTGCCGCTGTCGATGAGCGCGGGCGTGACGAGTTTCCGCTCGACCGCCGGCTCGGCCTCCGGGCTGATGGGCGCGCTCCAGTTGCTGGGCGCCTCGCTGGGAATCCTCCTTTCCAGCCGGCTGCCGGCCGGTGACCTCTTCGCGCTGGGATGGTTCGTCATCGGCGCCTCGGCGGTGGGCATCGCGGCCTTCGCGTTCTTCTTGTCTATGGCGGCGCGGCAGGCGGCGGCGACGGAATCCGCTGTCGTACCGGAGCCCGTTATGGAGCCCGTTACGGATGGCCGGGACGCCGATTTGCAGAAAGCTGCCGTCGGATAAATGAACGCGGCGGGGATCGCCCGCAGGAAAAGGGGGATCCTGTGGAACTGCGTCAGATTCAATACTTTTGCGGTGGCCGAGGAGCTGCATTTCGGCAGAGCGGCCGAACGACTGCACATAGGCCAGCCGGCGGTGAGCCAGTGCAGGTGCGCCAGCTGGAGCGCGAACTGCGCCCCCAGCTCTTCGACCGCTCCGGCCGCACCGTCTCCTCCCGCCGGATCGCGCTGCTGCCGCTCGACGGCGCGCCCGTCACCATCCGGATGTCCCTGGCACTGCGCGAGAACGCGGATCCGGAGCGTCGGGAATTGCTGGCGGTGGCCAGCGCGGAGCTCCGCAGGAGGATTGCGGGTGAAGAATCGGTGGTTGCTGGAGGATGAAAAGGTAAGCCCGGAGAGGGGGGTCCCGCTGAACGAAAAATGTGAATTCTCTTTTCGGTCCGCCGCATCGTCGCGGCCGGACCCGGCTCACAGCCGCTGGAGGCGTGACACCGCGTCCCGCAGGACCTCGTCCTTCTTGCAGAAAGCGAAGCGGACGAGGCTGCGGCCCGCCTCCTTGTCGTCGTAGAAGACGGAGTTCGGCACGGCGACCACGCCGCAGCGCTCGGGCAGCCCGAGGCAGAAGGCCAGGCCGTCCTTCTCGCCCAGGGCCGTGATGTCGGTGGTGACGAAGTACGTACCGCTCGGCCGGAAGACCTGGAAGCCGGCCTGCGCCAGCCCGTCGGACAGGATGTCCCGCTTGCGGCGCAGGCCCTCCCGCAGCCCGTGGAAGTAGCCGTCCGGCAGCGCGAGCGCCTCGGCGACCGCGTACTGGAAGGGGCCCGCCGAGACGTAGGTGAGGAACTGCTTGGCGGAGCGGACCGCGCCGACCAGCTCGGGCGTGCCGGTGATCCAGCCGACCTTCCACCCGGTGAAGGAGAACGTCTTGCCCGCGCTGCCGATGGTCACCGTGCGCTCGCGCATCCCGGGGAAGGACGCCATCGGCACGTGCTCACCCTCGAACACCAGGTGCTCGTAGACCTCGTCCGTGACGACGAGGAGGTCGCGCTCGCAGGCCAGTTCGGCGATGGCGGCCAGCTCGTCGCGGCTGAGCACCGTGCCGGTGGGGTTGTGCGGGGTGTTGAGGAGGATGAGGCGGGTGCGGTCGGTGACGGCGTCCCGCAGCTCGTCCAGGTCGAGGCGATAGCGTCCATATGCGGCTCCGCCGCGTGGAGCCTCCCCGGGAGAGGGGCGCAGAGTGACCGGCACGCGCTTGGCGCCGGCCAGCGCGATGCACGCGGCGTAGGAGTCGTAGTACGGCTCCAGCGCGATCACCTCGTCACCGGGCTCCAGCAGCGCCAGCAGCGACGCCGCGATGGCCTCGGTGGCGCCCGCGGTGACCAGTACTTCGGTGTCGGGGTCGTACGGCAGGCCGTACCAGTGCTGCTGGTGCGCGGCGACGGCGGTGCGCAGCTCGGGAATGCCGGGGCCGGGCGGGTACTGGTTGCCGTGGCCGTCGCGCAGGGCGCGCACCGCCGCCTCACGGACCTCTTCGGGGCCGTCGGTGTCGGGAAATCCCTGGCCGAGGTTGATGGCGCCGGTCCGTACGGCGAGCGCGGACATCTCCGCGAAGATCGTCGTACCGAATTCGGCCAGGCGGCGGTTGAGCAGCGGTCGTCCCATGGCCGCCATCCTGCGCCGAACCTCTGGAGTTCCTCAACTCCGCTTTGAGATCAACGAGGCCGGGCATCTGACCCGCACGCAAGAAAGCTTGCTCTGAAAAGCGGGCTCTGACGTAAGGAGTGCCTCGCTTCGGGGGAACGGAAGGAGCGTGAGGCAGTGAGTGGTTTTGTGATCTTCCTGGTGATATGCGGCGCGGTGGCGGCCGTGGTGTGGCTGGTGTCGCGCGCGGCGGCTAACGAGTCGCCCAGCGGCCGGATGCGGAAGGCGGCGCGCGGCGGCACGGTGTCCGGGGGCAGCTGGTGGGCCGGCGACGGGGGTTCGCCCAGCGGTCACCACCACGGCGGGCACCACGGGGGCGGACATCACGGGGGCTGCGGTGGCGGCTCGTCGTGCGGCGGTGGCTCGTCGTGTGGTGGCGGCGGCGGTGGCGGCTGCGGTGGCGGCGGGGGCTCCTGAGCGGAATTCCCGCGCGTCCCGCGCCCTCTGCGCGGCGGCACGGCGGTGAACATGCATACGGCCCATGCCTCTTCGCATATGCGCCCGGCGGTTCTCAACAACCGTCGGGCGCAAGCCTGTTGAACAACTGAACTGGGAGGCCCTCTGAGGGATGGAAACCCCACGAAGATGGGTAAAAAGGCTGTGGGCCCCGCGAGTTTCATGATTCCCTCTCTTGTGAGAATCCACCAGTTCTCGGACCCCACGTGGTCACGAGCCGGCAGCCGGTAAGTCGTATCCCTGGTCCTCCTCCGGGGCGGGCCGGCCCACCATCCACTGCGTGCTTGCGGAGCCGACCCATGCTCACCACCATCAAGACCGCCTACACCGACACCCGCGCGGCCGACCTGGCCTGGGCACTCGGCCGCGAGCCGCTGCCCGCCCTCGCCGTCCTCGACCTGCAACTGGAAGACGTCAAGGTCCAGTTGCGGCTGCTCGGCGCCTCGCATCAAGTGCTCCTGGAGGAGGAGCACGGGAGCTGCTCGGAGACCGTGGCGTGCATGCCCGGCAGCAGCACCCCGCTCCCCCTCGGCGTGGCGAAACGCATCGGCGACTGGGAGTACGAATTCGCCGCCCATGTGGAGACGCTCTCCCGCGGCTCGTTCGCGGGCCGGGCGCAGGAGTTGCTCGCACTGGTGGCCGAGCATCCGTACGGACTCGCCGGCACGTTCCCCGGCGCGCCGCACGCGTTCACCGCGATGCTTGCGCAACGGGAGAGCGGCCAGGTGCGCTGGCGCACCTGGCACGCCTACCCCCAGGAGGGCCGGCTGGTGGCGACCCGTACGCGCGTGGGAGTGCGGGCGGTGGCGGCGCTGTGAGCGGGCGCGCGGAAGCGGCCCGGCGTCGTCCCCGCGCGAAGCCAATGCGCTCTTGTGGGTGACGAGGCGCGACCGGGCCGTCACGTAGCGTTCGCAACATGATCGATCCGCCAGCGGCCCTCACCTCCGGCCCCCGCAAGCCGCCGGAGATCGTCAGGCCACCACGGCTGCCGGTGCCCGCCGGGCTCGGCCGGCTGCTCGTCCTCACGGTTGTCTTCCTCTGCGCCGCCTGCGGACTGGTGTACGAGCTGGAGCTGGTCGCCCTCTCCTCCTACCTGGTGGGCGACTCCGTGACGCAGGCGTCCGTCGTGCTCTCCGTCATGGTCTTCGCGATGGGCGTCGGCTCGCTGCTGGCCAAGCGGCTGCGCTGCCGGGCCGCGGTCGGCTTCGGCGCGGTCGAGGCGGCGCTGGCTCTGGTCGGCGGGGTCTCGGCGATGGCGCTGTACGCGTGCTTCGCGTGGCTCGGCCAGTCCCGGCCCGCGCTCGTCGGCTTCTCGCTGGTGATCGGCGTGCTCATCGGCGCCGAGGTCCCGCTGCTGATGACGCTCATCCAGCGCGTCCGCAACCAGGACGCGGGCGGCGCGGTCGCCGACCTCTTCGCGGCGGACTACGTGGGCGCCCTGGTCGGCGGCCTCGCCTTCCCCTTCCTGCTGCTGCCGCTGCTCGGACAGCTGACGGGCGCGCTGGTCACGGGCGGGGTGAACGCGGTGGCGGGCGGCGCCCTCGTCCTCGGCCTGTTCCGCCGCGACCTCTCCATACGGGCACGCCGGTCACTGCTGGCGGCCAACGCGCTCGTCCTCGTGGTCCTCGTGGCGTGCACGGTGCTGGCAGGGCCCTTCGAGGCGGCCGCGCGCAAGGCGGTGTACGGCACGGAACCACGGGTCGCCGTGCAGACGGACGTACAGGAAGTCGTGCTGACCGGTGGCACGGGCGGCACGGGCGGTGCCGGGCGCGCGGGCCGGGGCGCCGGGCGTACGGGGGCGCCGCTCGCGCTGTATCTGGACGGCCGGCTGCGGGTCAGCGCGCGGGACGAGTTCCGCTACCACGAAGCGCTGGTCCACCCGGCGATGGCGGGCGGGCCGCACGGCCGGGTGCTGGTGCTCGGCGGCGGCGACGGGCTCGCCGTACGCGAGCTGCTGCGCTACCCCGACGTCGACTCCGTCACCGTCGTCGAGCGCGACAGCGGCCTGGTCCGGCTGGCCCGCACCGACCCCGGCCTCGCCCGGCTCAACCGCCGCTCGCTCGACGATCCGCGGGTCCGCGTGGTGACCGCCGACGCCTTCGACTGGCTGCGCCGGGACGCCCGGCGCGAGGTGCGCAGGGACGGCCCGTACGACGTGGTCCTCTCCGACCTGCCCGACCCCAACATCACCGCCGGCACCAAGTTCTACTCCCAGGAGTTCTACGGCCTCGCGGCCCGGGTGCTGGCCCGGGACGGGCGGCTCGCGGTGCACGCCGGGCCGCCGCGCGTCCGGCCGCGCAGCTTCTGGACGGTCGAGGCGACGCTGCGCGCCGCGGGCCTGCGCACCGTCCCGTACCGGATGCCGGGCCGCCCGCACGCCTTCTCGGGCGGGCCCGACCGGGGCGCGTCCGGCACCGGCCGCGCCGACCCGCGGACCGTCCGGTACTGGGGCTTCCTCCTGGCGGGCCGCAGCACGCCGCAGCTGGGGCTCCCGTCCGCCGCGCCGCCGCTGCGCTCCCTGACCCCCGCCCTGCTCCGTTCCGGCCACCGCGCGCTGGCCCGTACGCGCCTTCCCGGCCTCCCGCCGTCGACGCTCGTGCGGCCGCGGTACGGCGGGTGAGGCGGCGGGGCCGCGGCGGCCGGCGGGCATGGCCCGGACGGTGACGGTATGTGGAGAAAGTTGTGCGGGAGCGGGCACGGGGCGGGGCCCGCTGGGTAGGCTCCGATTCATGGAGCACGAGGTGTACGTTCCGTTTCCCGTCGGCACGGTGCGGCAGGCGCTCGCCGAGCCGGAGCGGCTGGCCCGTTGCGTCCCGGGCGCCCAGCTCGACGCGGACGCCGCTCCCGGAGTTCCGGAGGGCCGGCTGCGGCTGCGGATCGGCGGCTCCACCATCACTTACCGCGGGTCACTGCGGGTGACCCCGCGCGAGGGCGAGCCCGACGCCTTCGACGCCGCGGCGCACGGCACGGAGGTGCGCGGCGACGGCCTCGCCGAGCTGGACCTGACCGTCCGGGTGGCGCCCGACGCGGGCGGCAAGGGCACGACGCTGTCCTGTACCGCCGTCGTCCGTGCCGAGGGCCGGCTCGCGGACGCCTCGGACGAGGCGGCCCGCACGGCCGGCCGCCGCCTCCTGGAGCGCTTCGCCACGACCCTCACCGACGACCTGACGACGGCCCCGGTCGCGGGGCAGCAGGACGGGCCGGACGCGGCGGTGGGGGCGACCGCGGCGGTGGACGGCCTGTCGGTACTCACCGGGGGCGTGGCCGACGAGGACGGGGCGGACCTCGAAGAGGCGGGCCTGGAGGACGAGGCGCTGGACGAGGCGGGCCTGAAAGAGGCGGGCGCCGAGGACGACCCGGCCGATGTCATCGGCACGGACGACGACGAGGACGACACCGACGAGGTGGACGGCGCCGAGGACCTCGCGGAGATCTCGCCGCGGGCCGGGGTCTTCGAGACCGAGATCCCGCCGTCCTCGCTGGACCCGCTCGGCGAGGACGACCTCGGCATCCCGGCCGAGCCGCCCGCCGAGGCCGCGCACGCGCGCCGCACGATGATCGGCCGCAGCGCGGAGGAGGTGGACCACGCCCCGCCGCGCGGCCGCTACGCCCCCGTGCCCGCTCCCGAGACGTCCGCCGCCTCGGCCACCCTCCGCTGGGCGGCCCCCGCGGCCGCCGTGGTCCTGGCCTCCGCCGTGGTGGTCGGCCGGGCGCTGCGCCGCCGCCGCTGACGCCGGCCCGCGCCGCCACAGGCTCCGGGCCTGCGCCGCCGCTGACGCCGGGCGCCCGGGCGGGCGGGACCGGCCACCGGGTCAGCGTGCCCGGTCCGCCGCCCGCGTGCCGCACCGCTAAGGTCGATCCGTGAGCACTGAGAACCCCGCAGAGCCCGCCCGCAAGCCGCGCGTGGCGCGTACCGTACGGCTGGCCGCCGGCGACACCGAAGTGGCCGTCCGCCCGGACAACGGCTGCCGTATCGAGAGCCTCCGCATCGGCGGCACGGAGCTGCTCCGGCAAGGAGCCAAGTACGGCTGCTTCCCGATGGTGCCGTGGTGCGGCCGGATCGAGAACGGCCGGTTCCGCAACGGCTCCGAGACGCATCAGATGCCGCTCAACTCCCCGCCGCACGCCATCCACGGCAACGGCCGCAACCTCTCCTGGCGCACCGCCCGCACGACCGGGACCACCGCGGCCTTCACGTACGACCTGGACGACCCGGCCGACCCCTGGCCGTACCCCGGCAAGGTCAGCCAGCTGGTGGAGCTGGCCGAGGACGGCGGTTCGCTGACCCTGACCATGGGCGTCGAGACGTACGACGACTCCTTCCCGGCGCAGGCCGGCTGGCACCCCTGGTTCCTCCGCGACCTCGGCGACGGCGGCGAGGGCGTACGCATCGACTTCGACCCCGAGTGGCAGGAGGAGCGCGGCGAGGACCACCTTCCGACGGGCCGCCGCATCGACCCGCGCCCCGGCCCCTGGGACGACTGCTTCGGGATGCCGCAGGGCGTGGCCGTGACGCTGACCTGGCCGGGCCGCCTGGAGCTGAAGGTCACCAGCCGTGCGGAGTGGGTGGTCGTGTACGACGAGCAGGAGGCGGCCGTGTGCGTGGAACCGCAGTCCGGCCCGCCCAACGGCCTCAACACGCACCCGCGCCTGGTCACCCCCATCGACCCGCTGGAGATCTCCACGACGTGGACCTGGCGCACCCTGACCTGAGCCGCAGGGGAGGGCCGGGCTCCCCTTAAGCTCGTGCGCATGAGTGACGACGTGCGCGGCGAGCTGCTGCAGCAGATCAAGGACAAGGCCGTGGTGCACGGCAAGGTGACGCTTTCCTCCGGCAAGGAAGCCGATTACTACATCGACCTGCGCCGGATCACCCTGGACGCCGAGGCCGCGCCGCTGGTCGGCCAGGTGATGCTGGACGCCACCGCCGACTTCGACTTCGACGCGGTCGGCGGGCTCACGCTCGGCGCCGACCCGGTCGCGACGTCGATGCTGCACGCCGCCGCCGCGCGCGGCCGGAAGCTGGACGCCTTCGTGGTCCGCAAGGCCCAGAAGACGCACGGCATGCAGCGCCGCATCGAGGGCCCGGACATCACGGGCCGCCGCGTCCTGGTCGTCGAGGACACCTCCACCACCGGCGGCTCGCCGCTGACCGCCGTCGAGGCCGCCCGCGAGGCGGGCGCCGAGGTCGTCGCGGTCGCCACGATCGTCGACCGCGGTGCCGAATCGGCCATCGCCGACGCGGGCCTGAAGTACATCACCGGCTACCGGCTCACCGACCTGGATCTCGGCTGAGAGATCGGGCGCGTCGGGCGGAGGCTCCGGCCCTCGCGGCCTTGACCTGGCCTTTCACCAAGGGGCGGGCTGTTTCACGTGAAACAGCCCGCCCCTTGCGCCGTCCGGGTGGAAGCGCGATGTGGAGGTATCCGGCAAGTCTGGGAAGATGGGCCGCGACGATGACGTCGCCCCCTGGTCAGGGCCCAGAACGTACCCGGTACCCGCACATCACAAGGAGCGGACAGATGCCCATCGCAACCCCCGAGATCTACAACGAGATGCTCGACCGGGCGAAGGCAGGCAAGTTCGCCTACCCGGCCATCAACGTGACCTCGACGCAGACGCTGCACGCGGCGCTGCGCGGTTTCGCCGAGGCCGAGAGCGACGGCATCATCCAGATCTCCACCGGTGGTGCGGAGTTCCTGGGCGGCCAGTACAACAAGGACATGGTGACCGGCGCCGTCGCCCTGGCCGAGTTCGCGCACGTCGTGGCCGCGAAGTACGACGTCACCGTCGCGCTGCACACCGACCACTGCCCCAAGGACAAGCTGGACGGCTACGTCCGCCCGCTGATCGACATCTCCGCCGAGCGCGTGGCCAAGGGCCAGAACCCGCTCTTCCAGTCGCACATGTGGGACGGTTCGGCCGAGACCCTGGCCGACAACCTGGCCATCGGCCAGGAGCTGCTCGCCAAGGCCGCCGCCGCCAAGATCATCCTTGAGGTCGAGATCACCCCGACCGGTGGCGAGGAGGACGGCGTCACCCACGAGATCAACGACGAGCTGTACACCACCGTCGACGACGCGCTGCGCACCGCCGAGGCGCTGGGCCTGGGCGAGAAGGGCCGCTACCTGCTCGCCGCCTCCTTCGGCAACGTGCACGGCGTCTACAAGCCGGGCAACGTCGTGCTCCGCCCCGAGCTCCTCAAGGACCTCCAGGAGGGCGTCGGCGCCAAGTACGGCAAGACCGCCGGGTCGCAGCCGTTCGACTTCGTCTTCCACGGCGGCTCCGGCTCCACCGAGCAGGAGATCGCCACCGCGCTGGAGAACGGCGTCGTGAAGATGAACCTGGACACCGACACCCAGTACGCCTTCACCCGCCCGATCGCGGACCACATGTTCCGCAACTACGACGGTGTGCTGAAGGTCGACGGCGAGGTCGGCAACAAGAAGACCTACGACCCGCGCAGCTGGGGCAAGCTGGCCGAGGCCGGCATGGCCAAGCGGGTCACCGAGGCGTGCGCCAACCTGCGCTCCACGGGCACCAAGATCAAGTAACGCCGCCGCGCGCGCTGTAACGCCGCCACGCGCTGTACCGGCGCGCGCAGCGGAGGAGCACGCCGCAGGGCCCCGTACGCATCAGGATCACGCGTACGGGGCCCTTCGCGCGCGTGCACGGTCCTCCGTGCGCCCGGCCGAAGCGCCACCGCCGTGGCGCCGCGGGCGGCGAGTACCAGGCAGACTTGGAACCATGGCCATTCACGAGAACCTGCTCGGGGGACCGCCCCCGACCCATCTGCCCGACGATCCGGAGCCCCGCGAGCTGCTCGCGGCGGGCACCGCACCGGCCGACGTCGCCGCGAAGTACCCGGCGTCCTCGCTGGTCTGGGCGCAGCTGGCGGACGACGCCTTCCAGGCCGGCCGTACCGTCGAGTCGTACGCGTACGCACGTACCGGCTACCACCGCGGCCTGGACTCGCTGCGCCGGGCCGGCTGGAAGGGCCATGGCCCGGTCCCGTTCGAGCACGAGCCGAACCGCGGCTTCCTGCGGGCCCTGCACGCACTCGCCCGCGCCGCCCAGGCGATCGGCGAGCAGGAGGAGTACGAGCGCTGCACGGCGTTCCTGCGCGACTCCTCGCCGACCGCGGCCGACACGCTCTCCTGAGGGAAGCCCCCTGCCGAGATGACCGCTCAGGGCCGGCCGGCCGATGTGTTCCGGCCGGTCCTGAGCCGTTGGAGGCCCTTCGGGTCGGCCGGGACGGCCCTTGCCAAACCCCGGGGAGTTGCGGAAGATGCGCAACAGGTCCGGTGAGCCGGGCCTGACGAGGGGACCGGGGCTCCGATGCCGACAGGAAGGGGCGGACCGCTACCCGGAGGCATGCATCACGAGGAGTTCTGATGTCGCACTCGTCATCAGCGTCCCAGGCGTCCCCGACCCCGGAGCAGGCACCGCGCTGCCCGGTCGGAGCGGGCGCGGACCCGAATCTCGACTTCGCGGGCACCACGCCGTACGAGGACTACGTCCAGGCGGAGATGCTCACCCACGCCCAGCACCTGCTCTCCGACGATCCCGGAGAGATGGCCTTCCTGGTGACCACCCAGGTCATGGAGCTGTGGTTCACCGTCATCGTCCACGAGTGGCACACCGCCGCGCAGGCCCTGCGCAGCGAGGACCTGCCCGTCGCGATGGACGCGCTGCGCCGCTCCACGTACGAGCTGGAGGCCCTCAACGCCGCGTGGAAGCCGCTGGCCCGGCTGACTCCGGCGCAGTTCAACGCCTACCGCGGGGCGCTCGGCGAGGGCTCCGGCTTCCAGTCCGCGATGTACCGGCGGCTGGAGTTCCTGCTCGGCGAGAAGTCCGCGTCGATGCTCGTCCCGCACCGCGGCGCGCCCCGCGAGTACGCCGAGCTGGAGAAGGCGCTGCACGAGCCGAGCCTGTGGGACGAGGTGCTGCGGCTGCTGGACCGCCGGGGATACGCGATCCCGGTGTCCGTACTGCACCGCGACCCCACGCTCAAGTACGAGCCGCACCCGGCCGTCGAGGCGGCCTGGACGGAGGTCTACGCCGGTGATCCGGCGCGCGACCCGGAGAACGAGCTGGTCCGGCTGGGTGAGGCCCTCACGGACGTCGCCGAACTGGTCTGGCGATGGCGCAACGATCACTTGGTGGCGACCCGCCGCGCGATGGGCGCGAAGATGGGCACGGGCGGTTCGTCCGGCGTGGCCTGGCTGGAGAAGCGGGCCCGCAAAAACGTCTTTCCCGAGCTGTGGACGGCACGCAGCCATGTCTGAGCGGCACGGAGCCGGGGCCGAGCGGCAGACATCCATGTCCGAGCGGCAGGCCGTCGTGCCCGAGCGGCCGGACGGGGGTCCCCGGTCCGGCCGGCCGGGGCGCTCGGTCCCGCCGGACGGGGCACTCGTGACGGAGCGGCCACTCACGACCGACGAGGAAGCCGGGTCCGAGTGGCCCCTCACGACCGAGCGATGCGGCCCTGTCCGCGCGGAGGGTGACAACAAGGTGCAGCAGAACGAGAGCGCCGGCCCCGGCGTGTCCACCGAGAGAATCGATACTTCTGCCGCGGGCGGCGCGCTGAGCGCCCGCACCGTCGCGGCGGCCGTCGTCCGCGACGACCTCGCCGCGCGGGCCGCGCAGCTCGACGCCAAGGACCCACTGAGCGGCAAGCGCGCGGAGTTCGTGCTCGACGAGGCGGTCTACCTCGACGGCAACTCCCTCGGCGCGCTGCCGCACGCGGTCCCCGAGCGGGTCCGCGAGGTCGTCGCCCGCGAGTGGGGCGAGCTGCGCATCCGCTCCTGGTCGGAGTCCGGCTGGTGGACCGCGCCCGAGCGGATCGGCGACCGCATCGCCCCGCTCCTCGGCGCGGCCCCCGGGCAGGTCGTGGTCGGCGACTCCACCAGCGTGAACGTCTTCAAGGCGCTGGTCGCCGCCGTGCGCATGGCCGACGAGTCCGGCCCCGCGGTGGACGGCGTCCCCCGGGACGAGATCCTGGTCGATGCCGCGACCTTCCCGACCGACGGCTACATCGCGGAGTCCGCCGCCCGGCTCACCGGCCGCACGCTGCGCCCCGTCGAGGCCGCCCGGATGCCCGCCGAGGTGTCGGACCGTACCGCCGCCGCCCTGGTCAACCACGTCGACTACCGCTCCGGCCGGCTCAACGACCTGCCCGGCATCACCGCCGCGCTGCACGAAGCGGGCGCGCTCGCCGTCTGGGACCTGTGCCACAGCGCGGGCGCGCTGCCGGTCGGCCTGGACGCGCACGGCGTGGACCTCGCGGTGGGCTGCACGTACAAGTACCTCAACGGCGGCCCCGGCGCGCCCGCGTACCTGTACGTACGCGCCGAGCACCAGCCGCGCTTCGACTCCCCGCTGCCCGGCTGGAACTCGCACGCCGACCCCTTCGGCATGGACCCCGAGTACGTACCCGCGGCGGGCATCGAACGCGCCCGCGTCGGCACCCCGGACATCCTGTCGCTGCTCGCCCTGGAGGCCGCGCTGGAGGTCTGGGAGGGCGTGGCCATCGAGGACGTACGGGCCAAGAGCCTCGCGCTGAGCGACTTCTTTCTGGAGTGCGTGCGGGCGTACGCGCCGCGCGGCCGGGTGCGGTCGGTGACGCCGGAGCCGCACGACGAGCGCGGCAGCCAGGTCGCGCTGGAGTGCGCGGGCGCCGGCGAGGTGATGGGCGAGCTGATCCGGCACGGTGTGATCGGCGACTTCCGCCGCCCCGACGTGCTGCGCTTCGGCTTCACGCCGCTCTACACGTCCTTCGCGGACGCGGAGCGCGCGGCCCGCGTCCTCGCGGAGATCGTGGCGTACGTACCGGGCGACGGCACCGCCGCCGCGGTCGCCGCGGGCGCGGCGGAACAGGGTCCTACGACGATGTGAGGGGCGCGGTGTGAGCAGGGAGCCGGATGAGGAAGAGGCGCTGCTGGCGTGCGCGCCCGTACCGCCGGACGGTCGGATCGCGTACGGCGACCACCCCGACCAGGTGATCGACCTGTACCGGCCACCGGAGGCGCCGCCCGGCCGGCGGTCCGGCCCGCTGATCGTGCTGCTGCACGGCGGCTTCTGGCGGGTGGCATACGACCGTACGCACCTGTCCCCGCTGGCCGCCGCGCTGGCCCGGGAGGGCCTGCCGGTCGCCCTCGCGGAGTACCGGCGAGCCGGCGGGGGCGGCGGCTTCCCGGAAACGTTCAACGATGTGACGAACGCGGTACGGGCCGCGGCCGCGGAGGCCGGCGCACACGCGTCCGTGGTCCTCGCCGGGCACTCCGCCGGCGGCCACCTGGCCCTCTGGGCGGCCGCCCGGCCGGGCCCGGTCACCGCGGCCGTCGCCGTCGCCCCCGTCGCCGACCTCGCCCGCGCCCATGAACTCCGGCTCAGCGAAGGCGCGGTGGCGGAGTTCCTGACCGGCGCGGGAGTGGCGGAACGTATCGCCGAAGTCGACCCCGTACGGCTGCCGCCCCGCGTACCCGTGACGGTCCTGCACGGTACGGACGACCCCGACGTCCCGGTCGAGCTGTCGCGGCGGTACGTCGCCGCGCACCGCGACACCGGCCGCGGCGCGCCCGCCGTGCGCGAACTGTCAGGCGTCGGGCACTACGCGGCCGTCACCCCGGGCACGGCGGCGTGCGGAGCGCTGGTGACCGCGCTGCGGGAGGCGTCCCGGGAGGAACGGTCGGAACCACGGCCCACCCCTGACGCATGACGGGTGTCCGGCGGTACCGTCCCCCCATGGCAGCCGTAGCCGCATTCGACCCCTGGTCGCCCGAGTTCGTCGCCGACCCCTACCCCGGCTTCGCCGGGCTGCGCGAAGCGGGCCGGGTGCACTACTTCCCGCCCAGCGACCAATGGCTGGTACCGCGGCACGCGGACGTCGGCGCGCTGCTGCGGGACCGCCGCCTCGGCCGTACGTATCTGCACCGCTTCACCCACGAGGAGTTCGGCCGCACCCCGCCCCCGCCCGCGCACGAGCCCTTCCACGTACTCAACGACAACGGCCTGCTCGACCTGGAGCCGCCGGACCACACCCGCCTGCGCCGCCTGGTGTCGAAGGCGTTCACGCCCCGCACGGTCGAGCAACTGGCGCCCGTCGTCGAGCACTTGGTGGACGGCCTGGTCGCGGACTTCGTCGCGGCGGGCGGCGGCGACCTGCTGACCGCGATCGCCGAACCCCTGCCCGTCGCGGTCATCGCGGAAATGCTCGGCATCCCGGAGGCCGACCGGCCGCTGCTGCGCCCCTGGTCGGCGGCGATCTGCGGGATGTACGAGCTGAAGCCGGGCGAGGAGACGGCGCGGCGCGCGGTACAGGCGTCCCTCGAATTCTCTGCCTATCTACGGGAGTTGATCGCCGCGCGGCGCAAGGAGCCGGGGGAGGACCTGATCAGCGGCCTGATCGCGGCGTACGACGAGGGCGACCGGCTGAACGAGCAGGAGATGATCTCCACCTGCGTCCTGCTGCTCAACGCGGGCCACGAGGCGACGGTCAACACCACGGCCAACGGCTGGCTGGCCCTCTTCCGCCACCCCGAGCAGCTGGCCGCGTTGCGCGCCGCACCGGACGCGCTGCTGCCGACCGCCGTCGAGGAACTGCTCCGGTACGCCACACCGCTCCAGCTCTTCGAGCGCTGGGTGCTGGACGACATCGAGATCGACGGCACGGTGATCCCGAGGGGCGCGGAGGTCGCCCTTCTCTTCGGCTCGGCCAACCGCGACCCGGCGCGCTTCGACCGCCCTGAGGAGCTGGACCTGTCCCGCGCGGACAACCCGCACGTCTCCCTCGGCGCCGGCATCCACTACTGCCTGGGTGCCCCGCTCGCCCGCCTCGAACTGGCCGCCTCCTTCAGGGCCCTGCTGCGCGCCGCCCCTTCCCTCCGCCTCGCCGCCGAACCGTCCTGGAAGCCGAACTTCGTGATCAGGGGCCTGGAGGAACTGCTGGTCGAGGTCTGAGGAGACGAGACCAGGGCCGGCCGGTGGCGCGTAGTACTTGAGACGGACCCGCGCAGATCCCCACTGGGCCGGACGCCACCGCCCGCCCCCGTACATACCGTGGTGGGCGTGAACGAGACACCTCAGTACGTGAACGGCCCTGAAGCCCGGATGGCGAGCGGCGCGCTCCGCGGCCTGCGCCGGGATCTGTTCACCCACGCCTTCGCCTTCCATCCGATGCCCCCGCTGGACGGCGAGAAGGCGGCCGGCTGGGTGCCCTGGCTGCCGTCCCGGATCGGCCGGAGCCTGCGCTGGCTCCCACACGCGCTCGTCATCGGCTTCGCCGCCTGCGTACTGCTGGCCGTCTCCGCCGTTTCGGACGGCTCCGGCCTGTCGTTGCTGCCGCTGGTCTTCGGCGTACTCGTCGCGGGCCCGCCCGCGATGACACTCGTCCGCCCGGTCGGGGCGTTCTGGGTGTCGCTGCTGGCCGTGGGCTTGGGACTGCTCAGCGGCGACAGCTGGCAGCTTGCGCTTCTCGCGCACCTCGGGACGATGACCCTGGTCGTCCTGCGTACCCGGCCCCGCCTGGCCCCGGAGATGTGGGTGGTGACGTTCGTCGTCCTCATGCCCGGTGTCGCCGTCTTCGGCGCCGGCGGGTCCGGCCTGCCGGAACTGGCGGTCATGAGCGGCGTCGTCCTGTTGGCCGCCGCGGCCGTACGTGCCTGGCGCGAGGAACGGCAGCAGGTCGTGCAGACCCGTACGGTCACCGCCGAGGAGCGGTCGCGCCGCACCCTTCTGGAGGAGCGCGCGACCATCGCCCGCGAGCTGCACGATGTCGTCGCGCACCACATGTCGGTGATCGCCATCCAGGCGGAGGCCGCGCCGTACCGCGTCCAGGACACGCCGCCCGAGCTGGCCATCGCCTTCACGACGATCCGCGAGAACGTCGTGGCAGCACTCGACGAACTGCGGCGCATCCTGGGCGTCGTACGCTCCGAGGACCCGGACGCCTTCGCCGGTCCGGAGGCGCCGCAGCCGACCCTCGCCGACCTGGACGCGCTGGTGGAGAGCGTGCGCGGCGCGGGGCTGACGGTCGCGGCTGTGGTGACGGGGGCGGTACGGCCGCTGCCGCAGGGCGTGGAGCTGTCGGCGTACCGCATCGTCCAGGAAGCGCTGAGCAACACGCTCCGGCACGCACCGGGCGCGGAGGCGCGGGTCGAAGTCGCGTACGTACTGGGCGGTCTGGGCCTCCGCATCGTCAACGGCCCCCCGAACCGCCTGGCCAAGCCGTCCCCCGGCGCGGGCCACGGCGTCCTCGGCATGCACGAACGCGTCGGCATGCTCAACGGCGAGATGACCAACGGCCCGACGGACGACGGCGGATACGAGGTCACGGTCTTCCTCCCGGCGGCCACCCCCGCGCCACCGAACTCCGATACCACCTCCCCCGTCTCCCCGGAGAGGCCGCAAGCATGATCAAGGTCCTGATCGTCGACGACCAGGTCATGGTCCGCGAGGGCTTCTCGGTCCTCCTCAACGCCATGCCGGACATCGAAGTCGTGGGCGAGGCGGTGAACGGCCGCGACGCCGTCGAAAAGGTCGCGGCCCTGCGCCCGGACGTCGTCCTGATGGACATCCGTATGCCGGAGGTCAACGGCCTCGACGCGACCCGCGAGATCGTCGCCGCCGACGCGGACGCCAAGGTGCTCGTTCTGACCACCTTCGACCTGGACGAGTACGTGTACCAAGCGCTCCGCGTGGGAGCCAGCGGCTTCCTGCTCAAGGACGCGTCCGCCGGTCAGCTGGCCGACGGCGTACGGATCGTGGCAGCCGGCGAAGCGCTGCTCGCACCGGCCGTGACCAAGCGGCTGATCTCGGAGTTCTCCCGGCTGGGCGCGCCCCGGCCGCCCGCCCAGGAACGCATCGGCGATCTCACCGAACGGGAGACGGAGGTCCTGGTACTGGTCGCCCAGGGCCTCTCCAACGGCGAGATCGCCGCCCATCTCGTCGTGGCCGAGTCCACGATCAAGACGCACGTGAGCCGCATCCTGGTGAAGCTCGGCCTCCGCGACCGCACCCAGGCCGCCGTCTTCGCCTACGAGACCGGCCTGGTCACCCCGGGCCTCTGAGAAAGCCGAAGTCGCATTGAGAAAGCCGAAGCCGCATTCATTGTCCACAGGCTGTGGACAATGAATGCGGCATCACCCGTCCCGGCCCCGTCCGGGCATCGCTCACGAAGAGTGAGAAGCGTCACCTCCGGGCGGCCTCACCTCCGGGGCAGCGTCAGCCGCCACGCGGCCGGCTGGACCGTCCACGTCCGCGTCCTGACCGGCCCGCCGATCACCGCGTCCGCCCGGTAGCGGAAGTCGGGCCCGGAGACCGTCACGGCCCGCGCCCGTACCCGTACCGGCGCCTCCGTGGCCTGCCACTGCACGATCACCTCGGCCAGCCCTTCGGGCTCCTGCGAGGGGTACGCCGCCCCATCGCCCGGCGCCGCGCCCTCCGGCGCCGTACAGCCCACGGGCGCGACCGACACCCGGTGCACCGGCCGGTCCAGGTCCGCCAGTACGACGCCGTCCGCCTCCACACGGAGCCGCGGCGGCAGCCGCCCGTCGCGCCGCCCGCCGCCCGGAACGGGCGCCGTGAGCAGCGACAGGGCCGCTCTGGCGGTCCGGGCGGCCGGGGCCCACCAGGGACGCTGCGCGGGCACCCGGGGCCCCTCAGCGGCCGTACGGGCGGGTTGTGCGGCCTGCTCGGCCGGGTCGCCGCCAGGGATGCGCAGCCCGCCCAGCACGATCCCGTCGCTGTCGTCGGAGAGCAGGTCGAGGATGCGTTCCTGGCCGTCCAGGACGGCGCGCGCGGCGGTCACGGTGTCCGTGGGGACGCCCAGCGCCCGGCTCAGCGCGATGGCGGAGGGCATCCCGACCGGCACCATCGAGAGGGTCACGCGAGGCAGCTCGCGCTCCTTGTGGAGCAGCTCGACGGCGCGCAGGAGGGCGCGGTCGTCGCCGATCACCACAGGGCGGCGTTGCCCCCTTCGGGCGAGCACCCGGGCGAATTCCCCGGGGTCGTCCGGAAAGCAGATCTTCGTGGTCGCGGCCGCGCACAGGACGTCTTTGGCGATACGCACGGACTCGCCGTCCACACGGCGGGCGACCGGGTCGATGACCACGAGCAGGGAGCGCCCGGCAAGGTCTGGAGCCGACACCTCGGTCCTTCCTAGGGCTTGCGTTCTCTCGGGGAACGGACTCGGACGGGACGGGGGACAAAACAGTCGTAGCGGCCACCGCCGGCCCCCGTATCCCGGCGGTGGCCGGGCGCCCGGGACTGTCCTGTTCGTCGCCCGAGAGAAATGTTCGGTAATCTCTCGGTGCAAGAGCCCCTGTCGTTGTTGCGCCAGGGGCTTCGTCTATCCGGGGCACCGGTTCGACGGCTCGCGCGGCGGCTGCACCAGGCAGTGAGCCGCTCGCACGTTGGACATGCCCCGCCCGGAAGGGGTGTACGCCTGTGCCCGCACTTGTGCTGCTCGGTGCTCAGTGGGGTGACGAGGGCAAGGGAAAGGCCACCGACCTGCTCGGTGGATCCGTTGACTATGTAGTGCGCTATCAGGGCGGCAACAATGCCGGCCACACGGTCGTCGTGGGCGACCAGAAGTACGCACTGCACCTGCTCCCTTCCGGGATCCTCTCGCCGGGGTGCACCCCGGTCATCGGTAACGGTGTCGTCGTCGACCCGGCGGTCCTGCTCTCCGAGCTGAGCGGACTGAACGAGCGCGGCGTCGACACGTCCAAGCTGCTGGTCAGCGGTAACGCCCATCTGATCACGCCGTACAACATCACCGTCGACAAGGTGACCGAGCGCTTCCTCGGCAAGCGGAAGATCGGCACCACGGGGCGCGGCATCGGCCCGACCTACGCCGACAAGATCAACCGCACCGGCATCCGCGTGCAGGACCTGTTCGACGAGTCGATCCTGCTGCAGAAGGTCGAGGCGGCCCTCGACTTCAAGAACCAGGTGCTGGCCAAGCTCTACAACCACCGCGCGGTGGTCGCCGAGCAGGTCGTCGAGGAGATGCTCGGCTACGCGGACCAGATCAAGGGCTACGTGGCCGACACCACGCTGATCCTCAACGACGCCATCGACGAGGGCAAGGTCGTCCTCTTCGAGGGCGGCCAGGGCACCCTCCTGGACGTCGACCACGGCACGTACCCCTTCGTGACCTCGTCGAACCCGACCGCCGGCGGTGCCTGCACCGGTGCGGGCGTCGGTCCGACGAAGATCAGCCGGGTCATCGGCATCCTCAAGGCGTACACCACGCGCGTCGGCGCCGGTCCGTTCCCGACCGAGCTGTTCGACAAGGACGGCGAGGCGCTGCGCACCATCGGTGGCGAGCGCGGTGTGACCACCGGTCGCGACCGTCGCTGCGGCTGGTTCGACGCGGTCATCGCGCGCTACGCGACCCGGGTCAACGGCCTCACCGACTTCTTCCTGACCAAGCTCGACGTGCTCACCGGCTGGGAGCAGATCCCGGTCTGCGTCGCCTACGAGGTCGACGGCAAGCGGGTCGAGGAGCTGCCGCACAACCAGAGCGACTTCCACCACGCGAAGCCGGTCTACGAGATGCTGCCGGGCTGGTCCGAGGACATCACCAAGGCCAAGACCTTTGCCGAGCTCCCGAAGAACGCCCAGGCGTACGTGAAGGCGCTGGAGGACATGTCCGGCGCTCCGATCTCCGCCATTGGCGTCGGCCCGGGCCGCGACGAGACGATCCAGATCAACTCGTTCCTGGACTGAGGCGTGCGTCAGGCTCCGTAGGGGCCGACCGCGACGGTCAGCAGCCGCGTTCACCGCACCTTCGTGTAGGTACGCGGCTGCTTGTCGTTTCCGCGGAACTCGCGCACCAGGGAGCCGTCGCCCGCGATCCTGAAGACGGACGAACTGGCGGCCGCGCACCCCGGTGCGCGGCGCTGCACCACGGAGGGGCCGACGGAGAGCTTCCCGTCGGCCGAGTAGAAGTCCGCGCGCGCCGTGCAGTGCCCGCCGCTGCCCTGTACGTCGATCGTCACGGCGGGGCTCCCCACAGGGGTGCGCTTGATCGTCACCCGCTGGGTGCCCACACCGTCGGCGTTCGGGCGCTCCCAGGTGCCCAGGTACGCCGTCGGGACCACCTCGTGGCCCGCGGGGCGCAGCGTCGCCGTGCGCCCCGCCGCGCTCCATACGAGGGTGTCCTTCCGCGGCCCCCGCTTGAGGCTGTGCTCGCCCAGGGCCGAGCAGCGTCCTTCGGGCGCGGACCCCACCACGGTGGTGTCCAGCCGCAGCCCTTCGGTGTCCGACACCGAGACCAGCTTCCCGTCGCTCTTGCACTCGTACGTGGCGCCGAGGCTGATGCTGTTGGCGACCACCTCGCCGACGCTCCCGCGGGAGATCACGAACCGCCGCTGCTGCCCCGTGGGCACCCCGTCCCGCTCCACGTCGCCGGTCCAGGTGCCCACGTAGTCGGCCGGGATGTCCGAGCCGCCCTCGTGCTGCGCGCCGCCGCCCAGCGCGGGCACGGCGACCGCCGCGACACCGGCGGCGGCGATCACGACGGCGAGGGCCCCGAGGACGAGGGGCCAGCGGCGCCGACGGGCCGGCGCGGGGGCGGGCGTGCTGCCGGAGCCCGTACTCGCTGCCGGACCGGATTCCGTACTCGCTTGCGGTCCGGAGCCCGGTACCGATCCTGATCCCGACGGCAGGATCGTGGTGGGCGGCTCCGTGTGCCCCGGGCGCGCCGGCTGCCCCGAGGGCGGCGTGTCCGTGTCCAGCAGCTGTACGGCGTGCTGCCCCAGCCGGGCGATGAGCTCGGCCGGCAGCCAGGGAGCGGCCGCTCCACCGCTGCTCACCGGCCCGATCGCGGAAATGATCTCTTCCGGGGCCGGCCGCTCCGCCGCGCTCTTCGTCAGGCAGCCGCCGATCAGCTCCCGCAAGGACTCCGGTACGGCTTCGAGGTCGGGGTCGGACTCGGCGACGCGGAACATCACGGAGTGCACGCCCGAGACGAGCGAGCCGAAGGGCATCCGCCCGGACGCCGCGTACGCGAGCACCGAACCCAGGCAGAAGACGTCGCTGGCGGGCGTGATCCGGTCGCCGCGCACCTGCTCGGGCGACATGAAGCTCGGCGAGCCGACGACCATGCCCGCCTGCGTCTGGGTGTGCTCGCTCACCGCGTCCAGCGCCCGTGCGATGCCGAAGTCGATCACGCGCGGGCCGTCGATGGTCAGCAGGACGTTGGACGGCTTGAGGTCGCGGTGCACCAGGCCGACGCCGTGGATGTCGAGCAGCGCGCTGGACAGCCCGTAGGCGAGCCGCTTGACCGAGTACTCCGGAAGCGGCCCGTGCATGCCCTCCACGACCTCGCTCAGCGACGGGCCCGCGATGTATCCGGTCGCCACCCACGGCACCTGCGCTTCGGTGTCGGCGTCCAGTACGGGCGCGGTCCACCGGCCGCCCACCCGCCGCGCGGCTGCGACCTCGGCCCGGAACCGGTCCCGGAACTCCTGTTCGACCGCCAGTTCGGCCTTGACCAGCTTCACGGCCACGGTCCGCCCGCCTTCGGAACGCGCGAGGTAGACCCGCCCCATGCCGCCGGTGCCCAGCCGGCCGAGCAGGCGGTAGTCGCCGATCGTCCTCGGGTCCTCGGTGGTCAGTCCCTTGAGGCCGTCCATGCGCGGCACCCTCCCCGTTCCCTCTGCCGTTGCCGTCGCGTCCCGTGCCGGCATCGTCAGCCGAGCGTAGGCCGCGGGGGATCGCGTGGTGGCAGCCGGGGCGTCACGAGGCGGGAACGATCGCGCCGACACGTTCGTCACACAGAGTGAGTGACGATGCGAAGTGAGGGTTCGCGAACGGGGGATGACATGGGGGCTCGGGGTGAGGCCGGATCAGGAGTTCGCAGCCGCGGGGAAATTGCGGGCGATGAGCGATTCGGTGGCAGGGGCGTGGAATTCGGGGAAGTCCATGACCACGACCCCGAGGTGGACGCCGGGCTGCTGATGGCCGTCGAGGTAGCCCAGGACGGTCGGCATGATGGCGTCGGCGAGGTGCTTGGGCCAGCGGAAGCCGTTGGCCGCGTCCGGAGCGAGGCTGGTGAAGTTGAGGAAGAGCCGGCCGGAGTCCTGATGGGCCGCGGCGGCGTCGAAGTGCCGCAGGATGTCCTGCCGTTTGGCGTCGACGGACGTCGCGTAGTGGTCCTGCAGCTCGAACCACTCGTTGGAGAAGGTGCCGTTGTCGCCCGTGGGCCAGGCCGGTGCACGCAGCCCGGAGGCGAACTGCGTGATGAGCACGACCTTGCCGCGCGCCGCGCCGAGCGCCGGAAGGGCGGGCTCGATGAGGAAGAGATCCCCGTAGCCCTTGGCTCCCAGATACTCGCCGAACTTGGCACTGAGCTGCGCATCGGTCAGCCCGTGCTCGTTCTTGACGCGCATCAGCACGGTTTCGCCCGGGGAAGCCCGCAGGAAGTCGCGGCACTGATGGAGGACGGTGTTGAAGGTGATGTCCTGGTAGTACGACGCGTGGTAGATGCCGAGTTCGTCGGGCACGTCCGAGGGCGGCGCGCCGCAGCGGATGTCGAAGAACCGTATGCCGCGCCGCAGTTGCTCCGGAATGCCCATGTTCTGGGTGTGCGACCACTCCGTGCCGTTCATCGGGTCGGTGGCGCAGGTGTCGTGCGTACCGGGGATGGTCAGCCGGGTCAGCGGGGTGCCGTCGGGCAGCGCGGCCATCCACCGGGCGGGATCGGCCGCTACGGAAGGGCGGCCGGCGGCCGGGGCGGTGGGGGACGTCAGCGCGCGGGCGGACGCTCCGGGGGCGAGCAGGGCGGTGGCGGACCCGGCCACGGCCGCGGCGACGAAGCCTCGACGACTCATGGACATGCGGTCTCCCCCTCTGACTGCGTCCGGCAGAGCTGCGTGTGGTGAGAGTAGCCGTAAGGGGGAGGCGGGATGGGTGAGACCGAAGAAACAGCGGTACTCCGTTAACGCCTTTCCTTAACGCACGAGAGGGGCGCGCTTAACCCGCCGGTTCCTACGTTTTCCCTGTGCCTCCCGCCGTCGCCGTGCCGCGCTGCGCCACGCCAGGGGAGCGAAACGCAGGAAACGTGGCCACCGGGCAGATCGGCCACCCGTGACCGGACAGGGAAAGCAATGATCACTTTCGGACAACTGGCCGCCCATCTGGGACTCGACCTGGCCGCGGTGTGCGCGCTGACATTCGCCATCTACTACCCGCGGCACCGGCGCCGGGACCTCGTACCGGCCTACCTCGCGCTCAACGTCGCCCTCTTCTCGGTCGTCGCGGCGCTCGCGAGAGTCAACGGGAGCGGCGGTACGGCGCTGGCCTTCGGCCTGTTCGGCGTGCTCTCGATCATCCGGCTGCGGTCGGATTCCATCCAGCACGAGGAGGTGGCGTACTACTTCACCACCCTCGTCCTGGGCCTGCTGTGCGGGCTGCCGCAGCTGGAGCTGGGGCTCGCCGCGCTCTTCGCCGTGCTGCTGCTCTTCGTCATCTGGTGCGCCGACCACCCCAAGCTGCTGACCCGCAGCCGGCGCACGGTCGTCACGCTCGACACCGTGCACCCGGATCCGGCCGAACTCCGCGCCGATCTGGCCCGCCGGGTGGGTGAGCCGCTCGACTGGACCGTCAAGCAGGTGGACTTTGTCCGGGACGTGATGGTCGTGGACGTCCGCTACCGCGAGATGGAACGTTCCGCCGCTGCCGCTCGTACGCCTCACGAGACATCCCACGAAACGTCCCACGAAACGCCCCGCAGGACATCCCCCAACGTGTTCGCGGACACCACCGACCCGCGCCGCGCCGACCGCACCACCGACATCCCCTCCGGACGTACCGCCAACGCCTCGAAGGAGACCGTGTGAACCCCGCCGTACGTGCCATCGGACGCGCCGCACTGGCCGCGCATCCCATCCCCCTCGCCGAGGTGCAGGCCCGCGCCGAACTGCTGGCCCGCCACGACAACAGCTACCTCGTACCGGTCGAGATCTTCGCCGATTTCGCGGCCCGGCTGACCGACCCGAAGCGCCCCGATGGGCCCTTCAAGTCGCTGTGCATCAACGGCCGCCGCTGGTTCCGGTACAACTCCCTGTACTACGACACGCCCGACCTGCGTGCCTTCCACGACCACCGGCAGGGACGGCGGCTCCGCTTCAAGATCCGGGAGCGGCTGTACGAGGACACCGGCGAGCGCCAGTTCGAGATCAAGCTCAAGAGCGGGCGCGGGGAGACCGTGAAGTTCCGGCAGCCTATGCTGCCCGGCGACACCGCGCTGGACCGGGCCCCGCGCGACTTCCTCGCCTCGGTCCTGCGCCGTACGTACGACATGGCGGCCCCCACGGACCTCGCCACCTCGCTCGTCACCGACTACCAGCGCGCGACCTTCGTGGCCGATGGCCAGCGCATCACCTGCGACGCGGGCATGGTCTGCCGCGATCCGCGCACCGGGCGCTCGGTCCGTGCCGATGGGGGCCTGGTGCTCGTCGAGTCCAAGACGGACGGACGTCTGACCGAGGCCGACCGTCTGCTGCACGGTTATGGCGTTCGCCCGGCCGAATTCACGAAGTACTGCGGCGCGCTCTCGGCCCTCCGCCCTGACCTGACCGCGAACGCCTGGCGCCGCGCCACGCGGCGGGTCTTCACTCCGACGGAGCCGTACGCGGCCTGACGGCGCGGCGGCACGGTGGGCCCCCGTCAGGCTGCCGCCGCGATGGCGTGCACCGGCCCCTCCGCCGGCGCTACGCCGGCGGTCCGCCGAGATGGGCCTCCACGCGGGCGCCCCGGCCGTCACCCGGGGTGTCTTCCCCGCCGCTCGCCTGCCGCGCGGCGGTCAGCTCCGTACGTCCGCCGGACTCCTCCGCGACACGGCGGACGATGTCCAGGCCGAGACCGGTGGAGCCGCCGCCGCTCTTGCCCCGCTGCGGGACGTGGCCCTCCGGGAAGCCGGGCCCGTCGTCCTCGATGACCAGCAGACCGCCGGTGCGTCCGCCCGTGCGGCCGCCGGTTTCCGGGCCCGTACGCCTGCTCGCGCGCCCGGGTGCGGAGCCGTCGCCGACCCCGTCCGCGGTACTGCCCCCGTACGCCTGCCCGGCCGCGGCCGACACGGACAGGCGCATGCCCACGCCCTCCGGGGTGTGGTCGAAGACGTTGCCGATGAGGGCGTCGACCGCCGCTGCCAGCTCCGCTTCGTCCGCCCGTACGTACACCGGCGCATCGGGGGCTCGAAAGTCCAGCGTGCGCCCCTGGTCCTCGGCCAACGGACGCCAGAAGTCCGCCCGTTCGCGGGCCACCGCGGCCAGGTCGGCAGACGGTTCGCCGGCCCCGCCACGGGACGGGCCGCCCGCGCCGGTGAGCCCCGTGGCGTCCCGCAGCGGCTTGCGCGCCGTGCGGATGACCTCGTCCACGCTGCGCTCCAGAGCCGCCACGTCCGCCGCGATCCGCTCCGCCTCGGCCGGGTCGCGCAGCCCCTCCGCATCCAGGCGGAGCGCGGCGACCGGGGTACGGAGGCGGTGCGCCAGGTCCGCCGCGTTCTCCCGTTCGGCGGTGAGGAACCCCTCGATACGGCCGGCGAGGTGGTTGAGTTCACCGGCCACCAGGCGCAGCTCCGGAGGCCCGTCCGGCTCGGCGCGTGCGGTCAGATCGCCGGCCGCCAGCCGGTCGGCGACCTTCGCGAGCCGCCGTGTCGAGCCGACCAGGCGCGCGCCCAGCCGGTCGGCGACCAGCAGCCCGAGGAGCACGAGCCCGGCGCCGAGCCCGGCGAACGCCAGCCATGACGGGAGCGTTCCCGCGTACAGCTGCTCGTCCGTCAGCGCGACGTGGACGACGGCGGTGCCACCCGACGTGCCCTGTACGGGGACCAGTACGGTCTGGCCGCCCTCGGGGGGCGCGTACGCGAACGCACGCCCGTAACGCGCCAGGCGCACGGCGTCCGTGACACGCGCCGGTGGGCCCAGCACGGACCCGTCGGCGAGGATCACCGACGTACGCGGGAGGTCCGCGCCGTTGGCGGCCGTCACGAGCGACGCGGCGGTGGCCCGGCTGCCCTCGGGGCCGGGGTGCGCCAGCGCGGTACCGATGCCCGCGGCCAGTGACTGCGCGCGGGCGGTGGCGTCCGCGGTGGCCCGGTCCGCGGCGTGACTACGGGTGAGCAGGGCGAGCGGCACCAGGAGCGTGGCGAGCACGAGCGCGGTGGTCACCGCCGTGACCAGCAGAATCCGGAGACGCATCGGGATTACTCCGCAATCCGCGAGCTGCCGGTCCCGCCGGCCCGACCGGCACCCTGAGCCCCGCGAGCATCACCCGTGCCACCCTCGTCCTCGCCGACGCCCTCCTCGGGGGCGGCGAGCTTGACGCCCACGGTGCGGACCGTGTGGAGATAGCGGGGCTTCTGGGCCGTCTCGCCGAGTTTGCGGCGCAGCCAGGACAGATGGACGTCCACCGTCTTGTCCGCGCCGCCGAGGGGCTGCTGCCACACCTCGGCGAGCAGTTCCCGGCGCGAGACCACTTGGCCGGCGCGGCGGGCGAGGTACAGGAGCAGGTCGAACTCGCGGGGCGTGAGATCCAGCGGCGCGCCGTCCAGTACGACCTCGCGCGCCGCCGAGTCCAGGACCAGCCCGCCCACCCGGAGCGGCGCCTCCGGCTCCGCGGTGCCCAGCCGGCGCAGTACCGCCTTGATCCGCGCGTCCAGCTGCGCGGCGCCGAACGGCTTGACGATGTAGTCGTCCGCGCCGTCGTCGAGCACCGCGACCATGTCGCCCTCCTCGTCGCGCGCGGTGGCGACGATGATCGGTACGTCGCTGACCGCCCGCAGCATCCGCAGGACCTGCGCGCCGTCCACGTCGGGCAGGCCGAGGTCCAGGACGACGAGGTCGGGGCGGTCGGTCACGGCAGCGTCGAGGCCGGACATCCCGGTCGCGGCGGTGGCCACGGCATGGCCGCGGTCACGCAGCGCCCGGACGAGCGCACTGCGCAGCTGGGGGTCGTCCTCGACGACGAGCAGGTGGGACATGCCGCCACGGTAACCAGCGATGATTCCCTCCGGGCGGTCGGCCGGAGGCTTTGGGACCGCTTTAACCGGGCGTTAGGGAAAGCTGCGGGAGGCTGGATCGTGCCTGGTCCGCGCCTCCCCGCTGCGGCGCGGAAGGCGCGGACCGGGCGCTGTGGACAACCGGCTCACCCGATCGAGGCCGATGATCGCGGCGGGACGTGAAATCGGGCCTGTGGAAAACCGACGCGGGCCGGATCGAGCAGGCAGAGTGAGAAAAGACCGAGGCCGGGACGAGGCATCGATGAGTACGGGAAGGGAGGGGCGCGCGATGAAGTGGCGAAGCGCGGTGGTGACCGCCGTATGGGTCTGCGCGTTCGCGGGAGCGGGCGGGCTGGGCGCGTGGTCGCTGGCCAATGCCGACATGGGGGTGCGGAACAGCCGGGCCGAGCCACTCGATGACGACGGGGTGCGCCAGAAGCTCGCGGCCGCGCGTACGTCAGCGCGGCCTCCCGGCTCCTCTGATCCGGGCAGCGGCGCCGCCGAGTCCGGTGCCCCCGATTCCGGCGGGTCCGGCTCGCCCTCCGACGGCGCCACGCCGTCCTCCAGCGAGGCGTCATCCCCCGGCTCCGCCGCGCGGACGGGGACCGTCAATGTCACCGGCGGCAGCGCCACCGCCGAATGCCGTCCCGACGGCACGGTGTACCTCACGGTGTGGAGCCCGGCGTCGGGGTACCACATGGACTCCGTGAAGCGAGGGCCTTCCGACGTCGCGACGATCGAGTTCGAGCCGCTGGACGACGGCGACGACCTCACGTACGCGGTCCGGTGCGACGACGGCCGCCCCAAGGCGGTACCCATAGCCGACAGCGATCACGATGACGACGACGATGACGACTGAGCCCCAGGCGCCCGGCGGCAGGTGACGGCGACCGGCAACCGCCTACGCCCGGCGGCGCCCGGCCGCGCCCGACGGCTGCCGACCGCCGCGAGCGACGATCGACAACCTGTCAGAGCGCGTGGTGAGTGCCATACACACTGTCGGTACCGGCGCGGTCGTGGTGATCCTTAGGCTGAGAGGGTCCGCCGCCCCGCGTTACCGCGTTCTCGCAGTCCAGCGTTCTCGCGTTCCTGATTTCCTGGCGGCCCTGAGCGATCCGAGGTAGTGACCGTGACCACGACGCAACCAGACCCCGCCGTCGGCGCGGCCGTGAAGGCCGCCGACCGTGCCCACGTCTTCCACTCCTGGTCGGCGCAGGGCCTGATAGACCCGCTGCCGATCGCGGGCGCCGAGGGCTCGTACATGTGGGACTACGACGGCAACCGCTACCTCGACTTCACCTCGCAGCTGGTCAACACCAACATCGGCCACCAGCACCCGAAGGTCGTCACCGCCATCCAGGAGCAGGCCGGCAAGCTCTGCACCCTGGCGCCGGGCTTCGCCGTGGACGTGCGGTCCGAGGCCGCGCGGCTGATCGCCGAGCGCACGCCCGGCGACCTGGACAAGATCTTCTTCACCAACGGCGGCGCCGAGGCGGTCGAGAACGCCGTGCGCATGGCCCGGCTGCACACCGGCCGGTCCAAGGTGCTCTCCACGTACCGCTCGTACCACGGCGCCACCGCGGCCGCGATCAACCTCACGGGGGACCCGCGCCGCTGGCCCTCGGACACCGCGTCGGCCGGCGTGGTGCACTTCTGGGGCCCGTACCTCTACCGCTCGCCGTTCCACGCGGAGAGCGAGCAGCAGGAGTGCGAGCGCGCCCTGCGCCACCTCGAGGACACCATCGCCTACGAGGGCCCGCAGTCGATCGCCGCGATCATCCTGGAGACCATTCCGGGCACCGCCGGCATCATGGTCCCGCCGCCCGGTTACCTCGCCGGGGTCCGCGAGATCTGTGACCGGTACGGCATCGTCTTCATCCTGGACGAGGTCATGGCGGGCTTCGGGCGGACGGGCCGCTGGTTCGCGCTCGACCACTTCGACGTCGTGCCCGACCTGGTGACCTTCGCCAAGGGCGTGAACAGCGGCTATGTGCCGCTGGGCGGTGTCGCGATCTCGGCGGAGATCGCCGCGACCTTCGACCAGCGCCCCTACCCGGGCGGCCTGACGTACTCAGGCCACCCGCTGGCCTGCGCCTCCGCGGTCGCGACGATCAACGCGATGGCGGAGGAGCGGATCGTGGAGAACGCGGCCGAGATCGGCGAGAAGGTCATCGGCCCGGCGCTGCGGGACATCGCCGAGCGCCACCCGTCGGTGGGCGAGGTGCGCGGCATGGGTGTCTTCTGGGCGCTCGAGCTGGTCAAGAACCGTGAGACGCACGAGCCGCTGGTGCCGTACAACGCGTCGGGCGCGGACAACGCCCCGATGGCGAAGTTCGCGGCGGCGTGCAAGGAGCGGGGGCTGTGGCCGTTCCTGAACATGAACCGTACGCACGTCGTCCCGCCGTGCACGATCACCGAGACGGAGGCGAAGGAGGGCCTGGCAGCCCTCGACGAGGCCCTGACCACGGCAGACGCGTACACGGTCTGACCGAGTAGACGGACTGACGGACTGACGGACCGGCCGACCTCTCGACCGCCCGCCCGACCGACCGCCCGACCGCCCGACCGGCCGCGGGGGGGGGGGGGGGGGGCAGCACCCCCCCCTCCCCCCCCCCCCGCGTCGTTTCACCGGGCAAACCCCCTCCACTCGCCCTTTAGTACCCACTGCCTCATCCGTCTCGTGCGGCGCTCGCCTATCGTGAGGGCGAGGGCCGCGTTCCTGCCGTGCGGTCGCGGAAGGAGACGGACACGATGCCCGCCGGGCCGGTCAGCGGAGTCATCCAGCGCAGCACCCTGCGTCAGCAGATCGCGGACGCGCTGCGCGACGAGGTGCTGGCCGGACGGCTGCCCGCGGGACGCCAGTTCACCGTCAAGGAGATCGCCGAGCAGTACGGGGTCTCCGCGACCCCCGTGCGCGAGGCGCTGCTCGACCTCTCGGCGCAGGGCCTCCTGGACGTGGAGCAGCACCGCGGTTTCTGCGTCCACACGTTCACGGCCGCCGATTACCGCGCCATGGTCGAGGCCCGCACGCTCGTCGTGGAGGGCGTGTTCCGTACGAGCGCGGAGGAGCTGGCCCGCAGCGTCACCTCCGACATGCTCGTCTCCCTCCGGCGCCGCGCCGAGGAGGCGGAACGGTCCGCCCGGTGCGGCGACTTGGACGTACTGATCGGCTACGACCTGCGGTTCTGGCGCGAGTTCGGCAATCTGGTGGGGAACCCCTACATCGCGGATTTCCTGGACCGGATGCGGATACAGGGCTGGGTGTTCGCCGTGCCGATGCTGCGCGACAAAGCCGACCTGCGCGTACATCTGTGGCAGGGACACCAGGAGTTGGCGGCGGCGGTCGTCCACCGCGACCTGGTCACCGCGCAGCGCCTGGTACGCGAGTACAACGCCCACTCCCTCGCCCTCGTCGAGAACCTCGCCTAGCACTACGCTGTCCCGACCATCGGCTTTGTCGATCGCCAGGCGTTCGATGGCCTGGTCTCCCGGAACCGAACGGAAGCGAGAACTTGTGGCGTGTGACCTGTGGCTGGTCCCCCTAGTCGACGTGCTGTGCCACAGCCCCGACAATCCCTTCTCCGAAGAGCTCGCCGCCTACGACAAAGCGCTGACCGATGCGGGACTGCCGCCCGTACCGATCTTCAACTACATGCCGGGCCTGTCGGGGGACGTCGCGCCGGTCGCCGGCTTCGACTACGACGCGCTGCACTTCCTGCGCCGCGCGTACCTCCTCCAGGTCTGCGGGCTCGCCGTGTCGCCGGTGGACGAACTGGGCAGCGACTACGAACAGTTGCTGGAGATGTTCGAGAGCACGGCCCAGGAATCACACCTGGTGTGGCACTACGACCACGCGGGCGCGTACGTCCCGGTGGACTTCCCGCACCCGCTCGCAAACGATGAACTGCTCGAGGGCGGCGGCCCCTTGGGCTCCTCGCACGGGCTGCTGCGGGAGCTCGAAGTGGTCGCGCCGGTCATCGGCATCGACCCGGCCAACCCGCCCGCCGCACCGACCCCGCCGGAAGGGCCCACGACGCTGGAGGAGCGGGCGGGGACGACGGGGGCCGACGACAGCCCGTTCGCACGTGAGCGCCATGTCTGGCTCGGGCTGCACGCGGCGGCGACCCGCAGCCTCGGCCAGGGCTCGATGATCGTCTTCAGCTGACCGAGTCACCCGCCGCTGACTGTGTCGCCCCGCCGCTGATCGGGCTCCCTCACCGCGGCGGCTCCGGCGGTCGCTGGCGGGGCATGTTCGGGCGGGTGCCCGGGGGGAGCACGATCCGGCCCGTGCGGTCCGGCGCGGCCTCCTGGCGCGGCGGCCCCCAGGGGGCCGGCGCCGTCTGGCCGGCCGTCGGCACCGGGCCCGTACGGAACTGCATCATCCAGTCGGCGGTCTCGGAGCGCACGAGCTCCGCGATGTCCTCGTGGAAGCGCCGCAGCACGGTCAGGCAGCGCTCGGCCGCCTCCGAGGCGGTGCCCTCCGTCGGGCCGAGCACCTCCCGGACGCTCTCCGACGCCCAGTCGAACTGCAACGCCTCCAGCCGCCGCTGCACGGCCTGCGCGGCGGCCACGTCCCGCATCCAGCCCGCCGTCACGCCGAAGAACCGGTCGCAGCCCATACAGACGGCGGCGAGCAGCAGCGCCAGATAGCCGTACTCGGCGCCGCCGTCCAGGACGCCGCTGACGCCGAGCAGGGGCAGCAGCGCCCCCGCCGATACCCCGGCGGCGGCGCCGGCCCGCAGTATCCGGGCGGTGCGCCGCTTGGCGACGCGGTCCGCGAGGTACCAGTCGATCACGTGCAGCGCGCCGGTCTCGGCCCATTGGTACAGCTCGTCCAGGCGCTCGGCCGGCTCCCCCCAGTCACCGAGCGGAAAGGCACGGCCGGCTAGATCACCGCGATCCCGCCCTTGTGCGTCCTCGCCTTCCGCCCGAGGAGGCCCCTCGGGCGGCCTCTCGGGCTGCATCTCCGGCTGGCTCACCCGTGCACTCCCTGTTGAAGATACGTGCGGTGCGCGCGAGGCGAATGAGATGGCCGTGGCGCGCGACACCCTTCCTACCGCCGAACGGCTGGCGTTGCCGCCAGAATCCAGCTATTTCCGCCCGGAAGTGGCGCGGGATCAGGTATAGGCCAGTTCCCGCCCTCACTCGAAAGAGTTGCTACACCCCATGGCCCCCACTTAGGTACACAGGCTGAGGACGTTTTCGCGACGCGTGGCCACCTGTACTCGCCGCCCGGACCAGCCTCCTCGGAGGCCCGGCCGCGCCCTCTACGGACGCGGCCGTCCCCCCGCCCCGTTCGTGCCTCCCTCCAAGGGGCGAGCGCGGCCCACTTCGTGCCTCCGCCCAAAGGGCGTCTAGGCTGCACCTGTGAAGGTCCTCGTCATCGGCGGCGGCGCCCGCGAACATGCCCTGTGCCGCTCTCTGTCCCTCGATTCCGACGTCACCGCGCTGCACTGCGCTCCCGGCAACGCCGGCATCGCCGAGGTGGCCGAGCTCCACCCGGTGGACGCCCTCGACGGCGCGGCCGTGGCCGAGCTGGCCGTGAGCCTGCGGGCGGAGCTGGTCGTCGTCGGCCCGGAGGCGCCGCTCGTGGCCGGTGTCGCCGACGCCGTGCGTGCCCGTGGCATCCCGGTCTTCGGCCCCTCGGCGGAGGCCGCGCAGCTGGAGGGCTCCAAGGCGTTCGCCAAGGACGTCATGGCGGCCGCCGGCGTGCCGACCGCGCGCAGCTACGTATGCACCACCCCCGCCGAGATCGACGAGGCCCTGGACGCGTTCGGCGCCCCGTACGTGGTCAAGGACGACGGCCTCGCGGCCGGCAAGGGCGTCGTCGTGACGGACGACGTCGAAACGGCCCGTGCACATGCCCTGGCCTGCGACCGCGTGGTGATCGAGGAGTTCCTCGACGGCCCCGAGGTCTCGCTCTTCGCGATCACCGACGGCGAGACCGTCGTGCCGCTCCAGCCCGCCCAGGACTTCAAGCGCGCCCTCGACGGCGACGCGGGCCCGAACACCGGCGGCATGGGTGCCTACAGCCCGCTGCCGTGGGCCGACCCGAAGCTGGTCGACGAGGTCCTGCAGTCCGTGCTGCAGCCGACCGTGGACGAGCTGCGGCGGCGCGGGACGCCGTTCTCCGGGCTGCTGTACGCGGGCCTGGCGATCACTTCGCGCGGCGTCCGCGTGATCGAGTTCAACGCGCGCTTCGGCGACCCGGAGACCCAGGTCGTACTCGCCCGCCTGAAGACCCCGCTCGCGGGCCTGCTGATGGCCTCGGCGACCGGCAACCTCGCCGCTCTCCCGCCGCTGCGCTGGAGCGACGGCGCGGCCGTCACGGTCGTCATCGCCTCGCACAACTACCCGGAAGCGCCGCGCACGGGCGACCCGATCACCGGCCTGGACGCGGTGGCCGAGCAGGACGCCCCGCACGCGTACGTCCTGCACGCCGGTACCCGCTACGACGCCGACGGCCGGGTGCTCAGCGCCGGTGGCCGGGTGCTGTCCGTCACCGCCTCCGGGTCCGACCTGGCCACCGCCAGGGACCGCGCGTACACCGCCGTCGGCCGGATCTCCCTGGAGGGGTCCCACCACCGGACGGACATCGCCGCCAAGGCCGCCGCCGACGCCAAGGCCGCTGAGCAGGCCGGCTGAGCGTCGCCCCGCCCCGGCCCGCCTCCTTCGAGAGGCCGGCCCCCTGTCTGAGGAACCGGTCGCTTCGTGTGGCCGGTTCCCTGCTTTACCCAAAGCCATTCCATCGAGTGACCAAACCGGTTAACGGCTGACGTGCGACGGTGCCCCAACTAGGGTTCCGCGCAAGCGTCCTGTGGTGCCCGTTCCGGTGGCCTTTCCGGTTCCCGGCCCGGCTGCCCGTGCGACGTCCGGCAAGTGGCTCACCGGCATTGCGATGTCAGTGGCTGGTGCCAGAGTGGTGGGGAGTGAGCAGCGCGCCGACGGTCGCGAGCGTCCGCGGGCACGTTGCCCGGTCTCTTCCTTCCCGTGTTCTCTCCGTCCCGTTCAAGCAGGACAGCAGGGGGTGTACAGGCTCGTGGCAGGTCCGGAGGCAGGCGAACAGGCAGCGCGCGCCCGGGCGCTCGCGGTGCTGCGGATCCGCGGCGCGGCGCTGGGCGCGGCCGTGCTGCCGGCCGCGCTGGCCGTGGTGCTCTTCGCCGGGGCAGCGACCGGTGGGCTCGGCTCCTGGGATTCGGGCGGCTGGGTCCTCGCGCGCTGGATCGTGGCGGGGTTCGCGGTGGTGGCGCTGCTGCTGGCGGCGCTGGTCGCCACCGTGGTCGCCCGGGCCAGGCCCGCGCTCAGTCCCACCGTCCCGGTCGCCGAGGAGTCCGCGCCCGATCTGTACCGACTGGTGCGCGACCTCGCCGACCGGCTGGACGTCCCCGCGCCCTCCGCGATAGCGCTCACGCCGGACTGCGACAGCTGGCTGGAGGACCGTACGCACCGCGCGCACGCCCCGCCCGGCGGCGCCCAGGCGTCCCGGCGCGCCGCGCCCGCGTCGCGCGGCGCCGCGGCGGGCCGGCAGGTGCCGGCGCCCGTCCTGGTCATCGGCTCCCCGTTCCTGTGGTGGATGCGGGTCGGCGAGCTGCGCGCCCTGCTGGCTCCCGTCGTCGCCGGTACGGGCCCCTCGGCGCACCCCGACATAGCGGCAGCGCGCCGCTTCGTCCGCGGCCTGGACGCCGCCGTGGCGGTCGCGGCGCGCGCCCGGGGGACGCTGCGCGGGATACCGCTGCGCTTCGTCGGCCGGGTGGCGCGGCTGCTGCTGCGCGGCTGCGGCGAGCACGCCGCACAGATGGAGCGCGGCGTCGCGGCCGCGGCCTCCGAGCGCGCGCAGGGCGTGGACTACGGCCTGCGGATCGTCGCGCAGGAGCAGGTGGGCCTGGCGTACGCGGGCTGGGACCGGCTGCTGACCCGCGTCGCGCTGCCCGCCTGGCGGATGGGCCGCTGGCCCGCCCGGCTGGACGCCGGCGTGGTCTCCGCGCTCACCGAGCTCTCCCGCCGCGACCGCCTCGCCGAGGGCTTCGCGTCCCGGCTGGGCGAGCGCCCGGCCTGTGACCTGCTGGAGGAGCCCGGCGCCATCGACCGCGCCGCCTCCCTGCTGGCCGCGCGGCTCTTCCACGGCGGCCCCGCCGAGAGCGGCCCCGACTGGTCGCCGGTCGCCTGGGACCGCTATCCGGAGGAGGTCGTCGACCGCAAGTGGCGGCTGGAGGCCGCCCGCCTGCACCGCGTACTGGACGACCTCCCCGCGCTCGCGCCCCCGGACAGTGCGTCCGAGGGCGACGGAGCGGCAGCGGCACAGCCCGTGCGGCCGAAGGAACCGTTGGCCGCGGCGGAACCCCTGAGCACGAGGGAGCCCCTGAGCGCGGGGGAATCGGTGGGTACGAGGGGACCGGTGCGCGTGCAGGAGTCCCCCAGGGCCGGTGCCGAGTCCGCCGTCGCCGGGCCCACGCTGACGCGGATCATCGAGCGGCTGGGGCGGGACTCCGGGGCGAGCGACCGGATCGCCGCGCGTCTGGTGACCGAGCTGGAGCGGGAGGAGCGGGCCACCGCCGACCGCCGGGCCGCCGCCCGCCCGGCCGGCCCTGATACCGCCGAGGCCACGGGCCCCGGTGTGCCGTGGGGCGACGGGCTGGTCGACGGCGGTGTACCGCTGTTCCCGCTGCAAGCGCCCCGCTCGGGCCGCGAGCTGCTCGCCGACCACGTCACGGCGATGGTGTGCTGCGCCGCCGTGGACACCGCGGGCGCCGCTCCGGGGCTGGACTGGCTGGACGGGCCCGCGCTGCTGGTCGGCGGGGCCCGCCGGACCGATGTCGGTCATCCGGTCCGCAGCCTGGTGGACGACGGCGACGCCGAGCCGCTCCGCGACTGGCTCGGCGAGCTGGGCGTACGCCCCGACAAGCCCGTGCGTCTCGTCTGACGACGGGGCGCCAAGGCCCCCGGCCGCCCCGGGGCACCGGCGCCCAAGGCCGTCGCATACCGGCCACCGCCCCACCCGCCGGGGGAGCCGGCCTGCGCGGTTCCGCGCCTCCGCACGCCGCCACGATGTGCGCAGCTCACCCCCTGTTCGTCTCCGCCGCATCGGACACCCGATCTGTCCGTTGACCCCGGCCGGGTGTTCTGCCCCAGTTCACCTTTCGGTCGTTTCCGCCCGTAAATTCACGACGAAGGGTGACGGCCCAAGTGCGTAATGTGATGTGCTGGGGGTACTCGCCGTTTCTCGTACGAACGAACTCGCGGACCAACAGCACAACAAAACAGCGACACAGCAGGGCAGAGGCCAGCAGGAACCCGACGGCGTACCGACCGGTGGGCGAGGGAGGGGAGTGGGAGCGTGGGCACACAGCAGATCCGGCGCTGGGAGTCCGGGGCGCTCGCGCATGCCGTGACGGACCCGTTCGGTCAGGGTCCGCTTCCTTGGCTGCGCGGCAGCGAGAACTACTTCGACTCCGGCCAGGTCGTCCCCTGGTACGTCGATCCGGTCCTCGCCCATGACGACGCGCCCATCCGGTTGCCGTTGCCCCGCTCCTGCGCGGGCCCGCGCACGGCCGACGACGTGCACCGCCAGATCAAGGGCTTCGCCGCGACCGGCGCGGTGGCCCCCGGCGAGGCCATCGACTTCCGGATCACCGTCGACCCGCCGCAGCCGTTCAGCATCGACGTCTACCGCATCGGCCATTACGCGGCGGCCGGCGCCTCCAAGATCACCACCAGCCCCCGGCTCTCCGGCATCGTCCAGCCGCCCCCGCTCACCGCCGACCGCACGGTCTCCTGCCACCACTGGTGGCTCTCCTGGCGGCTGCAGATCCCCGAGTACTGGAACGTCGGTGCGTACGTCGCCGTGCTGACCACCGAGGACGGCTACCGCAGCCACCTCCCCTTCACCGTCCGCGACGACCGCCCCGCCGACCTGCTCCTGCTGCTCCCGGACGTCACGTGGCAGGCGTACAACCTCTATCCCGAGGACGGCCGGACGGGCGCCAGCCTGTACCACGCCTGGGACGAGGAGGGCGCGCTGCTCGGCGAGGCGGACGCGGCCGTCACGGTCTCCTTCGACCGCCCGTTCGCGGGCGCGGGCCTGCCGCTGCACGTCGGCCACGCGTACGACTTCATCCGCTGGGCGGAACGGTACGGCTACGACCTCGCGTACGCCGACGCGCGGGACCTGCACGCGGGGCGGGTCGACCCGACGCGCTACCGCGGCCTGGTCTTCCCCGGCCACGACGAGTACTGGTCGGTCCCCATGCGCCGGACGGTCGAGCGGGCCCGCGACACCGGCACGTCCCTGGTCTTCCTCTCCGCCAACACCATGTACTGGCAGGTCGAGCTGTCTCCCTCGCCCTCGGGCCCGGACTCCCTGCTGACCTGCCGCAAGCGCCAGGGGCCGGGGCGCCCCGCGCTCTGGCGCGAGCTGGGCCACCCCGAGCAGCAGCTGATGGGCATTCAGTACGCGGGCCGGGTGCCCGAGCCCGCGCCGCTGGTGGTCCGCAACGGCGACCACTGGCTGTGGGAGGCCACCGGCGCGCACGAAGGGGACGAGCTCGCCGGGCTGGTGGCTGGGGAGGCCGACCGGTACTTCCCGCGCACGAGCCTGCCCGAGCACGTCAGCCGGGTGCTGCTGGCCCACTCCCCGTACCGCGACGGGGACGGCGTCCGGCGCCACCAGGAGACGTCCCTGTACCGGGCTCCCAGCGGTGCCCTGGTCTTCGCCTCCGGCACCTTCGCCTGGTCGCCGGCGCTGGACCGGCCCGGCCACATCGACGAGAGAATCCAGCGGGCCACCGCCAATCTTCTCGACCGCATCTGCAAACGCGACTGAGCGCCGGGGGCGCCACAGGCCGGGCGCGCCGCACACCGAGCGCCCGGCACCGACCGCGGAGACGACCCCGGCGACGACCGCAGAGACGGCGGACAGAAGCGGCGGAGGGCGTGCGGCGCCTGCCGTGCGCCGCGTCGGCCCACCCTGAAGCGCTGCCGGGCGCCCGCATGCGCGAGAATCGGAACGACTCCTGGATCAACCTACGCGGAGGCAGCGTGTCCGGATTCGTTGAAAAGCCCGAACCCGTGGAGGTGCCGGGCCTGGTCCATCTCCACACCGGCAAGGTGCGCGACCTCTACGAGAACACCGACGGCGACCTGATCATGGTCGCCAGCGACCGCACCTCCGCGTACGACTGGGTGCTGCCCACCGAGATCCCCGACAAGGGCCGGGTCCTCACCCAGCTCTCGCTGTGGTGGTTCGACCAGCTCGCCGACCTGGCGCCCAACCACGTGCTCTCCACCGAGGTCCCGGCCGGCGCCCCCGCCGACTGGGCGGGCCGCACCCTGGTCTGCAAGTCCCTCCAGATGGTCCCGGTCGAGTGCGTGGCCCGCGGCTACCTCACCGGCTCGGGCCTGAAGGAGTACGAGGAGACCCGCACGGTCTGCGGCCTCGCGCTCCCCGAGGGCCTGCAGGACGGCTCCGAGCTGCCCGCGCCGATCTTCACCCCGGCCACCAAGGCCGAGGTCGGCGAGCACGACGAGAACGTCTCGTACGAAGAGGTCGCCCGCCAGGCCGGCGCGGAGACCGCGGCACAGCTGCGCCAGGCGACCCTCGCGGTCTACAGCCGCGCCCGGGACATCGCCCGCGAGCGCGGGATCATCCTGGCGGACACCAAGTTCGAGTTCGGTTACGCGACGGACGAGAACGGCACGCGGACGCTGACCCTCGCCGACGAGGTGCTGACGCCGGACTCCTCGCGCTTCTGGCCGGCCGACCAGTGGCAGCCGGGCCGCGCCCAGCCGTCCTTCGACAAGCAGTTCGTCCGCGACTGGCTGACCTCGCCGGCCTCCGGCTGGGACCGCACGAGCGAGCAGCCGCCGCCCCCGCTGCCGGCGGAGATCGCCGAGCAGACCGCCGCGAAGTACATCGAGGCGTACGAGCGGCTCACCGGCCACAAGTGGTCCTGAGCGAGCCCGCACACGAGAAAGGCCCCGGTCGCGATGACCGGGGCCTTTCCCCTGCGGAGCGGACGACGAGGCTCGAACTCGCGACCTCAACCTTGGCAAGGTTGCGCTCTACCAACTGAGCTACGTCCGCCTGCCCGGCGCCGAAGCGCGCGGTGCGGGAACCACTATAGCCAACCGTGTGGGGTGCTCGTGCCGTCCGGCGGGCGGCGGGACGAATGTGGCCACGGCCACAGATCAATTTCCTCGCGGCTCGATGATCGCGTACTCGATGATCGTGTTCCCGCACTCGGTGATCGCGTCGGCGGAAAAGCAGAAGACCCCGGTCGCGATGACCGGGGTCTTCTTTCCCTGAGCGGACGACGAGGCTCGAACTCGCGACCTCAACCTTGGCAAGGTTGCGCTCTACCAACTGAGCTACGTCCGCATGCATCCGTCCGGCTTTCACCGGGCGGCGCGACAGCTACTCTACCTGATCCGGAGGACTGGTCGAGACCGTCAGAGCGGGTGACAGGGATTGCACACTGCGCCTCCCCCTTGGAAAGGGGGCGCTCTACTACTGAGCTACACCCGCGTGACTCCTCGGGGCCCGGCCTCTCGGCCTCGCCCCTCGGCGTGCTCCAGACTTTAGCTGATCAAGGGGGGTGCAGCGCAAGTCCGCTGCCGGCAGGGGCTTCCGGCCGGCAACGGACTCAGCTGTTGGCGGCCTCGAACGCCTCGTAGACCTTCTTCGGGATGCGGCCCCGCGGGGGCACGTCCATCTGGTGCGAGCGGGCCCAGGCCCGTACGGCGGCAGGGTCGGCCGCCACGGAGGTGTGCCGGTAGGCCTTGCCGGACTTCGCACGCTTGCGCCCGGCCTCGACGTACGGCGCGAGCACCTCGCGCAGTTTCTTCGCATTGGCGGGATTGACGTCGATCTCGTACGTCTTCCCGTCCAATCCGAAGGTGACCGTCTCTGCGGCTTCTCCGCCGTCGATGTCATCGGAGAGCGTGACTACTACGCGCTGCGCCACGGATATCGGTCCTTTCGCGTGACATCTCCGTGCTGACATGGGGAGATGCCACAGATCCGGATGGCTGGGATCAATGCTTTTTCATTTGTACAGCGATGAGCAATGCATTGTGAAGCCCAGTTAATTTCCTCAGCGTGTCCCCGCGCAATCGGGACTGCCGATCTTTTCGAGGATTTTTCCCGGGTGTTCACAACCGCCGATACCGGAACGTGATCGGCCGAGTACAGATCTATGCGCGTAGATTTTTCGGCAAGGTACTGTGAAGGAACCGCCTTACGCACCACACAACCGGGAGTGCCAGTGGCACGCGTCGTAGTCGACGTCATGCTCAAGCCCGAGATCCTCGACCCGCAGGGACAGGCGGTGCAGCGTGCACTGCCGCGTCTGGGTTTCGAGGGCATCTCCGACGTACGTCAGGGCAAGCGTTTCGAACTTGAGGTGGAGGGCCCGGTCGACGAGGCCGCCCTCGCCCGCATCCGCGAGATGGCCGAGACCTTCCTCGCCAACACCGTCATCGAAGACTTCGTCGTACGGGTCGACTCATGACAGCTCGCGTCGGAGTCATCACCTTCCCCGGCACGCTGGACGACCGCGACACCCAGCGCGCCGTCCGGCTCGCCGGGGCCGAGGCCGTGCCGCTGTGGCACAAGGACAAGGACCTCAAGCAGGTCGACGCCGTGGTGCTGCCCGGCGGCTTCTCCTACGGCGACTACCTGCGCGCCGGTGCCATCTCCCGCTTCTCGCCCGTCATGGACACGGTGATCGAGCAGGCCAAGGCGGGCATGCCCGTCCTCGGCATCTGCAACGGTTTCCAGGTCCTCACGGAGACGCACCTGCTGCCCGGTGCGATGCTGCGGAACAACCACCTCCACTTCATCTGCCGCGATCAGAAGCTGCGGGTGGAGAACGCCGACACGGCGTGGACGGCGGACTACACCGCCGGCCAGGAGATCAACGTGCCGCTGAAGAACATCGACGGCCGTTACGTCGCCGATGAGCACACCCTCGACGAGCTGGAGGCCGAGGGCCGCGTCGCCTTCCGGTATCTGGACGTCAACCCCAATGGCTCGCTGCGGGACATCGCCGGCATCACCAATGCGGCCGGCAATGTCGTCGGCCTCATGCCGCACCCCGAGCACGCCGTCGAGCCGCTGATCGGTACGGGGCGTACCGACGGCCTCGGATTCTTCACCTCGATCCTGAAGAAGTTGGTCAACGCATGACGCTGGACACGGTCAAGCACGCCGCCGGGACGCCCGACGTCGACCAGCCCTGGGCCGAACTGGGCCTGAAGCAGGAGGAGTACGAGCGGGTCCGCGAGATCCTCGGCCGCCGCCCGACCGGCGCCGAGCTCGCGATGTACTCCGTCATGTGGTCCGAGCACTGCTCCTACAAGAGCAGCAAGGTCCACCTGCGGCAGTTCGGCGAGAAGGCCCCGGAGACCGACGCGCTGCTCGTCGGCATCGGCGAGAACGCGGGCGTCGTGGACGTCGGCAACGGTTACGCGGTCACCTTCAAGGTCGAGTCGCACAACCACCCCTCGTACGTCGAGCCGTACCAGGGCGCCGCGACCGGCATCGGCGGCATCGTCCGCGACATCATCGCGATGGGCGCCCGCCCGGTCGCCGTCGTGGACCCGCTGCGCATGGGCGCCGCCGACCACCCCGACACCAAGCGCGTCCTCCCGGGCGTCGTCGCGGGCATCGGCGGCTACGGCAACTGCCTGGGCCTGCCCAACATCGGCGGCGAGGTCGTCTTCGACGCCTGCTACCAGGGCAACCCGCTGGTCAACGCCGGTGCCATCGGCGTCATGCGGCACGAGGACATCCACCTCGCCAAGGCGTCCGGCGCAGGCAACAAGGTCATCATGTACGGCGCCAGGACGGGCGGCGACGGCATCGGCGGCGCCTCCATCCTGGCCTCCGAGACCTTCGACGACTCGAAGCCTTCGAAGCGCCCCGCCGTCCAGGTCGGCGACCCCTTCCAGGAGAAGCTGCTCATCGAGTGCACCCTGGAGGCGTTCGCCGAGAAGCTCGTCGTCGGCATCCAGGACCTCGGCGCCGCCGGCATCTCCTGCGCCACCTCCGAGCTGGCCTCGAACGGCTCCGGCGGTATGCGCGTCGAGCTCGACGACGTGCCGCTGCGCGACTCCACGCTCTCGCCCGAGGAAATCCTCATGAGCGAGTCGCAGGAACGCATGTGCGCGGTGGTCGAGCCGGAGAAGGTCGACCGCTTCCTGGAGATCTGCGAGAAGTGGGACGTCACCGCCACCGTCATCGGTGAGGTCACCGACGGCGACCGGCTGGAGATCTTCTGGCACGGCGAGAAGATCGTCGACGTCGACCCGCGCACGGTGGCCCACGAGGGCCCGGTGTACGAGCGTCCGTACGCCCGCCCCGAGTGGCAGGACACCCTGCAGGCCGACGACGCCGCGAAGCTGGCCCGCCCGGCCAACGGCGACGAGCTGCGCGAGCAGGTCCTGAAGGTGGTCTCGTCGCCCAACCAGGCGTCCAAGTCCTGGATCACTTCCCAGTACGACCACTTCGTGCAGGGCAACACCGTGCTGGCCAGCCCGGAGGACTCCGGGATGATCCGCATCGACGCCGAGACCGGGCTGGGCGTGGCGCTGGCCACCGACGGCAACGGCCGCTTCGCGAAGCTGGACCCGTACCACGGTGCGCAGCTCGCGCTCGCCGAGTCGTACCGGAACGTGGCCGCGACCGGCGCCAAGCCGCTCGCCGTCTCGGACTGCCTGAACTTCGGTTCGCCCGAGGACCCGGCCGTCATGTGGCAGTTCGCCGAGGCCGTCCGCGGCCTCGCGGACGGCTGCCGGCAGCTCGGTACGCCGGTCACCGGCGGCAACGTCTCGCTGTACAACCAGACGGGCGAGGCCGCCATCCACCCGACGCCGGTCGTCGCCGTCCTCGGCGTGATCGACGACGTGGCCCGCCGTACGCCGGTCGCCTTCGCGGAAGAGGGCCAGCTCCTCTACCTGCTCGGTGACACCCGCGACGAGCTGAGCGGCTCGGCCTGGGCGGAGGTGATCCACGACCACCTGGGCGGCCTGCCGCCGGAGGTGGACCTGGAGCGCGAGCGGCTGCTCGCCGAGATCCTGATCTCGGCCTCCCGCGACGGCATGATCGACGCGGCGCACGACCTGTCCGACGGCGGACTGGTCCAGGCGCTCGTGGAGTCCTGCCTCAAGGGCGGCAAGGGCGCCCGCGTCGTCGTCCCCGACGGCGAGGACCCCTTCGTCACGCTGTTCTCCGAGTCCGCGGGCCGCGCGGTCGTCTCGGTGCCGCGCAGCGAGGAGCTCCGCTTCACCGACATGTGCGGTGCGCGCGGCCTCCCGGTGACCCGCATCGGCGTCGTCGACGGTGATGTCCTGGACGTTCAGGGCCAGTTCAGCATTCCGCTGAGCGAGCTGCGCACGGCGCACGAGGAGACCCTCCCGGGCATCTTCGCCTGATCGCTTTCCCTGTCACGGGCGGTGGCCCCGCCGGAGAAATCCGGTGGGGCCACCGCCCGTTGCCGTCCGCCGGGGCCACCGCCCGTTGCCATTAGGCTCGCGGTCATGCCACCGGCCAAGAAGCGTCCTCGTAAGTACGACTCCGCCAAGACCCGGGCCGCGGTGACGGCGCAGTTCGCGCACGTACGGGAGGCCGTACGGGGCTTCGGTCCCGAGGAGTTCGCGCGGCCGACGCGGCTGGGGGAGTGGACCGTACGGGAGCTCGTCGTGCACCTCTCCATGGCGCTGGAGCACGTCGCGGCAGGCCTGGAGCGGCCCGCGCCGGCGCGCCAGGAGACGACGCTCGCCCAGTGGCCGTTCGCCACCGCGCCGCACGCCGACAAGATCGACGCGTACGTGCGGGAGACGGCCGCCGAGCAGGACCCGGTCGCCCTGCTGGACCGCGCCGCCGAGCGGTACGCCACGCTGGTGGCCGGCGCCGCCGACGACCGGCTGCTGCCGGTCAGGACCGGGGCGATGCGGCTGGACGAGGTGCTGGTGACCCGCTGTGTCGAGCTGGTCGTGCACACCGACGACCTGGCCGCCGCGACCGGTACGGAGATCCCGTTCGACCGGCAGGCGCTGGCCGCCGCGACCCGGCTGCTCGCCGACGCGCTGGCGGAGAAGGCGCCGGGCGGCTCCGTGGAGGTACGCGTGCCGCCCTTCGCCGTCGTGCAGTGCGTGGCGGGGCCGCGGCACACCCGCGGCACCCCGCCGAACGTCGTGGAGACCGCCCCGCTGACCTGGCTGCGGCTGGCGACGGGCCGTACGGCCTGGGCCGACGCGGTGGCGGACGCGGCGGTCAGCGCGAGCGGCGAGCGGGCCGATCTGGGGGAGTACCTGCCGGTACTGTCCTGAGAGCCTTGTTTGCTGACGGGAAACTGTCGGGAAAGATGTGACGTGTGAGCCGCGGGGCTCGACTCCGAAATCCCGCTAAATGGGGACTCTTCTTTCGGTCGATCCGACAATGGCGGAGAAGTGACGCTTCTCACCCGATGTGAGGCACGGATAAGGATCCTCGTCCCGCCCGCTGCCGTGGCGCGCCCTGTACCAGGGGCTGCAGGCTCTGTGCGGCCCCGACCCGGGTGCCGACCGTGTGTTCACGTCAAGCACATCGTCCAGGTTCACGGCCATCCCCGGTTCGGATGAATCCCGTACCTGCCCTAGACTCATTGATGTGCGTGGTGACGGACGACTCAACCACGACCTGCTCCCTGGTGAGAAGGGTCCCCAGGACGCCTGCGGCGTCTTTGGTGTCTGGGCCCCGGGAGAAGAGGTCGCCAAACTCACTTATTTCGGGCTGTACGCGCTGCAGCACCGTGGGCAGGAGTCCGCGGGCATCGCAGTGAGCAACGGCTCACAGATCCTGGTCTTCAAGGACATGGGGCTCGTTTCCCAGGTCTTCGACGAGACCTCCCTGGGCTCTCTCCAGGGCCACATCGCCGTGGGCCATGCCCGCTACTCCACCACCGGTGCGTCCGTGTGGGAGAACGCCCAGCCGACCTTCCGTGCCACCGCGCACGGCTCGATCGCGCTGGGTCACAACGGCAATCTGGTGAACACCGCCGAGCTGGCCGAGCTGGTCGCCGAGCTGCCCCGCGAGGGCGGCCGGGCGACGCAGGTCGCGGCCACCAACGACACCGACCTGGTGACGGCGCTGCTGGCCGGCCAGGTCGACGAGGACGGCAAGCCGCTGACCGTCGAGGAGGCCGCGCCGCGCGTCCTCCCGAAGGTCAAGGGCGCCTTCTCGCTGTGCTTCATGGACGAGCACACCCTGTACGCGGCGCGTGATCCGCAGGGCATCCGCCCGCTGGTCCTCGGCCGCCTGGAGCGCGGCTGGGTGGTCGCCTCCGAGACCGCGGCGCTGGACATCTGCGGCGCCAGCTTCATCCGGGAGATCGAGCCCGGTGAGATGGTCGCCATCGACGAGGACGGCCTGCGCGCGACCCGCTTCGCCGAGGCCCGCCCCAAGGGCTGCGTCTTCGAGTACGTCTACCTCGCCCGTCCCGACACGGACATCGCGGGCCGGAACGTGTACCTCTCCCGCGTGGAGATGGGCCGCAAGCTGGCCGCCGAGGCGCCCGCCGAGGCCGACCTGGTCATAGCGACGCCCGAGTCCGGCACCCCGGCAGCGGTCGGCTATGCCGAGGCCAGCGGTATCCCGTTCGGCACCGGACTGGTCAAGAACTCCTACGTCGGCCGGACCTTCATCCAGCCCTCGCAGACCATCCGCCAGCTGGGCATCCGCCTGAAGCTCAACCCGCTCAAGGAAGTCATCCGCGGCAAGCGCCTGGTGGTCGTCGACGACTCGATCGTCCGCGGCAACACCCAGCGCGCGCTGGTACGGATGCTCCGCGAGGCCGGCGCCGCCGAGGTCCACGTGCGGATCTCCTCCCCGCCGATCAAGTGGCCGTGCTTCTTCGGCATCGACTTCGCCACCCGCGCCGAGCTGATCGCCAACGGTCTCTCGGTCGAGGAGATCGGCAAGTCCCTGGGCGCCGACTCGCTCGCGTACATCTCCACCGACGCCATGGTCGAGGCGACCACGATCGCCAAGCCCAACCTGTGCCGCGCCTGCTTCGACGGCGAGTACCCGATGGACCTCCCCGACCCGGAGCTGCTCGGCAAGCACCTGCTGGAGTCGGAGACCGAGGGCCGGACGTCGTCCGACGTGGACGGTGTGCAGACGCTCACCGCCGGGGTCGGCGGCGCCGACGCGCTGCGTCGCCCGTAGAACCCCTGCAAGACGACACGAAAGCTCTCAGCCATGTCTGCTGAATCTCCTCAGCGTGCGCCGCACGCGGGCACCGGTGCCAGCTACGCGAGCGCGGGCGTCGACATCGAAGCGGGCGACCGCGCCGTCGACCTCATGAAGAAGTGGGTCAAGAAGGCCACCCGGCCCGAGGTCGTCGGCGGGCTCGGCGGCTTCGCCGGCCTCTTCGACGCCTCCGCGCTCAAGCGGTACGAGCGCCCGCTGCTCGCCTCCGCGACCGACGGCGTGGGCACCAAGGTCGACATCGCCCGCAAGATGGGCGTGTACGACACGATTGGCCACGACCTGGTCGGCATGGTCGTGGACGACCTGGTCGTCTGCGGCGCCGAGCCGCTGTTCATGACCGACTACATCTGCGTCGGCAAGGTCTTCCCCGAGCGGGTGGCGTCGATCGTGAAGGGCATCGCCGAGGGCTGTGTGCTGGCCGGCTGCGCGCTGGTCGGCGGCGAGACCGCCGAGCACCCGGGCCTGCTCGGCGAGGACGACTTCGACGTCGCCGGGGCCGGTACGGGCGTGGTCGAGGCCGACCGCGTGCTGGGCGCGGATCGTATCCGTAAGGGTGACGTGGTGATCGCCATGGAGTCCTCCGGTCTTCACTCGAACGGGTACTCGCTCGTTCGCCACGTGCTCTTCGACCGCGCCGGCATGGCCCTGGACCAGGAGGTCGCCGAGTTCGGCCGCACCCTGGGCGAGGAGCTGCTGGAGCCCACCAAGATCTACTCGCTGGACTGCCTGGCGCTCACCCGCACCACCGACGTGCACGCCTTCTCGCACATCACCGGCGGCGGCCTCGCGGCCAACCTCGCGCGGGTGATCCCGGACGGCCTGCACGCCACGATCGACCGTTCCACCTGGACCCCCGGCGCGGTCTTCGACCTGGTCGGCACGGCCGGCTCGGTCGAGCGCCTGGAGCTGGAGAAGACCCTGAACATGGGCGTCGGCATGATGGCCGTCGTGCCCCAGGAATCGGTGGACGTGGCGCTCGCCACCCTCGCGGACCGCGGCATGGACGCCTGGGTCAGCGGTGAGATCGTCGAGCGCGGCGACCAGGCCGAGGCCGCGGCCCTGACCGGTGACTACGCCGGCTGACGCAGGCCCCGCACGGCAGCAGGGCAGCACAGAACCCGGTCCGGGCGATGCGCCGGACCGGGTCCGTGATGCTGCTGTTGCCTTGAACGCGCGGCGGCGTCAGGCGCGACGACGCTGGTCGGACGAGTCGCCCTCGTCCTCCTCATCGTCATCGTTGTTGTACAGGTCGGCGTACCGTGCGTACGGGTCGTCGTCCTCGTCATCCTCGAACGGCTCACCGTTCGGCGGCTGCTGTGCCGGCTGTTGCGGCGATGCACCCAGCTCTTCGGCCAGGCGTGAGAGATCAGTCCCACCGCTGTTGTACTTCAGCTGGCGGGCGACCTTCGTCTGCTTGGCCTTGGCCCGGCCGCGCCCCATGGCTCGACCCCCTCAACGACGGGGCTCGACGGCCCCAGAGTCTTGACACGCGTTCATGGTTCAGAGCGGACTCTCGACGGAGAGTCCGGCCCGTAGGGCTTTAACGGTACCTGCTTCCGCGGCCATACGGTACGTCGCCCGCACCACCGGCCGCCCGGCATGACCCGCGGGACGCCCCGTACCCGCTGGTCAGCTGCGATTTTAACGTGTCACGTCCGGCGACCCGCCGGTGGGTGGTGAGGGATGTCTCCTTCACCGCCCACCGAGCGTGTCACTGTAGGAACCCCACGGTCACCGGGTGCGGCCGCGGAGGGTGGCGGCGGTCAGGCGGAGCGTGCCTCCGCCATCCGGAGCTCGGCCAGCCGGTCCGCCGCCGCGGCCGGCGGAATGCCGTTTGTCTTCGCATTCGCGAATATTGAAAGCATTGTGTCGAAGATCTTTCCGGCCTTGGCCTTGCACCGGTCGAAGTCGAACCCGTGCAGCTCGTCCGCCACCTGGATGACACCGCCCGCATTGACCACATAGTCGGGCGCATAAAGGATTCCGCGGTCGGCGAGATCCTTCTCCACGCCCGGATGGGCGAGCTGGTTGTTGGCCGCGCCGCAGACCACCTTCGCGGTCAGGACCGGTACGGAGTGATCGTTGAGCGCGCCGCCCAGCGCGCACGGCGCGTACACGTCGAGGCCCTCCGTACGGATGAGCGCCTCGGTGTCGGCGACCGCGCGGACCCGCGGATGCGTGGCCAGAATCCGCTCCACCGATTCGGCCCGTACATCCGTGATGACCACCTCGGCCCCGTCTTCGAGCAGATGCTCGACGAGGTGGCGGCCGACCTTGCCGACGCCCGCGATGCCCACCTTCTTGTCGCGCAGGCTCGGGTCGCCCCACTGGTGCTGCGCGGCGGCGCGCATGCCCTGGAAGACGCCGTACGCGGTGAGGACGGAGGAGTCGCCGGCGCCGCCGTTCTCGGGCGAGCGGCCGGTGGTCCAGCGGTTCGTCCGGGCGACCACGTCCATGTCCGCGACGTACGTACCGACGTCGCAGGCCGTGACGTAACGGCCACCGAGGGAGGCCACGCAGCGGCCGTAGGCGAGCAGTAGTTCTTCGGTCTTGACCACATCGGGATCACCGATGATCACGGCCTTGCCGCCGCCGTGGTCCAGGCCCGCGAGCGCGTTCTTGTACGACATGCCGCGGGAGAGGTTCAGCGCGTCCAGCACGGCCTCCTCCTCGGAGGCGTACGCGTGGAAGCGGGTGCCGCCCAGGGCGGGGCCGAGCGCGGTGCTGTGGATCGCGATCACGGCCTTGAGGCCGCTGGCACGGTCCTGGCAGAGCACGACCTGCTCGTGGCCGCCCTGATCGGACCGGAACAGGGTGTGCAGGACACCGCCGTCGGCGTGGACTGCGGAGGCCCCCGGCACGGAGTGCTCGGGGGAGGGACGTACGTCGGTCACTGTGGTGACTCCCATAGTCGCGGTGGACGCCCTCGGGTCGTTCCCTCCCGCTTGTGGCAGGGAGAAGCGGGGGGAGGGCCGGTCGGGGGAAGCGTATGACCTTCGACGCCCGCTGATCGGCACAGTGCGGAGGATCACCCCCTAGTGGGGGACGGGCATGGGACGATTTGCGCATGCCGGGCCGCTCGACGGGGGCAATTCCCGGCGGTGTGCTGCCCCTTGGCAGACTCCTCTGCGGCGGACTTCCCTTGCGGTCCTCCGAAGAGGGACCGACAGAAGAATGGAGCGGGCGTGGCCTTGGCGTCGTCGGTGATGGTCCCGTATGCGGCGTATCTACGGGTCTACGAACCGCTGGCAGCGTTCCCCGAGCCGGAGCGCTCCCACTGGGCGCGGTACGCCAAGCGGGACGCCACGCCCACCGCCCAGGACGAGCTGCGGCGCTCGCTGGCCGATCTGCTGGCGACCCCGCCCGTCGCGGTCCCCGTGCACGAGAGTGGTGACGCCTTCATCGCCGTCGTGGACGGCGTGACGTGCGTGTGCCCCTGGCGGACGCGGCTGCGGGGCTGGCAGGCGCTGGAGGAGCTGCCCGAGCGGCTGCCGGCGCCGGTGCTGGACGCCGCGCTGCCTCCGGTCGTCCGCCGGCAGGCCGCCGCCGACTATGAGCGGTGGCTTGAAATGAACCCTGACGCGCGCCCCTGGATCCGCACGGCGACCTGGCACGTACCGGTGCGCTGGTTCGTGCTCTTCAACGACGCGGAGCGGGAGTACACGAAGGGTGACCAAGGGCTCGTACTGCGTTACCGCACGCCGATGGTCGAGGCCAGGCGTCGGGTCGCGCGCGGCCTGCGCACGCTGCGGGACGCCCTCGAGGAGGGCCCGCTCATCGACGGCCTGGTAGATGTGGGGCGCTGGCTGGAGGAATTCCACCCGCGCGCCCTCGTCGAGCTGGACTACGGGGGGCTGGTGCACGCCGTCCCCGAGGGGCAGCTCGCCGAGGACCGTTCCGCCGCGGAGGTGGCGGAGGGGCTCACGGCGCTGCGCGAGGGGGACGGGGAGCGCGCCGGCGCGGCGTACGAGAAGCTGTCGGACCGCTGGCGTGCGGTCCGGGAGCGGCAGTACGCGAGCTGACCGCGGGCTTGGGTGATCATCTTCGGAGGCACGTGTCGCCATGACGCGCGCCTCCGTTGTGCGCCCCCGGCGGGCGTACCGGCGCGTGCCTACGGGTGGTGGGCTGCAGGCGATCCCTGTGCGGTGGTTGAGGGTTTTCTGTGCGGTGCTGTGTGATCACGGTGCGGTGGTTCGGATGTAGGGGACGTAGGTCCCGATCCGGTCTTTTCGCACAACAGTGACCTAAAGCACTGACTTCGGGCCTTGCCACCAACTACCACCCTCGTGCCAAAATAGGACAAGGAGCCTGACTGGGGCTCCTTCCGTCCAACTAAGGGCGGATAGATCGGTATTGCACTCCTTGGTGGGACTGGTGACGCCTGATCACGATGTGACTGATCGTCACAGGGGCGTGACTGTCCGCTATGGCACGGTCCATCGGCTTCCGCCGAGGTTGAACACCTGAGAGGGCAATTCCATCGGTTTGGCCGACGCGGCTGGACAGATGGTGTAGTTGTAGTGCCGAGGACAAGCCGTTCGTCCTATAACCGACTCGGCCCGCGTCCGCCATTTCGGGCAACGCGGGTCAAGGTGCAGAATTTAGAGGAAAGAACCGTGATGGTTCGGTTCTCCCGAGGAGGCCGCTCATGACCGCTCGCACCCCTGACGCCGAGCCGCTGCTGACCCCTGCCGAGGTTGCCACGATGTTCCGTGTCGACCCCAAGACGGTGACCCGTTGGGCCAAGGCAGGCAAGCTCACGTCCATCCGGACTCTCGGTGGACATCGGCGCTACCGCGAGGCTGAGGTCCGCGCACTGCTGGCGGGCATCCCCCAGCAGCGCAGCGAGGCCTGAAAACACGCATGACCGGGCATTTCCGGGTCCCCCAACCCGCGGTATGCCCATAGAGCACCACAAAGCTCCATATGACGAGGCGCCTGCCCCAACAGGCGCCGCACCTGCGGCACAGAGGTACGTCATCGATCGCGCTGGACTCCGCCGGGTCCAGCGCGATCTTTTTTGTGCGCTCATGTGCCCTTGGGCCGCTCGTCCGCCCCCGCCGGCCGGGCGTGTCGCGGACGCCGCTCCCGCAGGCCGGAGCGTCGCTCGTGGTCACCGCCCACGGGGGCTCCGGAACCCGGGCCCCCGTACTCGCCGGTACGGCCGGAAGGCCACCGGGTGGGCGGTGCAATTGCACATATTAAATTGACTGCCTGTAGGCAGGGCGTAAGTTCCCCTGATCCCAAAACTCGTGCGGTGACACCCGTCACAGCCGCCAGTGGTTGTCCCATTGGCGGCCGCTGCGGTAGTGCACAGCGGTCATCCCGCTCCTCAACAGCCTCTCACCGCACGGGCGATGAGGGAGGCGTCATTGGTCACCTCGGCAGCGGACTTTCGTCCTCACTGCGGATCGCGGGCGCGGAAATGAGGACGCGGGGGGCCGGTCTCGGCGCCGATGGACGCGAAGAGGCCGTCACGCGCCGCGTACGGGCCGCGGAGGCGTCCCCGAGTGCCGAAGAGCGGCCAGTGCGTGGAGCGGCCGCTGGCGGCCCCGCAGAGACGATCTTGGTCGCCGGGCCGCGCGGAACGGTGGGCCGGTCCCGTGTCTCCCCCTTGCCGCCATCGCCCGCACCTCCGCAGCCCGCCCCTGCTTCGTGGGTACCGGCGGTGGGAGGCGCAGTCAAGGAGCCGGATCGGGCGTGCGCCACGAGACGGGACGGGAACCGGCCGCCGGCGGCGGGGGCCGGAAACGGTCGCCGAGTACGGCCGAGTACGAGCGCCGACTGCGAGCCGAGTACGACGAAAGGGCCCGCATCCGGATCGGATGCGGGCCCTTTCTGCTGCGGTCCTGACGGGATTTGAACCCGCGGCCTCCACCTTGACAGGGTGGCGAGCACTCCAAACTGCTCCACAGGACCTTGCTGCTTCCTCCGCTTGCGCGGTGGCTGCGAAGCAAGACTCTACAGCAGGTCAGGGGGTGAGTCGAACTCGCTGCCGGGGGAGGCCCTGGCCGGCGCCCGGCGGTGACCCGGCGCACACCGGAACGGGCCCCGGCCGCCTACGGAGCGGCCGCGTCCACCGCCTTCACGATCCGCTTGTCGGAGATCGGATACGCGGTGCCCAGCGCGTGCGCGAAGTAGCTCACCCGCAGCTCCTCGATCATCCAGCGGATCTCCAGCGCCTGCTGCGGCACCGGCCGCCCCGCCGGGAACTGCTCCAGCAGCCAGGCGAATTCGTCCTGCATCTCCTTGACCTTCGCCATCCGGGAGCGGTCCCGCTCGGCGCTGGTGGGCATCTGCTGGAGCCGGCGGTCGGCGGCGACCAGATACCGCATCAGGTCCGGCAGCCGCTTGGCGCCGTGCTCGGTGACGAAGCCCGGCTTGATGAGCCGTGCCAGCTGCTCCCTGACGTCCGCGACCGAGGCCAGCAGCACCGGCGAGGTGGTGTCTTTCAGCCGCCGCTCGCACGCCTGCCAGGCCGCCAGTACCTCGCGGACCTGCTGCACGGTCTTCATCGTGGCGTCGACCAGGTCGGCCCGCACTGCGTCGAAGAGCTTCTTGAACCCCTCCTCGTCCCAGGCCGGGCCGCCGTGCGCGGCGATCAGCCGGTCCGCCGCGGCGGTCACGCAGTCGTCGAAGAGCGACTGAATCGAGCCATGCGGATTACGGGAGAGCGCCAGCTTCTGCTGGTTCGTGAGCTTGCTCTGCGCGAACTTGGCCGGATTGGAGGTGATGTTGAGCAGGACGAGGCGGCGGGTGCCGGCCCACATCGCGCTCCGCTGCTCCGCCTCGGTGTCGAAGAGCCGTACGGCCACCGAGGTGCCCTCGTCGACCAGCGCCGGGTACGCCTTCAGGGGCTGGCCGGCGCGCCGCGTCTCGAAGGTGTGCGGCAGCGTGCCGATCGTCCAGGAGGTCAGGCCCGTGCGCTGCTCCGGCCCCGCCGGGCCCGCGTCCGCGCCGGCCTTGCCGGGCTGCCCGCCCTGCTTCTGCGCGGCCTGCTCGAACGCCTTGGAGATCGCCGCCCGGGTCTTGGGCTTGAGCTTCAGCTGCAGCGCTTCGAGGTCCTTGGCCTCGGCGAGCTTGCGCCGCCGCTCGTCCACCACTCGGAAGGTGATCTTCAAGTGGTCCGGCACCTTGGACCAGTCAAAATCGGCCGCCTCGACGGGCACGCCCACCATCCGCTGCAGCCCGGCCGCCAGCGAGGCGGTCAGCGGGCCCTGCAGAGGCACGGTCGCGTCCAGGAAGCGGGCCGCGAAGTTCGGGGCCGGCACGTAGTTGCGCCGGATCGGCTTGGGCAGCGACCGGATCAGCTCGGTGACCACCTGCTCGCGCAGGCCCGGGATCTGCCAGTCGAAGCCGTCGGCGGACACCTGGTTGAGCACCTGGAGCGGGATGTGGACGGTCACGCCGTCCGCGTCGGCGCCCGGCTCGAATTGGTACGTGACCCTGAACTTCAGCTTCCCCTGCCGCCAGGAGTCCGGGTAGTCGTCCTTGGTGACGGCCTCGGCGGTCTCGTTGATGAGCATCGACTGCTCGAAGTTGAGCAGTTCCGGCTCGTCCTGGCGCTTCTTCTTCCACCAGGAGTCGAAGTGCGCCCCGGATACGACGTGTTCGGGGATGCGCTGGTCGTAGAAGTCGAAGAGCGTCTCGTCGTCCACGAGGATGTCGCGGCGCCGGGCCCGGTGCTCCAGCTCCTCGACCTCGCCCAGCAGCTTGCGGTTGTCGTGGAAGAACTGGTGGTGGGTCCGCCAGTCGCCCTCGACCAGGGCGTTGCGGATGAACAGGTCGCGCGAGATCTCCGGATCGATCCGGCCGTAGTTGACCTTGCGCTGGGCCACGATCGGTACGCCGTAGAGCGTGACCCGCTCGTACGCCATCACCGCGGCCATCTTCTGTTCCCAGTGCGGCTCGCTGTACGTCCGCTTCACCAGGTGCTGGGCGAGCGGCTCGACCCACTCCGGCTCGATCTTCGCGTTCACCCGCGCCCACAGGCGGGACGTTTCGACCAGCTCCGCCGACATGATCCAGCGCGGTGGCTTCTTGAAGAGCGCCGAGCCGGGGAAGACCGCGAACTTGGCGCTGCGGGCGCCCAGGTACTCGTTCTTGGCGTCAGTGTCCTTGAGCCCGATATGCGAGAGCAAACCGGCGAGCAGGGACGTGTGGATGTGATCAGGCGCCGCGTCCTGCTCGCTGAGATGGATGCCCATCGTCTTGGCGACCGTGCGCAGCTGCGTATAGATGTCCTGCCACTCGCGTATCCGCAGGTAGTTCAGGAATTCATTGCGGCACATGCGGCGGAACGCCGAGGAGGACAGCGCCTTCTGCTGCTCCCTGACGTACCGCCAGAGATTCAGGTACGCCAGGAAGTCGCTGGTCTCGTCCTTGAAGCGGGCGTGCTGCTGGTCGGCCTGCTGCTGCTTGTCGGCGGGCCGCTCGCGCGGGTCCTGGATGGACAGGCCCGCGGCGATGACCATGACTTCGCGTACGCAGCCGTTGCTGTCGGCCTCCAGGACCATCCGCGCGAGCCGCGGGTCCACCGGCAGCTGGGAGAGCTTCCGGCCCATCGGGGTGAGCCGTTTCTTCGGGTCCTTCTGCTTCGGGTCGACCGCGCCGAGCTCCTCCAGGAGCTGCACGCCGTCCTTGATGTTGCGGCGGTCCGGCGGGTCGATGAAAGGAAACTTCTCGATGTCGCCGAGGCCGGCCGCGGTCATCTGCAGGATGACCGACGCCAGGTTCGTCCGCAGGATCTCCGCGTCCGTGAACTCCGGCCGGGACTCGAAGTCCTCCTCCGAGTACAGCCGGACGCAGATGCCGTCGCTGAGCCGGCCGCAGCGGCCCTTGCGCTGATTGGCGCTGGCCTGCGAGATCGGCTCGATCGGCAGCCGCTGCACCTTCGTGCGGTAGCTGTACCGCGAGATGCGCGCCACGCCCGTGTCGATGACGTACCGGATGCCCGGGACCGTCAGCGAGGTCTCCGCGACGTTCGTCGCGAGCACGATGCGGCGGCCGGAGTGACGCTGGAAGACGCGGTGCTGCTCGGCGTGCGAGAGGCGCGCGTACAGCGGCAGTACCTCGGTGTTCTGCGCCACCGCGCCGCCCCTGTTCAGGCGTTTGGTCAGCGCGTCCGCCGTGTCCCGGATCTCCCGCTCGCCGGAGAGGAAGACCAGGATGTCGCCGGGGCCCTCGGCCTGCAGCTCGTCCGCGGCCTCGCAGATCGCGGTGATCTGGTCCCGGTCGGCGTCGTCGCCGCCCTCCTCCAGCAGCGGGCGGTACCGCACCTCCACCGGATACGTGCGCCCGCTGACCTCGACGATCGGCGCGTCCCCGAAGTGCCGCGAGAACCGCTCCGGGTCGATCGTGGCCGACGTGATGACGACCTTCAGGTCCGGCCGCTTCGGCAGCAGCTGCGCCAGATAGCCGAGCAGGAAGTCGATGTTGAGGCTGCGCTCGTGCGCCTCGTCGATGATGATCGTGTCGTACTGGCGCAGCTCGCGGTCCGTCTGGATCTCGGCGAGCAGGATGCCGTCCGTCATCAGCTTCACGAGCGTGTCGCCGCCGACCTGGTCGGTGAAGCGGACCTTCCAGCCGACCGCCTCGCCCAGCGGGGTCCTCAGCTCCTCGGCGACCCGCTCCGCGACCGTACGGGCGGCGATCCGGCGCGGCTGGGTGTGCCCGATCAGGCCCTTCACGCCACGGCCCAGCTCCAGGCAGATCTTCGGAATCTGGGTGGTCTTGCCGGAGCCGGTCTCACCCGCGACGATCACGACCTGGTGGTCACGTATCGCCTCCAGGATGTCGTTCTTCTTCTGGCTGACCGGCAGCTGCTCGGGATACGTGATCTCCGGAACGGCGGCCCGGCGCTGCTCGACGCGCAGCCGGGCTTCGTCGACGCCCTCGGCGATCTCGGCCAGCACGGCGGCCCGGGCCTCGGGCTTGCGGATCCTGCGCGCGCCGTCGAGCCGGCGGCCGAGCCGCTGCTGGTCGCGCAGCATCAGCTCGGGGAGCTGCGCTCCCAGGGCGGACAGGGTGGGCGAAGTGCCCTGGGGCGTGGCGCCCTGGGCCGCGGCGGAGGCAGGCTGACTGGACATACGCGATCCAGGATCTCACCTCGCCGAAACGACTGGCGAACGAATTGCGGCCGGGAGGGGCCGGAGGCGGTCGGGTACGGCCGGATCTGCACCTTCTGCGGCCGCTCGGCGGGAGCCCAGCGGTGGCCGAGGAGAATGTCTCCGATGAGTGTTTTAGCGTGTTTCCATGTCCGATGATCACGACGCCGCGCACGCCGATCGTGCCGACCCCGCCGGCCCCGCCGGTCGTGCCGACCCCGACGCGCCCGTCGCACACGGCGCGCACGCCCGGCAGCGGACCGCGGCCGAGAAGTGGAAGGCCTTCAAGAAGTCGCCGTTCCTGCCCGCGACCGTCCTGATCTTCATCCTGGCGGCCGCCGCGGGCCTCTTCGCCGGCTCGTACACCTTCTCCATGGCCGACCCGACCCCGCACCGCGTCCCCACGGCCCTGGTCGGCCCCCCGGACGACGCGCACGGCAAGAAGTTCGTCCAGGGCATGGAGCAGGCCCTGAACGCCTCGCTGCGGCTGCACGAGTACCGGACGTACGCGCAGGCCCGCGAGGCCGTCGACGAGCAGAAGGTCTTCTCGATCATCAGCGTGGACGGGTCCGGCGTGCGGATGGACCTCTCCAGCGCCACCGGCGCCTCGGTGGCCCAGCTCCTCCAGCAGGCCGCGCCGCAGGTGGGCAAGAAGACCGGCGTCCCCGTCACGATCAAGGACATCAAGCCGGTGCAGCCGGGCGACCCACGCGGCCTGGCGCTCTTCTACATCTCGCTCGCCGCGGTGATCGTCGGCTTCGTCGGCGCCATCCAGCTGAGCGTGCACGCCCGCGCGCTCAATCCGGCCGAGCGGATCGCCTTCACCGCGGCGTACAGCCTGCTCGGCGCGTTCACCATCGCCGCGGTGGTCGACTGGCTGCTCGGGGCGCTGCGGCTGCCCTTCGTACAGTCCTGGCTGATCCTGGCGTTCACGATGTTCACGTCCGGCATGGTCTTCACGATGTTCAACACCCTGATCGGGCGCTGGGCGATGGTGCCGACCTGGGGCCTGATGGTGCTGCTGGGCAATCCCTCGTCCGGCGGCGCGGTCTCCTGGCCCCTGCTGCCGTCCGTACTGGGCCACATCGGCCAGTGGCTGCCCCCGGGCGCCTCGGTCAACGCCCAGCACACGGCCGTCTACTTCCCCGGCCACCAGCACCTCTTCCCGTACCTGGTGCTGGTCGGCTGGTCCCTGCTCTCCTGCACGGTCTTCTGGCTCTGGCGCCACCACCACCCGGGCGGCCGCCCCACGGGCCCCGCACACGCGGCCACGTAGCCGGGCCCGGAGAAGAAACAGAAAAACCCCGGAAAGCGAACTTTCCGGGGTTCTCGCGGAGTGGCTGGGGCCGGGGTCGAACCGGCGACCTTCCGCTTTTCAGGCGGACGCTCGTACCAACTGAGCTACCCAGCCACGCAGCCTCAGAAAGGCTGCAGCGGTCCTGACGGGATTTGAACCCGCGGCCTCCACCTTGACAGGGTGGCGAGCACTCCAAACTGCTCCACAGGACCAAGCTTGTGCGAGCACTAGTCTCGCACATGGTGTTGCGTGCCCCCAACGGGATTCGAACCCGTGCTACCGCCTTGAAAGGGCGGCGTCCTGGGCCACTAGACGATGAGGGCTGATGGCCCACCTGGGCGCTTTGTCGGCGCCGTCGGGGACGTGAGAAGCATATGGGATGGGGGGACGGTTCGCCAAAACGGTTTACGAACGGGGGGTCGGTGAGCTCCGCGAAGGGGTGGGCGACGGGGTGGCGCCGGGCCGGTTGTCGGCCGGGAGATGGCGGCTGACCTCGGCCTTCGACAGGCCCAGCCCGCCGAGCGTGATCTCGTCCCACGCCTGCAGGTGCCGGGTCTCCCGGTCCAGATAGAGCACCGACGCCTGCACCTGTTCGGGGGTCGCGCCCTCGACAGCCCGCAGCCCGCCGCCGCCCGTGGAGCCCTCGACCATCAGCCGGGTGCCGTGCGGCAGGGTCTTGTTGTCGCGGTGGTGGACGTGCCCGGAGAGGACGAGCGGGACCAGGCCGTCGGTCTCGGCGGCGGCGACCGGGTTGTGCGCGAGCGCGATGTCGGCGGGGGTGCGGGCTCGCGAGAGAGTGCGCAGGGACTCGGCCAGCCGCCGGCCCGCGGCGCGCTCCGCGCCGTCCCCGGAGGCGGCCACCGAGCGGTCCGGGGTGAACTGCGGGTCGCCGACGCCCGCGATGCGCAGCCCCCCGGCGCGTACCGAGGTGCCCTCGTCCACGACCTTCACGTTCTTCAGCTTCTTGCTCTGCTTCGTGCCCTGCGCGAGGTACTTCTGCGTCTTCATCGAGTCGTGGTTGCCGCGCACCCAGACGTACGGGGCGCCGAGCGTGCCGATCGGGTCCAGGAAGTGGTTCTCGGCGGCCGTGCCGTGGTCCATGGTGTCGCCGGTATCGATGATCACGTCGATGTCGTACTGCTTCACCAGGGACTTGATGATCTGCCAGGCGGCCGGGTTCAGATGGATGTCGGAGACGTGCAGGACGCGGACGGTGGTGGGGTCCGGCTGGTAGGCGGGCAGCGTGGAGGTCACGTCGTAGAGCTTGGTGACGTTGGTGACCAGGCGGGCCAGCTCCTTTTGGTAGACGTTGAACTCGCTCACGATGCTGCGGGCGTTGCCGACCACGGACGGCGCGGAGGAGAGCAGTCCGGAGAAGCGCGGTTCCAGCACGGACTTGGGGTTCCAGGTGGCGTACGCGGCTCCGCCGGAGGCGGCGAGCAGCGCGAGGGCGAGGCCGCCGGCGGCCAGCGCGCGGCGCGGCCTGCGGTAGACCGCGAGGCCCAGCGCGGTCGCGCCGGAGACCACGGCCACGCAGGAGCGGAAGGCGAGGTCGGCGGTGCCGCGCTCGACGTCCCGGGTGACCTCGGCCTGCAGTCCGGAGAACCGTTCCGGGTGGTCGACCAGGGCCTGCGCGCGCGCCGGGTCCAGCTGGTCCACGTCCACGTCCAGCCGTATCGGGGCGTGGTGGCTCCGCAGTTCCAGCGCGCCCAGCGGGGAAACGCTGATCTTTGTGCCGCCGCTGAGCGACGGACGCAGCGTCATGGTCGTGTCCACCGGCCCGACCGGGGCGCGGACGCTGCCGACGATCAGCAGGCCGAGCCAGGCGCCGAGCAGGGTCACGACGATCAGCCCGAGGGTGCGGGCATACGGGTGCGGCGGGCGCGTCAGCGTGAAGGTGGGGGCCTGGTGGTGGGCGCGGTAGTGACGCAGGGCGGCGGCTGGGGCGCTCCGGACGCGGTCGTACGCGGCGCGGAGCAGCCGGAGCACGGAGGAGACGGGGGGCGGCCCCCCGGACGGCGCGGTGCGGGCCATTGTGCCCGTATGCCCACATGCCGGGCCCGTTATGCCGGGGGTTGGGGCATACGTGGGGTGGTGATGCGGAACGGGTGGGCGTGCCGGGGCGTACGCGGTGGTGGCGTGCCGGAGTGCGGGCGGGGGTGGAGTACCGGAGTGCGCGCGGGAACGTGGTGGACGCGGCCGGCGCGAGGGCGGCCGCTCCGAGCGGCTCCGTGACCCACAATGGGCGCGTGCTGGAGATGACGCGCGAGGAGTTCGAGGAACTGGTCGGCGAGGCGCTGGACCGGATTCCGCCGGAGCTGACCCGACTGATGGACAACGTTGCCGTGTTCGTCGAGGACGAGCCCCCGGCGGACGACCCCGACCTGCTCGGGCTCTACGAAGGGACGCCGCTGACGGAGCGGGGCGAGTGGTACGCGGGCGTGCTGCCGGACCGGATCACCGTCTACCGGGGCCCGACGCTCCGGATGTGCGACAGCCGCGAGGACGTGGTCGCCGAGACCGAGGTCACGGTCGTCCACGAGATCGCCCACCACTTCGGCATCGACGACGAACGGCTGCACGCGCTCGGGTACGGGTGAGGGGCGGCGGGCCGCGGCTGTACGTGCTCGGGTGAGGCGCGGCGGGCGGCGGCTGTACGTGCTCGGGTGCGGCTGAGGGCTTAGGGGGTGTCTTACGGATCAGGCCGGGCTCGTGTGGCCTGGCACGCACATCTGCGGCGTTGTCGTCACTCTCCCCCACGCCTGAACGGCGCGGGGGGACCCCCATCGCTCCGCGTCGACTCCCTCCTCCGCCTTGCATCTGCACGCACCAGACCCCGCTCCCTGATCCGGCCTGATCCGTAAGACACCCCCTAGCGGCCGGGCCGTGCGATCGGGCGCGTACGACGGCCGGCGTCCCGCGCGTGTCCTCCGGTGGGCGGCGGGAGTTGGGCAGTGCACCTGTCCCGCGTGTCCGCTCCGGATCCGGAGGTCCCGCCCGTGCGTCGCCCGCTCCCCGCCAGTCGCCCGTCCCAGCCCGCCGCCCCGGCCACCGTGCCGCCCCCCGCCCTGCACGCCCCGCCCCCGCCCTCCGTGTCCTCCGCCTCCTCGCCCGCGTCCCCCGACGGCTCGGTCTCGCCCCGTACGGCGGCGCGCACGGCCCGCTCCCTGGCCCGTACGGCCGCCGCGGTCGCCGCCGCGTCCGCCTTCGCCGTCTCGCTCACCGGCTGCATGAGCGTCAGCGAGGACGCGCCGAAGCCCAAGCCCTCCGGCCGCGTCGACGGGCACCACGGCAGCGACGCCCAGCCGGACGGCGGATCGGCCGACGCGCCCGGTGGCGGGCCGCGCCGGATGGGCCGGTCCTCGGGCCCGATGGAGGACGGCAGTCGCGCCGCGCCCTCGGACGGCGCGGACCCGTCGGCGGACGAGGAGCGGACTCCGGCGGCCCCGGGGAGCGGCGGGACGACGGGCAGCGGGCGTCCGGGGTCGGAGAGCCCCACGGAGGGCAGCCCGCCCCGCCCGGCCCCGCCCCGGCCGTCCGGCTACCCGAAGCCGACGCCCACCCCTTCCCGTACGACCCCGGCGCCGGACCCGACGCCCACGCCGAGCCAGGACCCGCCCCCGAGCAGCCCCGCGCAGACCGACCCGCAGTCGGGCACCCCGGACTCCGCACAGCCCGGCGGCGGCGACGCTTCGTAGTCGGCTTCGATATCGGCTTCGTCATCGGCTTCGTCATCACGACTGGGTGGTCGGCAGCCTCCTGGGCCGCAGCGCCGCAGGGGCGGGGACCGGCCGTTGACCGGCGAAAACCGGCCGATCGGCGGACGGCCGGCGGTGTCGGGCCAGGGCCGCCCGGTACCGCATTTGCCTTCGGGGGGATGGGGTGCGTATGGTGGTAGATCGTTTGATCCCATTTGCCCGGCGCCCACCGGATCCTCTTCGTCGAAGAGGACGAAGCGCGTCGCGTGGCGCGTTCTCTCCTTGCCGTGGCTGACCGCATAGAGGCGGTCTTTTGTGAAACAACACGGAGTTTGGGCGCGTGCCGAGACTCCGGAAGGTTTCGCATTTCGCATGTCCATTTCCACTGACCAGTCCGCCATGCCCGCACACGACGAGCAGGCCCCCCGCACCGACGACCAGGCCGTGCACCAGGACGAGCAGGCCACCGCCGCCGTCGAGGGCACCGAGGCCGTCGAGTCCACCGAGGCCGTCGCCGACGAGCCGCAGGCCCCCGAAGAGCCGCAGGTCACCTTCGCGGACCTGGGTCTGGACGAGAAGATCGTCCGCAAGCTGGCGCAGAACGGTGTCACCACCCCGTTCCCGATCCAGGCGGCGACCATCCCGGACGCCATCGCGGGCCGCGACATCCTCGGCCGCGGCCGCACCGGCTCCGGCAAGACCCTCTCCTTCGGTCTCCCGCTGCTGACCCAGCTGTCCGGCGGCTCCACCGAGAAGAAGCGCCCGCGCGGCGTCATCCTCACCCCGACCCGCGAGCTGGCCATGCAGGTCGCCGACGCGCTGCAGCCGTACGGTGACGTCCTCGGCCTCAAGATCAAGGTCGTCTGCGGCGGCACGTCCATGGGCAACCAGATCTACGCCCTGGAGCGCGGCGTCGACATCCTCGTCGCCACCCCGGGCCGACTGCGCGACATCATCAACCGCGGCGCCTGCTCCCTGGACAAGGTGCAGGTCGCGGTCCTGGACGAGGCCGACCAGATGGCCGACCTGGGCTTCCTGCCCGAGGTCACCGAGCTGCTCGACCTGGTGCCGGCCGGCGGCCAGCGGATGCTCTTCTCCGCCACGATGGAGAACGAGATCGGCACGCTGGTCAAGCGCTACCTGACCGACCCGGCGACGCACGAGGTCGACAGCGCCCAGGGCAACGTCACGACCATGACGCACCACGTCCTCGTCGTGAAGCCGAAGGACAAGGCGCCGGTCACCGCCGCCATCGCCGCCCGTAAGGGCCGCACGATCATCTTCGTCCGTACGCAGCTGGGCGCCGACCGTATCGCCGAGCAGCTCGTGGAAGCGGGCGTGCAGGCGGACGCGCTGCACGGCGGCATGACGCAGGGCGCCCGTACCCGCGTCCTCGCGGACTTCAAGGACGGTTACGTCAACGCGCTCGTCGCCACCGACGTCGCCGCCCGCGGTATCCACGTCGACGGCATCGACCTGGTCCTGAACGTGGACCCGGCCGGCGACCACAAGGACTACCTGCACCGCTCGGGCCGTACCGCCCGCGCCGGCCAGTCCGGCACGGTGGTCTCCCTGGCCCTGCCGCACCAGCGTCGCCAGATCTTCCGCCTGATGGAGGACGCGGGCGTGGACGCCTCGCGCCACATCGTCGGCGGCGCGGGCGTCTTCGACGACGAGGTCGCCCAGATCACCGGCGCCCGCTCGCTGACCGAGGTGCAGGCCGACTCGGCCGCGAACGCCGCCAAGCAGGCGGAGCGCGAGGTCGCCGAGCTGACCCGCGAGCTGGAGCGGCTGCAGCGCCGCGCCGTCGAGCTGCGCGAGGACGCGGACCGGCTGACCGCCCGTGCCGCGCGCGAGCGGGGCGAGGACCCGGAGGCCGCGGTGCAGGCCAAGGCCGAGGCGGACGCTGCCGCCGAGGCGGAGGGCGCCGCACAGGCCGAGGTGTCGCTGCCGGCCCAGGCCGCGCGCACCCCGGAGTCCGACGAGGCGCCGCGCCGCTCCTCGTACCGCGACGACCGCGGCAACTACGAGCGCCGTGACCGTCGGGACGACCGTGGTGGCCGTTCCTTCGACCGCAACGACCGTAACGACCGCGGTGGCGACCGGGGCGGTTTCAACCGTGACCGTCGCGACGACCGTGGCGGCCGTTCCTTCGACCGCAACGACCGTAACGACCGCGGTGGCGACCGTGGTGGCTTCAACCGTGACCGTCGGGACGACCGTGGCGGCCGTTCCTTCGACCGCAACGACCGTAACGACCGCGGTGGCGACCGGGGCGGTTTCAACCGTGACCGTCGGGACGACCGTGGCGGCCGCCCCTTCAACCGCGACGACCGTGGCGGCGACCGTGGTGGCTTCAACCGTGACCGTCGGGACGACCGCGGTGGCCGCCCCTTCAACAGCCGCGACGACCGCGGCGGTGACCGAGGCGGTTTCAACCGTGACGACCGTGGCGGCAACGCCGGTGGCCGTTCGTTCGAGCGCCGTGACCACCGTGGCGGCGACCGCCCGTTCAACCGCGACCGCCGCGACGACCGCCCGTCGTCCTTCGGCCGTGACCGCGACAACGACCGTCGCCCGCACGGCCGCCGGGACGACCACCGCGGCGGCAACGCCGGTGGCCGCTCCTTCGACCGCCGCGCCGACAAGCCGCGCTGGAAGCGCAACGGCTGATCCAAGAAGCGCAGCACGTACCGCTGAAACGTCCGTGCGCCGCTGACAGACCGGTGGGTCCGTCCTCCCCAGGACGGGCCCACCGGCGCGTTCATACCGTCCCGCGCACCCTCATAACGGAGTTCTCCGAGCCACTCCGACCCCGCCGACCCCTGATGCCTTCCAGTTGTGGTGCGAGCGCGGGCTATGCTGCTCGGTGCGGGCCATTAGCTCAATTGGCAGAGCAGTGGACTTTTAATCCATTGGTTCAGGGTTCGAGCCCCTGATGGCCCACCGTGGTGGGTCGGAGGAAGCCCCTCCGACCTGTAGTGCAGCGCTCCGTCGGCTCAGGCCGGCCGGAGCGCTGTGTCGTTTCCGCCTCAGGGTCGTTTCCGCCTCAGGGTCGTTTCCGCCTCGGGGATCAGGCTCGTACACCTCCGTTGATCGAAGCGGGGCGGGAGATGACCAGGTGTGTCCCGGTGGTGCGGTCGTATGTCCGTCCCGCAGGAAGAAGCGGGCAGCTCATGGCATTCACGGGTACGGGGCGGTGGCCGGGGTGAGACTCGGGCGCGGGCGGCGGACAGCGGCCGGAGTACCGGATGGGAGCCCACCGTGGAGGAGACGGGGCCGGGACGAGCGGCGGGGAGCCCAGAGCCCGAAGCGACGAGTTTCGTCGGGCGCGGCAGGGAACTGAGCGCCTTGACGGACCTGGTGGTCGGCGCTCGGCTGGTGACGCTGACCGGGGTGGGCGGAGTGGGCAAGACCCGCTTGGCCAAGCGCGCCGCGGCCGAGATGCGGGACGCCTTCCCCGACGGGGTACGGCTGGTCGAACTTTCACCGCTGCACGAGGCGACCTCGATTCCGCTCGCTGTGTATGAAGTGCTGCGGCTGGCCGACCAGACCACGCGGCCGGCGATCGAGGTGGTGGCCGAATGGCTGGCCGACAAGCGGCTGCTGTTGATCCTGGACTGTTGCGAACACCTGGCCGCCGGGTGCGCCGACTTCGTCGAGGCGCTGCTGGCCGCGGCTCCCGGGGCGCACTTCCTGGCCACCAGCCGCTGCCCCCTCAAGGCCCAGGGGGAGCGCGTGATGGCCGTACCGCCGCTGCCCGTCAGTACGGCGGGAAGCTCCCACGGGTCGGTACCGCCCGATGCTGCGGTGCTGTCCGATGCGGTGGTGCTGTCCGACGCTGCGGTGCTGTCCGATGCGACGGTGCTGTCCGATGCGACGGTGCTGTTCATGGAGCGCGCCGCCGAAGCCGCACCCGGTACGGTCCTCGCGGCGGGGGACGGCGCGGCGGTGGCCGAGATCTGCGCACGCCTGGAAGGCATTCCCCTCGCCATCGAACTCGCTGCCGCCCGGCTGCCGGAGATGCCCCTGGACCGGCTCCGTGAGCGGTTGCACGCCCGCTTCGAGACCCTGACCTCCCCCGACCCGTGGCACGGCGAGGGCGAGCGCAGGCACCTGGCGCTGCGCACCACGATCGGCTGGAGCCACGAGCTGTGTGCCCCGCTGGAGCGGCTGGCGTGGGCCCGGCTCTCGGTGTTCGCCGGCGGTTTTGAGCAGGAGGCGGCCGAACGGGTTTGCGAAGGGGGTCCGCTCAGCGGTCACCAGGTGCCGGAGCTCCTGTCCCGCCTGGTGGACAAGTCCGTCCTGCAGCGTACGGAGACCCCGCACGGCCCCCGGTACGCGATGCTCGACACCGTCCGCGAGTACGGCGGGCAGTGGCTGCACGAGCTGGACGAGGAGCGGCAGACGCGCCGTCGGCACCGTGATCACTACCTGCGTGTGGCACGGCGGGGCTGCGACGAGTGGGTCGGGCCCGACCAGGTGCTGTGGTGCGAGCGCGTCATCGCCGAGCACGCCAACATGCGGGCCGCCATGGACTTCTGCCTGACCGGACAGGAACGCCACACCGCCGTGGAGATGGCCGGGTGTCTGGGTTTCCTCTGGCGCTACTGCGGGTTCAGCCGGGACGGACAGCGGTACCTGGACCTGGTACTCGATCCGGAACCCGAGCCCGGCCCGGCGCGGACCTGGGCGCTCTTCGCCCGCGGATCCATCGCCTTCTCCCAAGGAGACCTGGAGGCGGCGGGCCGCTGCGGAGCGGCCTGTGCGGCCGCCGCGTTGCAGCCGGGCCAGGAGGACACCGGAGCTGTCGCCGCCGGTGCCGGGGTCCTGGGGATGAGCCTTGCGATGAGGGGAGAGCTTGTCCGCGCGGCCGAGGTACTCGACGGAGTCCTGCACCGACGCGTCCGGGAGGCACGCTACGAGATCGCCGAGCTCCAGGTCCGCCTGTGCCGCCTGTTCACCCACGTGCTGATGAAGGAGTTCGCCCACGCCCGGGTCGTGGCCGATGAGCTGCGGGCGGAATGCCGGCGATACGGCGAGCGCTGGGTGTGTGCCTACGCGGACTACATGCGGGCGTTGGTGGACCTCGCGCAGGGAGACCCGCACTCGGCGACGGGCCATGCCCGCCAGGCGATGAGGGGGCACTGGGCGCTCCACAACACCACGGGAACCGCGGTGGCCCTGGACGCGCTGGCTTCGGCGGTCCTGGCCGACGGCGACGGGGAGCAGTCGGCGTGGCTGCTGGGCCTTGGCCAGCAGGTCTGGCAGGTCGTCGGCAGCGCGCAGATGGATTCGCCGGGACTCGCCGCCGTTCGCCGGTCCTGCGAGGACCGCGCCCGGCGAGCCCTTGGCGAAGCGGCGTACGAGGCAGCCTTCCGCAAGGGCCTGGAGAGCGGTATGGACGACGGCCTCACTGCTGTCCGACGCGGGCGTTGAACCCGGCTCCGGCTGCCCGGCGGAAGGCCGGGGCGCGCCCGTGATGGTCGGGGCGCGCCCGTGATGGATGGGCGCGCGCCGCAGCTGCGCACACCCTTCTTCCGCGGATCTTCCGCCGGCCGGGAACGCCTGTACGCCGGTCAGGAGTTGAAAGAGTGTCCAGACACATCCAGAGGTATCCGAACGCATCGGTGGCATCCGGAGGGGGCTCGTGGTCGTGACCGTGACCGTGACCCGTCCGGCCCTCGAAGAGTCGCCGCGCGGTGCCGCGGCGGACACCCTGGGACGGCGGTACGGCGGTACGGAGAGCGGTGGGGGAAGGAGGCCGGTGCGGATGGGGCGAGGCAGAGTGGGCGTGCCGGGCGACCGGGAGCGGCGGGCCCGTCGGGACGGGCTGTCGCCGGTCAGCCGCCGGCTGGTCTGCTGGCTGCCCGCTGTGCTCCTGATCGGCGGGCTGGCCTTCGACCTCCTGACGCCGACCCGGTACACCGCCGCGCCGTTCTTCTCGGCGGCGCCGCTGGTCGCCGCGCCGCTGTACTCGCTGCGGAACACGGCGCTGGTCAGCGTCCTGTCCGTACTGGCGGAGCTGGGCGTGGCCGTCTTCCACGGCCGGACCGGCGGCTACGAGTCGTACACCGAAGCGGTGACGGTCCTGGTCGTCGCCCTCCTGGCGCTCGGTATCAACAGGGCCGTGCGGATGACCGACGCCCGGCTCGCCTCCGTGCGCGACGTGGCGGAGGCCGCCCAGCGGGCCGTACTGCCGCTGCCGCCGGACCGCATCAGCGGGCTCGACGTCGCCGCGCGGTACGAAGCGGCGCAGGCGGATGCCCGTATCGGGGGCGATCTGTACGCCGTGCAGGACACCCCGCACGGCGTACGGCTCATCGTCGGCGACGTGCGGGGCAAGGGCCTGGAGGCGGTGGAGGCCGCCGTGATCGTCATCGGCGCCTTCCGGGAGGCCGCGGAGCAGGAGGCCACGCTGGAGGCGGTGGCGGGGCGGCTGGAGCGGGCGCTGCAGCGCGAGGGGAGCCGGCGGGCGGGGCTGGACCAGTTCGAGGGGTTCACCACGGCGGTGCTCGCCGAGGTGCCGTCCGAGCATCGCGGCGTGCTGCGGGTGCTGAACCGCGGCCATCCGGCGCCGCTGCTGCTGTGCGCGGACGGCACGCTGCGCGAGCTGGAGCCGCGGGCCCCGGCGCTGCCGCTCGGGCTGAGCGAGGTCGCGGGCTGGCCGGACCGGGCCGACCAGGCCGATTTCCCGCCCGGCGCGATGCTGCTGCTGTTCACCGACGGGGTGACCGAGGCGCGGGACAGCGGGGGCGTGTTCTACCAGCCGGCGGTCCGGCTGGCCGGCCGGCTGTTCACCGGTCCCGACGCGCTGCTGGACGCCCTGGTGGACGACGTGGCACGGCACACGGGAGGGGAGACGGCGGACGACATGGCCCTGCTGGCGCTACGAAGACCGGAGGGGTAGGGACGGTGCCTCCTCCAGCCACTGCACGCTCTGTCCGTGCTGGCCCGTGAGGGCGACCGGGTGGCCGTCGAGCGCGAGGGTGAGCTGGTGCGCGTCGGCGGGGCGCGGTCCGGGCAGCCACGGCAGCACGCTGTGGTGCTCGTTGGAGACCCAGTGCCCGGCCCGGTCCACCAGGACCGACCGTACGACCCGGGCGAACTCCTCGCGGCGCTCCAGCGGCAGATACGTCAGCACGGCCGTGTGGAAGACCACCAGCGTCGCGTCGCGCGGCGCCCGCGCGGCCAGCGCGGGCAGCTCGTCCAGGAGGTCGCCGCGCACGAGCGGAGCCGGCGGTGCCTGCCGTACGGCCTCGATGGCGTCGCGCTGACGCCGCTGACGTTCCGCCGCATCGGGCGTCGACCCGGGCCAGATCAGCGCCTGGAGCCAGCGCACGTCGTCGGCGTCGGCCACGTCGAGCGGGTTCAGGTCGATCCCCGCCCGCCAGGCGATCCGGGGCAGCCCGGTCGGTACCGGCGTGCCCGGGGACGTACGGCAGGAAAAGACGACCGGGCTGTCCGGAGCGCCGAACTCCGGTCCGTCGTCGTAGCGATAGCGGTACCGGTCCGGGTGCAGGCACAGCCCGGCCGACGCGCCGACCTCCAGGAGCGCGAGCGGCTGGGGGAGCCGGGCGAGGAGCGGCAGCAGTGTGGCGCAGCGCGCGGGTTCGTTGGTCTGCGTGAGCCGCCGCATCATGACGTCGCGTACGTCGTCCCAGTGCCGGATCGTCCACTCGCGCCACGTGCGGTACGCGAAGTCGCCGCGCGGCCCCTGGTCGGCGTGCGGGCCGTCGAGGTAACGGACGGCGGCGAGCAGGAGATTGGGCTGCTGCTTGTTGCCGGGCGGCAGGGAGGCGCCCAGGAAGTCGCAGAATTCCGGGTCCTGGCTGATGCGGGCGGTCAGCTCCTCATGCGCTTCGGACTCGCCCCGCGCCTGCTGCCACGAGAACTCCGCGTACCGATCCGCCACTGCCTGCGCGCTGTTGACGACCATGATCAGACGTTACTGCTCTCACTGTACGTAATCGCTGCGCACCCCTCCGCATAACAACTGACAAACGATCAGTCCGCTACGGGTTTCCGATGCCCGGTCAACTCGCCCCCATTTGGTCATGACTGGTGGCATAAGTCCAGCTCAGCGGGCGTACGGATTCCGGGGAACGCTTGGAATCCGGCCGTCCCGTCCATTACTGTCCGATAACGCAGCGCGGTCGGACCAGCCGTCGCAAGAGGCGGCACCGCGCGGCCGACGCCGAATCCCATAAGCGCACTTCACCACCGCACCACCTGCCCAGGGAACCGGGGAACCACCACCTTGGGGTGAATCGGACGACTCCCCCCGGAGCCGCCCGTAGGAGACCTTCCTGCTCCGAACCCGTCAGCTAACCCGGTAGGCGAGAAGGAAGGAAAGGAGTGCGCCCCCGTGGCGTCCAACAAGCCTGCCCCCGACCCGTCTCCCGGGTCCCCGCACCTCGCGCACGACTCGTACCGCACCCACGATGCGTACGCGGCGCACGGCACCCACGAGTCCCCCAGGACGCACGCCGAGCCGGCGCCCGCCGACACCGCCACCTTCCCCGCCGTGAGCGATCCGGGTGCGGCGGGCGGCCCGTGGGAGGAGTGGAACCCCACCGAGGAGTCCGTACGCCCCGTACGCGGCCGGCACCGCGTGGCCAAGCAGCGCGGCGGCGGCCTCGCCCGCAGCAGTACGGTCCTGGGCGTCGGCGTCATCGCGGCGGTCGGCGCGGGCGGCATGGCCTCCGCGCAGGGCAAGCCGCAGGTCTCCATATCCATGCCCGACCTGGGCAGCATGGCCGAACACGTATCCGAGAAACTCCCCGCGGCGGAGAGCCTGCCGGGCATCGGCGGTCTGGTCTCCCACGACTCCTCCGGTACGGGCGCGGACGGTGCGCAGGGCGGCCCGTTCACCCGGGCGGGCGGCGGCGAGTCCGCGCAGGGCGGCGGCGAGGCGCTCCGCGCCCGCATCCTGGAGCAGGCCGAACAGGCGCAGAGCTCCGCCGACCAGGAGGCCCGCGAGACCGCCGAACAGGCCGCGGTCCAGCAGGCCGAGGCGGACGCGGCCGAGCGCCAGAAGCACGCCGAGAGCGCGAAGAAGAAGGCCGCGGCGGAAGCCAAGGCCAAGGCCGAGGAAGAGGCGCGCAAGAAGGCGGCCGCCGCCCGCGCCGCCGAGCTCGCCGAACTGGCCAAGAGCTACACCCTCCCGGTCTCCTCTTTCACCATCACCGCCACCTTCGGACAGGGCGGCGACCGCTGGGCCGCCGACCACACAGGGCTGGACTTCGCCGCCCCGACCGGTACCCCGGCCAAGGCCGTGCACGGCGGCACGATCACGCAGGCCGGCTGGGCGGGCTCGTACGGCTACCGCATCGTCGTCACCCTCGACGACGGCACCGAGCTCTGGTACTGCCACCTCTCCTCGATGGTGAAGACCTCGGGCAAGGTGAACGCCGGCGACGTCATCGGCCGGGTCGGCGCCACTGGCAATGTCACGGGCCCGCACCTCCACCTGGAGGTCCGCCCGAGCCCGGACACGCCGGTCGACCCGATGCCGTGGCTGCGCGACCACGGGCTGAAGGTCTGACGACGACGCCTGACGACGACGCCTGACGACGACGCCTGACGACGACGTCTGATGACGACGTCTGATGACGACGATGGCGTGAAGGTCTGAGAACGCCCGCTCTCCGGGGTCGCCTTCGGGGTCGTCTTCGGGCGCGCCTTCGGGCCATCCTCCGCCCGCCGGGCTTCCGTCCGCCCGTCCGGGGCACTTGTCCGCCGTCGCCGCCGCCTCGTGCGCCCCGCTCCGCCGCGACCGGGAACCGGGCGTACTAGCAGGAGGGGAGAGGCGGTGGCCGACGGCCGGGTCTCCGCGTAGCGCGGGCCCGCACACCACGGCGGCCCTGATGGCCACCCGCACACCGCGGGGGCCATCGGGCCGCCGGGCGTATCTTCGGCCGTCCGGCGAGCGCAACCCATCCCGCTCCCGCAGAATGAACGGGCCCCCGCCACCGCGCCCCAAGAAGAACGGCGCCGAGCCAAGGACGGCCCCAGTGGAGTGGACCCTCGAAGTTGTCACCGTCCCCGTCACCGACCAGGACCGTGCGAAGCGCTTCTACGAAGAACAGTGCGGCTTCAAGGCCGACGTGGACTCGCAAGTCGCCGAAGGGGTACGGATCATCCAGCTGACCCCGCCCGGTTCGCGCTGCTCGATCGCCCTCATCCAGGGCCTGCCGCCGGCACCCGGCCAGTCCGCCATGGCCCCGGGCTCGCTCCAGGGCCTGCAGCTGTGCGTGGTGGACATCGAAGCGGCCCACGCGGAGCTGGTACGGCGCGGGGTGGAGGTCGGTCCGGTACAGCATCTCGGCGCCGAGGGCTGGGCCGAAGGCCGCGGCGAGACGTGGAACTCCTTCATGTTCTTCAAGGACCCCGACGGCAACGGCTGGACGGTCCAGGAGGCACCGTCCCCGCTCAGTAACCGCTAGGGCGGCAGGCAGTCGGCATTCGAGTGACGCCCCGTCACGTCCCGGAATAACTCCGCCTCCCAACCCCGCTGACGCTCACATGTCCACGTCTTCCGCTTCTTCCGCCCCCACGCCCGGCCACGGCCCCGTCCCCGTCGCCGCCACCAAGCCCCTGGGCTCGCTCACGGTCTCCCCCCTCTCCCTCGGCGGCAACGTCTTCGGCTGGACCGCCGACGTGGCGACGTCCTTCGAGGTGCTGGACGCGTTCACCGGGGCCGGCGGCAACTTCATCGACACGGCCGACGCCTACTCCGTCTTCGCCCCCGGCAACAAGGGCGGCGAATCCGAGACGATCATCGGCGACTGGCACACCGCCCGCGGCAACCGCTCCGACCTCGTCATCGCCACGAAGGTCGGCGCCCTCCCCGACCGCAAGGGCCTGTCCGCCGCCAACATCAAGGCGGCCGTCGACGAGTCCCTGACCCGCCTCCGCACCGATCACATCGACCTCTACTACACCCACTACGACGACGAGTCCGTCGAGGTCTCCGAGATCATCTCCACCCTCGACGACCTGGTGAAGGCCGGCAAGGTCCGCGAGATCGGCGCCTCCAACATCTCGCCCGAGCGGCTCCAGGCCTCACTCGAATTCTCCGAACGCGAGGGCCTGGCCAAGTACGTCGCCCTCCAGCCGCACTACAACCTCGTCTCCCGCGACACGTACGAGGGCCCGCTGCGCGACATCGCCGCCCGCCACGGTCTGGGCGCCATGCCGTACTACGGCCTTGCCTCCGGCTTCCTGACCGGCAAGTACCGTCCGGGCACCGACGTGGACAGCGCCCGCTCCGGCAAGGCCGCCGCACACCTCGCCACCGAGCGCGGCCGCCGCGTCCTGGCCGCCCTGGACGAGGTCGCGGCCCGCCACGACGCCGAACAGGCCACCGTCGCCCTCGCCTGGCTCGCCGCCCAGCCCACCGTCACGGCCCCGATCGCCAGCGCCCGCACGGTCGCCCAGCTCCCGGCCCTCCTGGCCCTCGGCACCCTCCCCCTCACCCACGAGGACCTCACCCTCCTGACGGACGCCTCGGCGTAGTCCACGAGACCCGCGCTACACACCAAGGGCGGCTGCGTACGGGTAGTACGCAGCCGCCCTCGTCTTCTCCCTCCCCCATGCTCACTTCCGGTCGACGACCACCCACGAAGCCGCCGCCACGGCCCCCGCCACCGCGAACACCGACGGCCAGGCCCCCACCTTCTTCGCCAACGGATGCGACCCGGCGAACGCCGCGACATACAGCCCGCTCAACGCCGCCGCCGTCCCGTTCCCACCCTTCCGCTGCCACTCCCGAGCAGCCACAGCCCCGGCCGCCGCCAACGCCACCCCACCAAGCGGCCGCTTCTTGGTCCATCGAGCCACCCCATACCCCGCGACCAGCCCCGCAGCCGCCACCACACCCGCCGGAACCCGAGCCATCACGACAACCTCCACATCAAGGGATCTTTCAATCGACCTTATGACTAAGCGCCTTGACGGCAGCGAGGGGGTTGAGTGACGCCCATCACTTTGCGTCTAGGTTCGATCGAAAGTGATCAAAGGTTGCCACGATGGGTCGATGGCGAATGAAACGTTCATTGGGCATGTGGACGGGGCGATCCCAGGCTCCTCCTTCGAGAGCAGGGATGCCGTAAAGGCGGCGAATCTGCACTCGCAGAATCAGGCGGGGATTTCCACCAACAAGGACTCGGACGGCCAACGGGTGGCAAATGCGATCGTCCTCAACGGTGGATACGAAGACGACGAAGATCACTGGCACTGGATCCGCTACACCGGTGCTGGCGGTCGGAACGACTCCAAGAAGAATCAAGTTGCTGACCAGGACTGGGAGCAGCAGACCAATGCGGCGTTGAAGCTGAGCTACGAGCGTGGTCACCCCATCCGCATCATCCGCGGGCATGAAGGCGATAAGCGGTACTCGCCGAAGAACGGCTACCGCTATGACGGCCTTTACGGAATCACAGACATCCGCATGGTGGAAGGGAAGTCTGGGTGGCAGATCTGCCAGTTCGATCTGCATCGCCTGACGGACTCGAAGCAGGAGCTTACGGAGCCCGAGCAGAAGATCGCCGCGCTCTTTGACTTCGACGCGGAAGAGAAGTTCCCCGAAACGCGTACGACGACCGTGCAGCGCATCGTGCGGGACACCGCGGTCGTACGGCGAGTGAAGGGCATGTACGACCACGAATGCCAGGTGTGTGGCTTCCGCCTGGTGGGCGGCGATGGCAAGGCGTACAGCGAAGGGGCCCACATTCGCCCGCTGGGGAAGCTGCATCGTGGACCCGACGTAGAGCAGAACGTCCTCTGTCTCTGCGCCAACTGTCACGTGCGTCTCGATAAGGGCGCCATCTACATTTCCGATGACTGGCGTGTTGTGGAACGAGGGGCTGTCTTGCAACCGGGTGCGGTCTTCCCTGAGCTCACCCGATTCCCTGAACACAACATTGGCACGGACTACACCGAGTACCACCGGAAGTGGTGGGACAAGAAGCTTTCCGCGTCATAGCGCGCGCTGTCGTGCAATCAGAGGGCCCATCAGTGGGGACGGTGGATGTGCTGGTGGGCGTGGGTGAGGGCTGGGTGGGCTAGGGGTTTGGTTTGCCAGAGGTGGTGGAGGAGGGCGCGTTCGCGGGTGTGGAAGTCGGGGGTGGGGCCCGTGCGGTGGGCGCGGCGGCGGAGGAAGGCGAGGGAGGTGGCCAGGGCGGCGTATTCCGTTACGGCGCGGGCGGCGGCCGGGCCGTGGGTGCGGCGGGCTATCGAGCGGGCGAGGGCGCGCGTCCTGAGGGAGGAGAGGGTGAGCGGGTCGGTCGGGGTGAGCCAGCCGGCGGCCGCGTACGGGGGGAGGTACGTGCGCAAGGAGAGCAGCTCCTGGCGGCGGGACCAGACGGCGAGGCAGGAGAGAGCGGCGAAGACCGGGACCATGAAGAGCCCGTAGACGGCCAGGAACCCGAAGCTGCCGAGGGACGAGGCGCTGTTCCATATGGAGTGGAGCAGGATCGCCGTCGTGAGGCCGAGGGCGGGGAGCGCCAGGCGCAGCGAGCGGTGGTGGGGGTAATGGGTCGCAGCTATGCCGAAGGACAGGCCGGTGAGGACCGTGAAGAGCGGGTGCGCGAACGGCGACATGATGACGCGTACGAAGAAGGTGCCGGCGGTGAGCGAGTCGGCGAGGCCGGCCAGTGAGTGCAGGCTGAACGAGCCGAGCGAGAGGTCGCGGCCGACGGCGTTGCCGAGGTAGAGGACGTTCTCGGTGAACGCGAAGCCGGTGGCGGTGAGGCCGGCGATGACGATGCCGTCCGTGATGCCGTCGACGTGCCGGCGGCGGAAGAGGAAGAGGAGGAGGACGGCGGCCGCCTTCGCCGTCTCCTCGACGACCGGGGCGACGACCGTACTGCTCCAGGTCTCGGCGTCGGTCGGGGAGACGCTGGCGATGTTCGTACTCAGCCATTGGGTCGCGAAGCCGTTGGCGGTGATCGCGACGAGGGTCGCGGCGCAGGCGCCCCAGGCGAAGGCGAACGCGAGGTTGCGCCAGGGTTCCGGTTCCACGCGGTCCAGCCAGCGGAAGGCCGTGACGAGGATCGGTACCGGGAAGACGGCGAGGGCGAAGCCGACCAGGAACCCTTCCGTGCCGGTCTGGCGGCGGACCAGGGTCAGGATGGCTATGCCGGAGAGCGTCAGCAGGGCTATGAGGGTGATGAGGGAAGCGATGCGGAGCACCGCCCGGCGGGGGGCGCGTTGCTTGCCTACGCGTACGCCGCTGCCGTGCTCGAGCGCGCCTCTGCCGTGTTCGTGTATGCCTCTGCCGTGTTCCTGTATGCCTCTGCGGCGGGTGTCCGTCGTTGCGCCGGCGGGGGGCTGGGGCAGAGGCGGTGGACCGCTCGGGGGTCCGTACTGGGGGCCCGAGGGGCGGTCCGGTGACGGCTTGGACGGGTGCACTCTTCGACAGTAACCACGAGGTGGCGGCGGCGCGCGCAGTCGTGCACCGGGGCTGAGAGCCGATGGGTGGGGCGGTCGGTACGGGCCAGTTTTGCCCGTACCTGTGTACGGATTGGGCCGGTACGGATCGCGGAGACTCCGGCGTCCGTCGGCTCAGTCCGTGCGGCGGCGGAAGAGGAGGTCGTGGACGACGTGGCCCTTGTCCAGGCCCTGGCCCTCGAACTTGGTGAGGGGGCGGAATTCCGGGCGGGGTGCGTAGCCGGAGTCCGGATGGAGGTTCTCCAGGGTCGGCTCGGCGCTCAGGACCTCGAGCATCTGCTCCGCGTACGGCTCCCAGTCGGTGGCGCAGTGGACGGTCGCGCCCGGGGCGAGCCGCGTGCTGACCAGGGAGAGGAACTCCGGCTGGATCAGGCGGCGCTTGTGGTGGCGCTTTTTCGGCCACGGGTCCGGGAAGTACACGCGCAGACCGGCCAAGGAGGCGGGCGCGAGCATCTCGCGGAGGAGGATGATCGCGTCGCCGTTGGCCACCCGGACGTTGGACAGGCCGTTGCGCTCGGCCAGGGCAAGGAGGTTGCCCTGGCCGGGGGTGTGGACGTCGCAGGCGAGGATGCCGGTGTCCGGGTCGGCGGCGGCCATCTGGGCGGTCGCCTCGCCCATGCCGAAGCCGATCTCCAGGACGACGGGCAGGTCGTGACCGTCGAAGAGCTCGTTCAGGTCGATCCGGGAGAGGCCGTCGATGTCCAGGCCCCACTTGGGCCACAGGCGGCGGAGCGCGTCGGCCTGGGTGGGGGAGACGCGGCTGCGGCGAGGCTGGAACGAACGGATGCGCCGTTCGTGGTGCGAGCCCGCCGGGTCGGCGGCCGGTCCGGTCCCGTCGGGGAACATCGGCTCGCCGCGGTGGCGCGTCTGGTGCGCCTGGTGCGCCTGGCGCACGGGGGGCGTCTGGGGCGCGACGGGGTGCGTCTGGGGGATGGCGGAGGCGCCCGCGTATCCCTCGGGTGCGGTGGGGGCGGCGTCGGCTGGGGTGACGGGGTTCTCGGACACAGTGGGTCGATTCTACGGGCGGGGGAGCGGGGCCGACGGGGTCGGTGGTCGGTGGCCGGGGAGGGCTGTCCGGCTGCCCGCCGGTGGCCGGGTGCCGCTGTGCCCACCCGTGCCGCCCCTAGCGGCACGACTGCCCACAGCGGCGGCGGGGCCAACAGCGGCGGCGGGCAGTCCGCAGCGGCGGCGGGCAGTCCGCAGTGGTAGCGGGCGGCCCACAGTGGTAGTGCGCTGGTTACCCGAGGGACCGCAGTGCTCGGGCTGCTATTTCTCGGCCGATGGGGAGGGACGCCGTGGCCGCGGGGGACGGGGCGTTGAGGACGTGGATGGTGTGCGGGCCCTCGGTGATGAGGAAGTCGTCCACGAGGGTGCCGTCGGGCAGCACCGCCTGGGCGCGCACGCCGGCCGGGCAGGGAGTGAGGTCGTCGGCCGTGACCGCCGGGAGCAGGCGACGCACCGCGTCCGTGAAGGCGCGCTTGGAGAGGGAGCGGTGCAGCTCGCCCACGCCGTACCGCCAGTGGCGGCGGGCTATCTGCCAGGCGCCCGGATACGCCAGGGTGCCGGCCAGCTCGCCGGGCCGGACCGTCCGCCAGTCGTACCCCTCGCGGGCCAGCGCCGGGACGGCGTTCGGCCCGAGGTGGACCTCGCCGTGTACGCCGCGGGTGAGGTGGACGCCGAGGAACGGGAAGGCCGGGTCGGGGACGGGGTAGACCAGGCCGCGGACCAGGGAGTCGCGCGCGGGGGAGAGGGAGTAGTACTCGCCGCGGAACGGGACGATGCGCATCCCGGGGGCGTCACCGGCCAGCCGGGCGACGCGGTCGCAGTGCAGGCCCGCGCAGTTCACCAGCGTGCGGGCGCGGACGACCCGGCCGCCGGCCGTACGCACCGCGACGCGGCCGCCGCGCCGGCCGATCGTCCGCACGTCCGCGCCGTACTCGATGCGCGCGCCGCCCTCCGTCGCGAGCCGGCCCAGCAGCTCCGCGACCGCGCCGAAGTCGGCCACGCCGGTCGTGCCGACATGGATGGCCGCGAGGCCGCGCACCTCCGGCTCGTACTCCTGGATCTGCGCGGGGCCCAGCTCGCGGACGGGGATGCCGTGCTCGCGGCCGCGCTGGATGAGGGAGTGCAGGCGGGGCAGCTCGGCGCGGTCGGTGGCGACGATCAGCTTGCCGGTGATGTCGTGCGGGATGTCGTGCTCGGCGCAGAACTTGACCATCTCGGCCGAGCCTTCGAGCGCGAAGCGGGCCTTGAGGGAGCCGGGTGGGTAGTAGATGCCGCTGTGGATCACGCCGCTGTTCCGGCCCGTCTGGTGGCGGGCGGGGCCGGGCTCCTTCTCCAGTACGACGACTCGGGTGCCGGGCGCTTCCCGGGTGATCGCGTACGCCGTCGAGAGGCCGACGATGCCGGCGCCGATGATCACGACGTCGCAGTCGGAGCGGGGAGCGGTGCCGGGGGTCCCGGCGGGCCAGGAGGCGTCGACAGGCCTGGAGGCGTCGGCGGGCCGGGGATCGCCGACGGTCCGCGCGTCGTCCCCTCCTGCGCCCGCGGGCTCCGGCGCCCCTGTTTCCGCACGCCGCGCGGCCCCCGCGCCCTCACCCGGGGCCTGCCCCGCGGGCCGCCCCTCCGCCTGCTCGAACGTCATCGCGGCAGCACCTCCCCATCACGAGCAACGTCACGTCACGACCGACATACCCATCATGACGGGGGGCACTGACATCCGTCCCGCACCGGCTCCGTCGCCCGGGCCTTGACCAGGGCGGCGCACCGGGAAGAGCCGCCCGAAAGAGCGCACCGGGAGGGGGCGGGCAGGCGGGCGACCGCCTAGACCGGCGCCACCAGCAACGGCCGCGCCCGTTCCCGCAGCTCCACCACGCGTGGCTCGTCGCCGTACGGCTCCAGCCGGTGCAGGAGGTCGCGCACGTACTCCGTGGTGCGGGCGGAAGAGATGCGCCCGGCCACCTCGACCGCGCGGGTGCCCGCCGCGCAGGCCGCGTCCAGATTGCCCGATTCCAGCTCGGCCACCGCCGACACCACCAGCCGCAGGCCGTGCGAGCGCACGAATTCCTCGGTCGGGCGGGACAGGGCCTGTTCCGTGAAGCGCCGTACCTGGCGCGGAAGTCTCAGGTCGCGGTAGCACTCGGCGGCATCGGCCGCGAACCGCTCGTACGAGTAGAAGTCCAGCCAGGACGGGTCCGGGTCGCCCTCACGGGACCGTTCGAGCCAGCCCTCGGACGCCTTCAGGGCGACCTCGCAGGCGCGGCCTTCGCCGGCCTTCGCCTGGGCGCGCGCCTCGACCAGCCGGAAGAAGCTCATCGTGCGGGCGGTCGCCAGCCCCCGGTTCCGCTCCAGCGCGGCCTGGGCGAGGTCGACGCCCTCGTCGGCGAAGCCGCGGTAGGTCGCCTGCAGCGACATCGAGGCCAGGACGTAGCCGCCCAGGGGTACGTCGGCGGCGGCGCGGGCGAGGCGCAGCGCCTGGATGTAGTACCGCTGCGCCGCCTCCTGCTGGCCCGTGTCGAACGCCATCCAGCCGGCCAGCCGGGTCAGCTCGGCCGTCGCCCCGAACAGCGCGCGTCCCACCTCGTCGCTGTACGAGGCGAGGAGTAACGGGGCCGCGTCCACCCGGAGGCACTCGGGCACCATCGAGGAACGCCAGTCGCCGCCGCCGTACTTGGAGTCCCAGCGGCGCGCGTCCTCGGCCGCCTCGCGCAGCTTGGAGACGTCGCTGTGGCCGACGTGCTGCGGCAGCGGCTCGCCGCCGGCGACCGCCGCGTCCTTCGGGTCGTCCTTGCCGGCCGGGTCCTTGCCCGAGGGGACGGACGTACTGGGGACCCCGGAGGCCGTCGGCGCGCCACCAGGTGCGGCGACCGGGCCCGAAGGGCTGCCCTCGGGGCCCGCGTCCGCCTCCGTGTCCTGCGGTCCGCCCCGGCCCGTTCTCGCCTCGGGAACGCCCCGCGCCACCGAGCTGTCGGCCGGGGATATGAGCCAGCGGGAGGCCGGAGTGGCGTATGCGCTGACGGAGAAGGAACCGGCCAGGCTCTGCCAGATGCCGCCGCCGCCCGCCCGCCGTCCGGCCAGATCCAGCCGGTACAGCTCGGTCGCGGACCGTACGGCCGCGTTCACGTCGCGTGGGAAGGACAGGCCCACTTCGGGCGCGGGGTCGGCGTCGGCCAGCCCGATTTCGTGCAGAGGCACCGGCCGGCCGAGCTTGCTGCCGATCGCAGCCGCAATCAAGTGCGGCGCCGCTCCCTGCGGCACCATGCCCTTCGACACCCACCGGGCGACCGAAGTCTTGTCGTAGCGGAGCGTCAGGCCACGCTGCGCACCGAGGTCGTTGACCCGGCGGGCGAGCCCGGCGTTACTGATCCCCGCGAGGGCGAGAACGGTGCCGAGTTTTTCGTTCGGCCCGCGAGTATCCCTGGACATGCGCACCCCTCGACCAAGCGACGGCCACCCCGTACTCCCCGGGGCATGCGTCCACCCAGAGTAGTTCGCTGAATCCCGACCGTTAAGGGCCGGTGTCCCGGATGGCGAGATTCGTGTCTGGAGAGGAGGACGCGCGTGGGCATGTGCTCCGGGTACGTGTTGCCGTGCGCCCGTCCGTGCGCGCTGGCCGCTCCATGGCGGGCACGTTTCCATGGGACTTGCGTGGGTCGGCCCGCTGCACTGGATCCAGTGGGCTGGGGGACACCGCCACCTCATTCCCCGCGGGTGGCGGTCCGGTCCGGGGGGTGAGTCCCACCTCCCGGACTGTCGCGATCACTTACGCAACGCATCGGAACGGGACCGCCAGGCGGTCCGTACGGTCCGCCGCCCGGGTCGCGCGCCCCAACGGCCGCCCCTGAATGCGCCGGGTACGCGCCGAGAGCGCTTCCGCCCGCAACGTATCGGTACGGAACGGACTTTGGCTGAATACCGTCACCCGCCGTTTTTCCGCCGTAGGCGGCGCGCAGCCCCGGGAAGCGGACCGCGCAGCCCCCAGAAGCGGCCCGCGCGGCTCCTGAAGGTGGGTGCGCGCTGCTCTTCGGAGCGGTGTCGCGGCTCCAGAGGGCGCCCGCGCGTACACGCCGTCCTCATGCCGCCTCCCACCCGCCCCTGTCGTGGCAGAGTGGTCCGCACAACTGCTGTGCCACGCGCTGTGCGGGGCGGACGAGTGCCCCGTGACCGGCGTACGGAGCGACGGGGAGACGGGCGGAGGCCGCGATGCGCTGGTTGGTGGGGTGGAGCAGTACCGCCACGGGCCCGGACCCCATCGACGACAGCCGTACGGTGCTCCCCGTAGGGGCCCAACTCCTGTGGGGCGACCCCGATCCGCTGTGGGCGGTCGGCGACTGGCGCCCCGATGAAGTACGCATCGTGCAGGCCGACCCCGAGACCCGGATCGCGGTCTTCGGGGTGTGCGGCGCCACCGACGACCAGTTGCGGGTGGGCCTCCTCGCCGCACGAGGCGGTGCGCTGCGCCATCTCACCGCCTGGCCCGGCAGTTACACCGCCGTCGCCCAGGTGGGCCGGCGGCTGACGGTCACCGGCGATCTGGCGGGCGCGCGCCCGGTGTTCCACACCCGGTGGGCGGGCGGCACGGCCTACGCGACCGCCGCGCTGCCGCTCGCCGACCTGATCGAGGCGAGCCTCGACGTCGGGCACCTCGCGGCACTGCTGGCCTGCCCGGACGCCCCCGAGGCGCTCGGCACCGGCACGCCGTACATGGGCGTGCGGCGCGTGCCGCCCGGCCACGCCCTCGTGCTGCGCGGCGGCTCCAGCGAGATCACCTCGTACGAACAGACCCATTCGCTCGCCGTCTCGGCGCCGCAGCTCGCGCCCGAACAGGCCGTGGACGGCGTGCGGGAGGCGCTCGTGGACGCCGTACGGGCCCGGCTGGCGGCCCCGCGGCACGCGCCCGACCCGCACGGCGGCCCGGGCGCCGCGGGCGGCCTCGACCCCGGCCCGGTGCCCGGCATGGGCCCGGAGGACCGGCGGGCCGCGCGCGGCGCACCGGCGCCCGGCGTCGGCGCCGACCTGTCCGGCGGCAGCGCCTCCGGGACGCTGGCGCTGCTCGCGGCCGGCCTGCCGGGCCAGCCCGGGCGGCTCAACGGGCAGGGCGAGCGGCTCCTCGCGGTCACCTTCAACGACCGGGCCGGCAACGGGGGCCAGCCGTACCGGGAGGCCGAACTGGAGCGCGCCCGCAGCATCGCGGACAACCCGCGGCTGCACCACGTGGTGGTCGCGGCGGGCGAAGAGGCGCTCCCGTACGCGGACCTGGGGGCGGGGCCGCTCACGGACGAGCCGGGGCCCTCGATGGTCGCCGCCGAACGGCACCGCAGGAGGCTGCTCTCCGGGAGCGCCGACCATTTCGTGGGCCACGGCGCGCGCCAGGTACTGGACGCCCATCCGGCGCGCCTGGCCGACCTGTTGCTCGACCGGCGGCGCAGGCACCTGCTGCGCCCGGTCACGGCGCTGGCGAAGGCCGACGGCGCGGCCACGCACTCGGTGTTCATACCGTTCACGGTCTACCGGGCCGCGCGGAAGCTGGCCCGCACGCCCTACGGGGCGGGCATCTCCGCTGCCGCCGCGCGGCTGCTGGGGCGGGAGTTCGCGGACGAGCCGGTGGCGGGCAGCGCCGTGGAAGCCTCGCTGGCGGCGCTCGCGTGGTGCCGCCCCGGGCCCGCCGCGCGCTGGCTCACGGGGGAAGCGCTCGCTGAAGTATCGGTTCGGCTGAGCGACGCGGCCCTACGGGCGCCGGCCGTCGGCCGCCCCGGGGAACGCCGGGCCCGCGCGGCGCTCGCCCGGCACGCCGCCGATCACCGCGTCTTCGAGCAGGCCGCGGAGGTACGGAACCAGCGACTGCACGCGCCCTTCCTGGACAACCAGGTGGTACTCGCCTGCCGCGCGCTCCCGGACACGCTCAGGGTGCAACCGGGGGCGCGTGCCTCGGTGTTGCGCGCCGTACTCTCCGGGGCGGGCATCCGCGACCTGCCACCGGGCTGGGGCGCGACCTCGCACGTGACGCACGCGGCGGCCGTACGGGCCGGGCTGCGCGCCTCCGTGGACGACCTCGTGCGGCTCTTCGACGCGCCGCTGCTCGCCGACGCGGGGCTGGTGGAGGCGCGCGTCGTACGCAAGGCGCTGCGTGCCGCCGCCGACGGCGCGCCGCTGCCCCTGGACGGCCTGGCGGAGCTGGTCTCCACGGAGCTGTGGCTGCGCCGGCTGCTCGCCCGGCGCGGCACGTGCTGGACGGGCGCGGCGGCACCCCGCCAGCGCGCCGTGTCGACGGGCGTCGAACGGCTGGCGCTGTAGCCCGCCCGGCCCCCTCAGCGCCTCAGCGGCAGCTGATCCGTGACTCCGCCCAGTCGCTGAACGTCAGGGCGTCAGCGGGCGTCTGAGGGTCGGCCACCAGCCGGAGGGACGTGCGGCCCGCCAGCGGAACGTGGACCGGTACGGCCTGGTCGCCGCCCCGCACCACACCGGAGCGCCACTGCCGCACCCCGTCCGCGTACACCGAGAAGCGCACCGCGCCGCGCCCCAGGGCCAGGTCGTCCACGCCCGCGAAGGCGTCGAAGGCCGTGCACTCCCGGTTGAGGTCGATCGTCACGGAGGACGGGGCGTGCGTCGTCACACCGTGGGAGTACTGCTTGCCCCCGATGCTGACGCCCCCTTGGCGCTGCCACAGGAAGCTGCTCTCCGTGGTGCGCACCTCCGGATCGCTGCCGTTGCCCGTGAAGTCCCACTTCAGGGTGTTGACGGGGTACGGGGCGGCCGGCGGCGGAGGGGGCGCCGGCTTCGGCTTCGGGGGCTTCGGAGTCCGGGTCGGAGTGGGCTTCGGCTTCGGCGTGGGTGCGGGCTTCGGGGGCGCGGGCTTCGGCTTGGGGGTCGGCGTCGGCTTCGGAGCCGGCGGCGCGGGCTTCGGAGCGGGCGGCGCGGGTTTGGGCGCCGGCTTCGGGGTGGGCGAGGGCTTCGGCTTCTGGGGCAGCGGGCTCGACGGGGCGGGGCGGGGCCGCTCGGCGTGCGGCTTCGGCGGCTCCTGGGTGCCGGCCAGCGCCAGCGCCAGGCCGGCGGCGGCGACCGTCAGGCCGGCTCCGATACCGACCTTCGCGGGCGTCCCGAGCCCCTCGGCGGCCGCTCCGGCCCCCGTGGAGGACCCCGAGCCCCCGGCGGCCGCGGCGGCCCCGGCACCGGCCGCCGCGCCCGCTCCGGCGATCCCGGTGACCGCGGCCGCGGCCTTGACCGCGTACCCGGCGGCGAACCAGCCGATGACCGCGACCGGCAGCACCGCGCGGATGCGCTGGTTGACGTCCGCGACTTCGTGCGCCGCCAGCCGGCAGCGCGGGCACTCCTCCAGGTGCTTGCGCAGCCCGCGCTCGGCCCGCATCCGGAGGCCGCCGCGCGCGTAGGCGCCCAGCTGGTCCGCGTACCGGGCGCAGTCGCCGCCCGCCGTCAGGGACTGGCTGACGTGCGCCTGGAGGTACGCCTGCTTGAGGCCCTCACGGGCCCGGTGCGCGAGGACGGCCGTGGCGTTGGCGGACAGCCCGAGGAGCGGCGCGACCTCGCTCGGGGACTCCTCCTCGACGGTCGTGTGCCACAGCACCGTCTGATAGCGCTCGGGGAGGCTGCGGAACGCCTGGACGGCCATGGTCTGCTCGGCCTCGTGCATGGCGCGCACGTCGGCCCCCAGGTCGAGCGTGTCGTCGTCCATGGAGGAGCCGGCCGCCGAGGACGCGAAGACCGCGAAGTCCTCGACCAGGTGTTCGCGCTTGGCGGTCTTGCCCCAGCTGGCGGCCACCCGGCGCACGGTGGTGAGCAGGTAGGCGCGCACCGCGGTCTTCGGGCCGGCCCCGCGGCGCACCGCCTGCAGCGTGCGCGCGAAGACCTCGCCGGTCAGGTCGTCAGCGGTGTGCGCGTCCCGGCAGCAGGTGCGGGCGTAGCGGCGTACCGCGTCGGCGTGCCGGCGGTACAGCTCTTCGTACGCGCTGTCGTCACCGGTGCGCATACGGGCGATGAGCTCGGCGTCGGACGGGGGCGTACCGGGCGTACCGGGCTCCGCTGCGGAAGCTCCGGAAGATCCGGAAGGATGCTGCCCGGCCGCCTGGGCACCGACGTCCTCGGGCACGCGCTGCTGCGGCACGGCTTCCGGTCGGTTCCTGTCGCTGCCGGAGGCGGTGGATTCCGCGCCGACGCCGCCGCCGTCGCGCTCGTCGCGCCCCTCATATGTCATCGCCGAGGCCCCCGGACCACGCTCCCGCATCTGAACATCGCGCAAGCCTGTCACAAGGATGGCCGAACCCTTACGGGGCAGCGGCGCAATCACTCATCCGGATTGACTTATCGTCTAACAGCTCTAGCCCTCGCCCTTTCGGGGCATGCTTGCAGGCTTAGGGGTACGCCGAAGCGTGTATGGACTGTGACCTGCGGGCCGCAAGGCAAAGGGCCGGCCGGGGCCACTGCCCCGGCCGGCCCCGCAAGCCGTCGTCAGGCCATCGGCCGTGACCGCAGACCCTCCAGGAGGATCTCCAGCAGCCGCGCGGAGGCGGCCTGCTGCTGCGCCGCGTCCGGTAGCGAGGGCGCGCCCGTCGCGATGACCAGCAGCACGTCCGACACCGTGACGTCGGCGCGCAGCTCCCCGGCCTCGCGCGCCCGCTCCACGAGCTGCCCGACGACGTCCAGGAGCGCCTGGGCGCCCCGCTGTCCGCCGTCGGCCCGTCCGGGGCCTGCCCGTTGGAGTGCGACTGGGCCGGCTCGTCGTCCGGCGCCGTGCGCTGCGCGACGATGCGCAGCTCGCCGGGCGCGACGGGCGGCTCGGGAGCCGTCCGCTGCTGCGGCACCCGCGCCCCCGTGAGCCCGTCGGCCCCGTCCACGCCGCTGCCCACCCGAAGGATGCTGGGCGGCAGCAGGCGGCCGGCGCCGGACGCCACGGACGTGCGCAGGAAGCGCGAGAGGGCCGACCACGGGTCGTCCTCCTGCCCGAGCGCGGTGCGCGCCTGGTCCGTCAGCCGTGCGGTCTCCTCCTCCGCTATCCGGCGGACCAGCACGTCCTTGCTCGGAAAACGGCGGTAGACCGTGCCCACCCCGACCCGGGCCCGACGGGCCACGTCCTCCATGGGCGCGCCGTATCCCAGCTCGCCGAAGACTTCACGGGCAGCTCGCAGAACATGTTCCAAGTTGCGCTGTGCGTCCACCCGGAGCGGTGTGGTCCGGCCGGACACGCCGGCCTCGCCCACGCCGCCGGTCCGGTCACCCGGCACGGGCGCCACAGCCGCCGGCCAATGAGAACTCTGCATGTGCATAGATGATCCCCCGGTAATGACGTCTCCCCCCGGAGACTCCCCGCCCTGACTGCCGGGGCAGCCGACAAAGGCTCCACCCCGACGAGGTACGAACATAGTTGAGCGCAGGTCAAGAATGAAGGGGGCAGTTCCGTACAGTCCGCCCCTCGAACGGAGTACGCGCCCGTTCCATCCCGTTTCCGTACACTCCCACCATCTCGCACCCCCCGCCTGACCTGCGGACCTCATTCCACAACGGCGGAAGGGGAGGTTCCAACAGGGGGTGCCGGGCACCGACCGTATTTCGCCTGTCCTGTGGACAAAGAGGCGGCGGGGGTGCGTCATGGAGAAATGCTGTGTCCCGAAGCGGGTACACGGCACCTGATCGTGGCTCCGCCGCGGGCCGGACCGACGGCTCCGGACGCACCCCACGGGCCACGGGCGACGTCGCGAGGAGATCCTCTGTGAAGCACCCGGCGCGCATTCTCGTAGTCGGCGGCGGCTATGTGGGCATGTACACCGCCCTCCGCCTGCAGCGGAAGCTCAGGAAGGAACTGCAGGGCGGCACGGTCGAGATCGTGGTGGTCGGTCCGGAGCCGTACATGACCTACCAGCCGTTCCTGCCGGAAGCGGCGGCCGGCTCCATCTCGCCGCGTCATGTGGTCGTACCCCTGCGCCGTGTGCTGCCCCTGTGCCACATCGTCATCGGCGAGGTCACGGGCATCGACCACGCCAAGCGCACGGCCACGGTGAAGACGCTGGCCACCGAGGAGGAGGGCACCGGCGCCGTCGAGACGCGGTACGACGAACTGGTGCTGGCACCCGGCTCGATCTCGCGCACCCTGCCCGTGCCGGGATTGGCCGATTTCGGTATCGGCTTCAAGACCGTCGAGGAAGCCATCGGCCTGCGCAATCACGTACTGGAGCAACTCGACATCGCTTCCTCCACTCGCGACCCGGCAGTCCGGGACGCCGCGCTGACGTTCGTCTTCGTGGGCGGCGGTTACGCGGGCGTCGAGGCGCTCGCCGAGCTGGAGGACATGGCCCGCTATGCGGTGCGGTACTACCACAACGTCCGCCCCGGGGACATGAAGTGGCTGCTGGTCGAGGCGACCGGCCGCATCCTGCCCGAGGTCGGCGAGGAGATGGGCGAGTACGCGGTACGGGAGCTGCGCGGCCGCAACATCGATGTGCGGCTGAACACGCGCCTGGAGACGTGCGAGAACCGCGTCGCCGTACTGGACGACGGGTCACGCTTCCCGACCCGCACCCTCGTGTGGACGGCCGGCGTCAAACCGCACCCCATCCTGGCCGCGACCGATCTCCCGCTCAACGAGCGCGGCCGTCTGAAGTGCACCGCCGCGCTCCGGGTGGCGGGCGTCGAGCACGCCTGGGGCGCCGGTGACGCCGCCGCCGTACCGGATGTGACCGCCGACGAGCCCGGCAAGGAGTGCGCGCCCAACGCCCAGCACGCCGTCCGTCAGGCCAAGGTGCTCGCGGAGAACATCGCCGCGGCCATACGGGGCGAGCCCGTCGAGGACTACGCCCACAAGTACGTCGGCTCGGTCGCCTCCCTGGGGCTGCACAAGGGCGTGGCGCACGTGTACGGGCGGAAGCTGAAGGGCTATCCGGCGTGGTTCATGCACCGCGCCTACCACCTCAGCCGCGTCCCGACCTTCAACCGCAAGGCCCGCGTGCTCGCCGAATGGTCGCTCGCCGCGTTCTTCAAACGCGAGATCGTCTCGCTGGGCTCGCTGGAGCACCCGAGGGCGGAGTTCGAACTCGCGGCGGGCACGGGGCGCCACAACGAAGCGAGTTGACGGCGGGACCGGCGCGGGGTTGACGCGGGGCCGACGCCCCTTCGGGTGGCCCGGAGCGCGGTGCAGGGATGCCGCGCGTACGGTGTCGGCCGGGCATGGCCCTGGACCATATGCCCCCGTCGGTCATACGTTCACCGTTGCGTTCAGTCGAACGGGCGGTCAAGTACGCGGTCAGGAACTCCACCCGCCACCCCGGCGTCTGACGTATGTCAGTCCGGTCGGCCACACTGGACGTGTGACCATGGGTGGGCTCGTATCTGCAAAGAGTGACAAGCGCGAGGAATTGGGACGTTTGCTGCATCACGCCAGAGGGCGCTCGGCGCGCCCCCGCCCGACCTTCCGCCAGCCAACGGCCGGGAGGTACCTTCTGGCCGCCGGACCGACTCGGCGCCGCGACGCGAAGTAAGAGGTACACCTCCGTGAACTTCACTCGCTGGAGCGCCCGTTTCCCCGGCACGCAGCGCCGCGCCGCGCGGTCCGACCGCGGTGCGGCGCCGGGCGCGTCGTCCCCCAAGCCGCCGCGGAGATCCCCCGCCCCCGGAGCCGCGCAGCCCGCAGCGCCCTCCGGCGCCCCCGCACCCCCGCCCGCCGACGACGCGGAGCGGCCGGACGCCGACCCCGCGGCGCCCACCACGGCAGGCACCGCATCGGGCGGCACGGGCGCGCCACCGGGCGCGGCCCCCGCAAGCGCGGTCCCCGCCGCCCGCGCCGAGCGCCCCGAAGCGCACACCCCGCCCTCGGGCACCGCGCTCGGCAGCGCGTTCGGTGCGCAGCCGCCCACCGTCGACGTGCTCTCGGCACACGAGATCCTCGGCACGATCCCCGCCCTGGTCGCCGTCGTCTACGGCCCCGAGCACCGCATCGCGTACGTCAACGGCGCGTACGCCAAGGTCTTCGGCGCCCGCCCGGCCGGACTGACCGCGCGCGAAGCCCTCCCCGAGCTCACCGAGCTGGGCCTGCTGCCGCTGATGGACCAGGTACTGCGCAGCCGCAAGCCGCGCACGGTCAAGGCGCGCAAGGTCCCCGGCGGCGCCGGATCCGACCTCAGCCGTGACGGCTACTACACCTTCACCTGCACGCCCATCGAGGTCGCCGCCACCAGCACCCCGGCCCCGGACCCCGAGATCGCCTGCGTCGCGCCGCACAAGGGCGTCCTCGTCTTCGCCGCCGACGTCACCGACCAGGTCGAGGCCGCCGAGCGGCTGCGCGCCGCCGAACGCCGCCAGCGCGAGGCCGCCGTCACCCTCCAGCGCTCCCTGCTGCCCCAGGAGCTGGAGCAGCCCGACGACCTCCGAGTCGCCGCGATCTACCACCCCGGCGGCACGGACGCCGCGGTCGGCGGCGACTGGTACGACGTGATCACCCTCGGCGCCGGGCGCACAGCGCTGGTCATCGGCGACGTCATGGGCCGCGGGGTGCGCGCCGCCGCCGTCATGGGCCAGCTCCGTACGGCCGTCCGCGCCTACGCCCGGCTCGACCTCCCGCCGCACGAGGTCCTGCAGCTCCTGGACGGCCTCGCCGCGGAGATCGACGCGAGCCAGATCGCCACCTGCGTGTACGCCGTGCACGACCCCAACGAAGGCCGGCTGGTCTATGCCTCGGCGGGCCATCTGCCCATCCTCGTGCGCGACCAGGACGGCACCGTCCACCGCGCCGAGGAGCCGACAGGACCGCCGCTCGGCACCGGCGGCTGGCTGCACACCTCCGGCAGCGTCCCGCTCGTCCCCGGCTCCACCGCTGTCCTCTATACGGACGGCCTGGTCGAACGCCGCGACAAGGACATCGACGAGGGCATCGCCGCACTGGAGCACGCCGTCGCGGGCGCCACCGGCGCGCCCGACATCATCTGCGACCGCCTGCTGCGCGCGCTCGGCATCTCCAACGACCACGACGACGACGTCGCCGTCCTGGTCCTCCAGCACCCGGACCGCACAGGTCCAGAGGCCGAGCTCTTCCACAACGCCGCACTGGAACTGCACGGCGGTACGGAGGCGGCGCCGCGCGCCCGCGCCTTCGCCTCCGGAGTGCTCGCCTCCTGGCGCTTCTCCCCGGAGCTGCACGACCTCGGCGTCCTGGCCGCGAGCGAGCTGGTCGCCAATTCGCTCCAGCACGGGACGCCGCCCATGCGGCTGCGGCTACGGCGTACGGACCGCCGCCTCATCGTCGAGGTCACCGACGGCGACGACCACCTGCCGCGCCGCCGCCGCGCCGAGCCGGTCGACGAGGCGGGCCGCGGCATCTCGATCATCGCCACCATCGCCTCGAACTGGGGCTCGCGCCGCACACCGGGCGGCGGCAAGGCGGTCTGGTGCGAGTTCGCACTGCCCCGGGAGTAGCGGTCCGGGCCTGACGGCCCGTACGGAAGAGGCCGTGTCCGTACGGATGTACGGACCCGGCCCCGCCGGTCACGCCGCTTACGCGACGCAGGCCACCTCGTCGCGCACCGGAACCTCCGCAACCTCCGCCGGCGCGGCCACGGCCTGCGGGTTGTCCTGCGCGGCCGTGAGCATCCGGCCCAGCCGCAGGGCCAGCGCCGAGACGCCGAGCGCGCACAGGATCAGCATCACGATGTACGCGGCCGACGCGCCGTGACCCACCATGAGCGCGCCCACGGCCGGACCGACCGCCAGCGCCAGCTGCTTCACCAGGGCGAACACCGAGTTGTACTGACCGATCAGCCGGCTCGGTGCCAGGTCGGCCACCAGCGGCGAGATCGTCGGCGACAGCATCGACTCGCCCACGCCGAACAGCATGTACGTGGAGATCAGCAGCCCCGTGGCCAGCGCCTGCGCGCCGTGCACCAGGCCGGACAGGCCCGCCGCGACCCAGGCCACGGTCCATATGAGCCCGACCACCGCGATGACCCGGCTGCGCCGGCGCCGCTCGACCAGCTTCAGGACGACGAACTGCGCCAGCACGATGGCCGCGGTATTGGCCGCCAGCGCGATGCCCAGCGTCGACGGCTGGATGCGGGTGACCTCGGTCGCGTACGCGGCCAGGCCCGACTCGAACTGCCCGTAGCAGGCGAAGAACAGCACGAAGCCCAGCGCGCACAGCCACATCATCCGGCGGTCGGCGAGCAGCGCCCGCCAGGCGCCCTCGGCCCGCGCCTCGACCGGCACCTCGTCCTCGACCTTGGGCACCTTCGGCAGCCGTACGGTCGCCACGGCCGCGCCGAGCACCAGGAACATCACGGCCTCAATGGCGAAAAGCCGTACGAAGCTCGCGGGGTCGTGCTCGTCGACCAGCAGGCCGCCGATCAGCCCGCCGATGCCCAGGCCCAGGTTGTTCATGAAGAACTGGGTGGCGAAGGCGCGCGACCGCGTCACGGTCGTCGAGCACCAGACGATCATCGTCGCCAGCGCCGGCTGGATGACCGCTATGCCCGCGCCGAGCGCCACCGTCGAGGCGATGACCATCGGCTCATTGTCCGAGAGGCCCAGGCCCAGCGAGCCGAGCGCGGCGGCGAACGTGCCCACCACGGCCACCGGCAGCGGACCCCGCCGGTCGATGGCACGACCGGTGAAGGGCAGCACGACGAGCGCGGCGGCGGCCAGCATCGCGAGCACGATGCCTGCCGTACTCGCTCCAAGGTCACGCACCTTCGCCACATAGACGTACAGATACGGAACCGTGAAGCCGTTGCCGAACGCGCTCAGCGCGTTGCCCAGCTGGATCCGGCGCAGCGCGGCGCCCATTGCGGTGGTCACACTCACCTACCTAGGTCGAGAGGGTCGTCAGATTCGTACGAGTGTGCATGGCGGGATGAGGCGTACGAGGAAATTCGGACCCCCTGAGCCTGGTGCCCCCAGCACTGGCGGACTTCAGAGGAAGAGGAGCGGCGCAACGTGCCCGGACGGGACCGGACAGTCACAAGCTGAAGACTTCAACTCTAAAGTTCGAAGCTAAAGACTACATGACCAAGGACTTCGACGCCAATGAGTTACGTGCCATACTGCGCCGCATGTCAGAGCCCTCAGACGCGGTCCCGAGGCCGGCCGAGCCGAGCCTCGAGGAACAGATCGCGGCCTACCAGCGCGAGTTCCAGGACCTCGACCCACAGGTGGAGAAGGTCGTCTCCGCACTCCAGCGCCTCAATCGCCGGATGAACGTCGCCTACGGGCGGCAGACCGGCACGCTGGGGATAAGCAATGCCGAGTGGGAAGTACTGAAGGCCCTCGTCGTCTCCGGAGCGCCGTACCGCCTCGGCCCCGGCGAGCTCGCCAAGCGGCTGGGTCTCACGCCGGCCGCCATGACGCACCGCATCGACCGCATGGCGAGCGAGGGGCTCGTCAACCGCGAGCGCGACGAGAACAACCGGGTGCGCGTCATCGTCGAGCTCACCCACGAGGGCCGCCAGAAGTGGCTGGAGGCCATGCGCCTCGCGTCCGTATTCGAAGAGGACCTGCTACAGGACCTCGATTCACGCGAACGAGGGCTTCTCGGTGACGTACTGACGCGCCTGCTGCGCCGGGTGGAGGACGCCCAGCCCGACGCGGAAGGCCGCCTCACCGACCTCGACTGACGAGGGTGGTCACGGGTGTCCGGCCGCGGTGGTCACGGGCGCCCACGGACGGGCCGGGAGCCGGTTGACACGGCCCACCCCGATCCGTAGTGTTCTCCGAGTTGCCACACAGCCGTAACGGTTTTGCGGCAGCCACTCGCGCCGCACCGACGGCAACCCATTACTGCACGGCCTTCCTTCGGGAACAATTTCGGCATGCCGAAATTCGACCGACCGGCTCGATTATGAACCGGCAGCGAAAACCGCTAAAGTAGTGGACACGCCGGAAGGCGCGAAAAACCCCGCCGACGGGGATCGGAAACGAATTCGGACCGACTGCGACTTTCGAGAAGCACGGAAAGAATGAGGATCTGATAGAGTCGGACTCGCCGGAAGGGAAAGCCCGAAAGGGCCGGACCGGAAAGCAACCCCGCTCCGACAGGGGGCCGGATCACTGAAAAGGATCTGGTAAGATCGGAACCGCGAAGAAGCCGAAAGGCCGAAACGCACCGGCGAAAATCGGGCCCGCAAGGATCTGATAGAGTCGGAAACGCAAGACCGAAGGGAAGCG
>NZ_JBVHPN010000016.1:0-204457 GCF_055567935.1 Streptomyces sp. NPDC026301 | reverse complement strand
CCTCGTCCCAGCTAGTGCTGGAGACGGGGTATCAACATATCTGGCGTTGACTTTTGGCACGCTGTTGAGTTCTCAAGGAACGGACGCTTCCTTTGTACTCACCCTCGCGGGCTTTCCTCCGGGCGCTTCCCTTCGGTCTTGCGTTTCCGACTCTATCAGATCCTTGCGGGCCCGATTTTCGCCGGTGCGTTTCGGCCTTTCGGCTTCTTCGCGGTTCCGATCTTACCAGATCCGTTTTCGTTCCCTTTCGGGTCCGAATTTGTTTCCGGTGGCCGTTGGAGTGGCCTTGCCTTTCGGCTGATCCGACTTTATCAGATTTCTCTGGGCCGGATTTCCGCCTCCCTTTCGGGGGACGACGCCCGTGGGTCTCGGGACGCGTAGGCGTTCCCAGTTCCCCTCGGGCGGAGCCGTAAACGTACTGGAGCGGGGCTCCTGGATGCAAATCCGGGCGCCCCGCTCCACGCGTACATCCGACGGACCGTCAGACCTCCACGACGACCGGCAGGATCATCGGCCGGCGGCGGTAGTTGTCCGACACCCACTTGCCGACGGCGCGGCGCACGAGCTGCTGCAGCTGGTGCGGCTCCATGACGCCGTCCTGGGCGGACTTCGCCATCGCCTCGTCGAGCTTCGGCAGGACGCCGCCGAAGTCGGCGTCGTCGATGCCGGAGCCGCGGGCCTGGATGTGCGGCCCGCCGGTGATCTTGCCCGTGGTGCTGTCGACCACGACGAAGACGGAGATGATGCCCTCGTCGCCGAGGATGCGGCGGTCCTTCAGGGCGCTCTCCGTGACATCGCCGACCGAGAGGCCGTCGACGTACACGTATCCCGCCTGGACCTTGCCGGTGATCCGCGCCTTGCCGTCGACCAGGTCGACGACCACGCCGTCCTCGGCGATGACGATGTGGTCCTTCGGCACACCCGTGAGCGCGCCCAGTTCGGCGTTGGCCCGCAGGTGGCGCCATTCGCCGTGCACCGGCATCAGATTCTTCGGCTTGCAGATGTTGTAGAAGTACAGCAGCTCGCCGGCCGAGGCGTGGCCCGAGACGTGCACCTTGGCGTTGCCCTTGTGGACAACGTTGGCGCCCCATCGGGTGAGCCCGTTGATCACGCGGTAGACGGCGTTCTCGTTGCCCGGGATGAGCGACGACGCCAGGATCACCGTGTCGCCCGGGACGATGCGGATCTGGTGATCGCGGTTCGCCATCCGGGAGAGCGCCGCCATCGGCTCGCCCTGCGAGCCCGTGCAGACCAGCACGATCTCGTCGTCCGGGAGGTCGTCGAGGGTCTTGACCTCGACGACGAGGCCGGCGGGCACGTTCAGATAGCCCAGCTCACGGGCGATGCCCATGTTCCGGACCATCGAGCGGCCGACGAAGGCGACCCGGCGCCCGTACTCGTGCGCCGCGTCGCAGATCTGCTGGATGCGGTGCACGTGGCTGGCGAAGCTCGCCACGATGATGCGCTTCTGGGCGGTCGCGAAGACCTGGCGCAGCACGTTGGAGATGTCGCGCTCGGGCGGTACGAACCCCGGTACCTCGGCGTTCGTGGAGTCCGAGAGGAGGAGGTCGATGCCCTCCTCGCCGAGCTTGGCGAACGTGGGGAGGTCGGTGAGCCGACGGTCCAGCGGGAGCTGGTCCATCTTGAAGTCACCGGTGTGGACGACCATGCCCGCGGGGGTGCGGATGGCGACCGCGAGGGCGTCCGGGATGGAGTGGTTGACCGCGACGAATTCGCAGTCGAAGGGGCCGATGCGCTCGCGGTGGCCTTCGACGACCTCCAGCGTGTACGGCCGGATGCGGTGCTCCTGGAGCTTGGCCTCGATCAGGGCGAGGGTCAGCTTGGAGCCGATCAGCGGGATGTCCGGCTTCTCACGGAGCAGGTAGGGGACCGCGCCGATGTGATCCTCGTGGCCGTGCGTGAGCACGATGCCCTCGATGTCGTCGAGGCGGTCCCTGATCGATGAGAAGTCCGGCAGGATCAGGTCGATTCCGGGCTGCTCCTCCTCGGGGAAGAGCACTCCGCAGTCGACGATCAGTAGCCGGCCGTCGTATTCGAAGACGGTCATGTTGCGGCCGATCTCGCCCAGGCCGCCCAGGGGCGTGACGCGCAGGCCGCCCTCGGGAAGCTTCGGCGGGGCGCCGAGTTCGGGATGCGGATGACTCAAAAGACTCTCCTCACCACACGCGCCACGGGCCCTTGAGGCACGTGGCGCGCATGACATTCGTGCACTTGCTGTTGTGGCTGTGATGTTCGTCCTCAGCTGTGACGACCGTCGGGGTCGCGCGAGCCGTATTCAGTTGTGAAGTCTGGTCCTACAGGTGTACCCCGCCGGCGGCGAGATCGACCTTGAGCTGGTCCGTCTCCTCGGGCGAGAGCTCGACCAGGGGCAGCCGCAGCGGCCCGCCGGGCAGGCTCTGGAGGCTGAGCGCCGCCTTGGTCGTGATGACGCCCTGGGTGCGGAACATGCCGGTGAAGACCGGCAGCAGCTTCTGGTGGATCTCCTTCGCCTTCGTGACGTCGCCGGTCACGTGCGCTTCCAGGAGGGCGCGCAGCTCGGGCGTCACGACGTGGCCGACGACCGAGACGAAGCCGATGGCGCCGACCGAGAGCAGCGGGAGGTTCAGCATGTCGTCGCCGCTGTACCAGGCGAGGCCGGAGCGGGCGATGGCCCAGCTGGCACGGCCGAGGTCGCCCTTGGCGTCCTTGTTGGCGACGATGCGCGGGTGCTCGGCCAGCCGGACCATGGTCTCGGTGTTGATCGGTACGCCGCTGCGGCCGGGGATGTCGTAGAGCATGACCGGCAGGTCGGTGGCGTCGGCGATCGCCGAGAAGTGCCGGAAGAGACCTTCCTGCGGCGGCTTGCTGTAGTACGGCGTGACGGCGAGGAGGCCGTGTGCGCCGGCGTCCTGGGCGGCGCGGGCCAGCTCCAGGCTGTGGTGGGTGTCGTTCGTGCCGGCTCCGGCGACGACAAAGGCGCGGTCTCCCACCGCTTCGACCACGGCCCGCACCAGCTGGGCTTTCTCCGCATCGCTGGTGGTCGGGGACTCTCCGGTGGTGCCGTTGACGACGAGGCCGTCATTACCGGCGTCCACCAGGTGGGCGGCGAGCCGCTGCGCGCCGTCGAGGTCGAGAGCGCCATCCGCCGTGAAGGGCGTGACCATGGCGGTCAGTACCCGCCCGAAGGGGGTCTGCGGTGTGGAAGTCGGAGCCATGGGTCCCACGCTACTCGTAGCTCACCGCTGGTTGCTCCCCTGGGGAGGCCGGGATGTGGACCCGGCACTGCCTGCTCGGGGGTTCAGGCAGTGCCGGATCCGTGTGTTCAGCGTAGAGGAATTTCTCAAAACGCCGCAATACGGACACCTTCCGGCGTGACCCTCCGTCGGGCCGCGGAGATCTCCCTCGCGCGCCTTACGGAGCGACCCGCCCGTTCGCGTTGAAGGCGGCGTACGTGAGCGGCATGAGCTTGGCCCAGTGGGCCTCCATCTGCTCGCCGACCATCTCGATCTCGCGCTGCGGGAAGGACGGCACCTTCGCCTGCTCGTGCTGCGTGCGCAGGCCCAGGAAGTGCATCAGGGAGCGGGCGTTGCAGGTGGCGTACATGGAGGAGAAGAGGCCCACGGGCAGGACCGAACGGGCGACCTCGCGGGCGACGCCGGCCGCCAGCATCTCCTGATACGCCGCGTACGCCTGGCGGTAGGAGTCCTCCATCGTCCGAGTGGTCAGCTCGTGCTGCTCCTCGGTGCCCTCGACGAACACGTACTTGCCGGGGCGGCCCTGCTGGACGAGCTTGCGGTCGGTCGCGGGGACGTAGAAGACCGGCTCCAGCTGGCGGTAGCGGCCGGACTCCTCGTTGTACGACCAGCCCACGCGGTGCCGCATGAACTCGCGGAACACGAAGATCGGGGCGCTGATGAAGAAGGTCATGCTGTTGTGCTCGAACGGGCTGCCGTGCCGGTCGCGCATCAGGTAGTTGATCAGGCCCTTGGAGCGCTCGGGGTCCTTCTGCAGCTCCTCGAGGGACTGCTCGCCTGCGGTGGAGACCCGCGCGGCCCACAGGACGTCGCTGTCGCCGGCGGCGTGCTTGACCAGCTCGACCGTCACCTCGCTGCGGAATGCGGGGGGTGCGCTCTCGGCGCTCTCGGCGGGGGTGTGGGACACCGGCGGTCCTTTCGTTTCGTACGTCTTGCTGCGGCGTGCGCCCGTCCGTCAGCCGCCGTCTGCTGCGGCGCTCCTGCTGCTCATCGCCCGGGCGCGCCAAGCCTACGGCCCGCCACTGACAAGCCCGGAAATGCGCTGTGATGCGGCGCGATGCGACAAAAGGGACCCAAAAGGGACCCCCGGTGCGGACTGCACGCACGGCAGTTGATATTTTTCACAGAAGTCACGGAAAACGGGCACCTCACAGGTGCCTGTGACGTTGAACCATGTGACACTGCCCACTTCGAGGTTCCTAGGAGAGCCCGCTCATGTTCCGCCGGCGAGAGCCCGTCCCGTTCGCCTTTGTCGCCGAGGCAGACCGGTTCCGCAGCAATGTCACCCCTCCGCCGCGCCAGCGGGCGAGCCGTTCGCAGATCTTCGGCCGCACCCTGCTGGGTCTCACCGTAGTCGCCGGTCTGACCGGCTCTCTGCTGTTCGGCGTTCCCGCCCTGCAGCAGGACACGGTAGGCGGGCCGAATACGACCCACCAGTCCGAGGTCGCGCACGGCCGCTGAGCCGGCTGTGCGTTGCGCCGTTCGGGCGGGCAGCCCGGCGGTCCGGCACAGGATTGGTTCCGGCCGTCCTGCTGCCGCTAGCCTCACCGGTCACAGCTTTCGACCGTGTGCCCGTGCGTAACACGGGCCGTGAGTGAGGATCTGCCGTGCCCCTGCCCTTCCTGACGGCCGACCGCGACCTCGACGGGGACGCCGGAGACCCGGCGCCCCTTCCGTACGACGAGCGTGATCACTGGCGCCGTCCCTACCGCCCAGGACCGTGGCGGGTGGGGGCGGCGGCGGTGTTTCTGCTGCTCGCCTCCTTCGTCCTGCTGTCCGCGCTGATCATCGGGCTGGCCGGGGCGCCGGTCGGTGCCGCGGTGTGTGTCGTGCTGGCCGTCGTGATCATCGCGTGCGCGCTGCGGCTGCTGCGGATCGGCGTCTGGGTGAGCGCGGCGGGGCTGCGCCAGGTACGCCTGGTACGGACGACGACGCTCCCGTGGAGCGCCGTCACCTCGGTCCGTACGGTGCAGCAGCCGGTCCGCTGGCTGGGCCTGCCGCGGACGGTCCAGGGCCAGGCGCTGCTGATCGGCGGCCCGGGCGACGGCGAGCCGCGGACGCTCTTCACCGACCACAACGGCGACTTTCTGTCCCGCCCAGGAGCGTTCAACCGGGCGGCGGACACGGTCGAGGCGTGGGCCATGGACTACCGCGGCTGACGGCCGCGGCAGGAGCGCACGTACGCGAACGGGGCGCAGGCCGAAAGGCCCGCGCCCCGTTCAGCGCTGTACGGTCCCGTACGTGCCCACCTCAGGCGGCCCGTACCGGCTTCCCGTCGTGCAAGGCGATCGCCCGCTGCATCGCCTTCCGCGCGCGCGGGGTGTCCCGTGCGTCGTGGTAGGCGATCGCCAGCCGGAACCACGCCCGCCAGTCCTCCGGCGCCGCCTCGGCCTCGGCCCGCCGCCGTTCGAAGACCTCGTCGGCGGCGTCCCGGTCGATGCGGCCGCTCGGCGTCCGCCGCAGCTCGTCGACGGGCAGCCCGCCCTCGGCCTCCAGCTCCTTCGCCAGCAGCCCGGCCTTCCGGGCGAACTGGGTGGTGTGCCAGAGGAACCACACCCCGATCAGCGGCAGGACGAGGACGGCGACGCCGAAAACGACCGTGACCGGGGTGCCCTGCTGGATGAGCAGCACACCACGGTCGCCGACCAGGACGAAGTAGACGACCAGGACCGCCGCGAGGACGAAGTAAGTGATCTTTGCGCGCACTGTACGTACTGCCCTACTGCCCGTCAGGCAAGGTCGAGGAAGTTCTCCAGGCCCATGGTCAGGCCGGGAGTGTCCACCACGCGCCGCGCGCCGAGCAGGATGCCCGGCATGAAGCTGGAGTGGTGCAGGGAGTCGTGCCGGATGGTGAGGGTCTCGCCCTCGCCGCCGAGCAGTACCTCCTGGTGGGCCAGCAGGCCGCGCAGCCGTACGGAGTGCACGGGCACGCCCGCCACGTCCGCGCCGCGGGCGCCGTCCAGTGCCGTCGCGGTGGCGTCCGGCATCGGCGCGCTGCCGGCCTTCTCGCGGGCCGCGGCGATCAGCTCGGCGGTGCGCGCTGCCGTACCGGACGGGGCGTCCGCCTTGTTCGGGTGGTGCAGCTCGATGACCTCCACCGACTCGAAGAAGCGGGCCGCCTGCTGCGCGAACTGCATGGTCAGCACCGCGCCGATGGAGAAGTTCGGCGCGATGAGCACGCCGACCTGCGGCGCGGCGTTCAGCCAGGTCCGCAGCTGCGCGAGGCGCTCCTCGGTCCAGCCGGTGGTGCCGACCACCCCGTGGATGCCGTGCCGTACGCAGAAGTCGAGGTTGCCCATGACGGCGCCGGGGTGGGTCAGCTCGACCGCGACCTGGGCGCCGGCCTCGACCAGCGTCTCCAGCTTGTCCTCGCGGCCCAGCGCCGCCACCAGCTCCATGTCCTCGGCGGCCTCGACCGCCTTGACGGCCTCGGAGCCGATCCGGCCCTTGGCGCCGATCACAGCCACGCGCAGCTTGCTCATCGTCCTTGCTTCCTTCACGGTTGTGGCGCGGTCCGGGGACCGCCGGATGCGATCAGGCGACCGCTTCGTGCAGCCGGGCGGTCTGCCGGTCCTTCATCGGTCCGATGACGGACAGCGAAGGGCGCCGCCCCAGTACATCGCGCGCGACCTCGCGGACGTCGTCCGGGGTCACGGCCGCCATCCGGGCGAGCATGTCGTCCACCGACATCTGGTCGCCCCAGCACAGCTCGCTCTTGCCGATACGGTTCATCAGCGCGCCGGTGTCCTCCAGGCCGAGGACCGTGGAACCGCGCAGCTGCCCGATGGCCCGCTCGACCTCCTCGTCGGACAGGCCGTGCTCGGCGACCTCGTCCAGCTGGTCCCGGCAGATCTTCAGCACGTCGTGCACCTGGCTGGGCCGGCAGCCCGCGTACACGCCGAAGAGCCCGCAGTCCGCGTAGCCCGAGGTGTAGGAGTACACGCTGTAGGCCAGCCCGCGCTTCTCCCGCACCTCCTGGAAGAGGCGCGAGCTCATGCCGCCGCCGAGCGCGGTGTTCAGTACGCCCATGGCCCAGCGCCGCTCGTCCGTGCGCGGCATCCCGGGCATGCCGAGTATCACGTGTGCCTGCTCGGATTTGCGGCCCAGCACCTCGACCCGGCCCGCCGCGCGGATCGCCTTCGTGCCGCCGCGCGGGTCCATCGGCACCGCGTCCGTGCGGTCCAGCGCACCGGCCTTCTCGAAGGCGCGGCGGACCTGGCGGACGACCTTGGCGTGGTCGACGTTGCCGGCCGCGGTGACGACCAGGCGGGTCGGGTCGTAGTGCTTCTTGTAGAAGCGCCGTATGCGGCTCGCGTCCAGGGCGTTGACCGTGTCGACGGTGCCGAGCACGGGGCGGCCGAGCGGGCTGTCCCCGAGCATGGTGTGCGCGAAGAGATCGTGCACGCAGTCGCCCGGGTCGTCGTCCGTCATGGCGATCTCTTCGAGGATCGCGCCCCGCTCCACGTCCACGTCGTCCTCGCGGATCAGCGAGCCGGTGAGCATGTCGCAGACGACGTCGATGGCCAGCGGCAGGTCCGCGTCGAGGACCCGCGCGTAGTAGCAGGTGTACTCCTTCGCGGTGAAGGCGTTCATCTCGCCGCCGACCGCGTCGATCGCGGCGGAGATGTCCAGCGCGCTGCGCTGCTCCGTGCCCTTGAAGAGCAGGTGTTCCAGATAGTGGGTGGCGCCGTTCAGGGCCGGTGTCTCGTCGCGGGAGCCGACGTTCGCCCAGATCCCGAAGGTCACCGACCGTACGGACGGCAGGGTCTCGGTGACGACGCGCAGGCCGCCGGGGAGGACGGTCCTGCGGACGGTGCCCGCGCCGCCCTCGCCCTTGAGAAGCGTTTGGGTACGGGCGACGGCCCGCCCCTCCGAAGAGGTGCGGGCCGTCGTCCGGGAAGTACGGGACGTCACTTGGCGGCGTCGTCCTTCTTCTCCTCGTCGCCTTCCTCGCCCTCGATCACGGGGATCAGGGAGAGCTTGCCGCGCTGGTCGATCTCGGCGATCTCGACCTGCACCTTGGCGCCGACCGCGAGCACGTCCTCGACGTTCTCCACGCGCTTGCCACCGGCGAGCTTGCGGATCTGCGAGATGTGCAGCAGGCCGTCCTTGCCCGGGAGCAGGGACACGAACGCACCGAAGGTGGTCGTCTTCACGACCGTGCCCAGGTAACGCTCGCCGACCTCCGGCATGGTCGGGTTGGCGATGCCGTTGATCGTCGTACGGGCGGCCTCGGCGGCCGGGCCGTCGGCGGCACCGATGTAGATGGTGCCGTCGTCCTCGATCGTGATGTCGGCGCCGGTGTCCTCCTGGATCTGGTTGATCATCTTGCCCTTGGGGCCGATGACCTCACCGATCTTGTCCACCGGGATCTTGACGGTGATGATCCGCGGCGCGTTCGGGGACATCTCGTCCGGAACGTCGATCGCCTCGTTCATCACGTCCAGGATGTGCAGACGCGCGTCACGGGCCTGCTTCAGGGCCGCGGCCAGCACCGACGCCGGAATACCGTCCAGCTTGGTGTCCAGCTGCAGGGCGGTGACGAACTGCTTCGTACCGGCGACCTTGAAGTCCATGTCGCCGAACGCGTCCTCCGCACCGAGGATGTCGGTGAGGGCGACGTAGTGCGTCTTGCCGTCGATCTCCTGGGAGATCAGGCCCATGGCGATGCCGGCGACCGGGGCCTTGAGCGGCACACCGGCGTTCAGCAGCGACATCGTCGAGGCGCAGACCGAGCCCATCGAGGTCGAACCGTTGGAGCCGAGGGCCTCGGACACCTGACGGATCGCGTAGGGGAACTCCTCGCGCGTCGGCAGCACCGGCACGATGGCGCGCTCGGCGAGCGCACCGTGGCCGATCTCGCGGCGCTTGGGCGAGCCCACGCGGCCGGTCTCGCCGACCGAGTACGGCGGGAAGTTGTAGTTGTGCATGTAGCGCTTGCGCGTCACCGGCGACAGCGTGTCCAGCTGCTGCTCCATGCGGAGCATGTTCAGCGTGGTGACACCCAGGATCTGGGTCTCGCCGCGCTCGAACAGCGCCGAGCCGTGCACGCGCGGGATGGCCTCGACCTCGGCGGCGAGCGTACGGATGTCCGTCACGCCACGGCCGTCGATGCGGACCTTGTCCTTGATGACGCGCTCACGCACGAGGGACTTGGTCAGCGCGCGGTAGGCGGCGGAGATCTCCTTCTCGCGGCCCTCGAACTGCGGGAGCAGCTTCTCGGCGGCCACCGCCTTGACGCGGTCCAGCTCGGCCTCGCGGTCCTGCTTGCCGGCGATGGTCAGCGCCTGGGACAGCTCGTCCTTGACGGCCGCGGTCAGCGCCTCCAGGACGTCGTCCTGGAAGTCGAGGAAGACCGGGAACTCGCCGACCGGCTTGGCGGCCTTGGCGGCCAGGTCCGACTGGGCCTTGCACAGCACCTTGATGAAGGGCTTCGCGGCCTCGAGACCGGCGGCCACGACCTCCTCGGTCGGCGCCTCGGCGCCGCCCTTGACGAGCTCGATGGTCTTCTCGGTGGCCTCGGCCTCGACCATCATGATCGCGACGTCGCCGTCCGGGAGGACGCGACCGGCGACGACCATGTCGAAGACGGCGTCCTCGAGCTCGGTGTGCGTCGGGAAGGCAACCCACTGGCCGTTGATCAGCGCGACACGGGTGCCGCCGATCGGGCCGGAGAAGGGCAGGCCCGCCAGCTGCGTCGAGCAGGACGCAGCGTTGATCGCGACCACGTCGTACAGGTGGTCGGGGTTGAGCGCCATGATCGTCTCGACGATCTGGATCTCGTTGCGCAGGCCCTTCTTGAAGGAGGGGCGCAGCGGCCGGTCGATCAGGCGGCAGGTGAGGATCGCGTCCTCGGAGGGCCGGCCCTCACGGCGGAAGAAGGAGCCGGGGATCTTGCCGGCCGCGTACATGCGCTCTTCGACGTCCACCGTCAGGGGGAAGAAGTCGAGCTGGTCCTTGGGCGTCTTCGACGCGCTGGTGGCCGACAGCACCATGGTGTCGTCGTCCAGGTACGCCACGGCGGAGCCGGCGGCCTGCTTGGCCAGGCGGCCCGTCTCGAAGCGGATGGTACGGGTGCCGAAGGAGCCGTTGTCGATGACGGCCTCGGCGTAGTGGGTCTCGTTCTCCACCAGGAATATCTCCTCGTCTGCGTCCGCTGCCCGTGTGGCAGGGGACCGTCTTCGGTGGAGCGCCGGTGCGGGCCGGTCTTCGATCGAAGCACCCGGTGCGTGGGCCCGGAGGCCGTGCGCGTCACCGGAGGCCACTACCGAGGACCGGCGGCTGAGGGGCGCCCCACCGCTTTCGCTATGGCGTTATCGCGTATTGCGTTATCGCTTTTTGCGTCGTCGCGTATTGCGTTGTCGCGTTATTGCGTTGTCTGCACAGCGCGCCGGCTGTGAGCTCGGCGCGCGGCCACGGCGCTGCCGTTGCTGCGCCGTCGGTATGGCGTTGTGGGACCAGACTACAAAGCTTCCGTCCACCAGGGGGTGGTGAAGCGTCCGGTGTGTGGCGCGCGGGGTGTCCGCGCGTACGCCGTACACGGCGAACCGCCCGCGCGTACGGCAAAGGGAGCGGCTCCCGGCCCCGGGAACCGCTCCCCTCACGACGTCTTACTTGGCGCCCGCCGCGCCGCGGCGGATGCCGAGGCGCTCGACCAGCGCACGGAAGCGCGTGATGTCCTTCTTCGCCAGGTACTGCAGCAGGCGGCGGCGCTGGCCGACCAGCAGCAGCAGACCACGGCGGGAGTGGTGGTCGTGCTTGTGGGTCTTCAGGTGCTCGGTCAGGTCCGAGATGCGACGCGAGAGCATGGCGACCTGAACCTCGGGGGAGCCGGTGTCACCCTCCTTGGTGGCGAACTCGGCCATGATCTGCTTCTTCGTAGCGGCGTCGAGCGACACGCGGTACTCCTTAGGATTCTCACCCGCCGAGCGCCCCTGGTCCACTTCACAGGGGTTCTTCGATTACTCGGTCGGCGTGGCAAGGGTATCAGGGCGTGATGACTGCTCGTGACCGTCCGCAGCGAGCGGCCGGTCAGGGGGCTCTCCTCCCCGGTCCCCCGGTCCTCCGCCCCGCCGCGTCAGAAGACGGGCATGGCGGTGAGGGTACCGGCCTGGAGGAGGAAGACGCGGTTGTCGGCGGTGGCGAGGTGCCAGGGGCCTCGGGTGCCGGGGGCGTAGGTCCAGGCCAGGGCACCGGAGCGGGTGTCGGCGGTCGAGACGCCGTTCTCCCCTTCCTCACCGTCCGCGAGCCAGACGCTGTGGCCGATCGCAAGGGACGGTCCCACGGACGCCTCGGAGAGGTTCATCGGGAGGGTCCATGCCACCGAGCCGTCCTTGGGTCGGCGCGCTGACAGCTCGCCGCCCTGGGCGACGTACAGGGATCCGCCGCTCGGGACGGGCGCGCCGCAGCCGTCCTCGCCGTCCACCGGCTGCGCCCACTTTCGCGCGCCGTCCTTGAGCGAGAGCGCCGTGAGGCTGCTGCCGCCCAGGTACACCATGCCGTCCGCGACGGCCGGTGTCAGGGCCTTTCCGCCCTGTTTCCGCGGTCCCCACGCGGTCCCACCGCGGCCGGTCTCCAGCGCCGCCACACGCCCGTCGGTGCCGTGCAGGACGAGGCGCTCGGCCGCGAGCGCAGCACCCACGGCGGCCTCTGCGGCGGCCACGGGTGCGGGCACTGTCCAGCTGACCGTGTGCTCCTCCAGGCCGATCGCACGGATCCGGCCGCTGCCGGTGAGGACGTAGACCGCCGCGTCGTCGGCGGCCAGCAGGCGCTCGGCGTCGGCGTCGCGGACCGACCAGAGCCGCTTGCCGTCCGCCGCGCCGAGTGCGAGCAGGGTGCCGTCGGGGGCGGCGGTGAGCACCGTGCCGTCGGGGGTCTTGAGGGCACCGGCCGCCGTGGCGGCGGACGGCGAGGTCCAGCGGTGCTTCCCGTCCGTCACGGCGTACGCGCGCAGCACGCCGCTCGGCGCAGCGATCACGACGACACCGCGCACCGGCAGGGGTGCGGGCGCCTCGGCGTGGGCGACGCCGGGCCGGCTCCAGAGCGGTTCGGGCACGGCCCCCGGGGCGTACGTGGACAGCGGCTCGGCGTCCCAGGGCTGGCGGCCACCGTCCGCTTCCTGGCCGCGCAGGGCCCACCATAGGGCGCCGCCGCCCCCCGCGAGCAGGACGGCGCCGCCGGCCGCGAAGGCGCCGAGCAGCCTGCGCCGGGGCACGCCGGCGGCTTCGGCACCGGGCATTTCGGCGAGCCGGCGGGCATGTTCCTCACGCTGGGTGATCTCGGCCGCGAGCGGGCCGTTCTTCCAGGGAAGGGCGGGGCGGCGCGGTGGTGTCAGGGCGCGGGCGAGCCATACAGGGCTGGGGCGGGCGGCAGGGTCCTTGGCGAGGCAGTATGCGATCGGCTGCCGAAGGGCTCCCGGGACCGCGCTCAGGTCCGGCTCGCCGTGGACCACCTCGTACTGCACTGCGGCCACGTGCCCGCCGGTGAACGCGCTCCGCCCGCTCGCCGCATAGGCGAGCACCGCGCCCAGCGCGAAGACGTCACCGGCCGGTCCGGTGCGTTGCCCGAGCACCTGCTCGGGCGCGCCGTACCCGGGCGTCGCGGGGGCCTGTCCCGTGCTGGTCAGCGTCAGTCCGTGCTCGGGGCGGGCGATGCCGAAGTCGATGACCCGGGGCCCGCCGGAGGTGAGCACGATGTTCGAGGGCTTGATGTCCCGGTGGACCAGGCCGGCGGCGTGGACGTCGCCGAGCGTCGCGGCAAGTTCGCCGGCCAGGACCCGTACCGCGGACTCGGGCAGCGGGCCGTACTGCTGCACGGCCTGGTCGAGGGTGGGCCCCGCGAGGAATTCGGTCGCGATCCACTGCCGTCCGCCCTCGGTCTGCGCCCCGAGCACCCGCGCGACGCCCTTACCGGTCACCGCCTGGGCCGCCTGCGCCTCCCGGAGGAAGCGCCGCACCATCTGCTGGTCATGCGCCAGCTCCGGCCGCAGTACCTTCAGCGCGGCCGGCTGCCCCTGCCCGCCCCGGCCGAGGTAGACCTTGCCCATACCACCGGCACCGAGCACACCGAGGAGGCGGTACGGGCCCAGGCGGAGTGGATCGCCGGTGGAGAGGGGGTCCATGGGGAGAGCTCCTGGGGTGATTCGAGCGGGGCACGCGAGGGAGGAATGAGCGGTTATTCGAGGGGGATGGCGCAGACGGTGATGCCGCCCTCCATGAGGATCCGGCCGGCGTCAGGCAGCGCGGTCATCCGTGCGGTGTAGTCGTTCTCGCCCGGGCCTTGGAACGTCCAGGCCGCCCGGTGGGTGCGCAGGTCGATGGCCATGGCCCACTGGCTGCTCTCGGGCGTCGTGTAGAGGTACTTCTTACCGACGGCGGGCTGCGCCGCGTAGCTGGGGACAGGGCCGGCGCTCTTCTTCTGTTCCCAGAGGACCTTTCCGCTGGATTCCTCCAGCGCGACCACGCCGCTCTCCCGCTCGATGCAGTACACGACGCCGTCCTTGACGGCCGGCGGGCCGTAGAGGTCCTTGTCCTTGAGCGACTTGCGCCGGCTGACCTCGCGGTCCGTGCCGAAGTTCCAGCCCGCCTTGCCGTCGCTCAGCCGTATCGCGTGGAGCTCCCGGTCGTAGAGGAAGACGTGCGTCCGGCTGTACGCATGGCGGCCCGCGGTCTCCAGAACCTCGGTGTTCGAGTAGGACAGCTTGCGGGTCCACACCTGCAGGCCGTTGCGGGCGTCGAGCACGCCGATGTCATCGTCGGACGACACGATCAGCCGTTGGCCGACCGGAGTGATCATCCTGGTCGACTCGGCGGCCCGCTTGCTGATGAAGTGGCGCCAGCGTTCCCCGCCGGTCCGCTTGTCGTAGGCGATGATCCAGGCGCCCTTGCTGTTCGATGCCTGGACGAGGAACAACTCCTTGCTCACGGCCGGCAGCCGTTCCGTGCCGCTGTCGATGTCCTTGACACGGGCCACCGGCGTGCGACGGTTGCCGGTGACGGGATCGACCGGCGCGATGTGCGGATTGTCGCTTTCATCCAGGGCGAACAGCCGCTTTCCGTCAGAGGCGATGCGCTCCTTATCGGTGATGTCCTCGTTGCTACCGTGTTCGGCGCCGGTCCGTGCGTCCACGAACCTCAGGCCGTCGACGGCCGCCACTGCCACATTGCCGCCGATCGGATGCGCGGTCGCCCTGAACTCGTCGCGCGAGACGGACACTTTCCACGACATGGCCGGCGCGGTGCCGGGGCGGCGGCCTGTACTGCCCTTCGGTTTCGGAGCCCGGGCGGATTCGTCGGCGGACAGCCAGGCGACACCGCCGCCGATCGCTCCGACCGCGAGCACGCCGCCGCCGGCGCCGATCAGCGCACGGCGGGACAGCCGGCCGGTGCCGTGCTGCCCGGCCTCCTCGCTCCGGGCCACCGTGTCGTCGGTTTCCGGCGCGGGCAGCCGGGCCGGGCGGATCTCCCATACGGCCGCGCTGCGGCGCGCGATATCGGCGAGGAGAGGTGCGGGGAGACGATCGGCGAAGTGCGTGCCACCGTCATTGCCGTCCGCCAGCGCCTGCCCCAGCTCCACCGTGTGCGGGCGCTCGGCCGGATTCTTGGCCAGACATCGGGCGAGGAGCAGCCGCAATCCGTCCGGCACTCCCGCCAGATCGGGCTCGGCGTACCGCACCCGGTAGATCAGGTCGGCCGCCTGGCCGCCGCCGAAGGGCGCACGCCCGGTGGCCGCGAAGACCAGCACTCCGGCGAGCGCGAAAACATCGCCCGCCGGGGTGTGTTCCTGTGCCGTCGCCTGTTCGGGTGACATGAAGGCGGGGGTACCGGCCGCGGCGCCCGTACGGGTTAGCCGGTCGTCACCGGCCGCCTTGGCGATACCGAAGTCGATGACCTTCGGTCCGGCGGCGGTGAGCAGGATGTTGGACGGCTTGAGGTCGCGGTGGACAACGTCGGACCCATGAAGCTGGCCGAGCGCCTCGCACAGAGCGGCACCCAACGCCCGTACGGCGTCCTCGGGCAGGGGCCCGCACAGCGCGACGGCGTCGTCGAGCGGCGGGCCGAGCACGTACTCCGTGGCCAGCCAGGGTGTGGCGGCCAGCGGATCGGCGTCGACGACCTGTGCGCCGTACCGGCCGCCGATGACGCGGGCCGCGTCGACCTCCAGCCGGAAGCGGGTACGGAACTCCGTCTGCCCGGCGAGCGGCGCGTGCATGGTCTTCAGCGCGACCGCGCGGCCTCCGGGCGAGCGGCCGAGGTACACGGTGCCCATACCGCCGCCGCCGAGCCGGGCGACCAGGGTGTAGCGGCCCAGGCGTGCCGGGTCGTCGTGGGTGAGGGGGGAGGCCATGAGTCAGTCCACCGGCAGGGCGTAGAGGGCATTGGTGTGCAGGACGAATACCGCTCCGGGGGCGGAGCCGAGGAAGCTGCCTGCCCCGGCGGCCTCGTTGCCTCTGCCGGAGAGGGTGAGGCGCCAGCGCAGGGCGCCGTCCGCGGCGTCGAGCGCGTCGATCTCCGAGCCGTTGCTCTGAAGGAACATGCGTCCTGAATGGCTCACGGCCGTGCCGACGTCGATGCTCTCGAAACGGGAGCTCTTCGACCGACGGCGACGCCAGATGAGCTTGCCGCTGCGCATGTCGATGGCCTGTGCGCCTCCGTGGAAGTCCGCCGCGAACAGCGTGTTGCCGTGCCGCACCAACGCGTACGGAATCCGGCTGTCGCCCTGGTGCTTCCAGAGGTGCTCACCGCTGGAAAGGTCGACGGCATGAACGCCGTCTCCCAAGGCAAAGGCCACTCGGTTGCCCGGATCGACCACATACGGAACGGCAGTGTCGTTGACCGGCCAGCCGTCGACCTCCCGCGTCCACAGGCGCTTTCCGCTCCGCCGGTCGAGCGCGAGGAACGCCATCGGTGACTCGTCCGTGGCGCTGCCCGAACCGGGCAGCAGCAACGCGTCCTCGGTCGTCACCGCCGCCCCCGCGCCGTCTGTCGGGGCGATGCTCAGCTGGGTGACGAATTTTCGCGGAATCGGGGTACGCCACAGCTCCTTGTGTCCTGTGACGTCGTAGGCGATCACCATGTCGTTGTCGTCCGTGCTCCCCCCGAACCACAACGTCCGCCCGCGGGAGGCGATGATCTCCCCCAAGGACGGCTCCTTGACGCCGTCATAGCCCCGCTCGGACCGGAGGATGCGGCCGGTGCGGATCGAGGAGAAGGTCAGTTCGTCCAGGCCTCCCATCACCATCGACCCGTCCTCCAATGGCATGCTGGTGCCGTAGAGGTCGTCCCGCGACCATAGCTTCTTGCCCGTACGCAGATCCACGGCGACCCGGAGGCCGGCCGCGTCAAAGGCCGCGACCTTCCCCCGCCAGACGAACTGCGGTTCGGGATCGCTGACTTCCAGCTCGTAACGCCACAACGGGGCCGGTGCGGATCCGCGCGTGAGCAGGGGCCGCCGAGGCGTCGGCCGGCCCACGCCCGCTGCCCGGGCGGCCGCCACGCCGCCCATGCCCAGGGCCAGCCCGGCGGCGCCTCCGGCGAGGGCCGTGACCAGTGCACGGCGCGGATGGCTCGCGCCGGATGCGGCCCGCGGTCCCTCGGCAGGGCGGGTGGCGTGCAACGCCCCGCCGATATCGGCCGGATGGGCGGTTCTCTGGTCCTCCAGCGCACCGAGGAGGGCCGGGGGGAGCGCATCCGCACCTGGAGCGGGGCCACCGAACGCCAGCTCCCGGGCGAGGACGGCCGGAACGGGGCGCTGCTCGGGATCCTGCGCCGAGCAGGCCGTCAGAAGGTCGCGGAGCTCGTCCGGCAGTGCCGCGGGGTCGAGCACGGTCCGCCCGGTCGCGGCGTACGCGAGGACCGCGCCCAGCGCGAAGACGTCGCCGAGGGGACGCGGCCGGCCGCCGGTCCGCTGCTCGGGCGGCAGGGTGGCGGCGTCGATGCCCGGCACTCCGGTGCGGTCTGTGCCGTCCAGAGCAGCGGCCCGCACCAGGCCGTAGCCGGTCAGCCGCGGTCCGTACGGCGTGATCAGCACCGACGCACGAGAGATCCCACCGTGCACCATGCCCTGGGCGTGTGCGCGGGCCAGCGTCTCGGCGAGCACCGCACCCAGGGCCCGTACGGTGGCGGCGGGCAGCGGTCCCCCGCACGCGGCCAGCGCGGCCGGGAGGGGCAGGGCGGGGAAACAGTCGTAGGCGACCCACGGGCGTTCGGTGCCCTGCGGTGCGACGGCGGCCACAGGAGCGAGCCACGGACCGGTCAGCCGACGGGAGTTCTCCGCCTCGGCCCGGAAGCGGACACCGTACGCACGGTCGTCGGCCGATCGGTGTGCAGGGAGCATAAGCGTATGGACCCGGCCGCTGTGCGCGTCACGCGCCAGCGCGTACCGGATATCGGCGTCGGCGTGCTGACCAGCACCGTCCTGACCACTCCACTCGTGGAGGACCTGGTACGGGCCGATGTGCCGCTCGGCGCCCTGCTGCACCGCTTCCATGCGTTCCTTCCTGGTCGTGGCCGGTCGGCCCGGTCCTGTCGGTTCGTCGCGCCGGGCCGTTGCGTCAGTCCGCCGGCAGCGCGTAGACAGTGCGTCCGCTGAGTACGACGGCCATCTCGTCGGTCAGCGCTACCCTGCGGCGCAGCGGGACGCCTGCCTGTTTGCCACTGCCGTTCAGGTCGGCGAAGCGCCACCGGAGGGCGCCGTCGAGGGGGTCAAAGGCATCGACCTCGTAGTTGCCGGCCATGACGACCGTGTGCCCGGAAGGGCTGACGACCACGTCCGGCGGCGGCAGTACGCCCGGCATGTGGAAGCCGTTGTCGCGCTGCCATGTGATGTCTCCCGTAGCGGCCGCGACAGCGTGGACCATGTACCAGGCGTCCGCGGCGTACACCGTGCCGTCATGGACGGTGGGCGGCCCGAACGGTGGGACAACGCGCTGCCCTGCAGCCGTCGGGCGCCGCACGGTCCACTCGGCCGCTCCGCCATGACCCAGGTCGTAGCCTCGAAGGGCGTCGCCGGCGGCCACGATCAGCGTGCTGCCGTGCGCGGTGACCCGCTGTCCCTGCTTGGCGCCGTCGTACGTCACGATGCCGTGCCCGGAACCGTCCCGACGGGTCAGGGCGGTCGAACGCAGCGCTCCGCCGTCCGCCTTGTCCGCCGGCTCTCCCGAATCGGTTCCCGTCGTCACCACCAGTGCGTCGTCGGTGAGCCGCCCGTCGATGAACCCCGCAGCCAGCGGGCTGCGCCACATCTCCTTGCGGTGCCGGGTGTCGTACGCGACGGCGACGCGCTGTGCACCGCCTTCGCCCCCGACTGCGAACCAGACCGTGTCCCGGTCCATCGCCAGCAACCGCTCGAACGGGCTGTTTCCGTCCTTTCCGTACCGCTTCGCCTGCCAGGCGACCTTGCCGGTACGGGCGTCGAGGACGGTGAACGGCAGGCCCGGAATCAGCAGCAGGTCGTCGTTGATCGCCACCGCCACGCCCGTCGGCCGTACCGCGTCCTGGCTCCACAGCTGTTTGCCCGTGCGCAGGTCGAGGCCCACAACGGTGGTACGGCCGGTGATGACCGCGATCCGCTGCCGCCAGACGTACGGCGGGAAGAGCGGCGCCGGGCCCTTGAGGTCGTGGCGCCAGCGTGGCTGAGGCGGTGCACCCTTGAGCCGGTGGCGGGTGCGGTGGGCGGCAGCGAGGCGTTCGGCCGCGGTGGGCGGGTCGGGGGTCGGTAAGGTCGCACCCCAAACGGCGCCACCGCCGATCGCGAGACCGGCCGCACCGGCCGCCGTTCCCAGGAGGAGGGCGCGGCGCGAGGAGTCGAGGCGGGCGATTGCTGCGGGAACGTGCGAGCGCGTGACGGACGAACCTCCGGCCTCCGTCGGCGCGCCGTGCGGCGTGGTGTCCGCCCCGTGGGCGGGGGCCAACGCTACGGCCGGCCCGGACAGGGCCGTTGTCGGAGGTCCGGTGACCTCCTCCGTGGCCGGATGGACGCCTGCGGCGGCCGCAGCCGTCGCCGCTTCGCTCTCCGTGACGTCCGTCTCCGCAGCCAGCACGTCAGCGGACTGACCGGCGATCGCGGCGATCAGCCGACCGGGGAGCCAGCCCGGCCCCAGCAGGCTCGCCGCCTGACCGGCCGTTGCGTCGAGGCTGGTCGGTGTGGGAGCGCCGATGCCGGGTGCGACCACAGGCTGCCGTGCGCCGCGGACCAGCGACGTCGCGACGTCGTGTGCCTGAGGCCGGTGCGCGGGGTCGGCCGCGAGGCAGGCCGTCACGGTCGTGCGCAGTCCGACCGGGAGCCGGCCGGGATCGGGCGTGATCCGTCCAGTCGCCGCATAGGCGAGCACGGCGCCGAGCGCGTAGATGTCGCCGAGGGCGCGGGGGCGGCCACCCGTCAGCTGTTCGGGGGCCAGGAAGTCGGCGGCAAGGCCGGGGAGCCCGCGGCGCGGTGTGCCGTCCGCGGCCGCCGCCCGTGCGTCCCCGAAGCCGGTCAGCCGCGGGCCGTCGCCGGCCACCAGCACAGCGCCCGGGGTGACTCCTGCGTGCGCCTGCCCCGCCGCGTGCAGCACGGCCAGAGTCTCGGCCAGGGCAGCGCCCAAAGCCCGTACGGTTCCTTCGGGCAGCGGCGCTCCGTACAGCTCCAGCAGGGTCGGCAGCGGAAGAGCCGGGAGATACGGCGCCGCGTACCAGGGCAGCTCTGCGCCGGCCGCGCCCGCGGCCTCGTCGACGGCCCAGGACCATGGGATCGAATGGGCCTGCCGTATTCGGCGGGCGTTCTCCGCCTCGGCCGCGAACCGCACCCGGTGCTCCCGGTCGTCCGCCGCCTGCGGGTGCGGGCCGGTGACGACCACCGTACGGTTCCCGCTCACGTCCCGAGCGATGTACCGCCGACCCGGCACCGGCACTGCCGAGTACTCAGGATCGAGCCGCCCAATGACGCGGTACGGCCCGAACTGCCGCGGATCGTCCAGGCGTAGCGGTTCCATGACGTTCCTCCCCCGTGGCGCTGTGTTCCGTCCCCGTCCCCGTCCCCGTCTCCGCCCCCGTCAGCTCGTCATGCTGCGCACCGTGCCGTACACGTCCAGCACCGCGAGGCACAGCGGTACCAAGGACAACAGCACGAGGTTTTCGAAGAGTTCGGCCGTGCGACCCCAGAACGGCGTGAGGCCCTTGCGGGGGACGACGAGGCCGATCGCGGTGATCGCGGCCCCGAGGGCGGCGATGGTAACCGTCAGCCAGATGATCCGGATGTCGAAGGCGTTCCGCGCGTCCGGCAGCGCGACCGGCGCGTTCAGGGCCAGGCCCACCGCGAGCAGTACGAGGGCGACCAGGCCCGCGACCAGAGTGCAGCTGACCTGGCTGGTGTAGCGGAACAGGCGGGCACGCAGCAGCATCCCCAGGCCGGCGGCGAGGGCGAGGCCCTGGCCCCACGCGGAGTCGGAGAAGCCGAGGACACCGGAGGCCACAGTCAGCACCGCGGCGCAGCCCCCGACGAGACCGACCAGCATGTCGTGACCGCGACGGGCCTGGGCGGCGATGCGCTCGGCGTCGACCGGGCCCGGCCCGTCGGCGGAGGCGTCCAGATCGTCGTAGCCGCCGGTGCGCGGCGGCTCGTAACCGATCGGCAGCCGCGCGAAACGTGCGGAGAGTCCCGGCAGGAAGGCGATGACGCCGATGACGAACGGTACGCAGATCGCCGCGACGTCCACCGGGCGCAGATCGGTGAGGACGGCGGCGAAGGTCGCGAGGGTGCCGACGGCGGCGGCGAAGGCCGCGGCGACGAACGGTCCGCCGCCGCCCGGTGACGCGGCGATCAGTACCGCCGATGCGATCAGCACGGCGACGCAGCCCAGCAGGAACTGCAGCCGTCCCACGCCGTGTCCGTCGGCAGGCGGAAGCAGCCCGGAGCCGGCGATCAGTACGTTCGGCAGGGCGCCGAGCCCCAGGGCGATCGAGGAGGCCCGGTCGTCGTAGACCCGCGCGCGGACGGCGGACAGCGCGACCAGCAGCACGCCGGCGACCGCGGCGAGGATGCCCGCGAGGCCGTGCATGTCGTGGCGTACCGGGTCCGCGAACCACAGCACGAGCGCCATCAGCGACAGCAGCACCCCGCCGCCGGTGAGCCCGGCAACCCGCAGCAGGTCGTCGCTCCACAGCGTGCGGTCCCGGGTGACGGCGGTCGCGACCGCGTCGGACACCTCATCGAAGACGGCGGGCGGCAGCGATTCGCCGAACGGGCGGAGGATGAGCACCTCGCCGTCGAGGATGCGCTGCGCCGAAAAGGACCGGGCGCCGTCCAGGACGCTGCCGTCCCGGCGCACCAAGTGGTAACCGACGGGCGCGCCTTCGGCGGGCGTCTGCCCGCTCAGCCGCAGGATCTCGGGATAGATGTCCGCGGCCGGAATGTCGTCGGGGAGTGCCACATCGATACGACTGTCCGGCGCGACGATCGTGACCCGGCTGAAGCCCGTGGACACCCCCGCGGCCGTCGTCGTGGCCGTCGTACTCACCTGCTGGTCCCCCTCATTCCCGGTATTCACGCCTCAGTTCGCAATTGGGTACGCGCCTGTCTACGCGTCGCAACCCAAGGTCGCGCGGAGCTACCGCGCGTCACCCTAGCGCTCATCCGTCACTTCACTGCCCACTAGGATCTCCTGACCGGACGGAGGCCGTCGCCACGGGGGTGCCGGCAGCGAAGCGTCCCGTTCGTCAAGAGGGATTGGTACGTCGGTGAGCCAGATCGTCATGAAGCGTCCGCCGCGAACCCTTCCGGCGGAGGTGCCCACCGATCCGGTGGAACTCGAATCCCCGCCGGAGCTGCCCAGGGGGCAGCAAGAGGGCATGCTGATGCAGATCCTGCCGATGCTCGGCATGGGCGGATCGGTCGTCTTCTACTTCACCAGCGGCCAGCCGTTCATGCGCATCATGGGCATGGTGATGATGGCGTCGACGCTCGCGATGGCCATCGGCGCGATCGTCCGCTACCGCCGCGGTTCGCAGGGTCAGATGGCGGACGTCCGCCGCGACTACCTGAAGTACCTCGCCCAGACCCGGCGCAAGGTCCGCACCACTGCGGGCAAGCAGCGCGACGCGCAGTTCTACCTCCACCCCGCCCCTGACCAGCTGTGGTCGCTGGTGGCCGAGGGCAGCCGGGTATGGGAACGGCGCATCGGCGACCCGGACTTCGGCCAGGCCCGCCTCGGACTCGGCGCCCAGCAGCTCGCGACGCCGCTGATCGCCCCCGATACGGCACCCGTGGACGAGCTGGAGCCGCTGACGGCCGGCGCCATGCAGCAGTTCCTGTCCGTGCACAGCACACTGGACGGCCTGCCGATGGCCGTCTCGCTGCGGGCCTTCTACCACGTGACCATCTCCGGTGAGCGCGATTCCGTGCACGGAGCCGCCCGCGCGATGGTCGCCTCCCTGGCCGCCCTGCACTCGCCCGACGATCTGGTCATCGCGGTGGCCACCGGCGCGGACGCGGCCGGCCGCTGGGAATGGGTCAAGTGGCTGCCGCACGCGCAGGCGGCGGGCGCGGCCGACGGCGCGGGCTCTCCGCGCGTCATCTCCCAGAGCATGTACGACCTGGAGACGATGCTCGCGACCCACCTCGAGGGCCGCCCGCGCTTCAGCCCCGAGGGCCAGCCGCTGCTGGACAGTCCGCACGTACTGATCGTGCTAGACGGCGCCAACGTGCCTCCGACCTCGCTCCTGGCCTCCCCCGAAGGTCTGCAGGGCGTCACCGTCGTCGAGGTCGTGGAGGGCGAGCTGAGCGCCCCGCGCGGTGGCCTGTCGGTCGTCGCGCGCCCCGGAGCGCTGCGCCTGGAGTCCGGCCGCGGCATCGTCTACGACGGCACCCCGGACAGCCTCTCCCTGGAAGCCGCCGAGGCACTGGCGCGCCAGCTCGCCCCGCTGCGGATGGGCGCCGGCGGAGACGACGACGCCCCGCTCCTGGCCAACCTCGAGTTCACCGATCTCCTCAATTTGGGTGACGCCGCGTCCGTGGACACCCAGCGGACCTGGCGCCCCCGTTCGCAGGCCGAGCGGCTGCGCGTACCGATCGGCGTCGGCGAGGACGGCCAGCCGGTCATGCTCGACCTCAAGGAGGCGGCGCAGGACGGCATGGGGCCGCACGGCCTGTGCGTCGGCGCGACCGGCTCCGGCAAGTCCGAGCTGTTGCGCACGCTCGTCCTCGGCCTCGCGGTCACGCACACCTCCGAGACCCTCAACTTCGTCCTCGCGGACTTCAAGGGCGGTGCGACCTTCGCCGGCATGTCCGACATGCCGCACGTCGCGGCGGTCATCACCAACCTCGCGGACGACCTCACCCTCGTCGACCGTATGGGTGACTCCATCCGCGGTGAACTGAACCGCCGCCAGGAGATGCTCCGCGACGCGGGCAACTACGCCAACATCCACGACTACGAGATGGCCCGCGCGGCCGGCGCCCCGCTGGAACCGATCGCCTCCCTCGTCCTCGTGATCGACGAGTTCAGCGAACTGCTCACTGCGAAGCCGGACTTCATCGACATGTTCATCCAGATCGGCCGCATCGGCCGCTCCCTGGGTGTCCATCTCCTCCTCGCCTCGCAGCGCCTCGAAGAGGGCCGGCTGCGCGGCCTGGAGACCTACCTCTCGTACCGCATCGGTCTGCGCACCTTCTCCGCCGCCGAGTCCCGTGCGGCCCTGGGCGTCCCGGACGCGTACCACCTGCCGTCCGTGCCCGGCTCCGGATACCTGAAGTTCGGCACGGACGAGATGACCCGCTTCAAGGCGGCGTACGTGTCGGGCATCTACCGCTCCGCCGGCGCCCACACGGCCACGCCCGCGGGCCCGGTGCCGGCAGCACGCCGCCCGGTCCTGTTCACTGCGGCGCCCGTGGCCGTCCAGTACGCCGAGCCCGACCCGGCCGCCGTACCCGAACCGCGTAGCCCCGCCGACGACGACGCGCTCGCCGACACCGTCCTGGACGTCATCGTCCGCCGCCTGGAGGGCCGCGGCACGCCCGCCCACCAGGTGTGGCTGCCGCCCCTGGACAAGGCGTCGCCGCTCGACGAACTGCTGCCCGGCCTGACCACCACCCAGGACCGCGGGCTGACCGTCCCGGACCCCGCACAGCAGGGCCGCCTGATCGTCCCGCTCGGTCTCGTGGACCGCCCGTTCGAGCAGCGCCGCGACCCGCTCTACCGCGACTTCTCCGGCGCCGCAGGCCACATGCTGATCATCGGCGGCCCGCAGTCCGGCAAGTCCACGCTGCTGCGTACCCTCATCTCGTCCTTCGCCCTCACCCACACCCCGTACGAGGTGCAGTTCTACGGCCTGGACTTCGGCGGCGGCGGCATGTCCGCCGTCTCCGGTCTTCCGCACGTCGGCGGCATCGCCTCCCGCCTGGACCCCGAGCGTGTCCGCCGCACCGTCGCCGAGGTCGCCGGCATCCTCAACCGCCGCGAGGAGTACTTCCGCGCCCACGACATCGACTCCATCACCACGTACCGCCGGAAGCGGGCACGGGAGGAGATCACGGATCAGCCGTGGGGCGATGTCTTCCTGGTCATCGACGGCTGGGCGAACTTCCGCAGCGAGTACGAGTTCGCCGAGGCCCTGGTCTCCGACATCGCCGCGCGCGGCCTCGGCTACGGCATCCACGTCGTGATCGCGGCCTCCCGCAGCATGGAGGTCCGCGCCGCCCTCAAGGACCAGCTGATGAACCGGCTGGAGCTGCGGCTCGGCGACACCATGGACTCCGAGTTCGACCGCAAGGTCGCCGCCAACGTCCCGCCCGGCGTGCCCGGACGCGGACAGACGCCGGAGAAACTCCACTTCATGGCCGCGCTCCCGCGCATCGACGGCAGCAGTACCGCGGAGGACCTCTCCGACGGCACCGCCGCGATGGTCCGCACGGCGGCCGAGCACTGGCAGTACCAGCCGGCCCCCGCTGTCCGCCTCCTCCCCCGGGAACTGCCCGCGCACCACCTTCCGAAGGGCCACGAGTTCCCCGAGCGCGGCATCGCGTTCGGCATCGACGAGACCGACCTGCAACCGGTCTTCGTCGACTTCGAGACCGACCCGTTCTTCCTTGTCTTCGGCGAGAGCGAGTCGGGCAAGACGGCCCTGATCCGGCTGCTGACCAAGCAGATCTCCGAGCGGTACCACCCCGACGAGGCGAAGATCGTCGTCGGCGACTACCGCCGCTCCCTGCTCGGCGCCGTACCGGACTCCCACCTCCTGGAGTACGCGCCCATGGCGAACTCCCTGCAGCCCCATATGGAGGCACTCCAGGGCCTGATGAACCGGCGCGCACCGGCTCCGGACGTCACACCCCAGCAGCTGCGCGACCGCAGCTGGTGGTCGGGCCCCAAGGTCTTCATCGTCGTCGACGACTACGAACTCGTCGCGACCTCCAGCGGCAACCCGCTGGCCCTGCTCACCGAAAATCTGCCCTTCGCCCGGGACATCGGCATCCGCTTCATCATCGCCCGCAGTTCGGCCGGTGCCTCCCGCTCGATGTTCGAGCCCTTCATGCAGCGCATCAAGGAACTGGGTGCGCAGGGGGTCGTCCTTTCGGGCGACCGGAACGAAGGCGACGTACTCGGCGGGGTCCGCCCCCACCCGCTGCCCGCGGGCCGCGGCTACTTCGTCTCCCGCAAGCGGGGCACGCCACTGGTGCAGCTGGGGTGGATGCCCGAGCAGTGAGCACGATGGGGCCGGACGCCCGGATCCGGGTCCGGCCCCTTGATACGTTGATCAGACAGAACCGAAAATGACCCGCGACCCGCGCCGCACGAGGTACCCGCCGGTACCGCGAGGCCTCCAGGACCGGGTCCCGCACTACGGGGGAGCGGACATCCATGTCCTTCCACGACGAGTGGGCCTCGCTCAAGGCCGAGGCCGCGGCGTCCCGCCAGGAGAACGCCCGGATGAGCCTGGCGAGCGCCAATGGGGGTGGCGGCGGGGCCGATGACGGCAAGAAACTGCACGTCACACCGTCGGTGCTGAAGGAGCGGGCGAAGAATGCCATGACCGTGCGGCATGACTTCGCCACCGCCGACGACGCGGCGATGAAGGAGATCAAGTCGGCCCGGAAGGGACTCGACGGCTTCGAGTCGGCCACCGGCATCGACGCCTTCACCGAACGCTGGAAGAGCCAGATGGACTACCTCATGGGCGTACTGGAGCACCAAGTGGCGGGCCAGCTCCGCGGGGCCGCCCAGTCCTTCAAGTCCCAGGACCTCGCGCAGGCCGCTAAGCAGAAGCCCGACGAGGGCGACAGCAAGAAGAAGTGACCGGGGACCGGCCTCAGCCGGGCCCCGCAGCTCCCCCACTACGTCGCTCTGAACACCGGATCGGACCATGCTGAGCTACGCCACCGTCATCGGCGCCAATCTCTCCCACCTCTCCACCGCCGTCGAGAAGTGGAAGAAACTCCCCGGCGAATTCGACAAAGCCGCCACCGCCTTCCGCACGACCGTGACGAAGGGTCTGCAGGACTCCAACTGGAAGGGCGAGACCGCGAAGGCCGCCTTCCACAAGTTCGAGCTCGTCGAGAAGCAACTCAAAGCGGCGTCGGACGAGGCGAAGGACATCCACGGCCTTCTCGACGACGCCCTGGAGCGCTTCAAGTCCGCCAAGAGCCGCCTGGAGGCCGTGCGCACCGAGGTCGGTGACTCCGCCGACCTGCGCATCACGGAAGGCGGTCGCGTCGTCCCGAAGGGCGATCCCGGCGACAAGGACTACGAAAAGGCGGAGAAGAAGCACGCCGAGGACATCACGCACTTCCAGGAACGCATCACCCGCGCCCGCAAGGACGCCACCGATGCGGACGACGCCCTCAATTGGGCCCTCCAGCAGGACCCCAACGGTGCCAAGCACGGCTTCAACTCCAACGGCGCCGACAGCATGAAGGACGCGCTGGCCGGCGAGAAGGCGGCGGCGAAGGACGCCGACGCCGCGGTGAAGCTCGCAAGCCTGGACAAGCTGAGCGACAAGCAGTTGGCGCACCTCAACGCCTACCTGGCCAAGCACAAGAACGACCCGGTATTCGGCGAGCGCTTCGCCACCGAACTCGGCCCGAAGAAAACCCTGGAATTCTGGCGCAACATCGCCGATCCGGGCGGCGGAATGGGCCCGCAGGCCCACCCCGACCGCCTGAAGGCAGTCGCCAAACTCCAGGACAATCTCAGCTTCACCCTCGCCGCGGCCACCCGCACCGAAAGCCCGGCCATGCACCAGTGGGAAAACTCCGTCATCAAGTTGGGCGACAACCAGTTCAACGGTCCCGCCGCCAGCACGAACGCGCCCTTCGGCTACCAGGTCATGAGCAATCTGATGCGCAAGGGTGACTTCGACGACCAGTTCCTCGACAAGTACGGCAAGTCACTCCTGCACTTCGAGAACCAGCAGCAGGAAAAGAACGGCATGAGTCCGACAGACCTCTGGTCCCGCAACCGAGGCCAGCTGAACTTCGGCGCCGAGAACGACTTCGGCAGCGACCCCATGACCGGCCTCATGGAGTCCCTCGGCCACAGCCCCGACGCCTCCACCGACTTCTTCAACGATAAATTCGAAGGCGGCGACGGCAAGCAGCACTCCATCTTCAACTACCTGGTCAAGGGCGGCGACAACAACCGCGAATGGTTCGTCGACGGCGAACTCCAGGGCGAGGGGAAGGTTGTCGCCGGGTACAAGTCAATGGGGCATGCGCTGGAGGCGGCGACCATCGGCTACCCCTACGACGACAAGCCGTCGGGCGCCGAGCTGACCGACCATCGCAACAAGGACACTGCCGACGTCATGAAGAAGGTCATCGCCGCTTACACCGGCGACGGCGACCTGATGAACAAGCAGCAGGGCGTCGCCGACAGCCTGGGTCGCATGGGGGCGGCCTACATCGACGACATCAACTACGGCGTCTCGGATTACGAATTTGACCACTCGGGGGAATACGGCAGCCCTGAGGAGACCCGTGCGCACTCACCTTTCAAGGCCGGATACAAGGGCGCGCTCAACATCAGTAACGGCGACGCCGTCGACTTCCTCAGCGTCATCGCTCGCGACAAGGACGCCCACGCCGCCGTCTCCATGGCCAACAACAGCTACTCGCTCAGCACCATGATGGACAACCCGCCCGATCGGGACGAGCACGGAATGCTTCACTACTCGGAAGCCAAGCTGACAGCACGTGTCAATGCAACGACGCAGAGCGTCCTCGACTACACCTACGGCAACCAGGTGGCCAGCGACTCCGACGCCAAACTCGAGGATTACAAGAGCAAGCTGGAAACGGGAGGAGACTGGGCCGGACTCGTAGCCGGCGGCGCATCGGGGCTGGCCGTGGGGATGTTCAACCCGGCTGCCGGAGCGGTGGTCGCACCCGTTGCTGCGGACACCGCGGGAGAGGCGTTCAACACTTGGTTCGGCGAAGAGTACAGCGCCGGCGCCGATGCCTCATCGAAGAAGTTCGAGGATGCCCAAGACAAGGACGAAGTACTGAAGGCCTACTTTGAGACCGGGTCTCGGAGGGCACGCATTCCGGGCGACATCTACGCACAGAACAACGGTCTCTCGACGGATGATAGAAATACCGTAATGAACGAACTGCAAGAGTCGTCCATCCTTGGTTACACATCGGGCAAGAACATTACGAACGACATGGGAATCAAGCCGTACGAGCACAAGGAAGACCACAAATGGTTCGGAATCTTCTGATCGCCGCAACCGTCGGCGCACTGGCCCTCGGGGCGACTTCGTGTGCGTCCGGGCCTGCCGACGATGAGGCCACGGCCAAGGCAGGAGACCTTTGCGGAATTGCCGGCGACTCCACGGCGAAGAATGCCCTGACCGACCTGCTCGGTACCTCCGCCCTGGAGACCGACCATGACGGTGATGTCTCAGAGGCTGCCAAAGAGATGAAGGATGGGCTTACTCACCCGCTGGGTGCGGGTGACGAGTCGGGAAGCGACGTCTGCTCCATTGCACTTCGTGACCAGCACGCAGGGGACGATCTCACGTTCAGCTTCGCCTGGCGCTACGCCTTCTCTCTTGAAGAAACCTCTGAAACATCGCCCGGCTCCACCTTTTACAACCTGGACGGGGCGGTAGGAGAATCTTCCACCGACCGCGCACGCATTTACGTGCCTTGTACGCCGCCAGGCGACTCCGCCTCTCCGGATCGCGACAGGTTCCTTCTTGCCCAGTCCGAGAGCGCCCTGCCACGCAATCGCGATGCCAAAGCCAATCCCCGCGACAACCAGATGACGGCGCTCCACGCCGTTGCCCGCAAGATGGCACATGAAGTCGGCTGTGCGAATGAACCGCTGAAGGCCAAGACTGACCTGACGCACTACGACACGCTGCAGGATGCGGCCCGCGCCAAGGCGTAAGCCGTGTCGGCCTCCGCGTGAGGCTCTCATGGCGGTTCCGGTGACAAACCGGAACCGCCAGGGAGGAACATCGGAGGACAGCAAACGGGGTGGGCACCTCCCGCGTATGCCCACCCCGCTCAATCCGGCCTCTGTGCCGGGCCGTGTTCAGATGTCGAAGTACGACCGGCCCTTCAGGTCCGTATGCCGGTAGTCGTCGCTGGCCTGATTGACCTGGGCGGCGATCTTCAACATGACGTTGAAGAGTTCGTCAGCCTGCTTGTCCCAGTTCGTCTGGACCCGGGCGTACGCCTGCTGCGCTTCGCCTTCCCAGGATTCGACGACCGACTTCAGTTCGGACTGCAGCATCTCCATGTCGCCACGGAGACGCTCAGCGTTCTTCTTGATGCCTTCCGAGGCGTTGTGCAGCGAACCGTAGGACACTGCAATATCGTCGAGATTGTCCAAGGACACGTCCGACCTCCTTCATATGTGCTGTCCACAGGGACGTTGAGCATCGGCACGCGGCGGGCGCGCCGGGGGATTCAGAGCGCGTTGAGCTTGGAACCCTGGGCGTATTGAGCGTTGTGGGAGTTCTCCTGGTAGGAACCCGCACCGACCATTCCGTCGCCGGCCTTGGAACCGTTGAGGTCGATGCCGCCCAGCGAGGCACGGATCGCCTCGTCGTTGGCGCCCGAGCCCTTACGGTTGGCGGCGACAGCGTCCTGGACGTGGCCCATCAGGTTCTTCAGGTTGCGGTGGCGCTGATTGATCTCCGTCTGAAGGTTCTGGAACTGAGCGGCACCGAGACCACGCCACTGGGTCTTCAGCATCTCCAGCATCCGCTCCAGGTCACCGACCTGGTTGTTCATGGAGTCCAGCACGTGCTGGATATTGCTCTCAAGCTTCTGCAGCCGTGCTGCACTTACCCGCTGCTTGTCGGACATGACCTACCTCTCTTGTTGTCCCGCTGAATGCCCGGCGCCGTTGTCGCACCGGGTTCGATGCGTGTCAGGCGCGCCGGCGCCGCAGAAAGACAAATGCACCGGCCGCCACGACCACCACGGCAACGCCCCCACCCACGACGCCCCAGAGCAGGCCGTTGCCGGAGTCTTCCTTGTCAGCCGCGACGCTCGCCTTGTCGCCGGCCTTGGCACCGCTCTCCGACTTACCCTTGCCGTCAGCAGGATCGGACGGGTTTGGGGAAGGTGACTTCGTCGGTTTGGTGTAGAGCGGGCTGTGGTTCGGATCGCCTGGATCGCCCTTGCCCTCGAGAAGATTGATCCGCGGACGGACCGCGCCATAGCCGATGTACTTGCTCGCCGAGTCGCTCTTCGCCTTCCGCCCGGCGGTCTCGATCAGTACGCGAAGTACCTGGTTGGCCGTCCACTTGGGGTGCTTGGACCAGATGAGAGCGGCGGAGGCGGAGGCGATGGCGCTCGCGCTACTCGTACCGCCATCGCCGTCGCAGTAGCTCTTGAAGGAGCTGTCGCACCACCTGGGGAGGCTTGTGCCGGGTGCGGAAAGCGTCGTGTAGTCCCCGTGAGTGGAGGTCTCACTCACCTCGCCGGATTCTGCAATCGACGCGATCCCTGCGACATCCGGGTAGGCGGCAGGGTAATTCTTTTCATTCTTGCCGCCCCCTTCGTTCCCATTGCTGGCCATAAGCAGCTTGCCTTTGTTCGCTGCGTACTTGATGGCCTCGTACTCGTCGATCGTGGTCAGGTTACCGCCGAAGGACATGTTGATGATCTTGGCATCGCTATCCGCCGCTGCACGGATGGCATCGTCTACACGATCCACCTTGTTGTGCGATTTCGCCTTCATGTCGGACAGCTCAACCCTGAAAGGGATGATTTTCGCTCCCGGCGCGAGCCCTTGGAGTCCACCGTTCTTACCACTGCCGGCAATCAATTCGGCCATGGTCGTGCCATGTCCCATGTAGTCGTCGGTCTCGTCTCCCGAAGCCCCCGCGAAATCCTTCCCAGGGAGCACTTGACCACGCAGCGACGCCGTTTCCGCATTGACTCCGCTGTCGATGATCGCGACCTTCACGCCGCTACCGGTACTGACCTGCCACATCGCCTTGGCCTGCATGTCATCCAGGTACCACTGCCGAGAACGCATGTCGTCAGCGGTGACGGCAGGGGCGAGTCCGGCCAGCCCCACGGTCCATGTGCACGAAGCGACCAGCATCATGGTCCAGCGTCGTCGTGACGCGCGCCACGGCCTTTCGGCGCGGACTCGCCTGTTCAGCATCGTCATACCTGTTCTCATCTGGGCTAGTCGATTACTGGCGGAACAATGTCGCGCCGCCGTGACGTCCATGTCGCTTGGTCTTCAGAGAGGTAGTCCGGTCGCTTCGTCCCGTCCCGTTCGGGATCCCGCCTCACCGCTGAAGTTCGCGGTGACGACACCGCCCCATTCGTGTCCGACTGCGCTTTGGCTCCTCTCACCAAGCCAGTGCCGCCAGGCGTGAAGTCCTTCGTGCCACGGCTACGGCCGTTGGCTGCCCGCGGGGTGCCCACAGCCCCGCCCGGGCTCGAGGTCAAGCGGCGATTGGCTGCCCCCGCCGAACCGACACCGCCCTGTCCCGAAGTCCCGCGCTCCCCGCCGATGACCGTGCCACGAGGAAGATGTCCGGCAGTCCTGCGATCCGCCGACCGCTGAGGCGTACCGCCGACAACCCCGTCGGGGCGACCGGCACGAGCGGTCCCCGGAGCAGTCGATCGACCGCTGCCCATGCCTACAGGACCGGTCCCTCCCGGATTCGGGCGACCAGTGATCGACTGTGGGACACGCCCCATCTGACTGTTCTGTCCCACGGCGCCGGAGCGTCCGCCTGGCGTGAAGCGTGACGCCTTCCGCACCGCCTCGGGAGACTGGATCACGCCTGGCCCCAGCGGGCCCGGCTGCATGGGGCCCGTCCCGCCAGGAAGCGGCGAGGGGCCGCCAGAGGGCGTGGTCGGGCGCAGCGATGGCTCCGGCGAAGGAGCCTGAGGCAGGGCGACGCTGTCGAGATCGGTTCCGACCTCATGGTCGGGTACCGACGCTACGTCCGTGCGTCGCGCTGACGGACTGGTGACGTGGGGGCCGGGTGCTGAACCTGCGCTCGCGCCCGGCTCCGTGACAGACCCGTACTCGGCGCCCCTTCCTCCCCTGGGAGGCCGTGGCACACCCACGTCCTGTGGTGGCTTGAACACCGGCGCGTCCCGGGAGGCGACTTCGAGCTGTTCCTCAGACATCCGGTAGTAGGAGCTGAGCTTATTCATCTCGTTGATGGCCTCTTGCCGGGCGGCCTCGCGCTTCGCGTCATCAGCAGCCTTCGCCTTGACGTAAGCGTCGCTGGTGGTCACCTGGGCGGGCGTGGGGATCTTCTTGACCTCCGTGCCCTTGCCGTCAGCACGACTGGGCATGGATTTCTGGATCGTTGTCAGCCCGATGCCCACATTGTCCATTTCCTTGCCGACAGCAGCCGCGTACTCCCCCAGCTTCAGAGTGTTCTTCGCAAGGTCCTTGGCCCAGCTCCGGAACGCCTTGGCCGACTCCCCCTCCCACTCCACACCGTCGAGGTGGTCGATCAGCTCCTGACCCGCCTGGGCGATCTGCTGGGAGACAGGACCGAGCGCGGCGGCCACACCGATCATGTCGCTGGGCCTGGCCGACTCGACCAGGTCGATCATGTCGTCCAGGTCGTGATTTTCGAAGTTGGTGCGGCCTCGGCCGCCACCTTTTGCGTGTTTCCCCACTGCCTTCGCCTCCCGACCGTTAGAGAGTCGCGTGCTTGTCGTCTCCGGTGGCGCGCTTGGACTCACCCTGCTTGTGCTCCGTGCGGGTCTTGTCCTGTTCCTCGTACCGCTCCGCGGTCCGGCTCTGGATGTCCCAGAAGCGCCGCTTCAGATCGTCCTCGAGATTGTCGAACCCGATGTTCGCGCCGATGATGGCGATGCCCATGGCCTCGATCTGCTCGTTGAGAGTGCGGGACAGCGTCGTGAGGTGAGTGTGCACCTTGGTGAACTGCTGGTGCAGCCCGTCGGCCTCGGCGAATGTGCCCGGGCCGGAGAAGACGGATCGGGAGAGTTCCAAGAGGGAGACTTCGTTCTGGGGGCCGTGCTCCAGCGACCTCAGGATGTCGTCGATGCGTTGCCGGAACCTGACCAGTGTGGCGCGCGCCCGCTTGATGTCCGCCGCGCCGGCACCGGTCCCCAACGGTCCCGCGTAGTCGTGCGGCTGCGTCGTCGCGTCAGCTTGTGACTGCTGTCCCACGAGTATCCCCCTTTACCCGCTCATCGTTTCATAGCTACGGCAACAGGTCATTCCTGTCCAGCAGGTATTGCCGTTACTTGGTGCAAATCTTACGGCGCGTGATGCTTGTGCCAGGTAGCGGTTCTGATGCTTCGCCAGCTGCCGCCCGAGCGCGACTGAACTGTGAGGACTTGCCCTGCAGGTATGTCTGGCGCGCCGCCCCGTCCCATTTGTTGGTCGCAAATCGGTGGGCAAACCGACGCCCCTTCTTTCAGCCTTGTCGGGGACGCCGCCCGCTGAGGCGACGGCGCCAGTCTCTGTGGACCAGGGCAGCACCCGCGATCACGGCCACCACTATCGACGCTCCGACGACCGCATACGTGGCCAGGCGTGCGTTGCGCTGTTCCACGGTCTCGCCCACGGAGGCCGGCGGGACGTCCGGAAGTGCGGCCTTCTGTACGCCGCCGCTCGGGGTCGGCTTTTCGGCGGGTGGACTGTCGTCCGTGAGGGCGCGGACGGGGTCGACCACGCCCCAGCCGACGTGCATGTCGTGACCGGGGACGGTGCGCTCCGCGGTCTGTTCGATGCGGGTGATGATGTTGCGGGCCGTCCACTTCGGGTACTTGGCCTTGAGCAGGGCCGCCACGCCGGCGACGTACGGGGCCGAGAAGCTCGTGCCGTTGTCGATGCAGTGGCCCCCCTTCGGCACCGTGGAGACCACGCTGACACCGGGGGCCGCCACGTCGACGAACTCGCCGGACTGGGAGAACGGCGCCCGTTCGCCGTTACGGTCGGAGGAGGCGACGGCCAGGACGCCGTCGTAAGCGGCCGGGTAGGTCTTCTTGACGTTGCCGCCCAGGCCGTCGTTCCCGGCGGAGGCCACGACGACGATGCCGCGGTCCACGGCGCGGTTCACGGCGTTCTCCAGTGCCCCACCGGACGCCAGCGGTTTATCGGTGTCCTGCGAGATGTTGATGACGTCGACGTGCTGCGAAACGGCGTAGTTGATGGCCTGGGCCATCGTCCCGGTGTCACCGCTGCCGTTCTCGTCGTTCTGCTTGATCGGCAGGATCGTCGCCTCAGGGGCGATACCGACGAAACCGGTGTGCGCCTTGTCGGGGCGGGCGGCAATGATGCCTGCGACCTTCGTGCCGTGGCCCACCGTGTCGGTCGTGCCGTTCGACTTGCCGACCGGCGCCGTCTGGCCGGACTTGTCCTTCTTCGGCTTCAGGAGGTTCGTGCCGTTACGGGTGTCGACAGCGCCTTTGAGCTGTTTGTTGCTGGGGTCCACACCGGTGTCGATGACCGCGACGGTCGCGCCCTTCCCCCGGCCCTCCTCCCACAGTTGGTCCAGCTGTACGCGCTGCAGGGGCCAGGGGGTGCCTTTGAAGGGCTTGGCGGGGAAGGTGCACTGAGTACTGTCGTCGGCGTACGCGCGTGCGGGGCCGAGTACGGCGGCCGGACCGGTCGCCGGGGCCGCCACGAAGGCCGCGGCCATGACCGCCACCGTCGCGCGGCGCCGCAGCGGTGTGCCGCGGAGAATGGAATCGGACTTCAGCACGTTCCCCCGCCTCACGAGCCCTGCGGCTGCCGGGCACTGTTGGTGTCCAGGCGCGGTCCGGTCGGCAGCAGTTCCGACCAGCTGGCCGGTACCGGCACCGGGACGGTGTCCCCATACCCCAGCAGTTTCTGCGCCAGCCGCTCGGATTCCTGGGTCTCTTCGGTCTTCTTCTTGTCGTCCTTGCCGATGGCGGACTCGGACGTGTCACTGTCGTTGTTGCCCTGCACGGCGTACCGCAGGCCGGTGTCAGTGACGAGGAAGACCGGTCCGGTGGTCGGCTCCTTGCCCTGGAACTGGCGGAACAGCAGGCCCGTACCGGGGGTGACGTACGCGCTCGTGGTGCCTGCGGCGACCCGCTGCGGGTAATCGGTGCCCGCCCAGACGCTGAGGGTGGTGCCGCCGGTCTTGGTGTCCACGTGGCGCAGGACGTTGCAGACGGTGTCCCTGTCACCCTTGCCCGGCATCACCGCGTTGACGGGGGCGACTTCCTGCTTGGGCCATGTGAAGGTCTTGTCGGCCGCGAAGGGGAGGCCGGCGTGGAACTGGGCCCGGTTGATGCTCAACGCCTCGTCGCCCTGCCCGAGTACGGACAGTTCGTCGCTGCTCAGCAGCACCCGCGCCGTGAAGTTCGTGATCGGCGCGACGCGGTCCTTGAGGACGATGTAGTAACGCTCTTGCTGGCTCTCGGTGGTCTTGAGCACCGTACCGACCCGGCCGAGCCGCTCGCCGCCGGTGAAGCCCGGTGCCTGGGTCTGCGTGTTCACTCCCCCGCCGATCTGCGGGTACCGGATACGGCTGCCGTTCTTGAGGCTGTCCAGCCAGTCCTTGCTGACCCGCTGCGGCTTGGCGCCCTGGCCCATGAGGGTGCTGAGCAGCGCCTCGTCCTGGGTCAGCTCGTACTTACGACCGGTGCTGTCGACCATGTACGACGGTCCGCCCGAAGCCTGCACGTACAGCACGTCGCCGCCGCGCAGCCGACGCTCGTCGTCGACCTTCCTCGCGTCGGCCCCGGCCAGCACGAAGCTCTGCTTCTGTACGGCGCGGCCGCCCTGGCTCTGCTGTTCGCAGACCGCCCAGCGCTTCTGCTTCGCCGCTTCACCCGGATCGGGCAGGCGGTCGGGAGCGTACGGGATGCCGAGAGTCGGGCCGTGCGGGATCTTGCCGCTGTCGAGCATCTCTTCGTCGACGTTGAGAATGTCGCTGTTGCCCTCGGCCTTGGTGGCGAGGAGCTTGGCGGACGCGTAGTTCATCACCGGGTAGAGCTGCTTGTTCTTCTTCGTCCCCAGTACGACGTAACGCGTCGTCGACTTGTTGGCGACGATGACGTGAGCAGCCGTGTCGGCCCAGCCCTTCGGGGCCGTGGGCTTGAACATTCCCCACGCTCCGAAGACCGCCATGACGACGACACCCGCGATCGCGCCCGGCACGATCGCGCGCAGCGGGCGCGGGGCTCCTTCTTCTGTGCCGCTGGGGCTCGGTTGGAGGAATGACGCGACCAAGCGCCGCTTCGCGAAGGTGTAGGCGTTGAGTTCATCCCGCCGTGATGCCATGTCCGACCGTTATCTCCCGAATGGGCCCCGTAGTTCGGCATGCAGGCACACGCCGAGCGTCCCACTATGCCGAATCGTGGTGCGCGTACGTCGTCCGGGTCCCGGTTGGAGTGACGTAGGCGGGCAGCTGGTTGACGCGCGCTTCCCACGCTTCTACTGGACGGGAGATCTGGAGGGGAGGTATCGCTGGTTTCGACCTTCGGACCCACCTCGAGCAGGACCGCGAGCGTCCATGCAATGCCGTGCGTGGGTGGCGAACTCGCCGCCGCGACAGGGTTATCCACAGGCTGAAGGTGTCCGGCTCGGCGATCCCTCGCAGGTAGTAGTGTGATGCCCCTGTTCAAGGCCCTTGTCGAGAGGGATGAAGCGCGGATCACGAGGGGGCTGCGGGGGATGGCGACAGCGACGCGGGTGCGTTCCTCCGGATCGCACCGGAACAGGCCCGGCACGCCCCGGGGGGACCGGTCAGGTGGCACGACGGATGCCGCCTCCGTGCGGCGGGCGACCGCCCCTGCCTCCACGACTCTGGCGAAGAAGTCCCACAGCAACCGCATGGGGCCTCTCCAGCTGCAGCAACTGGTGCTGATCGAGCTGGCGTTGGCCGTGGTGCTGGTGGCTGCCGCGGTGGACATGCTGCTTCTCGTGCCGGCCGTGGTGGTTGCCGTGGCGCTCGTGTTGCTCGCGGTGTTGCGGCGGCGGCGGTTGTCGGTGCGGGACTGGCTGGCGACCGTGTTGGCGCTGCGGGCTCGGAAGAGTGCTGCGCGGCCGCTCGACCAGCGGGTGGATCCGAGTCTGGCGCCGGCCGCCGAGGCGGTGCCCGGGTTGCGGACGTACGGATATCTGGACCGGGACCGGCGGACGGTCGGGATGGTCGGGGACGGGACGTTCCTGACGGCCGTCGTGCGGGTCGAGGCCAAGGGGAGTGCGCTGCGGCCGCCGGGCGGGGCGCGGGCGTTGCCGATGACCTTGCTGCACGATGCGCTGGACGTGGACGGGATCCGGTTGGAGTCCGTGCAGGTGGTGCAGCATGTGCAGCCTGCGCCGGCGCCGCACCTGCCGGAGCATGCCATGGCCCGGCAGAGCTACGTAGCGCTCCAGCAGCAGACGGGGGCGCCGGCGCTGCGGCTGATGTGGGTGGCGCTGAAGTTCGACCCCGAGCTGTGCCGGGAGGCGGTCGAGGCGCGCGGTGGCGGCCTGACGGGCGCGCAGCGGTGTCTGACGCGCGCGACCGATCACTTGGCCAGCCGCCTCACCGGCGCCGGCTTCCTGGCCACGGTCCTCGACGAGCAGGAGCTGATAGCGGCCCTGGCGACCTCGGCGTGTGCCAATCCGGTCGCGACCGCGCGGGCCGGGCTGCCCGATGCCGGACCGGCACGGCGTACACAGGAGACCTCGCGGGTCTGGAAGTGCGACGACCGGCTGCACACGACGTACGGGGTCGGGCGCTGGCCGGAGTTGGGGCGGTCGGCGACGCCGCTGCCGCGCCTGGTGTCGGCGCTGACGTCCGTACCGACGCTGGCCTCGACGTTCAGCCTGACCGTGACGGCCGGTGACCGGCACGGCGCTGCCGGGGTGAGCGGTCACGTACGGCTGACCGGGCGTTCGGACGCCGAGCTCTCGCGGGCGCGGCAGCGGTTGGAGGCGGCGGCGCGCGAGGCGAAGCTGGGCCTGGTCCGGCTGGACCGGGAGCAGCTGCCCGGTGCGGTGGCGACGCTGCCGCTGGGAGGTGCGCGCTGATGGCTTCGGCGACTTCGGCCCTGCGGGGCCTGTACGGACCCCGCAGGGAACGGCATGTGGTGCCGGTCGACGACCTCGGCGCGCTGACGCTGCCGCTCGGCGACGACGGTCTGACGGTGGGCCACGACGCGGAGAACCGCCCGGCGGTGCTGGGGCTCTACCACCCCGCGCCGTTCGACGTGCTGCTGATCGGCGGGCTGTGGACGGCCCAGGCGCTCGCGCTGCGGGCGGCCGGTACGGGGGCGCGGGTCGCCGTCGAGACGGGCCGGCCCCACCTGTGGACGAACCTGGCGCATGCGGCGGGCGCGGGTCAGGAGTGCCTGACACTGCACGATGTCGGGCGGGTGCCGCCGATGGGTGCGACGGTCGGCAGCCCCGTACTGGTCGTGCGCGACTGCGGGATGCGGCCGCCGCGCGGGCGGGTCTCCTCGGCGCCCTGGCAGTCGGTGCTGACACTGCTGCCGTACATGAGCCCGGTGGCCCCTCGGCTGATGAACGCCGCCGGACTCGTCGGCCTGCAGCGGATCTCTCCCGATGAGGCCGCGCACGCCGCACGCATTCTGGGGCTCTCGCAGACAGATGTCGCCGCGCTGTCGTCGATCGGCGACGGGGTCACCCTCTGGTGCGGTGACAACCAGGCGCGGCAGTACGTCATGACCCAGCCGACGGAAGCGGAAATAGGGCTGCTGGGGAACCCTCGCCGGGTGGACTGAGGGTCGGGGGACTGACGGTCCGGGGGGGGCAATTCCGGACTGTCGGGGCGATCGGGATAGTTGGGGCGGTCGGTAGTGCTTCGGGGGTTGGGGCGGTTGGCCTGCTGTCCGGTGGAGCGGGCCGGGGGTGGGCGAGAGGGCGGCTGGGGTTGGTTGGTCTCTTTGCTGCTACGGCGTATGGGGACATGCGTAACCTGAGGCAACAGACAGGTATCGGGCGAAGGCGGGCCTGCCGGGCTGTCGGCGATGGCGTTTAGGCTTGGGTCCAAGCGACAGGGGAACCCACGGGAACGCCCGGCGTGTCAGGGGGATCCGGCGATTCGACGTACGTGTGTCGGCGATGCGCGTGAACGGTGCCGCGTCGCGGGATTCAGAGGTACCAGACCACAGCAGGAGGCGTAGTGAGCAGCGATCGGGACGAGATCCGCACGGGCGGCATCACCCCCGGCGAGGATCAGTCCGACGCGGATCCCGAAATGACGGGTGAGTTCACCATCGACTACACCCCGCCTGCTTGGTACACGCAGAACGCCGATACGGGAGCGGGCGCCGGGTCCGGCGCGGGTACGAGCGGTGCGGTGCCGCCGCCTCCGCCGCCGTCGGGTGAGCCGCTGCCGTTCCCTCCGGCGGTGCCGCCGACGCTTGCCACCGGTACGGGTGCCGGCGCGGGTTCCGGGACGGGTGCCGGCGCGGGTTCCGGGACGGGTGCCGACACGGGATCTCAGGGCGGTACGGGGTCCGGAGCGGGAGCGGGGGCCGGGAACGAGGCTTCGGCCGGGGGACGGGACTGGGAACTGCAGAGCCCGGACGGGGACCTGGTCAGCGGGTCGACCATGCGGTTCTCGCCCGATGCGCCGCCCCGCGAGATCAATGAGCGGGCGGCTGCGGGAGAGAAGAGTGAGGGGACGGCCGGGTCGACGACGTCGGCTGCTGGTGAGTCCGCTCGGGACGAGCAGAGCGACGACGACGGCCGGAGTGGCGGTGGCGTGGCGGCTGAGGCCGCGGACTCCGGCACGGACCAGAACGCCGACGCGGCTGATGGCAGTGCCGGTGAGGCGGAGCAGAGCGAGGACGGCGGTGGTTCGGAAGCCGTCGTCGAGCAGCCTGAGCCGTTGAGTGAGGGGGCTGCGCCCTCGGCTCCGTTCGGGCCGGGTGGGGCGCCGGAGGCTGCCTGGCCGCCGCCCGCGTCGCAGGGGTCGGCGCCTTCGTTGCCGCCGCTGCCGCCGGAGTTCCGGCCTGCCGAGCCGCAGGAGCAGGGGCAGGGGCAGAGCGGGCTTGCGGGTCCGGGTGTGCCGTCGTCCGGTGCGTGGCCCCCGGCGGGGCAGGCGCCGGCCGCCGATGGGTCTGCCGCACAGGGCGGCTATGGGTTCCCGCCGCCTGCGGGTGCCACGCCCGGACAGTCGGGGCAGCCGGCCGGGCCGCAGCCTGCTCCGGGGGCCGGAGGTGCGCCTTCCGTGCCGCATCAGGCCGCGCCGCAGAGTGGTTACGGCTACCCGGCTCCGCAGCAGCCGATGCCGGGACAGGGCGAACAGCCCGGACAGCCCGGGCAGCCGATGCCGCCGAGCGCGGCGGCGCCGTCGCCGCAGTCGGGCCAGGCCTGGCCGCCGGCGCCGAGCGCGCAGGGCGCCCCGGGTCAGCCCGTACCGTCGGGACAGCAGCCCGGCACCCAGCCCGGACAGCCCGGCCAGCAGCCCGGTGCCCAGCCGGGACAGGCCGCCCCCCAGCCCGGCGCGCAGCCCGGCGCCGAGGGCTCCCCCGGTACCGCCGGTGGGCCCGTGCCCCAGACCGGTGGGCCCGTGCCCCAGAGTGGTTACGGGTACCCGCAGCAGCCCGCCGCGCCCGGCCAGCCCAACGGACAGCCCGGCGCGCAGCCCGGCCCCTACGGTCAGCCCGGCAATCAGCCCGGTGCGCCCGGTGGCCAGGCCGCCCCCCAGGGTGCTTACGGATACCCCCAGCAGCCCGCCGCACCCGGGCAGCCGACCCCCTACGGTCAGCCCGGCAACCAGCCCGGCGCCCATCCCGGTGCCCCCGGCCAGCCGCCGCACGGCCAGCAGCCCCAGCCCCAGCCGCACGCCCAGCAGCCCCAACAGCCCGGCCCCCAGGGCTTCCCCGGCGCGCAGGGCGCCGGTCAGGCCCCCGGTGCGCAGAACGCCGACCCCCGCGCCGGCGCCTGGTCCGCGCAGGCACCCGGGCAAGCGCCCGGGCAGCACAACCAGTACGGACAACCCGGACCGCAGCAGCCCGGACCGCAGCAAGGTGGGCCGCAGCAGCCCGGGCCGCAGCAGGGTGCGCAGGGGCCGGCCGGGGCGCCGCTCGGGTACACCGCTGCCGTCGAGCTGTCCTCGGAACGGCTGATCAAGGGCAAGCAGAAGGTACGGAAGCCCGGTGCCAACCAGCCCGGCAACTCCCGGTTCAAGTTCGGCGGCAAGAAGGAGGAGGCCGAGCGGGCGCGCAAGCTGGAGCTGATCCGTACGCCCGTGCTCTCCTGCTACCGCATCGCGGTGATCAGCCTCAAGGGCGGCGTGGGCAAGACCACGACCACCACCGCGCTCGGCGCGACGCTGGCGACGGAGCGGCAGGACAAGGTCATCGCGATCGACGCCAACCCGGACGCCGGCACCCTCGGGCGCCGGGTGCGCCGGGAGACCGGCGCGACGATCCGCGACCTGGTGACCGCGATCCCGTACCTCAACAACTACATGGACATCCGGCGGTTCACCTCGCAGGCGCCGTCCGGCCTGGAGATCCTCGCCAACGACGTCGACCCGGCCGTCTCGACGACGTTCAACGACGAGGACTACCGCCGCGTCATTGACATCCTGGGGCAGCAGTACCCGATCATCCTGACCGACTCCGGTACGGGTCTGCTCTACAGCGCGATGCGCGGCGTGCTGGACCTCGCCGACCAGCTCATCATCATCTCCACGCCGTCGGTGGACGGTGCGAGCAGCGCCAGTACCACGCTGGACTGGCTCTCGGCGCACGGCTACGCCGACCTCGTCTCGCGCAGCATCACGGTCATCTCCGGGGTGCGCGAGACCGGCAAGATGATCAAGGTCGAGGACATCGTGTCGCACTTCGAGACGCGCTGCCGCGGCGTGGTCGTCGTGCCGTTCGACGAGCACCTGTCGGCGGGCGCCGAGGTCGACCTCGACATGATGCGGCCGCGGACCCGGGAGGCGTACTTCAACCTCTCGGCGATGGTCGCCGAGGACTTCTCGCGGGCGCAGCAGGCGCAGGGGCTGTGGACCCAGCACGACGGCGGCAGCCAGCCGCCGAATGCCGCGCCGCCGATGCCGCACGGTTACCAGCAGGTGCCGGGCCAGCCGCAGCCCCAGCCGGGCCAGTACCCCGGCCAGCCCGGTCCGCAGCCGGGGCAGCCGGGGCAGCCCGGTCCGCAGCCGGGCTGGCAGCAGCCTCCGCAGGCGTACCCGCAGCAGCAACAGCCGCAGCCCGGCGGCCAGTACGGCTACGGCTACCCCCAGCAGCCCGCCCAGCCGGCACAGCCCGGCCCCCAGCCGGGCTGGCAGCAGCAGCCCCCGCAGCAGTGAGCCGATAGCAGCCCGCAAAGCACTGAACTCCCCTGCCTGAGCAGGGGAGTTCAGTGCTTTACAGTTCAGCGCTCAGCGCTCAGCGCTTGAGAGAAAGCGCGCGAGCGTCTCAGTTCGTCGACTCGGAGCCCGAAGCGACCAGTGCGCGGGCCTGCTTGACGTCTATGGCCATGCGCTCCAGCAGCGCGTCCAGGGTGTCGAACTTCTCCTGGCCGCGGATGTACGCGACAAAGTCGACGGCGACGTGCAGGCCGTACAGGTCGAGCCCGACGCGGTCGATGGCGTACGCCTCGACGGTGCGGACCTTGCCGTCGAACTGCGGGTTCGTGCCGACCGAGATCGCGGCGGGCATCGCCTCGCCCTCGACGTGCAGAAAGCCCGCGTACACGCCGTCGGCGGGGATGGCGGTGTGCGGCAGCGTCTCCACGTTGGCGGTCGGGAAGCCCAGTTCGCGGCCGCGCTGGGCACCGCGTACGACGACGCCCTCGACGCGGTGCGGGCGGCCGAGCACCTCGGCGGCGCCGGCCATGTCGCCGGCCGCGACCAGGCGACGGGTCAGCGTGGAGGAGAACGGCTCGCCGTCGCCCGCCTCGCCACGCTCGAAGAGGTCGACGACCTCGACGTCGTAGTCGTACGTCCGGCCGAGCTCGGCCAGCGTCTCGACGTTGCCCGCCGCCTTGTGTCCGAAGCGGAAGTTGGGACCTTCCACGACGAGCCTGGCGTGCAACTTGTCCACCAGTACCTTCACGACGAAGTCGGCGGGCGCCAGCTTCGAGAACTCCTTGGTGAAGGGGAGGATCAGCACGGCGTCCACGCCCAGTTCGGCCATCAGCTCGGCCCGCCGGTGGTGCGGCGCGAGCAGCGGCGGGTGGGTGCCGGGCCGCACGACCTCGCTGGGGTGCGGATCGAAGGTGACCGCCACGGCCGGTACGCCCAGCTCGCGGGCGCGCGCCACGGCCTTGCCGAGGATCAGCTGGTGCCCGCGGTGTACGCCGTCGTAGGAGCCGATGGTGACGACGCTGCGCCCCCAGCCCTCGGGGATGTCCTCCAAGCCACGCCAGCGCTGCACTGTGCCCGCTCCTTGCCCGAACTCTTGACTGTTCACTACACCGATACGGCATTGCGCAGGTCTAAGACTGCCATGCCGGACGGTGTGGTTCGCGCGAAGGGTGGGCTCACCTCGGTCGCCCGCGCGGGGAGCGGCCGATGAGCGCAGGCGGGGCCGCGTGTGCGGACGGCTGCCGGACACGGCTCAGGCCGGATGCGGGGCGCCTTGGGAGGGCGTGCGGACGGCGCCGCGCGCCATGGGGCGTGTGGGGACGGTGGGAGTGGTGGGGGTGGCGGAGGCGGTGGGGGCTGCTGCCGGGTGGCGGGGGCCGAGCATGGCGCGGGCGCTGGGGCCGACGATGGCGGCCCACTCCGCGGGGGCCGCGGCCAGCCATGTCCCCACCATCGCGGCGAAGTCCGGCAGCAGGCGACCGAGCTCGACGAGCCGGCGGTCGAAACGGGCCGCGCCTTCGAGGGTGCGGACGTGGAGGAGGCCTGTGCGGTGCACGAGGTCCCGGGTCCGCGCCTCGGGGCGGCGGGCGGCGCCCTGCGCGGCCGCGCACAGCAGCGCGTCCAGCACGGTGGCGTCGGGGACGGTGGCGTCGGGAGCAGTGGCCCGGGGAACGGTCGCATCGGGCAGAGCCGCGTCCGGTGCGCGGACCGGGCGGCGGCCGTTGCGTTCCCGCTCCAGCAGGACGTCCAGCAGTTCCTGGCGGAGCGGGCGGGACGCGGTGCTGCCGGGCCCGGCCAGTACGGGCACGAGCGCGCACCGCACCGGCGCGGCGTGTGCGGTCAGCAGCCGTACGGCCAGGGGGTGGAGCACCGAGCGGGCGCCGGGCCCGGCCTCCAGACGGTGGGCGACGAAGTCCGCGACGGGGCGGGCGGCCGTCCACGGGAAGCGGATGGCGTACTCGTCCACGAGGGCGGCGGCACGCCGGGCGAGCGCGGGGGTCGAGACGCCGGCGAGCGTACGGAGCACGGCTTCGGCGCCGTCGGGCCCGGCGCGACCGGCGTCGGTGTCGGCGTCGGTGTCGGTGTCGCTGGGCTCGCCACCGGGGGCGCCCTGGAGCCTCGTCGGCGACCGGCGCAGGCGGGTCTGGAAGGCGGCGAGTACCGGCTCGGGGTGGCTGGTGAGCGCGGCGGCGAACGCGGCGGGCGGCAACGCCGGGTCGCCCGCCGCGAAACCGGCCAGCGCCCGGTCCAGGTAGCGGGAACGGGTGGCCCGGTCGCCGACGAGCACGGCCAGCGCGGCCCCGTGGACGCCGGGGTCGCCCGGGCGGTCGAGGAGGGTACGGGCGGCCTGCCGCAGCAGTTCGCGGTCCGTGTCGGTGGCGGCGTGTGCCGCGACGACCAGCGCGTACGAGGCGGCGGCCGCCCGGCGCGCGGGCCGGTCGTCGCGGGACCAGCGGTCCACGGCGCGGCACAGCGCGGCGGGCTCGTCCTCGGCGAGCGCGGTGAGGAGTTCGTCGGCGCGCGGGTGCGCGGCGGCGGCGAGCGCCTCGGTGAGGCCGTCGGTGGCGCGCCGGCGGTGGGTGTGCAGCAGGGCCTGCGCGGCGGCCGCGACGGTGGGTTCCCGGGGCGGCCCGGCGTCGGCGCCGGGCCGTGCGGCGCTCCGGCCGCGCTGCAACGGGCGCTCGTCGTCGAACCAGCGGCACAGCAGCGGCTGCACCCGCCGGGGATCGGCACACAGCAGCGCCGCCGCGAGCCCGAGGAAGCGGGGGCCCGGGGCGACGGCGCGTCCGGCGTCCTCGGTCCGCTCGACAGGGGCCGGCCCGCCCTCGTACGCCGCCGCGCCCTCGCTCACCGCCGCCGCGCCCTCGTTCACCGCCGTCGCGCCCTCGGCCGGCGGTCCGTCCGCCGGCAGCAGGCGGCGGACGAGGTCGAGGCGGGTCGCCGGGTCCAGCGGCAGCCGCCGCCAGAACCAGGGCCCGAACGCGTCCAGGCCCGTACGTTCGAAGCCGCCCGCCAGCGCCGAACGGTCCGTCACCCGGGCCGCGAGGAGATGGAGCACACGGGCGTACGGGGCGGCGTCGGGCAGCCGCAGCAGGACCTCGCCGAGCAGGTGCTCGGCCCACCACCGGGCGTCCCGCGCCGAGGCATCGGCCCCTCCCCCGCTGGGCCGCGTCCGCTCGCCGCTCTTCGCGGCCGGTGCCGTGACCACCGCCACCAGCCCCTCCAGCCTGCGGGTCAGCGCTTCGGGGCCCGCTCGGCGGCCGAGGAGCAGCAGGGCCTGGACCACCGGTCCGATACGGTGCCGCGGCACGGCGGGCGGAGCGAGGGTGGCAACGGGGGGTTGCCCGGCGGCGCGTCCCCCGGCCGGCCCCTGCACCAGCGCCTCCAGCGTCTCGTCCACGTCGAGGTGCGTGCCCTGCAGCCAGTCGGCGAACTCTTCGTGCGGGAAGCGGTAGCCCGCGCCGGCCGGCACCAGCAGCCCTTCGGCGAGCACCGCGGACGCCCACCCCGTACGCCACGGGAACAGCTCGTCGAACGACGCGCGGTCCAGTTCGCCCCGGCCGGGGCCGAGGCAGCGGCGGGCCGCCTCGTGGGCGCGGCCGGCCACCCGCGCGGCCGACCGGCGTACGTCCGCGCCGCGCTCCCCCGGCGCCAGCCGCTGGGCGACGCGCAGGCACAGCAGGTCCAGGTAGCCGCCGAAGATCTCGTGCCGGTGGGGCGTGCCCATCCCGCGCGCGTCCTCGCCCGCGGCGACCAGGGACGTCCGTACCTCGGTCAGCAGCCGCAGGGCCAGCGGGTGGCCGGCGTCCGCCGTGGTCAGCGCGCCGGCCGGCAGACCGTACCGGGCGCGCGCCCGGGCCGCCTCGCGCGGCGCCAGGTCGCCCAGGCGTACGCAGGGCGGCAGCGCGCCGGCCGGTGCGCCGGGCGGGGTCACCGCCGGGTGGCGCGGCCGGTGCAGGAAGGCGGCGGGGAAGAGGGCCCCGGCGGTCTCCCAGTACTCGGGGCGGCAGGCGACGACGAGCCGGGCCCCGGCGCCGTGCAGCCATTCCGCGGTGTCACGGGTCCAGTCGGCGAGTCGCCGCGCGAGGTCCGGTGGCAGCTCCTCGGGACCGTCGAGCAGGACCAGGAGGGGGCGCCCGGCGGCCCGCGCGAGCCCGGCCACCTCCTCGGGGGTGGCGGCCGCGGGGTCGCCCGGGGCCGGCCCCGAGGCGCTGAGCACCCGGCCGGCCGAACGCAGCGTCCGGCCCACCGCGTCCCGCAGACCGCGGTCGGCGGCCCGCAGGTCGGCGCCGCGGAGCCGGAGGGTCGGCGCGGGCGCGGCGGCCCGCGCGCGGCGGGCGGCGAGCGCGGCCAGCTCCGTGCTGCGCCCGGTACCGGGATCACCGACGAGGGCGAGGACCCGCGCCGCCGGGACGCCCACCGGAGTACCCGCCGAAGCACCCGCCGCCCCCGCCACCGCACCGGCCACCGGCTCGGCCACCGCAGCGCACGCCCCGAACGCCGCGAACTCCTCCGCCACATCGGGCCGTTCGACCGGCTCCCGCCACGGCCCGGGACCGCCCGCCGTTCCCATGGCGGTCGTGGTGAGCGCCAGCACGCCGGCCAGGTTGAGGTCGGGGCCGTACGCGGGAACGGTCGCGGCGTTACGGGCCAGCAGCGCGGCGAGCGGCCCCCGCGGATCGGCCGCCGCCGCGGCGTGCAGCGGGATCGCGAACCCGCGCGGCACGGCCTCGGGCCCGGCCTCCCCCGGCCACGCGGACGTGCCCTCTCCCGACGCGTACGCCAGTACCCCCGTGCTCCCCGCCCGCCGCCCGCAGTGCAGTGCCGTGCCCGCCACGGCCAGTACCGCGCCCGTTCCGGCGTCGGTCACCAGCCCGCCGACGGCCGGACCGCCCAGCCGCAGCGCCTCGCCGGCCGGCCCGGGCACGGCCAGCTCGACCGCGTCGGGCAGCTGGTGGCGGCGATCGGTCGCGGTGTAGACGACGGCCGCCCGCCCGATGACACGCGCCGCGTCCCGCACCCCGTCCACGTACAGCCGTACCTCCGTCCCCGGCCCCGGGCGGCCCGCTGCGACCGGTAGCGGCGGTACGCCGAGGCCGGTGGTCCGGACGAGGGCGAGGCCGGACTCCGGGAGCGGGGTGACGGCGTCCGCGCCGACCGCGCAGGTCCGCCCGGCCGCGCCGTGCAGGACCAGGCGGGCCAGCCCGTCGACCGCTTCGTGGCTGGTCAGCAAGGTGCCGTCGAGGTCGGCGAGGAAGCCCGTGCCGCGCGGCCGCCCGGCCAGGTCGTGGATGCGCACCAGCGCCTTTGCCGCGTCGGCCGCCTGCACCACCATCGCCGTACCTCCCGCCGTCGCCGAAGATCCGGCTCCGCGCGCCGCTCACCTGGAGCGACGCGCGTACCGGGTCATTTCGACCGTAGGCAGCCAGTGATCGTCCTGGACAGGGCGCACGGCGAACGCGCCCCCGTCCGCGCCCGCGGTTCGCTCCGAGCGCCCGCCCGATGGGGTGAATACGCATACGCCTGTGTCCCGTGAGCCACCGGCTCACGGGACACAGGGACCGGACGTCAGACGAAGACCGCCAGGCTCTTCGCCTTCCCGCCCTTGTTCTCCAGCAGCGCGAGGAACGTGCCGTCCGGCGAGAACGCGGCGACCGTGCCGTCCGTGTCGAAGAGCGGCATCGGGATGCGCGCGCCGTTGCCGAGCAGCTTGGCCTGCTGCGCGGTGACGTCCCAGCGCGGGAACGCCGCGGCCGCCGCCTCGCCGATCGGCATGATCGGCAGGCCGCCGCCCTCGGGCTCGTCCACGGCCGCCTGCAGCTGGTCCAGCGTGCGGGCCGCGTCGAGCTTGTACGGGCCGACGCGGGTGCGGCGCAGCGCCGTCAGGTGACCGCCGACGCCCAGGCCCGCACCGATGTCGCGGGCGAGCGCGCGGATGTACGTACCGGAGGAGCACTCCACGGAGACCAGCAGGTCCGTGACGGGGGTGCCGTCGTCGGCCTCGGTCTCGTGGACGGAGTGCAGCACGAAGGAGGAGACGGTGACCGGGCGGGCCGGTATCTCCACCTCTTCGCCGCCGCGCACCCGCGCGTAGGACCGCTTGCCGTCGATCTTGATCGCGCTGACCTTGGACGGCACCTGCATGATGGCGCCGCTCAGCTTGTCGATCTCCGCCTGGATCGCGTCCCGGCCGATGTCCTTGGCGCCCAGGGACTCGGTGATCTCGCCCTCGGCGTCGTCGGTGACGGTGGTCTGGCCGAGCCGGACCGTGCCGACGTACTCCTTCTCCGTCAGCGCCAGGTGACCGAGCAGCTTCGTGGCGCGCTCGACGCCGAGGACGAGCACGCCGGTCGCCATCGGGTCCAGCGTGCCGGCGTGCCCGATGCGGCGCGTGCGGGCCATGCCGCGCATCTTCGCCACGACGTCGTGCGAGGTGAAGCCGGCCGGCTTGTCGACGATGACAAGGCCGTCCGGCGGGGTGACCTTCTGCTTCATTCGGCGGCGCTGTCCTCGTCGTCGTCCTCGCCCGGCTTGCGGTACGGGTCGGCCTCACCGGCGTAGTCGGCGCCCGAGGACACCTCGCGGACCTTGGCGTCGGAGGCCCGCGCCTTGTCCAGCAGGTCCTCGATGGTCCGGGCGTTCTCCGGCAGGGCGTCCGCCACGAACGTCAGGGTCGGCGTGAACTTGGTGCCCGCGGCACGCCCGACCTCGGAGCGCAGGATGCCCTTGGCGCTCTCCAGTCCGGCCGCGGCGCTGGCCCGGTCCTCGTCGTCGCCGTAGACCGTGTAGAAGACCGTCGCCTCCCGCAGGTCGCCGGTGACCCGGGTGTCCGTGATGGTCACGTGCGTGCCGAGCCGCGGGTCCTTGACCCCGCGCTGCAGCTTCTGGGCGACCACCTCCCGGATGAGGTCCGCCAGCCTCTTCGCCCGCGCATTGTCGGCCACTGGTCTTCTCCTTCTGGTTTCTTTCCACCATGGTGCTTGCGGCGCCGACGGCCCGCACGGCCTGCCGGTCACCCGGCCGGCCGTCGCGTCAGTCGTCGTGGTCGCCGTGGAACCGCCGCCGTACCGACAGCAGCTCCACTTCGGGACGTGCGGCGACCAGTCGCTCGCAGCGGTCCAGTACGTCTGTGAGGTGCCCCGCGTCGCCGGAAACCGCCGCCAGGCCGATCGTGACCCGGCGGTAGAGGTCCTGTTCGCCGACCTCCGCCACGCTGACCGCGTACTTGCGGTGCAGTTCGGCGACGATCGGGCGGACGACGGAGCGCTTCTCCTTCAGCGACCGTACGTCGCCGAGGAGGAGGTCGAAGGACAGCGTCCCTACGTACATGCAGTCCGGGTAAGCCACCCGTGGGGCCTGAGGTGTAGCGGTCACTGGCACCGTACACGCAACGGCCGGGGCCGATCGACGGAATTCCTCCCGCCGACCGGCCCCGGATCGAGTGGTGCGATCAGCCGCGCGGCTTCTCGCGCATCTCGTACGTCGCGATGACGTCGTCGACCTTGATGTCGTTGAAGTTGCCGAGGTTGATACCGCCCTCGAACCCTTCGCGGATCTCGGTGACGTCGTCCTTGAAGCGGCGCAGACCCTCGATGTTGAGGCTCTCCGCGATGACCTTGCCGTCGCGGACCAGGCGCGCCTTGGTGTTGCGCTTGACCTCGCCGGACCGGATGAGGACACCCGCGATGTTGCCCAGCTTGGACGACTTGAAGACCTCGCGGATCTCCGCCGTGCCGAGCTCGACCTCCTCGTACTCCGGCTTCAGCATGCCCTTCAGGGCCGCCTCGATCTCCTCGATCGCCTGGTAGATGACCGAGTAGTACCGGACGTCGACGCCCTCGCGCTCGGCCATCTGCGTCGCGCGGCCTTCGGCGCGGACGTTGAAGCCGATGACGATCGCGTCGGAGCCGGACGCCAGGTTGATGTCGGACTCGGTGACCGCACCCACGCCGCGGTGCAGCACGCGGATGTCGACCTCCTCGCCCACATCGAGCTGGAGCAGCGAGGACTCCAGGGCCTCGACCGAACCGGACGCGTCACCCTTGATGATGAGGTTGAGCTGCTGGACCTCGCCGGCCTTGAGCACCTTGTCCAGGTCCTCCAGGGAGACCCTGCGGGTGCGCTTGGCGAAGGCGGCGTTGCGCTCGCGCGCCGCGCGCTTCTCGGCGATCTGACGGGCGGTGCGGTCCTCGTCGACAACCAGGAAGTTGTCGCCGGCGCCCGGCACGTTGGTCAGACCCAGCACCAGGACGGGGGTCGAGGGACCCGCTTCCTGGACGTTGTTGCCCTTGTCGTCGAGCATCGCGCGGACTCGGCCGTAGGCGTCGCCGACGACCATCGTCTCGCCGACCCGCAGGGTGCCGCGCTGGACGAGCACGGTCGCCACGGCGCCGCGGCCGCGGTCGAGGTGGGCCTCGATCGCAATACCCTGCGCGTCCTGCTCCGCGTTGGCCCGGAGGTCCAGCGAAGCGTCCGCGGTGAGGACCACGGCCTCCAGCAGGCTGTCGATGTTCTCGCCCTGCTTGGCGGAGATGTCGACGAACATCGTGTCGCCGCCGTACTCCTCGGCCACCAGACCGAACTCGGTGAGCTGGCCGCGCACCTTGGTCGGGTCGGCGCCCTCGACGTCGATCTTGTTGACCGCGACCACGATCGGCACCTCGGCCGCCTTGGCGTGGTTCAGCGCCTCGATCGTCTGCGGCATGACACCGTCGTTGGCCGCCACCACGAGGATCGCGATGTCGGTCGACTTCGCACCACGGGCACGCATGGCGGTGAACGCCTCGTGACCCGGGGTGTCGATGAAGGTGAGGCGCCGCTCTTCGTCGTTGACCTCGGTCGCGACCTGGTACGCACCGATGTGCTGCGTGATGCCGCCGGCCTCGCCCGCGATGACGTTCGTCTTGCGGATCGCGTCCAGCAGTCGGGTCTTACCGTGGTCGACGTGACCCATGACGGTCACGACCGGCGGACGGGAGACGAGCATCTCCTCGCCGCCCTCGTTCTCGCCGAACTCGATGTCGAAGGACTCGAGAAGCTCGCGGTCCTCCTCCTCCGGGCTGACGATCTCGACGACGTAGTTCATCTCGTCGGCGAGCAGCTGCAGCGTCTCGTCGGAGACGGACTGGGTCGCGGTGACCATCTCACCCAGGTTCAGCATGACCTGGACGAGGGACGCCGGGTTGGCGTTGATCTTCTCCGCGAAGTCCGTCAGCGAGGCACCGCGCGACAGGCGAACCGTCGCACCGTTGCCGCGCGGCAGCATGATGCCGCCGACCGACGGGGCCTGCATGGCCTCGTACTCCTGACGCCTCTGCCGCTTCGACTTGCGACCGCGACGCGCGGGACCGCCGGGACGGCCGAAGGCGCCCTGCGTGCCACCACGGCCACCGGGACCGCCGGGACGGCCACCGAAGCCGGGACGACCGCCGAAGCCGCCGCCACCGGGACGGCCCGGAGCGCCGCCGCCACCGCCGGGACGGCCGGCGAAGCCGCCGCCACCGCCGCCGGGACGACCGGCGAAGCCGCCGCCGCCACCCGGACGACCGCCGCCGCCACCACCGGGACGACCGCCGCCACCGGGACCACGGCCACCGCCGGGGCCACCACCGGGACGCGGGCCGGCAGCCGGACGCTGCGGCATCATGCCCGGGTTCGGACGGGCGCCGCCGCCGGGACGGGGACCGCCCTGGCCTGCGCCGCCGCCCTGCGGACGGGGCATGCCGCCCGGAGTCGGACGGTTACCACCGGGAGCCGCGGGACGGGGACCGCCCTGGCCGGCACCCTGCGGGCGCGGGCCGCCGGGGCCACCCTGACCGCCGGGGCGCGGCGCGCCACCGGGACGGGGAGCCTGCGGACGGGCCATGCCCGTGGAGCCGCCGGAGGTGAAGGGGTTGTTGCCCGGACGCGGACCGGACGGACGGTTGCCGCCGGGACGCGGGGCGCCGCCCTGGCGGTCGCCGCCGGGACGCGGGCCACGGTCGCCGCGGCCCTGGCCACGGTCCTGACCGCGGTCCTGACGCTCCTGGCCGGGGCCGGGACGGCCCGGACGCGGGCCGGGGGCGGCACCGCCGGGCTTGGGAGCCTGCGGCGCGGCCGGCGGAGCCTGGAACTCGGGCTGCGCGGGCGCGGCCGGAGCGGGCTTGGGAGCCGGCTTCGGGCCGGGCGTGGGGCGCGGGCCCGGAGCGGGCGCCGCGGAGGGGGTGCTGCTCTTCGGCTCCTCGGGGGCCTTCGGGGCCTCGGGGGCGGCCGGAGCCGCGGGGCCCGGCTTGGGGGCACCCGGCTTCGGGGCAGCGGGACGGGCCGCCTGCGCCGGGGACGGCGTGGACGGCTTTGCGGGCGCCGACTTGCGCGGCGCCGCGGGCTTGCCAGAGGCACGGCCGTTGCCGTTGCCTGCCTGGAAAGCGTCGGTCAGCTTGCGAACAACCGGCGCCTCGATCGTCGAGGACGCCGAACGGACGAATTCACCAAGTTCTTGGAGCTTGGCCATGACGACCTTGCTCTCTACTCCGAACTCCTTGGCGAGCTCGTATACCCGGACCTTAGCCACTTCGCTCCTTCTAGGTCCGGGTTGTCCACCGGACCGTCGCTACTTCATGGGCGTACTCATCGCGTACTCATCGAGTGCTCATCGCAATCTCGACCTACTTCCGACTCGCGAGGTACCTGACCGCACGGTTTTCCGTGCGACGTGCTGTCTTACGGTGTTGCCTGCTCGACGTACTGGCGCAGTGCCGTGGTGTCGAGCGGTCCTGGGCCTCTGAAGGCCCTGGGGAACGCCCGGCGGCGGACCGCCAGGTCGAAACAGACCAGTGTGGGGTGCACGTAAGCACCCCGGCCGGGCAGCGTACCGCGAGGATCGGGGGTGCACTCACCATCGATCATCACGATGCGCAGCAAATCGCCCTTGGCCGCTCGCTCCCGGCATCCCACACAAGATCGCTCAGGGCATGCGCGGGCATGCGTCCGGCCAGACACTGCTTAAGTCTACCTCCCCGTAGCGGCCTCACCCCTATGGGGTAAGGACCGAACGGCTGCTCATATTCCCTCGGTGGCTGACAATCGACGCCGGCGGCACCGGGCCGCCGGCGTTCGTGACGTCAGTCCCGCGGGTCCGGGGCCTCGGTGTCCGGGCGGATGTCGATGCGCCAGCCGGTCAGCCGGGCGGCGAGCCGGGCGTTCTGCCCTTCCTTGCCGATGGCCAGTGACAGCTGGTAATCGGGCACGGTGACCCGCGCGGAGCGCGCGGCCAGGTCCACGATCTCGACCTTCGAGACGCGGGCCGGCGACAGCGCGTGCGCGACCAGGTCGGCCGGGTCGTCCGACCAGTCCACGATGTCGATCTTCTCGCCGTTCAGCTCGGCCATGACGTTGCGGACACGGCCGCCCATCGGACCGATGCAGGCACCCTTGGCGTTCAGCCCCGACCGGGTGGAACGCACCGCGATCTTCGTGCGGTGACCGGCCTCGCGGGCGATGGCGGAGATCTCCACCGAGCCGTCCGCGATCTCCGGGACCTCCAGCGCGAAGAGCTTCTTCACGAGGTTCGGGTGGGTGCGCGAGAGGGTGACCGACGGGCCGCGGACGCCCTTGGCGACGCGGACGACGTACGAGCGCAGGCGCGTGCCGTGCTTGTAGTCCTCGCCGGGGACCTGCTCCTGCACCGGCAGCATGGCCTCCATCTTGCCGATGTCGACCAGGACGTTCTTGGGGTCCTTGCCCTGCTGGACGACGCCGGTGACGACATCGCCCTCACGCCCGGCGTACTCGCCGAAGGTGATCTCCTCCTCGGCGTCCCGCAGCCGCTGCAGGATGACCTGCTTGGCGGTGGTCGCCGCGATCCGGCCGAAACCCGACGGTGTGTCGTCGAACTCGCGGGCCTCCTGGCCCTCCTCGAGGTCGGCCGGGTCCTCCTTCGCCCACACGGTCACATGGCCGGTGTTCCGGTCCAGCTGCACCCGTGCGTGACGGCGGCTGCCCTCGGTGCGGTGGTACGCGATGAGGAGGGCCGACTCGATGGCCTCCACCAGCAGGTCGAAGGAGATTTCCTTCTCCCGCACCAAACCCCGCAGGGCACTCATGTCGATGTCCACGGCTACGCCTCCTCCTGGCTCTCGTCGTTGCTGTCGCCCTCGGCGGGAGCCGGAGCGGTCTTGCGGTTGAACTCGATCTCCACGCGCGCCTTGGCGATCTCGCTGAAGGCGACCCGGCGGGCGGTGGGCTTGCGCCCCTTCACGCCCGGCACTTCGAGATCCAGGCCCTCGTCGTCGACGGCGGTGATCCGGGCGACCAGCTCCCCGCCCTCGTGCAGCTGGGCCTTGATCAGGCGGCCGACGGCCCGGCGGTAGTGCCGCGGCTCGGCGAGCGGGCGGTCGGCGCCGGGAGAGGTGACCTCAAGGGTGTACGCGACGTCACCCATGGCATCCGCGTCGTCCAGGGCCTGCGAGATCTCGCGGCTGAGTGCGGCGCACTCGTCCAGCTGAACGCCGTCGTCGGAGTCGACCACGATCCTCAGCACACGCCGCTTACCCGCGGGGGTCACCTCGATCTCTTCCAGATCCAGGTCTCGCGCGGCGACCAGCGGTTCAAGCAGTCCGCGCAGCCTCTCGCTCTGGGTGGTGCTCATCCGGGTGACTCCTCGGCCGCGTGTGCTGTTGTGGGATGGTCGCGTGTCTGGCCAAAGCCTATCTGTTCCGGCGGGGTACTGACGATTCCGTGCGCGGGCGCGGTTACGCTCGCCTGCGGTGATCACCGGATCACCACCGCAGACCCCCGGGAAGAGGACAGTGCCGCAGCCTGGAACGCACACGAGGAGAAGCATCCTGCTGACCGGCGCCGCGCTCGGAAGCGCGGCGCTGCTCACGGGCTGCGCCGAGCAGTCCGCCGCGTCCGACGACATGGACAGCGCGGCCGGGCGTGCCCTGCTCGGCCGGGCGGCGCGGGACAGCGGCGCGCTGCTGGCCCGGTACGACGCGACGCTGACCGCGCACCCGGCCCTGGAGAAGCGGGTGCGCCCGCTGCGGGACCAAGTCGCCGCGCACATCACGGCGTTCGACGCGCCGGAGGCCACCGGCACCCCGTCCGGCACACCCTCCGCGACCGCTTCGCCGTCCCGTACGCCGGGGAAGCAGCCGCGCGCCCCGAAGGTTCCGGCAAGCGCGCGGCAGGCGCTCGCCGCGCTGGCCGACGCCGAGCGGGACACGGCCGACCGGCGCACCGCGGCCCTCGTCGGCGCCCCGCCGGAGGTCGCCCGGCTGCTCGCCTCGGTCGCCGCGGCCGGCGCCGCGCACGCCTACGTACTCGACTCGCACGGCAAGGGCGGCGGGACGACGGACGAGAAGGACGGGAAGAACGCCTGATGCCGGCGGAGAAGCACGAGAACACGGAGCACGCGGCCGAGCTGAAGGCCCTGCAGAACGCGCTGGCCGCCGAGCACGCCGCGCTCTACGGCTACGGCGTGGTGGGCGCGCGCGTCGACGACGGGCGGCGCAGAGAGGCGCAGGCCGGCTACGACGCCCATCGTGCGCGCCGGGACGAGCTGAGCCGCCGGGTGAGCGCGCTGGGCGGGCACCCGAAAGCCGCTGCCGCGGCGTACGCGCTGCCCTTCCCCGTGCCCGACGCGGCCGCAGCCGTCCGGCTCGCGGCCGAACTGGAGGACCGGGTGGCCGGGGCGTACGCGGACCTCGTACGCGCCTCCACGGGTGCCCGGCGGCGCACGGCGGCCGGATCGCTCCGCGAGGCAGCGGTGCGTGCGGTGCGCTGGCGCGGCAGCGGCGTAGCCTTCCCTGGGCTCGCCGAACGGACCACGGCCGGCGGCCCGTCGCCCACCGCGACCGGATCCGCCGACGCGCTCTGAGCGCGCGGCGGCCACCGGCCGGGACGGCCGCAGGCCCCGCCGGCACCCCGGCACCGCCGACGAAAGGGACAGCTCCAGCATGGCAACGGCACCCATCGAACCGCCGAGACGATTGGTGCGCGCGATCGGCGACGACCCCGCGAGCCCCGCGCGCGCCTGGCTGGACACGCTGCCGGACCGGGTGACGGAGCGGCTGGCGGCCTGGGAACTCACCCCGGAGCGGGTGCACGAGCCCGGCGGCCGCGCCAGCCTCCTGGTCCTGGTCACGCAGCGGGACGGCACGCCGGCCGCGCTGAAGTTCCCGCTCCCGGGACAGCCGGGCGCGGAGGCCGAGGCGGCGGCGCTGACGCGCTGGGACGGCTGGGGCGCGGTACGGCTGTTGGACGCCGACCTGGACAGCGGCGCGCTCCTCCTGGAGCGCCTGCGCGGCGCGGTGTCGCTGCGCTCGCTCCCCGAGGCGAAGGCCCTGCTGGAGGCGGCGGGGACGGTCCGCCGGCTCTGGGTCGCTCCCCCGGAGGAGCACCCCTTCGAGACGCTGGCCGCCCGCACGGAGGCCGCCGTGGCGGCGCTGCGGACCTCGGGCGCGGCGGTCCCCTCCGCCGCCCCGCTGGTCGAGGAGGCCGCGGAGCTGCGCAGCGCGCTGCCCGCCGACGCACCCGAAGAAGTACTCCTGCACGGCGCGTTCCGCCAGGGCAAGGTACTGGCCGGCCACCGCACGCCGTGGCTCGCGGTGGGACCGCGACCGGTCGTCGGGGAACGCGCGTACGACCTGGTCGGACTGGTCCTGGACCGCATGGAGGACCTGGCGGCCGGCACGGGGGCCGCGGCCGCGGCGCGCCGCCGGGTCGCCAAGCTGGCCGACTCCCTGGAGGTCGACCGGGACCGCCTGCGGGGGTGGGTCCTGGTGGGCGCGGCGGAAGCGGGCCTCCAGGCCCTGACGACGGGCGACCGCCCCCGCGGGGAACTGCTGCTGGAGTTTGCGACGTGGCTGTAGCGCCGACGAAGCCCAAATCAAGCCCGTCCGGCGATTGAGGACGAGCGGCCGCCAGGCCGCGATACACGGGGGACGGACGGCAGGCCCGCACCGAACGGCACGGGCCCGCCCCAAGGTCGGAAACTACGCGCTGAGGCGCGCAACGGCCTCCTCGACCGTGACCTCTTCCCGCTCGCCCGTCCGCCGGTCCTTGATCTCGACGACGCCCTCCGCGGCGCGGCGGCCCGCGACGACGATCGTCGGGACGCCGAGCAGCTCCGCGTCGGTGAACTTCACGCCCGGGGAGACCCCGGCCCGGTCGTCGACGAGCACGCGCAGCCCCGCCGCGCCCAGCTTGTCGCCGACCTCCAGCGCCAGCTCCGTCTGCTTGGCCTTGCCCGCCGCGACGACGTGCACGTCCGCCGGGGCGACCTCGCGCGGCCAGCACAGGCCGGACTCGTCGTGGGTCTGCTCGGCGAGCGCCGCCACCGCGCGGGAGACGCCGATGCCGTACGAGCCCATCGTGACCCGGACCGGCTTGCCGTTCTGGCCGAGTACGTCGAGCTCGAAGGCGTCGGCGTACTTGCGGCCCAGCTGGAAGATGTGGCCGATTTCGATCGCCCGGTCGATGACCAGCCCGGCGCCGCACTTCGGGCAGGGGTCGCCCGGCTCGACGACGACCACGTCGAGGTAGTCGTCCACCTCGAAGTCGCGGCCCGCGACGACGTTGCGCGCGTGCTTGCCGTCCTTGTTGGCGCCGGTGATCCAGGACGTGCCGGGCGCGACGCGCGGGTCGGCGATGTAGCGGAACGCCTTGCCGGCCAGGCCCTGCGGGCCGATGTAGCCGCGCACCAGGTCCTCGCGGCCGACGAAGTCCTCGGCGGTGACGACCTCGACGACGGCCGGCGCCAGGTGCTCGCCGAGCTTGCCCAGGTCGACCTCGCGGTCGCCGGGCACGCCCACCGCGACGATCTCGCCGTCCACCTTGACCAGGAGGTTCTTGAGCGTGGCGGAGGCCGGGACGCCCAGGTGCTCGGCCAGCGTCTCGATGGTCGGGGTGTCGGGGGTGTCCAGCTCCTCGATCTCCCCGACGCCGGCCGCGTCCACCGGGGCGACCTTCACGGTCACGGCCTCGGTGTTGGCCGCGTAGTCGCACTGCGGGCAGTCGACGAAGGTGTCCTCACCGGCCGCCGCGGGGGCCAGGAACTCCTCGGAGGCGGAGCCGCCCATCGCGCCGGAGACGGCCGAGACGATGCGGTAGTCGAGACCCAGGCGCGCGAAGATCTTCTGGTACGCCTCGCGGTGCAGCGCGTAGGACTGCGCCAGGCCCTCGTCGGTGGTGTCGAAGCTGTACGAGTCCTTCATCTGGAACTCGCGGCCGCGCAGCACACCGGAGCGGGGGCGCGCCTCGTCCCGGTACTTCGTCTGGATCTGGTACAGCATGACCGGCAGGTCCTTGTAGGACGTGCACTGGTCCTTGACCGTGAGGGTGAAGATCTCCTCGTGGGTGGGGCCGAGGAGGTAGTCGGCGCCCTTGCGGTCCTGCAGGCGGAAGAGCAGGTCGCCGTACTCCTCCCAGCGGCCACTCGCCTCGTACGGCTCCTTGGGGAGCAGCGCGGGCAGCAGGACCTCCTGGCCGCCGATGGCGTCCATCTCCTCGCGCACCACGCGCGAGACGTTCTCCAGCACCTTCTTGCCCAGCGGCAGCCAGGTCCAGATGCCGGCGGAGGTGCGGCGGACGTACCCGGCGCGGACGAGCAGCTTGTGGCTGGCGGTCTCGGCGTCGGCCGGGTCGTCGCGCAGCGTCTTGATCATCAATCGGGACATGCGCTGGACCTGGGCCATGGTGATTCTCCTGCGTAAGAACGGTGTCTGTGGCGAGGTTATCGGGCCGGGCATCGCGCACGGAAATGGATACCGCTCCCCCGGCCCTGGGGAACAGCGGCCGGCCACCCGCCGGACGCCCCAGCCGGCGTCCCGGGCCCGGCCCGTCAGCGGGCCAGCGGCAGCGGCGCGCCCATCACGGCGTACGGCGCGGGGGCGCTCGGGAAGAGCACCCGGCGGGCGAGGTCCTGGTAGCCGAGCGAGCGGTACAGCGCGCGGGCCGGGCTCTCGGTGTCGATCGCGGAGAGGATGCTGCGCGGGTAGGGCGCCTCGTCGGTGATGCGGGTGATCAGCGCCCGGCCGATGCCGCGCTTCTGGTACGCGGGGTGGACGTGCAGCTCGGTGATGACGAAGGAGTCGTCCAGCCAGAAGTCCAGGCCAGTGGCGCGCAGATACGGCTCGACGACGCTGGACCACCAGTGGGAGCGGTCGTTGGGCAGGCCGTACACGAAGCCGGCCAGCCGCCCCTCGGGCGTGGTGGCGCCCAGGGCGCGGGCCCCGGGGGTGGTGAGGTGGCGCAGCACGATGTGGCGCCGTACGCCGATCTCGTCGTCGGTCAGGCCGAAGGCGAGCGCCTGTACGGCCAGCGCTTCGTCCACGCGGGCAGCGAGGTCGAGCGGGCCGACCGCGACGTCATCCATGGTCGGGAGCGTACACAGCGCGGGCGGTGAACACGATCGGTCCGGCCAGTGGGGCCGGGAGAGGCCGCGGCGGCACGGCATCGGCCGGAACGTTACGGCGCCGTTGACCGGCGGCTCGCGTCAGAACAGTACGCTCATGAACGCGCCGACCTCTTCGAAGCCGACCCTGCGGTAGGCGGCCCGCGCCGCGGTGTTGAAGTCGTTCACGTACAGGCTCACGATGGGCGCGACGTCGGCGAGGGCGTAGCGCAGCACGGCCGCCATGCCGGTCTCGGAGAGTCCCTTGCCGCGGTACTCGGGCGCGACCCAGACGCCCTGGACCTGGCAGGCGCGCAGGGTGGCGGCGCCGATCTCGGCCTTGAAGACGACCCGGCCGTTCTCCACCCGGGCGAACGAGCGGCCCGCGCCGACCAGCTCGGCGACCCTGGCCTGGTAGAGCAGCCCGCCGTCGCCGGCCAGCGGCGAGATGCCGACCTCCTCGGTGAACATGGCCACGCACGCGGGCATGATCATGTCCATCTCGTCCTTGCGGATGCGCCGGACGTACGGGTCGGGGGGGATCTCCGCGGCGGGCCGCGTGGTGACCATCAGCGGCTGGTGGGCGCGGACCTCTCGGGCGGGCCCCCAGGCGGGCTCCAGCAGGGACCACAGCTCGGCGGTGGGGGCCGCGGGGCCGACGATGGAGGAGCAGCGGCGGCCCTGGCGGCGGGCACGCTCGGCGAAGGCGCGTACGGCATCAGGGGTGGCGCAGACGGGGACGAGATTGGCCCCGGCGTAGCAGAGGGATTCCAGCCGGCCGTTCTCGTACCAGCCCCACATCTCGCCGCCGAGTCGCCAGGGGTCGAGCCCGGCGACCTGGACCCGGGCGGCGACGAACGCGTTGGCGACCGGGTCGCGGTCCAGGACCGCGAGGGCGTCGTCGAGCTCCCCGGGCTCCAGGACCTTGGTGGTGGTCGTCAGCACGTGTCGGATTGCCTCACCGTGACGGGGCCGGGGGCCGTAAGAGAGCAGGTCCAGGCACTGTACCTCGCGTCCATGCGGCGCGCCCCCCGCCCATCTCGGAGAGAGGTGCGGGGGGCGCGTTGTCGCGGTTGTCCACAGGGGGCGCGAGGGGGTGGGGGCGGGGGCTAGGTTCGGGGGTAGTGCGGTGGAGGTGGGGGAGGGGCCTCGCACCGGGTGGCGGGGAGAGGGAGGGGCCCTGCCACGTAACGGACGAAGGTCAGCCCGCCACAGCCACCGAAGGCTCCCCCGACTCCACCCCGTCCTTCTCCATCTGCTCGGCGATCTTCATGGCTTCCTCGATGAGGGTCTCCACGATCTTCGACTCCGGCACGGTCTTGATGACCTCGCCCTTCACGAAGATCTGCCCCTTGCCGTTGCCCGAGGCCACACCCAGGTCCGCCTCGCGGGCCTCGCCCGGGCCGTTGACCACACAGCCCATCACCGCGACGCGGAGCGGCACCTCCATGCCGTCCAGCCCCGCCGTGACCTCCTCGGCCAGCTTGTACACATCCACCTGCGCCCGCCCGCACGACGGACACGACACGATCTCCAGGCGGCGCTGGCGCAGGTTCAGCGACTCCAGGATGGAGATACCGACCTTGATCTCCTCCGCCGGCGGCGCCGACAGCGAAACCCGGATGGTGTCGCCGATGCCCTCGCTCAGCAGCGCGCCGAAGGCGACCGCCGACTTGATGGTGCCCTGGAAGGCCGGGCCCGCCTCGGTCACGCCCAGGTGCAGCGGGTAGTCGCACTGCGCCGCCAGCTGCCGGTAGGCGTTGACCATCACCACCGGGTCGTTGTGCTTGACGGAGATCTTGATGTCCCGGAAACCGTGCTCCTCGAAGAGCGACGCCTCCCACAGGGCCGACTCCACCAGCGCCTCGGGCGTGGCCTTGCCGTACTTCTGCAGCAGCCGCCGGTCCAGCGAACCCGCGTTCACCCCGATCCGGATCGGCGTCCCCGCGTCATTGGCCGCCTTCGCGATCTCCTTGACCTTGTCGTCGAACTGCTTGATGTTGCCCGGATTCACCCGCACCGCCGCGCACCCCGCGTCGATCGCCGCGAAGACGTACTTGGGCTGGAAGTGAATATCCGCGATCACCGGGATCTGCGACTTCTTCGCGATCACCGGCAGCGCGTCCGCGTCGTCCTGCGTCGGGCACGCCACCCGCACGATCTGGCAGCCGGACGCCGTCAGCTCCGCGATCTGCTGCAGCGTCGACCCGATGTCCGCCGTACGCGTCGTCGTCATCGACTGCACCGACACCGGTGCGTCCCCGCCCACGGCCACCGGCCCGACGTGGATCTTGCGGCTGACGCGGCGGTCGGCGAGCTTGGTCGGTACGTCCGGCATTCCCAGCGCAATGGCAGTCATCTGACGAGCAACCCCAAGGTGTGATTCAGGACCCGAGATCGGCGGGCTCCGGGGCCGAGGTTACGTCACAGGGGTTGCCGGAGGCACATCGCACGGGTTTACACCGCCCGAAAGGACGGTTGCCGGACACCCGTACGCGGCCGTACGGGTGTCCGGCAGTCCGGAAGCGGTCCGCTAGCCCGTCAGCCGTACCGGGTTGACCACGTCCGCGACCAGCACCAGCAGCGTGAAGCAGATGAAGATGCCGGCGACGACGTAGGCGACGGGCATGAGCTTCGCCACGTCGAAGGGGCCGGGGTCGGGGCGCCGGAAGACCTTGGCGAAGGCGCGGCGCAGCGACTCCCACAGGGCGCCCGCGATGTGCCCGCCGTCCAGCGGCAGCAGCGGCAGCATGTTGAACAGGAAGAGGGAGAGGTTGAACCCCGCGACCAGGAAGAGCATGGTCGCCACCCGCTGCGAGGGCGGGATGTCCAGGGAGAAGACCTCGCCGCCGACGCGGGCCGCGCCGACCACGCCCATCGGGGAGTCCTGCTTGCGCTCGCCGCCGTTGAACGCGGCGTTCCACAGGTCGGGGACCTTGCCGGGCAGCGCGATCAGCGAGCCGACGCCCTGCTTGACCATGTTGCCCATGCGGTCGACGGACTGGCCGAGGTCCTGCCGGACGATGCCGCTGGCGGGCGTGAAGCCGAGGAAGCCGGCCGTGACGTACTGGCCGGCGACGTAGCCGCCGTGGCCATCGGTCCTGGCGACCTTGTTCTTGATCAGGTCGGCGTGCAGGACCTTCCGCGCGCCGTCCCGCTCCACGGTGATCGTCGCGGGTCCCGTGGTGTCGCGGATGGACCGCTGGAGGGTGTCCCAGTCGGGCACGGCGCGCCCGTCGAAGGCCACGATCCGGTCGCCGGCCCGCAGGCCCGCCGCCTTGGCCGGGGAGTCCTTGGCGTCGGACGGGCACTTGTCGGTCTTGGCGGAGGCCGCGATGACGCAGTCCGAGACCGAGCCGACCTGGGTGGTCTGGGTGTTGATGCCGAAGCCCATCAGGACGCTCATGAAGATCACGACCGCGAGGATCAGGTTCATGAACGGCCCGGCGAACATCACGATGACGCGCTTCCAGGGCTTACGGGTGTAGAACAGCCGCTTCTCGTCCCCCTCCTGCAGCTCCTCGAAGGCGGCCGAGCGGGCGTCCTCGATCATGCCGCGCCAGGGCGAGGTGGAGCGGGCCGAGAGCTTCCCGTCGTCGCCGGGCGGGAACATCCCGATCATGCGGATGTAGCCGCCGGCCGGGATGGCCTTGACGCCGTACTCGGTGTCGCCCTTCTTGCGGGAGAAGATCGTCGGACCGAAGCCGACCATGTACTGCGGCACGCGGATGCCGAACATCTTCGCCGTCGAGAGGTGCCCCAGCTCGTGCCAGGCGATCGAGAAGAGCAGGCCGACGACGAAGACGACGATGCCCAGGACGGTCATCCAGGTCGTCATGCGCGAGCCTCCGATGGTGTACGTGCCGCACGGGCGGCCAGTTCGCGGGCGCGGGCGCGCGCCCAGGTCTCCGCTTCCAGTACGTCCGAGAGGGTCAAAGACGTTCCCGGCGCGGGCGTGCCGTGCTCGGCGACGACTTCGGCGACCGTATCGACAATTCCTGTGAACGGCAGCCCGCCCTTCAAGAATGCGTCCACGCATTCCTCGTTGGCGGCGTTGAAGACGGCCGGTGCCGTGCCCCCGAGCGTGCCGACGTGGCAGGCGAGCGGTACGGAGGGGAAGGCGTCCTCGTCCAGCGGGAAGAACTCCCAGGTGTGGGCCTTGGTCCAGTCGATGCCCGGCGCCGCGTCCGGCACCCGGTCGGGCCAGCCCAGCCCCAGCGCGATCGGCATCCGCATGTCGGGCGGGCTGGCCTGGGCGAGGGTGGAGCCGTCGGTGAACTCCACCATGGAGTGGATGTAGGACTGCGGGTGGACCACGACCTCGATGCGCTCGAACGGCACGTCGTACAGCAGGTGTGCCTCGATGACCTCCAGGCCCTTGTTGACCAGGGTCGCGGAGTTGATCGTGATGACCGGGCCCATCGCCCAGGTGGGGTGCGCGAGCGCCTGCTCGGGCGTGACGGCGGCCAGCTCGGCCTTGCTGCGGCCGCGGAACGGGCCGCCGGAGGCGGTGACGACGAGCTTGCGCACCTCTTCGCGGCGGCCGCCCATCAGCCCCTGGAAGAGCGCGGAGTGCTCGGAGTCGACGGGGACGATCTGGCCGGGCTTCGCGAGCGCCTTGACCAGCGGGCCGCCCACGATCAGCGACTCCTTGTTGGCGAGCGCCAGGGAGGCGCCGCTCTCCAGGGCCGCGAGGGTGGGGGCGAGGCCGATGGAGCCGGTGATGCCGTTCAGTACGGTGTGGCACTTGGTGGCGGCGAGCTGGGTGGCCGCGTCGGGCCCGGCCAGGATCTCCGGCAGCGGCTCGCCCGTTCCGTACTGCGCCGACAGCGCCTCGCGCAGCGCGGGCACCACGTCCTCGCGGGCCACCGCGACCGTACCGACGCGCAGCTGCCGCGCCTGCTCGGCGAGGAGCGCGACCCGGCCGCCCGCCGCGGACAGGCCGGTGACGCGGAAGCGGTCCGGATTGCGCAGGACGAGATCGATCGCCTGGGTGCCGATGGAGCCGGTCGAACCGAGGATCACGATGTCGCGTGGCTCGCCGGGTGCGGCGGCCGGCGGGTCGAAACGCAGGTGCGGATGGGCGAGGGATTCCGTCATGGGCACCATTGTGGCCGGTCACGTCCGGAGTACGGACACCAGCTCGCAGGAGATCCGGCCGGACGGGGGCGCCGGGAGGCGCGACGGGTGGTGCGCGCGGGTGTCGGCCACGCCGTACGGGCCGGTCCCCTGCCTGCGGGGACCGGCCCGTCCCCCGTCCCGTCACCGGCGGCTCCGCCCGTCACCGGAGCCGCCGGTGCACGTTCCGTTCCTCAGCCCCGGATCCGGCGGTGCACGTTCTCCCTCCGCGCGGGCCCCGGCGTCGCGTCCGCGATCCACGGACCGTCGCCGCTGGGGTCGATGATGCCCTCCTCCAGCCAGGTGTACGTGCCGGTCAGCACCCCGGCCACGACCTTGCGGTCCAGCTCGTCGGTGTTGGTCCACAGCCGCGCGAACAGCTCCTCGACCCGGACCCTGGCCTGCCGGCAGAACACCTCGGCGAGCTGGTGCGCCTCGCGGCCGTGCTCGCCGGTGGCCAGCAGGTGCTCGGCCCGTACGCACGCCGCGCTCATCGCGAAGAGCTCCGCGCCGATGTCCACGATCCGCCCGAGGAAGCCCTGCTTGGTCTCCATCCGGCCCTGCCAGCGCGACATCGCGTAGAACGTGCTGCGCGCGAGCTTGCGGGCGTTGCGTTCGACGTACCGCAGGTGTGTCGCCAGCTCGCCGAACTCCGCGTACGTGCCGGGCACCTGGCCGGGCCCGGCGACCAGCTTGGGCAGCCAGCGGGCGTAGAAGCCGCCCGCGCGCGCCGCCGCCTTCCCCTTGTCCCCGAGCGATTTGTCGGGGTCGATGAGGTCGCCGGCGACCGAGAGGTGGGCGTCCACCGCCTCGCGGGCGATGAGCAGGTGCATGATCTCCGTCGAGCCCTCGAAGATCCGGTTGATGCGCATGTCGCGCAGTACCTGCTCGGCCGGTACGGCCCGCTCGCCGCGTGCCGCGAGCGACTCCGCGGTCTCGAAGCCGCGGCCGCCGCGGATCTGTACCAGCTCGTCGGCCATCAGCCAGCCCATCTCGGAGCCGTACAGCTTGGCGAGCGCCGCTTCGATGCGGATGTCGTTGCGGTCCTCGTCGGCCATCTGCGAGGAGAGGTCGACGACGGCCTCCAGCGCGAAGGTGGTGGCCGCGATGAAGGAGATCTTGCCGCCCACCGCCTCGTGCTGGGCGACCGGCTTGCCCCACTGCTCGCGCGCCGCCGACCACTCGCGGGCGATCTTCAGGCACCACTTGCCGACGCCGACGCACATCGCGGGCAGCGACAGCCGTCCGGTGTTGAGCGTGGTCAGCGCGATCTTCAGGCCGGCGCCCTCGGGGCCGATGCGGTTCGCGGCCGGCACCCGCACCCGGTGGAAGCGGGTGACGCCGTTCTCCAGGCCGCGCAGCCCCATGAAGGCGTTGCGGTTCTCCACCGTGATGCCGTCCGAGCCCGCCTCGACGACGAAGGCGGTGATGCCGCCCCTGTGCCCCTCGGACTTCGGGACGCGGGCCATCACCACGAGCAGGTCGGCGACGACCCCGTTGGTCGTCCACAGCTTGACGCCGTCCAGTACGTACTCGTCCCCGTCCGGTACGGCCATGGTGGCCAGCCGGGCCGGGTCCGAACCTACGTCCGGTTCGGTCAGCAGGAACGCGGAGATGTCCGTACGGGCCAGCCGCGGCAGGAACTGGTCCTTCTGCTCCTGCGTGCCGAAGAGCTTCAGCGGCTGCGGTACGCCGATCGACTGATGCGCGGAGAGCAGCGCGCCGACCGCCGGGCTGACGGAACCGACCAGTGCCAGCGCCTTGTTGTAGTACACCTGGGTGAGGCCCAGGCCGCCGTACTTGGTGTCGATCTTCATGCCGAGCGCGCCGATCTCCTTGAGACCGGCGATGGTCTCGTCGGGGATCCGCGCCTCGCGCTCGATGCGCGCACCGTCGATCTTCGTCTCGCAGAAGTCGCGGAGCTTGGCGAGGAATTCCTCGCCGCGCTGGACCGCGTCCGGGGCAGGGGTGGGGTGCGGGTGTATGAGGTCGAGCCGAAAGCGCCCCAGGAACAGTTCCTTGGCGAAGCTGGGCTTACGCCAGTCCTGTTCACGGGCCGCCTCGGCGACCTGCCGGGCCTCGCGCTCGGAGACGTTGCGGGTGGATGGAGCGGTCATGAGGAGGGTCACCTCACCGCGGAGTCGGGTCATCCGTACCGGTCCGCCGGGTTGGCTACCGGTCAGTTCGCCTGCCCGGGTTGGCTACCGGTCAGTGCTACTTGTGAGTCTCTACCCGATCCGCAGGACTTGCACCAGCCTTGGCGCAGGTTCGGCCGCCCGGCCGTACCTCACTTCGCCGGATCGATCAGCCCCCGCTGGTACGCCTTCACGAGGCGGCGCGGCACGGTGTACTGGCTGCCGTCGATGGTGATCGGCACCAGGTCGGGCTGCGCGGCCTTCCAGTTGGAGCGGCGATGACGGGTGTTGGAGCGGGACATCTTCCGCTTGGGGACGGCCATGGGAATCCTCCTGTCGGCAGGGCTCGGTACGGTCGCCAGCCTACCTGAAAATGATTCCCATATGCATCACGGCTGCTGTGCATCACGGGCCGTGCCGAGCGCCCGTGGGCGGCCAGGGCGTCCGTCCGGACACGCCGGAGGGCCGGGGCGCACCCGATATGCGCCCCGGCCCCTGCTGTCCGGTTGCCGGCCGTCCGTGCGGCCGGTGCGTCAGAGTTCCAGCCCGGTCATCACCATCACTCGCTCGTAGGTGTAGTCGTCCATCGCGTAGCGAACGCCCTCGCGGCCCACACCGGACTGCTTGGCGCCGCCGTACGGCATCTGGTCGGCGCGGTACGACGGCACGTCGCCGATGATCACGCCGCCCACCTCCAGCACCTTGTGGGCGCGGAAGGCGGTCTGCAGGTCGTGCGTGAACACGCCTGCCTGGAGGCCGTACTTGGAGCTGTTGACGGCGGCGAAGGCCGCGGCCTCGCCGTCCACCTTCTGCACCGACAGGACCGGCCCGAAGACCTCTTCGCAGGCGAGGGTGGTGCCCTCGGGGAGGTCGGCCAGCACGGTCGGCGCGTACGTGGCACCCTCGCGCTTGCCGCCGGCGAGCAGCTGGGCGCCGGCCTGCACGGCCTCGTCGACCCAGGACTCCACGCGCTGCGCGGCGGCCTCGCTGACCAGCGGGCCGACCTCGGTGGCGGGGTCCGTCGGGTCGCCGGTGACCTGCGCCTCGACGGCCGCGACGATCTTCGGCAGCAGCCGGTCGTACACGGCCGCGTCGGCGATCACGCGCTGCACGGAGATGCAGGACTGGCCGCCCTGGTAGTTGGAGAAGGTGGCGATGCGCTGCGCCGCCCAGTCCAGGTCCGCGTCGGAGGCGTAGTCGGCGAGGACGACGGCCGCGCCGTTGCCGCCCAGCTCCAGGGTGCAGTGCTTGCGCGGCACCGAGTCCATGATCGCGTAACCGACCGTCTCGGAACCGGTGAAGGAGATCACCGGCAGCCGCTCGTCCTGGACCAGCGCGGGCATCCGGTCGTTCGGCACCGGGAGGATGCTCCAGGAGCCGGCCGGCAGGTCGGTCTCGGCCAGCAGCTCGCCGAGGATCAGGCCGGAGAGCGGGGTGGCCGGGGCGGGCTTGAGGATGATCGGGACGCCGGCCGCGATCGCCGGGGCGACCTTGTGGGCGCTCAGGTTGAGCGGGAAGTTGAACGGCGCGATGCCGAGCACGGTGCCCTTGGGCACGCGGCGGATCAGCGCGAGACGGCCGGTGCCGCCGCCGTCGGTGTCCAGGCGCATGGCCTCGCCGGCGTTGAAGCGGCGGGCCTCCTCGGCGGCGAAGCGGAAGACCGACACGGCGCGGCCGACCTCGCCGCGCGCCCACTTGATCGGCTTGCCGTTCTCCGCGGAGATCAGCTGCGCGATCTCCTCCGTACGCTCCACCAGGCGCTTGGTGACGTGGTCCAGCGCGGCGGCGCGCACGTGGGCGGGGGTGGCGGCGAACTCGGCCTGGACCGCGACGGACGCGGCCACGGCCTCCTCGACCTGCTCCTCGGTGGGCACGCTCACGGTGCCGACGGTGCGGCCGTCCCAGGGCGAGGTGACCTCGAAGGTCTCCGTGCCGGTGGCGGCTCGGCCGGCGAGCCAGAAAGCCGTGGTGGCTGCGTCATTACGGTTCGGCACAGTGGATACCGGCCCTTCTCGGTGGCGTGGTGCGTGGCGTGCCGGCCGGTACGCGCGGCTGCTGCCTGCCGCTCCCGACCTCGGTCGCCCTTCCGGACGGGGTCCACGGTAGGGCGGCACTCCCGGACCGGTGTTTGTCCGGGACGTACTACTACGGGAGCGCGATCCGCCGGTTTGGCGAGTGCGGGGTCGGTTTCCCGCCGTCCGCGCGCTCTCCGCCGCGCCTCCGGCGGCTCAGGCGCGGGCTCTCAGGCGTCCGGGGACAGTGTCGTGGCCTTCAGGGCCAGCCACAGTTCCATCCGTACGTCCGGGTCGTCCAGCGAGCGGCCGAGGATCTCCTCGACGCGGCGCATCCGGTAGCGCAGCGTGTGCCGGTGCACCCCGAGGTCGGCGGCGGCCGCGTCCCACTGGCCGTGCCGGGACAGCCAGGCCCGCAGTGAGGCGACGAGGTCGCCGCGGCCGGTCGCGTCGTGGTCGTGCAGCGCCCGCAGCATGCCGTCGGCGAAGGCGCGTACCGCGTCGTCGGCGAGCAGCGGCAGTACGGAGCCGGCCGCCACGTCCTCGTGCTCGACCAGGACCCGCGCCCGCCGCCTGGCCACCGACAGCGCCTGCTCGGCCTGGCGGTACGCGGTCGCCGCCGCGGCCGGCCCGGACGGCGCGGAGAGGCCCACGGCCAGGCCCGGCGTGCCGCGTACCGTGTCGCCGCCGGCCGCGCCCTTGCGCTTGCCCGCGCCGTTCCCGGACCGGGCCTCCAGCGCGGCGGCGTGGTCGGCGCACGCCTCGATGGCGGCGCCGCCGTCCGTCGCGAGCACGGTCAGCCGGGTGCCGTCCGGGACCGCGAGCACCGCCTCGCCGCCGCGCGCCGCCGCAGACTCCATCGCGTCGGCCAGCGCGTCCAGCGCGGCCGGGGTTCCGTCGGCGGACCGGTCCTCGCCGTTCCCGTTCCCGTTCGCGTTCCCGTTCACCGGCTCGGCCACCAGTACCCGGAACGGCGCGTCCAGCAGCCCGCCGTACAGCCTCCCGGCCACAGCCCGCGCGTGGTCCGGCTCGCCGGCCAGCAGCATCCGCAGCACCGCGGCGCCGAGCCGCTGCTCGGCGTCCTGCAGCGCGCGGGACCGTTCGGTGGTCAGGGTCAGCAGGGCGACGGCGGAGTGCACGGCGTACCGCTCGGCTGTGCCCAGCGGGGCGCCCGTGCCGACCGCGAGGACGCCGCGCGCCCGGCGCCCGGTGCCCAGCGACTGCAGCTCCACCCGGTCGTCGCCCTCGGTGTCCGCCACCACCGAACTCGCGGGGGCCGGCCGCTCCCGCAGCCGCGCGATGTCGGCGGTGAGGCGGGCGGCGCGGCGGGCCGCCCAGTCGGGGGCCGCGGCGACGACCGTGCCGGAGGCGTCGTACAACGCGGCCCAGCCCTTGAGGTGCGCGGCGAGCCGGGCGAGCAGCTCCGCCGGGCCCTCGGCGCTCAGCGCCGCCCGCGTCAGCTCCCGCTGCGCCTCGAAGCCCTCGGTCACCGCCCGGTACTGATCGGCCGCCACGGCCGCCGAGACGGCCTTGCTGATCGCCACGAACGGCGTCCGGCGCGGCACCGCCAGCAGCGGGAAGTCCGCCTCGCGGGCCGCGGTGAGCAGCGCCTCGGGCACGTCGTCGTAATTCACCCCGACCGCGAAGCCCAGGCCGACCACCCCGGCCCCGGCGACGCGGTGTACGTAGCGCCGCGCGACCTCCGGGTCCTCCGCGTCCAGCTTGAGCGCGGTGATCAGCAGCAGCTCGCCGCCCTCCATGTACGGGACGGGGTCGATCAGCTCGCTCACGTGCGCCCAGCGCACCGGTGTGTCCAGCCGGTCCTCGCCCGCGAGCACGGTCAGCTTGAGCGCGGAGTGGTGGGCGAGGGAGGCGAGGGTGTGAGGCATGGGACCTTCGTTGCGCGTGAGGCGTGTGGCGGGGGTTTTCTCCGTCCCGTACGAACGGCCACCCCCGATTCTGCCTCAGCGGAGGAATCAAGGCGGCCACTTCGGGGGCCACGAGGGCCGTACGGAGCCGCGAGGGCCGCCGTACGGGACGGGTCCCGGCGCGGAGCCGCACCCGACAGCGCACGCCCCTCCGCCGCGCGCCGCCCCACGGCTCCCCGCCGCCCCACGGCATTCCGCCCCCGCGCGTCACCCCCGCAGATCCACCAGCACCGGTGGTGCCGACTCCCCCGTCACGGACGTCACCGACAGCACCGCGTGCCCGGCCGGTACGGCGTTGGCCAGGTCCGACGCCGACCACCGCTCCCGCTCCACGGTCCGCACCGTCACCGCCTTCGCCGTCACGTCCTTCCCCGTCACCAGCCGCCTGATCGAGTGCATCAGCTTGGTGAACGGCTCATCGGACACGATCTGCCGGTCGGTGACGTCCCGCGTCTCCACCCACGCCTTGCCCCACACCTCGGCGAAGCGCGCGCCGTCCCACGTCGTCACGCCCGCAAACGCCATCCGGCAGCCGACCGTCCCCAGCAGCGCGCCACGCAGCGCCTCGGGCACGTCGTCCAGCGCCCGCAGCGTCAGCACGACCCCCGCGTTCGCGGACCGCAGCCGTTGCAGCCCCCGCAGCGCCTCCTGCGTCACGACATGCGAGGCGTCGTCGAGCACCAGGCACGCGAACACCGACCGGTCGGAGCGCGCCACCGCGCACTCCGTGAACTGCGCCAGCACGAGTCGCGCGAGAATCCGCGACGCGTCGGCGTGCCCGCGCTCGGGCAGTTCGATCCGCACCCGCAGCGGGCGGTCCAGCGCCCGCAGCGACACCTGCCGCGACTGCCCCGAGGGGTCGAAGAAGCCGGCGAACGCGGGCCGGTCCAGCAACGCGATCCGGTCCGCGAGCAGCGCGCCCACGTCCCCGGCACGCGCCGCCTGCCGCTCCCGCGCGTCCAGCTCGCGCAGCGCACCGTTCTCCCCCGCCGCATCCAGCGCGCCCCGCAGCGCGGCCATCGCCTCCGGCGACCCGTCCAGCAACTCCCGCAGTTCCGCCACCCCGGGAAACCGCCCGTACGCCACCCGGAACGGCCCCAGCAACTGCCCCAGCACCGTCCCCGCCCGCCGACTCTCCCCACCCGGCGCCCCCGCCACCACATCCCCCACCAACGCCTCCGCCAACACGGCAGCGGCCTCATCGGGGTCGGTGGTACCGCCGTAGAGGTCGAGGTCACAGGGGGATTCGCGGTGCCCGACGCGGACGACGGCATCGAACGCGTCGTCCCCCGCCGGCCCGGTTCCGGCCGCCCCGACCGAGACCACCGCGGCCCGGCCGGCGAGCGCCTGCAGGCACATCGTCTCCAGGACGGGGCGCACCAGGCGGTTCGTCTTGCCCGCACCGGGCGGTCCGACCGCCAGCAGCGAGGTCCCGAGCACGGCCGGGTCGAGCGCGTACCCGACGCCGCGCCGCTCGTAGGGGTTGCGGACGTCGTCGGAGGCGGTGCCGATGCGTACCTGGCCGGTGAGCAGATCGTGCCGGGCGGTCCGCACCGGCAGGTCGCGGGCGCCGGAGGGGTGGCCGCAGGCGCCGGAGCCGTGCTGCTGGACGTTGTCGACGAACGCGGGGAAGCGGCTGGTCTGCACCCGTACGGACTCCCAGGCCCGGGTGATCCGCGCATGATCGACATCATTCATCAGCCCGGCCCGCGCCTCCCGGGCCAACCGCTCCGCAGCGTCCCCCGCCCCCGCGGCCCGCAACTCGGCCCATTCGGCGTGGTCGACCTGGAGGACGGGCGCGGCGGAGGCGGACCCGTCCGCGTCGTCGGCCCTACGGCGTTGACCCGCGGGGGTATAGCGGCGCCACACCTCGGCCCAGCACCCGAAGGGGCTGAAGAGCGCCAGCAGCAGCGCGAGGTCGATGAGGGAGTAGCTCGTGGAGTAGTAGAAGTACGACGCCGCGTCGCCCGAGACGGGGGTCAGATTCTCCAGCTGGAGCATGAGGAGCGACGCATCGCGCGACTCGTCGGTGCACCACTGCCAGAGGAACCAGACGACGGCCAGGGTCAGCACGGCACGCAGGATCAGCGCGCCACCGGGCAGGGCAGCGGGGGCCTTCGGGGCCAGCCAGCCGGGCAGCCTTTTCCACACCCGGCGGCCCGCGGGGGCGAGCAGCCGCCGGAAGAGGGCGGGCCACCGCCCGACCCGTCCGAAGACGACGACGATCACGCCGAGGATGAGCGCCATGTAGACGAACGAGGAGATGACGCCCGTATTACCCGTCTTCCAGGAATCGGGCAGCATCACTTCCAGGGGCCACTTCCAGTACGGCCCGAGATAGCCGTTCATCAGCAGCGACCACAGCAGCCAGGCGCACAGGAACGAGATGACGGCTCCGGCGATCAGCTGCGGCACCGCGATCTCGTGCGGCTCCTCCTTCGGCCGGGGCCGGTGTTCGAAGGACCAGATGCCCGGGCCCGCCAGGACGCGTGGGGCGCGGAGCCAGGTCATGAAGGGGGATTCCGGCGCGCCGGGCGCACCGCCGGGCACCGGTCCCGCACCAGGTGGCGCCTTCGGCATCGGCGGCACAGCCGCCGGAGCGGGCGGGGGCGCCGGATGCGGGATTCCGGGCGAGTGGGTGTTGCGTGCGTCGTGCGTGCCCTCGGTGTCCATCCGGTGTCCCTGTTCCCCCTAGTCAGCGGCGGCGGTGCGGCGAACGGCGATCGGTGTGCCGCGGATCAATCTACTGGCCGGACGCCGTCGTCATACCCGTCCCGCGCTATGTCCGGTGCGGACAACGCGGGGCGCGCACTTCTCCCGAACGGTGCATGCCGCTCCCGCCCCGCCGCCCCTAGCCTGCGAGGACAACCCCTCAGTACGTCCAGTACGCGCGGTACGTCCCGTAGTACGTCACCTCTGTGCGTCCTCGTTGCTTCCAGGAGACTCCCATGTCCGAACTGACCGGAGGCCCCGCCCTCCCCCAGGAGCGCCGCGTCGTCACCGCGATCCCCGGCCCCAAGTCCCAGGCGCTGTGGGAGCGCAAGCAGGCCACCGTGGCGGCCGGTGTCGGCGCGGTCCTGCCCGTCTTCATCAAGCGCGCCGGCGGTGGCGTCCTGGAGGACGTGGACGGCAACTCCCTCATCGACTTCGGCTCCGGCATCGCCGTGACCTCGGTCGGCAGCAGCGCCGAGGCCGTCGTGCGCCGCGCGACCGCGCAGCTCGCGGACTTCACCCACACCTGTGCCATGGTCACGCCGTACGAGCCCTACATCGAGGTCTGTGAGGCGCTCGCCGAGCTGACCCCGGGCGACCACGAGAAGAAGTCGGCGCTGTTCAACTCCGGCGCCGAGGCCGTGGAGAACGCCGTCAAGATCGCGCGTGCGTACACCAAGCGGCAGGCCGTGGTCGTGTTCGACCACGGTTACCACGGCCGTACGAACCTGACGATGGCGCTGACGGCGAAGAACATGCCGTACAAGCACGGCTTCGGGCCGTTCGCGCCCGAGGTGTACCGCGTGCCGCTGGCGTACCCCTACCGCTGGCTGACCGGCCCGGAGAACTGTGCGCAGGAGGCCGCCGACCAGGCCATCTCGCAGATCACCAAGCAGATCGGCGCCGAGAACGTCGCCGCGATCATCATCGAGCCCGTGCTCGGCGAGGGCGGCTTCATCGAGCCGGCGAAGGGCTTCCTGCCCGCCATCGCGAACTTCGCGAAGGAGAACGGGATCGTCTTCGTCGCGGACGAGATCCAGTCCGGCTTCTGCCGGACCGGTCAGTGGTTCGCGTGCGAGGACGAGGGCATCGTCCCGGACCTGATCACGACCGCGAAGGGCATCGCCGGCGGTCTGCCGCTGGCGGCCGTGACCGGGCGCGCGGAGATGATGGACGCCGCGCACGCGGGTGGCCTGGGCGGTACGTACGGCGGTAACCCGGTGGCCTGCGCCGCCGCGGTCGGTGCCATCGAGACCATGCGCGAGCAGGACCTCAACGGCAAGGCCAAGCGCATCGAAGAGGTCATGAAGGCCCGGCTGACCACCATGGCCGAGAAGTACGACATCATCGGCGAGGTCCGCGGCCGCGGCGCGATGATCGCGATCGAGCTGGTGCAGTCCGGCTCGAAGGACCCGAACCCGGAGGCGACCTCGGCGCTGGCCAAGGCGTGCCACCAGGAGGGCCTGCTCATCCTGACCACCGGCACGTACGGCAACGTCGTGCGCTTCCTGCCGCCGCTGGTCATCGGCGAGGACCTGCTGAACGAGGGTCTGGACATCCTGGAGAACGCCTTCGCCGCGCTCTAGAGCGAAGGAAGGCGTTCCTTCCCACGCGAGCCGCTGAGTGCCCGTACGGACATCCGTACGGGCACTCAGCGCTTGCCGGACGCGGAATCCGGGCTACCGGCCCGAAGTGGCGAGACGGCGTGAAGAAGATGTGCGGGGGCCATGGCGGGTGGGTGATCCGCCTGTCGGAGGGCCGCCGCTCTGCCGTACGGTTTCTGCAGATGAGAGAAACACCTCGCTCGCAGGGGACTGCGAGCGATGCCCGGTCGGCGCTTCCCCGGCTTCGACCTGGCTGTGCCCTCGCGCACACCACCGGAGCCTCCGGCTCCGGGAATCCTCACCGATCGGATGGACGCGCGCCCCAGACCCCCCGGGGCGCGCGGTTCGCCGGTCAGCACGGCCGTCCCGGAACCACCCCCCCTGTTCCGGGGCGGCCGGCCTCTCTTCACGCGCTCGCGTGCACACTGACCGCGACGCTCGCGCTCTTCGCGCTCCTCACCTGGCAGGTCGCGGCACACGGGCCGCTGCTGCGGCTGGACGCCCGGCTGGATCACGTACTCCTGGACCGCGCCCTCCCGGCGCCGCTCGCCGAACTCCTCGCCGACCTGGGCAACATGGCGGTGGCCCTGCCCGTACTGCTGGCCGCCGCCGCGTACGCCGCGTGGCGCGCCCGCGCCGCGGGACTCCCCCACTGGTGGCTGCCGCCGCTCGCCGCCGCCGTCGCAATGGCCGCGGTGCCGGCGCTCGTCGGGCCGCTGCAGGCCGCGCTCGCCCGGCCCGCGCCGCCGGGCAGGCTGGCCGGCGCGACCGGCTTCTACCCTTCGGGGCACGCCGCGACGGCCGCCGTCGCGTACGGGGCGGCCGCGCTGCTCCTGCTCCCGTACGCGGCCGCCCCGTTGTCCCGCCGCCTGCTGACCACCGCGGCGCTCGTCCTGGTCCTGGCGAACGGCCCGGGCCTGGTCGTCCGCGGCTACCACTGGCCGGTGGACGTCCTCGGCTCGTGGCTGCTCTCGGCGGCGCTGCTCGTCCTCCTCCACGGAGCACTGCACGAAGCGCTGTACGGAGAGGTCATCCGTCGCCGGCGCCCGCCACCCGGGCCGCCGCCTCGTGCAGGGCGAGTTCGAGGACGCCGGGGTCGGTGAGGGTGCCGTCGCCGTCCGGGGTGACGAGCCAGCGGGTGCCGCCGGTGATCCGGCCCGGGTAGGGCACGACGATCCAGGTGCCCAGGCCGGCCCCGCGCACCCCGGTGCCGACCCAGCGGGCCGTCGTGCCCGGCGGGACGAAGAAGCCCATGCGGCAGTCGCCGAAGTCGGCGAGCACGGGGCCGGGGCGGTCCAGGCAGCACGTGAGCACGTCGAGGGTGGGGTACCCCAGCGTTCCGGGGACGATCAGGACGTCCCAGCGCAGCCCGGCCGGGAGCAGGGTCACCCCGAGCGGGCTGCGCTCCCATTCGAAGCGGCAGGCCTCCGGGTCCGGTGCCACCGACACGAGCCATTCCAGGGCACGCTTGTCCCCCGCAGCATCCATGGCTGCCTCCCTCTTTCGCCCGTCGGCCCGTCGGGGCCGCGTTCCGAGAGGGAGAGCGGGAGGCCGCCGCCTCCTTACACGGGTTGATCAGGATCTTGGGGTGTCATGGATCACACCTGACCACTCGGTGGTGCGCGGGCGCGCCGTGTCGGCCCGCCCGCGCCGGGTCCGGACAGCCGGCCGGTCAGCCGGTCGGTCAGCCGGTCGGCCGGTCAGCTGTCGAAGCCCAGCCCCACCTTGTCCATCGCCTTCAGCCAGAGGTTCCGCCGGCCGCCGCGCGCGTCGGCGCGGGACATCGACCACTGGGTGATGCCGATGCCGGCCCAGCGCAGCGGCTCCGGCGGGAACGGCAGCGGCTTCGTGCGGACCATCTCCAGCTCCGTGCGTTCCGTGCGCGCGCCCGAGAGCAGGTCGAGCATGACGTCGGCGCCGAAGCGGGTGGCGCCCACGCCGAGGCCGGTGTAGCCCGCCGCGTACGCGACCCGTCCGGCGTGCGCGGTGCCGAAGAACGCCGAGAAGCGCGCGCAGGTGTCGATCGCGCCGCCCCAGGCGTGGCTGAAGCGGACCTCCTCCAGCTGCGGGAAGTGCTGGAAGAAGTGGCGGGCGAGCTTCTCGTAGGTGGCGGGGTGGTGGTCGTACTCGGCGCGGACGCCGCCGCCGTAGCGGTAGACGATGTCGTAACCGCCCCACAGGATGCGGTTGTCGGCGGTGAGGCGGAAGTAGTGGAAGTGGTTGTTGCTGTCGGACAGCCCCTGGCGGTTCTTCCAGCCGATCGCGGCGAGCTGCTCCTCGGTGAGCGGCTCGGTCATCAGCGCGTGGTCGTAGACCGGGACGATGTACGGGCGCACCCTGCGCACCAGGTTCGGGAAGGCGTTGGTGCCGAGCGCCACGTGGCGGGCGAAGACGCGCCCGTAGGGCGTGCGGACCGCCATGCCGGTGCCGTCGGAGGCCAGGTCGGTGGCGCGGGTGTGCTCGTAGATCCGTACGCCCAGGTCCAGGCACGCCTGCTTCAGGCCCCAGGCGAGGCGGGCCGGGTTGAGCATGGCGACGCCGTCGCGGTTCCACAGGCCGGCCAGGAAGGCCGGCGAGTCGACCTCGGCGCGCACGGCGTCCTGGTCGAGGAGGTCGTACCCGGTGAGGCCGAGGCGGGCGGCGTCCTCGGCGGCCTCGCGGAGCTCGGCGACCTGGTGCGGCTCGGTGGCCAGGTCGATCTCGCCGGTGCGCTCGAAGGCGCAGTCGATGCCGTACCGCTCGACGGCCGCCCCGATGGCATCGAGGTTGCGGGCGCCCAGCTCCTCGAGCTTCTTCAGCTCGCCGGGCCAGCGGGCCAGGCCGTTGCCGAGGCCGTGGGTGAGCGAGGCGGCGCAGAAGCCGCCGTTGCGGCCGGAGGCGGCCCAGCCGATCTCCTGGCCCTCGACGAGGACGACGTCGCGTTCCGGGTCGCGCTCCTTGGCCAGCAGCGCGGTCCACAGGCCGCTGTAGCCGCCGCCGACGACGAGCAGGTCGCACCGCTCGTCGCCGACGAGGACCGGGAGGGCCGCGGGGCGGTCGGGATCGTCCAGCCAGAAGGGGGTGGGGGCGGCGTCCGCGAGCGCCTGGGCGGCCGGTGCGGGCGTCCGGGCGGTCTGCCCGGCGGTGGGGTTCATGGCAGCTCGTGCCATGGTTCTCAGCTCCTCTTACGGCGTCCGGTGAACAATTGTCCGCCCAGTACGCAGAGCACGGCGATGAGGAACATCGCTGTTCCGATGACATTGATCTGAACGGGCGTGCCCCGTTGCGCCGATCCCCAGACGAACATGGGAAAGGTCACGGTGGAGCCCGCGTTGAAATTGGTGATGATGAAATCGTCGAACGAAAGGGCGAAGGAGAGCAGCGCGCCCGCGGCGATACCGGGTGCCGCGATCGGCAGCGTCACCTTCAGGAACGTCTGCACCGGAGTGGCGTAGAGGTCCTGAGCGGCCTGTTCCAGCCGCGGGTCCATGCTCATCACGCGGGCCTTGACCGCGGTGACCACGAAGCTCAGGCAGAACATGATGTGCGCGATCAGGATCGTCCAGAAGCCGAACTGGATGCCCATGTTGAGGAAGAGCGTGGCCAGCGAGGCGGCCATGACGACCTCGGGCATCGCCATCGGCAGGAAGATCAGCGTGTTGACGGACGCGCGGGCGCGGAAGCGGTAGCGGGCCAGCGCGAAGGCGATCAGGGTGCCCAGTACGGTCGCGCCGATCGTCGCCCAGACCGCGATCTGCAGGCTCAGCCCGAGGGAGCCGCACAGGTCGGCGACGCCGCAGGGGTCGGTCCAGGCGTCGGTGGAGAACCGCTGCCACTCGTAGTTGAAGCGCCCGTTCGGCTTGTTGAACGAGAAGACCATCACGATGACGTTGGGCAGGATGAGGTACGCCAGCGTCAGCAGGCCCCCGATCACCACCGCGTTGCGTCGAAGCCAGCGCATCAGACCAGGTCCTCCGTCCCCGACTTGCGGATGTAGATGGTGACCATGGCGAGGATGGCCGCCATGAGGATGAAGGAGAGGGCGGCCGCGGTCGGGTAGTCCAGGACGCGCAGGAACTGCGACTGGATCACGTTGCCGATCATCTTCTGGTCGGTGGAGCCCAGCAGCTCGGCGTTGATGTAGTCGCCGGCGGCCGGGATGAAGGTCAGCAGCGTGCCCGCGACCACGCCGGGCATGGACAGCGGGAAGGTCACCCGGCGGAAGGTGGTGACCGGCTTGGCGTACAGGTCGCCCGCCGCCTCATGGAGCCGGGGATCGATCCGCTCCAGGCAGGTGTAGAGCGGCAGGATCATGAACGGCAGGAAGTTGTACGTGAGGCCGCAGACCACCGCGAGCGGCGTGGCGAGCACGCGGGTGCCTTCAGTGAGGCCGATCGCGCTGGTGACGTCCAGGATGTGCAGCGAGTTGAGGACGCCGACGACCGGGCCGCTGTCGGCGAGGATGGTCTTCCAGGCGAGCGTGCGGATCAGGAAGCTGGTGAAGAACGGCGCGATGACCAGGATCATCACGACGTTGCGCCAGCGGCCCGCCTTGAAGGCGATCAGGTAGGCGAGCGGGTAGCCCAGGACGAGGCAGAGCAGCGTCGCGATGGCGGCGAAGGCCACCGAGCGGACGAACTGCGGCCAGTACTCCCCCAGCGCGTCCCAGTAGGTGGCCACGTGCCAGGTGACCTTGAAGCCCTCTTCGAGGGAGCCGGTCTGGAGCGAGGTGGACGCCTGGTAGACCAGCGGCGCGGCGAAGAAGACCAGCAGCCACAGGATGCCGGGCAGCAGCAGCCAGTAGGGGACGAGCCGCTTACGGGTGGGGGGCTTGCGTACTTCGAGGACGGGCGCGGGCGTCGGCTCCGGCGGCGCCTCGGTGGCGGCGCTCACGCGGCCTCCTCGTCGGCGTCCGCACCGGCGGTGATGTCCTGGTCGGCGGAGAACGCGAAGGTGTGCGCGGGGTTCCAGTGCATGACCACCTCGGCGCCCGGCACCAGCCGGCCGTCGCGCTCGATGTTCTGCTCGTACACGGCCAGTTCGCCGGCGCCCGGGGTCTCGATCACGTACTGCGTGGAGACGCCGATGAAGCCGGCGTCCTTGATGCGGCCCGGCAGCCGGTTGGCGCCCTCCGGTATGGACCCCGCGTCGTCGGCGTGCGCGAGGGTGACCTTCTCGGGGCGGACGCCCGCCAGCACCTTCTCGCCCGTACGGACGCTGCTCGCGGAACATCGCGCGGCGGGCAGCCGCAGCTTGGTGTCCCCGGCCGTCAGCAGCAGCTGGTCGCCGCCCGCCTCGGCGATCTCCGCCGCGATGAGGTTGGAGGTGCCGAGGAAGTTGGCGACGAAGGTGGTGCCGGGGTTCTCGTACAGGTCGGCGGGGGCGCCGAGCTGCTCGACCCGGCCGCCGTTCATCACCGCGACCGTGTCGGCCATCGTCATGGCCTCCTCCTGGTCGTGCGTGACGTGCACGAAGGTGATGCCGACCTCGGTCTGGATGCGCTTGAGCTCCAGCTGCATCTGGCGGCGCAGCTTGAGGTCGAGGGCGCCGAGCGGCTCGTCCAGGAGGAGCACCTGCGGGTGGTTGATCAGGGCGCGGGCCACGGCCACGCGCTGCTGCTGGCCGCCGGAGAGCTGGGTGGGCTTGCGGCGCGCCATGGGGCCGAGCTGTACGAGGTCGAGCATGTCCTCGACCTGCTTCTTCACGGACTTGACGCCGCGGCGGCGCAGCCCGAAGGCGACGTTCTCGTAGATGTCCAGGTGCGGGAAGAGCGCGTAGTTCTGGAAGACGGTGTTCACCGGGCGCTTGTAGGGCGGCAGCGCGGTGACGTCCTTGCCGGCGAGTTCGACGGTGCCGGTGGTGGGCTCCTCCAGGCCCGCGATCATGCGCAGGGTGGTGGTCTTGCCGCAGCCGGAGGCGCCGAGCAGGGCGAAGAAGGAGCCGGCGGGGACGGTGAGGTCGAGCGGCTGGACGGCCGTGAAGGAGCCGTAGGTCTTGCTGATCCCGGTGAGGCGGACGTCGCCGCCGCTGCTGTCGGTCGTCGCGAGGTCGGTCATGTATCAAGTCCCGGGGCGAGTGGTCGGATGGGGGGAAGGGCGAAGGGACCGGTCGGACGGTCAGGCGCCGGTGAGATCGGCGAACTTCTGCGAGAACTCCTTGCTTTCCTTGCCGTCGAGCGCGCGGAAGGTGTGCGACTTGGACGCCATTTCCTCGTCGGGGAGGATCAGCTTGTTGTCCGCCAGCTTCTTGTCGATCTTCGCGAGCTCCTCGCGCACCCCGTCGACCGGGCACACGTAATTGATGTACGCGGCGATCTGCGCGGCCACCTTCGGCTCGTAGAAGTAGTCGATGAGGCGCTCGGCGTTCTCCTTGTGGCGCGCCTTGTTGGGCACCATCAGGTTGTCCGCCGCGGTCGTGTAGCCCGCCTCCGGAATGGCGTACTCGATGTCGGCGTTGTCATTCTGCAGCTGGACGACGTCGCCCGCCCAGGCGAGGCAGGCCGCCAGGTCGCCCTTGCTGAGGTCGTTGAGGTAGTCGTTGCCGGTGAAGCGGCGGATCTGCTTGCTGTCGACCGCCTTCTGGAGGCGGGCGATCGCCGCGTCGAAGTCGTCCGCGGTGACGTCCTCGGGCCGTTTGCCCATGTCCAGCAGGGTCATGCCGATGCTGTCGCGCATCTCGGAGAGGAAGGAGACCTTCCCCTTGAGCTTGGGATCGTCCAGCAGCTGGCCGACGGAGTCGATTTTGCGGCCGCCGGTGGCCTTCTTGTTGTACGCGATGACGGTGGGGACGCCCTGCCACGTGTAGGAGTGGGCGCGCCCGGGATCCCAGTCGGGATTGCGGAACTGCTGCGACAGATTCGTGTAAGCGTGCGGCAGGTTCGCCGGGTTCAGCGGCTGGATCCAGCCGAACCCGATCATCCGCGCGCACATCCAGTCGGTCAGGCAGATCAGGTCGCGCCCGGTGTCCTGGCCGGCCGCGAGCTGCGGCTGGACCTTGCCGAAGAACTCGTCGTTGTCGTTGATGTCCTCGGTGTACTTGACCTTGATGCCGGTGCGCTTCGCGAACGCCTCCAGCGTCGGGTGGTGCTTCTCGTCCTCACTGACGTCGATGTACTCCGTCCAGTTGGAGAAGGCGAGCCACTTCTCCTTCTTGGAGTGGTCCTCGGAGTCGCCGGCGTCGGTACGGGCGGCGGGCGGGATGCCGCAGCCCGTCAGGGCGCCCAGCGCGCCGACCGACAGCAGACCGGCGCCGCTCGCGCGCAGCAGGCCGCGCCGGGTGAGCGCCATCCGGCCGTCGGTCATGCTGCGCCGCATCAGCTTCAGCTCCGCGAGGGAGAGCCGCTCGGGCCGCTCGTTGTGCTCCATACGGTGTGGCCTTTCAGGGGATCGAAGGTGAACCCGGGGGTCAGCCGGTGGAGTCGGACGTGCGCGCGGCCTCAGCCGCGGTCCCCGAAGACGGTGCGGTGCCAGTCCTTCCTGGCCACGCCCGTGATGTCGTACATGACGTGCTTGACCTGCGTGTACTCCTCGAAGGAGTACGCCGACATGTCCTTGCCGTAGCCAGAGGCTTTGTATCCGCCGTGCGGCATCTCGCTGATGATCGGGATGTGGTCGTTGACCCACACGCAGCCGGCCTTGATCTCGCGGACGGCGCGCCCGGTGCGGTACACGTCGCGGCTCCAGGCGGAGGCGGCGAGCCCGTAGGGGGTGTCGTTGGCGAGCGCGATGCCCTCGTCGTCGGTGTCGAAGGGCAGCACGACCAGCACCGGGCCGAAGATCTCGGACTGCACGATCTCGCTGTCCTGCGCGGCGTCCGCGATGAGCGTGGGCCGGTAGTACGCGCCCTTGGCCAGCCCGCCCCGGGGCGCCTCGCCGCCGGTGACGACGGTGGCGTACTTCCGCGCGCGCTCGACGAATTCGGCCACCCGGTCGCGCTGGGCGTGCGAGATGAGCGGGCCGAGGTCGGTGGCCGGGTCGAAGGGGTCGCCGAGCCGTACGGTCGCCATCAGGTCGGCGACGCCGCTGACGAACGCGTCGTACAGCGGGCGCTGGACGTAGGCGCGGGTGGCGGCCGTGCAGTCCTGGCCGGTGTTGATGAGCGCGCCGGCCACCGCGCCGTGCACGGCGGCGTCCAGGTCGGCGTCGTCGAAGACCACGAAGGGGGCCTTGCCGCCGAGTTCGAGGTGGAGGCGCTTGACGGTGGCGGTGGCGATCTCGGCGACCCGCTTGCCGACGGCGGTGGAGCCGGTGAAGGAGGTCATCGCGACGTCGGGGTGGCCGACGAGGTGCTCGCCGGCGTCCCGTCCGGCGCCCGAGACGATGTTGACGACGCCGTCCGGCAGGCCCGCGGCCTGCGCGGCCTGGGCGTACATCACCGAGGTCAGCGGGGTGATCTCGGCGGGCTTGAGGACGATGGTGTTGCCTGCCGCGATCGCCGGGAGGATCTTCCAGCTCGCCATCTGCAGCGGGTAGTTCCACGGCGCGATGGAGCCGACGACGCCGATGGGCTCGCGGCGGACCGAGGAGGTGTGGTCGCCGCTGTACTCGCCGGCCGCCTTGCCCTCCAGGTGGCGCGCGGCGCCCGCGAAGAACGCGGCGTTGTCCACCGAGCCGGGGACGTCGAACTCCCGGCTCAGCTTGATCGGCTTGCCGCACTGCAGCGACTCGGCGTACGCGAATTCCTCGGTCTGCTCTTCCAGTACGGCGGCGAAGCGGTGCAGCGCGTCGGAGCGCTCGCCGGGCGTGGCGCCCGCCCATTCGGGGAGCGCCTGCCGGGCCGCGCCGACGGCCGCGTCCACGTCGGCCGTGCCGGCCAGCTCGTACGTGTACACCTGCTCGCCGGTGGCCGGATCGGTGACGGCCTGGGTGCGTCCGGAGGTCCCCGGGCGCAGCTCTCCCGCGATGAACTGAGCCCCCTGGGCGAATCGTTCGGTGACATCGAATCGCTGATCCATGGCGCTCTCCTCCACCGGCGGCCGGGTTTTCACGGCACTGCCGGGCGTAGCTCTTTCCCGAATTGATGGCCGATCTTGACAGGAAAGGTGGACCCCAACAAGTGATTCCGTTGTTGCCTTTTGGTTACGCGACGGATTCTGCGAAATCCGTCGTTCCGACGCCCGACAGGTTGTCAGTGCCCGCTGACAGAATCCCGGCATGGTGCAGGACCGGGGAAGACCGGAGCGGGGAAGAGCGGGGGCGGCTGGGATGACGGAGGAGACGGGAGTGGCCGACGGGCCGCGATCGGTGGCGGAGCTGTGCGCGGCCCTGGAGTCGGGCGGTAAGCACGAGTACGTGTACTTCTGGGGCCACGCGCCGCGCCGGGACGGCAGCCTCGGGGCGAGCTGCTTCAGCCAGTGGTGGCCCGCGCCCTTCGAGGTGGACGGCGTGCGGTACGCCACGGCGGAGCACTGGATGATGGCCGGCAAGGCGCGGCTGTTCGGCGACCGCCAGGCGTGGCAGCGGGTGCTGCGCGCCGGCCACCCCAAGCAGGCGAAGGACGCGGGCCGTGCCGTGCGCGGCTTCGACGACGAGACGTGGCAGCGCCATCGGTACGACCTGGTGGTCGAGGGGAGCGTGCGGAAGTTCGGGCAGGATGCGGCCCTGCGCGACTATCTGCTGGGCACGGGGCAGCGGGTGCTGGTCGAGGCCAGCCCGCTGGACCGGATATGGGGCATCGGGCTCGCCGCCGACGACGAGCGCGCCGCCGATCCGGCCCGCTGGCAGGGGCTGAATCTCCTGGGCTTCGCGCTGATGGAGGCCCGGCAGCGACTGGCGGCGGAGCGGGGCTGAGCGGCCGGGGCCGACGGGGCGGGGACCGCGGGGGCGGGCCCCGGGGCGGAGGTCAGCGGCCGGGGGCGGGGGCCGCGCTGTAGGTGTCGGAGTAGCCGTCGTAGGTGTCACTGCCGGTGCGGCCGTTGGCCGCGACGACGATCGCGACGATCAGCAGGACGCTCACGAGGACGCCGGCCACGCCGCAGAGGAGACCGGCCAGCGCCATGCCGCCGTTGGTCGCCTCGCCCCGCTTGGCCTTGGCCCGGCCGAGGGCGCCGAAGATGATCCCGAGGACGCCCGTGAGGACACCGAAGAGGAGGGTGAGGCTGGAGAGGATGCTGAGAATGCCGAGGACGAGCGCGGCGATGCCCATGCCGTTGTTCGGCTGCCCGGGCCAGCCGGCCTGCGTACCGGGCCCGCCGGGCACGAGGCCGTAGGGGGCGGGGCCGGGTATGCCTGGGCCGGATATGCCGTATGCGGAGTGGTGGGGCTGAGTGCCGTACGGCTGGGGCCCGTAGTACGGCTGCGGCTGCTGGGGATACGGCGTTCCGTACCCGGTCTGCGGTCCGGCGGGCGCGGGGCCCGGGGCGGGGGCGTGGCCGGGAGCCGAGGCGTGGCCGGGGGCGGGCGGTGGGGCGGGGACGGCGAAGCCGGCGCCCGCGGTCTGCTGGTCGTGCGCCGACGTGCCGTACGGCGGCAGGCCGTGCGCCCCCGTGTCCGGCCGGTGCGGCGGCACTCCGTCCGCGGGCGGCGGCGCCCACGGGTCAAGCGGCTCGGGCTGCTGACTGTCGGACATGGCTCTCCCCCATTGGCTGCGCTCCATGCTAAGACCCGGCCACGCCCGACGGCCCCGCGGCCGTGCTCCCCAACGGCCCCGCGGCCACGCGCTCCCCGGCGGCCCGGCCGCCGTACGGCCCGGCACCCGCCCAACGCCCGGCGCCCCCGCCCACGCCGCATACGATGACGACCGACCGACACCACGACCGACCGGCACCCCGCCGCCCAGGAGGCACCGTTGTCCGACCTCGACGCATTCATCGCGGGCCTGCCCAAGGCGGAGCTGCACGTCCACCACGTCGGCTCGGCCTCCCCGCGCATCGTCGCGGAGCTGGCCGCCCGGCACCCCGACTCCAAGGTGCCCACCGACCCCGAAGCGCTGGTGGACTACTTCACCTTCCGCGACTTCGCGCACTTCATCGAGGTCTACCTCTCGGTCGTGGACCTGATCCGCGACGCCGAGGACGTGCGCCTGCTGACGTACGAGGTCGCCCGCGACATGGCCCGGCAGAACATCCGCTACGCCGAGCTGACCATGACCCCGTACAGCTCCACCCGCCGCGGCATCCCGGACGCCGCGTTCGTCGAGGCGATCGAGGACGCCCGCAAGTCCGCCGAGTCGGAGCTCGGCGTCGTGCTGCGCTGGTGCTTCGACATCCCCGGCGAGGCGGGCCTGGAGTCGGCGGAGGAGACCGCGCGCATCGCCTGCGGCCTCAAGCCCGAGGGCCTGGTCTCCTTCGGCCTCGGCGGACCCGAAATAGGGGTACCGCGCCCGCAGTTCAAGCCGTACTTCGACCGCGCCATCGCCGAGGGCCTGCACTCCGTGCCGCACGCCGGCGAGACCACGGGCCCCGAGACGGTGTGGGACGCGCTGACCGAGCTGCGCGCCGAGCGCATCGGCCACGGCACCAGCTCCGTACAGGACCCGAAGCTGCTGGCCCACCTCGCGGAGCACCGCATCCCGCTGGAGGTCTGCCCGACGTCGAACATCGCCACCCGCGCGGTCCGCACCCTCGACGAGCACCCGGTCAAGGAGATGGTGGCCGCCGGGGTGCTGGTGACGATCAACAGCGACGACCCGCCGATGTTCGGCACGGACCTGAACACCGAGTACGGCGTGGCCGCGCGGCTGCTGGAGCTGGACGAGGCGGGCCTCGCCGCGCTGGCGAAGAACGCCGTCGAGGCGTCCTTCATGGACGCACCGGCCAAGGCCCGCCTCGCCGCGGAGATCGACGCGTACACCACTTCCTGGCCCCGCTGACCCTCGGCCCTCCTCCGCTCCCTTCCGCTCTCTTCCGCCACAACGGCCGGATCTGCCCGGGTCATATCCGGCCGCACGCGCCTACCCTTCCGATGACGTGTACACGTACATCGGGAGGTGGCGTGGCCCAAGAAGACTCCTGGCTGAGGCGGCACGGCCCCGAAACGCTCGGCGGGGCCCTGATCCTGGCCGTGGTGACCACGGTCCTCACGGTGGGCATCCCGCTGCTGGCGGGCGACGACGAGAAGCAGGCACAGGGCAGCGGCAACGGCCCGCCGGCACCGACGGCGGCGGTCCGGACCGAGCCGCCGTCCTGCACGATGAACGACTGCGCGGGGCTGGAACCGGACGACACCCGCTGTGACGCGGGCGCCGTGACGCTGGCCGACGACTGGTCGGGCCCGCTGCACGTCTCGGTCCGCTACAGCCCCGCCTGCAAGGCCGTCTGGGGCAAGCTCACCGGAGCCGAGGTGGGCGACACGATCGAGATCGCCGTCTCGCCCACGAAGAAGGAGCGCCGGGCGGTCCGTACCGGGCACACCCAGTTCACGCCCATGCTCCCGGCCGGCCGGACCTTCTCCGCCGAGGCCGCCGGCACGAGTGTCAAGGGCGACCCCGACCACGACATCCCGGCCGGGCACCGGCTCCCGGTCGGCGCCGACCAGAACGACGTCCCCCCGGCCTGAGAGCCGGTGTCCGACCCCTCTCACAACCCCACGATCGCGTTCCACTCCTTCGCGAGTTCGGGGCGCTCCTGGGCGCCGATGTCCCGGGCGATGGCGAGCCGGCCGCGCATGCCGTCGTCCGGGAAGATCAGCGGGTCCTCGGCCAGCGCGGCGCTCTCCTTGTCCTTGGCGGAGGCCAGCACGTCGCGCGCGGCCGGCACCGGGCAGACGTAGTTGACCCAGGTGGCGAGCTCGGCGGCGACCTCCGGCTCGTAGTAGTAGTCGACGAGCCGTTCGGCGTTGCGCTTGTGCGCGGCGAGGTCGGGGATCATCAGGCTCTCCGACCACAGCTCGGCGCCCTCTTCGGGGACCACGAACTCGATGTCGGGGTTGTCGGCCTTGAGCTGGATGACGTCGCCGGAGTACGCCTGCGCGGCCAGCACGTCCCCCGAGGAGAGGTCCTTGATGTAGTCGTTGCCGGTGAAGCGGCGGATGTGCTTCGTGCGGACGAGCGCCGCGACCCGGTCGGTCATCCGGTGGAAGTCGTCCGCCGTCCAGCGCGTGATGTCCACGCCCTCACCCTGCATGAGCAGCGCGAACGCCTCGTCCATGCCGGCCAGCAGGGTGACCCGGCCCTTCAGATCGTCCGCCCACAGGTCGCCGGTGTGCTTGATCTCCCGGCCGAGCTTCTTGCGGTTGTACGCGATGCCGGTGATCCCGGACTGCCAGGGAACGCAGTGCTTGCGGCCGGGGTCGAAGGGCGGCTTCAGCAGCAGCGGGTCGAGGTGTTTCGCCACGTTCGGCTGGCGGGACCGGTCCATCTCCTGCACCCAGCCGAGCCGGACGAAGCGCGAGCACATCCAGTCGCTGATGACGATGAGGTCGCGGCCGGTGGTCTGGTGGTTCATCAGCGCCGGGCTGATCTTCCCGAAGAACTCGTCGTTGTCGTTGATCTCCTCGGTGTACGTCACCGAGATGCCGGTGCGCCGCTCGAAGGCGTCGAGCGTGGGGCGGCGCTGCTTGTCGTGGTCGTCGACGTCGATGTACAGCGGCCAGTTGGCGAAGGGGAGGGACTTGTCGGCCGCCGAGCGGTCGGCGGCGGCGCGCGCCCCGGGCCGTACGTAGGCCGCGGGCACCCCGCACCCGGCCACCGCCGCCAGGAATCCGACCGTACCGACACCTCTGAGCAGCGCACGCCGCGAAAGACGATCCATGTGAGGACTCTCATGCGTCGCGGGCCGGGGCGGCAACAGACAGATCGTCTGCCGCCGGGCCCCGGCCCGCGACGGTGTGTCAGGTGCCCCGCACGGCACCGGACTTGTGGCCGACCGTCGGGTGGTCGGCCTTTGCCGACCGCCCTGGTGGTCAGCCCTCCAGCGAGGTCATGACGTGCTTGATGCGGGTGTAGTCGTCGAAGCCGTAGGCGGAGAGGTCCTTGCCGTAGCCGGACTTCTTGAAGCCGCCGTGCGGCATCTCGGCGACGAGCGGGATGTGGGTGTTGATCCACACGCAGCCGAAGTCGAGCTTCTTGGACATCCGCATGGCGCGGCCGTGGTCCTTGGTCCACACCGAGGACGCGAGCGCGTACTCCACACCGTTGGCCCACTCGGTGGCCTGGTCCTCGTCGGTGAAGGACTGGACGGTGATGACCGGGCCGAAGACCTCCTGCTGGACGATCTCGTCGTCCTGCTTGAGGCCGGAGACGACGGTCGGGGCGAAGAAGTAGCCCTTCTCGCCGACCTGCTGGCCGCCGGCCTCGATCTTGGCGTGCGCGGGGAGGCGCTCGATGAAGCCCTTGACCTGCTTGAGCTGGTTGGCGTTGTTCAGCGGGCCGTAGAGCACGTCCTCGTCGTCGACCGCGCCGGTCTTGGTCTCCGCCGCGGCCTTGGCGAGCGCGGCGACGAACTCGTCGTGGATGGACTCCTGGACGAGCACGCGGGTGGCGGCCGTACAGTCCTGGCCGGCGTTGAAGTAACCGGCGACGGAGATGTCCTCGACGGCCTTGGCGATGTCGGTGTCCTCGAAGACCACGACCGGGGCCTTGCCGCCCAGCTCCAGGTGGACCCGCTTGAGGTCCTTGGAGGCGGACTCGGCGACCTGCATGCCGGCGCGCACGGAGCCGGTGATGGAGGCCATCGCCGGGATGTGGTGCTCGACCATCAGGCGGCCGGTCTCGCGGTCACCGCACACGACATTGAACACGCCGCGCGAGTGGCCCAGCTCGTCCAGCACGCTGCCGATGATGTCGCCGATCAGGACCGTGGACGCCGGGGTGGTGTCCGAGGGCTTGATGACGACGGTGTTGCCCGCCGCCAGGGCCGGCGCGAACTTCCACACGGCCATCATCATCGGGTAGTTCCAGGGCGCGACCTGCGCGCAGACGCCGATCGGCTCGCGCCGGATGATGGAGGTCAGGCCCTCCATGTACTCGCCGGCCGAGCGGCCCTCCAGCATCCGGGCCGCACCCGCGAAGAAGCGGATCTGGTCCACCATCGGCGGGATTTCCTCGGAGCGTACGAGGGCGATCGGCTTGCCGCAGTTCTCGGACTCGGCGGCGATCAGCTCCTCCGCGCGCTCCTCGAAGCGGTCGGCGATCTTCAGGAGCACCTTCTGGCGCTCGGCGGGGATCAGGTCGCGCCATGCCGGGAAGGCCGCCTCGGCGGCGGCCATCGCGGCGTCGACATCGGCGGCCGCGGACAGCGGCGCTGTGGCGTACACCTCGCCCGTCGCCGGGTTGACCACGTCCGTGGTGCGGCCGTCGGCGGCGTCCCGGAACTCCCCGTCGATGTAATTGCGCAGACGACGCAGTTCGGTGGTCACGTGCGACCCCTCCTGTCAGGTGTCCGGTGTCTGATGACCGGTGTCTGGTGTCCGGTGGATGAGATGCCCACCCTAACCATGCGAGCCCCGTTTTCGACATACCCACGCGCCAGTAACAACGAATTTCGTGGCATGACCTTCAGTGAACAACTGATTTCGGCGAATCGGGCTTGCGCGACGGACGATGCTGGTGCACAGTGAGGGACGTGGCCACTCGTGACAGAAACGGCACTCCGTCGATCGACTCCGTCTCCCTGGCGATCATTGAGCAGCTCCAGGAGGACGGGCGTCGTCCGTACGCCGCGATCGGCAAGGCCGTGGGCCTGTCCGAGGCGGCCGTACGGCAACGCGTACAGAAGCTGCTCGACCAGGGTGTGATGCAGATCGTCGCCGTCACCGACCCCCTCACGGTCGGTTTCCGGCGGCAGGCAATGGTCGGAATCAACGTCGAAGGCGACGTCGACAACGTGGCAGAAGCCCTCACGGGCATGTCCGAGGTCGAGTACTGCGTCGTCACCGCCGGTTCCTTCGATCTGCTGATCGAGGTCGTCTGCGAGGACGACGATCACCTCCTGGACGTCATCAACAAGCGCGTCCGCACGCTTCCCGGCGTGCGATCCACCGAAAGCTTCGTCTACATGAAGCTGAAGAAGCAGACCTACACCTGGGGAACGCGATAACCATGAGCGCCGACCTTTCGAAGACGGCGTACGACCACCTGTGGATGCACTTCACCCGCATGTCGTCGTACGAGAACGCCCCCGTGCCCACCATCGTTCGCGGTGAGGGCACCAACATCTACGACGACAAGGGCAAGCGCTACATCGACGGCCTCGCGGGCCTCTTCGTGGTCAACGCCGGCCACGGCCGCGTCGAGCTCGCCGAGACCGCGTACAAGCAGGCCCAGGAGCTCGCCTTCTTCCCGGTGTGGTCCTACGCCCACCCGAAGGCCGTCGAGCTCGCCGAGCGCATAGCGAACTACGCCCCGGGCGACCTGAACAAGGTCTTCTTCACCACCGGCGGCGGCGAGGCGGTCGAGACCGCCTGGAAGCTCGCCAAGCAGTACTTCAAGCTCACCGGCAAGCCGATGAAGCACAAGGTGATCTCCCGCGCGGTGGCCTACCACGGCACCCCGCAGGGCGCCCTGTCGATCACCGGTCTGCCCGGCCTGAAGGCCCCCTTCGAGCCGCTGGTCCCCGGCGCGCACAAGGTGCCGAACACCAACATTTACCGCGCTCCGATCCACGGCGACGACCCCGAGGCCTTCGGCCGCTGGGCCGCCGACCAGATCGAGCAGCAGATCCTCTTCGAGGGTGCCGAGACCGTCGCCGCGGTCTTCCTGGAGCCGGTGCAGAACGCCGGTGGCTGCTTCCCGCCGCCGCCCGGGTACTTCCAGCGCGTCCGCGAGATCTGCGACCAGTACGACGTGCTGCTCGTCTCCGACGAGACGATCTGCGCCTTCGGCCGCCTCGGCACGATGTTCGCCTGTGACAAGTTCGGCTACGTGCCGGACATGATCACCTGCGCGAAGGGCATGACCTCGGGCTACTCCCCGATCGGTGCCTGCATCATCTCCGACCGCCTGGCCGAGCCGTTCTACAAGGGTGACAACACCTTCCTGCACGGCTACACCTTCGGCGGTCACCCGGTCTCCTCGGCCGTGGCGCTGACGAACTTCGACATCTTCGAGCGCGAGGGCCTGAACAAGCACGTCCTCGAGAACGAGTCGAACTTCTACTCCACGCTGCAGAAGCTGCACGACCTGCCGATCGTCGGCGACGTCCGCGGCAACGGCTTCTTCTACGGCATCGAGCTCGTCAAGGACAAGGTCACCAAGGAGTCCTTCACCGACGAGGAGACCGAGCGCGTCCTGTACGGCTTCCTCTCCAAGGCGCTGTACGACGCCGGTCTGTACTGCCGCGCCGACGACCGCGGCGACCCGGTCATCCAGCTGGCCCCGCCGCTGATCGCCGACCAGACCGTGTTCGACGAGATCGAGCAGATCCTGCGCGGCGTCCTCAAGGAGGCGTGGACCAAGCTCTGATCCGCGGTACCGAGCCGTCCCTCCGGCCCTCACCGGGGGGAAGGGGCGGAGCGGGGCCACGGACCCCGCTCCGCCCGACACGCTCGGCGGTCCGTGACGGGGTTCCGCACAGGGATCTCGAATAACGGAAGAAACGGCGGCCGAGGTCACTCATATCCAGCCATATGAGTGAACCTCGGCCGTCTTCCGTGCTGACCGGTGAATGGCGGGACCCGGCAGTACCTACCGTGCTTGTGACCGATACCCTCCATGGTCGTTCACCCGGTCAGGGGAACGAGGACGCGAGCGAGCACGAGGTGCGCAGATGGTGGCCCCGCCCGACAACGACGTTCTATGGGCTCGCGGACTGCACCACGCCCACGGTCAGAGCCCCGCACTCACCGGCATCTCCCTCGGTGTGCGCGAGGGCGAGATCCTTGCCGTCACCGGTCCGCGCGGCTGCGGCAAGACCACGCTCCTGGAATGCCTTTCCGGGCAGCTCGTCGCGGACAGCGGCGAGGTCTGGTTCAACAGTCATCCGGTCCACACCCTCTCCGCGACCAGCCGCGAACGGCTCCGGCTGGACCGCTTCGGCTGGATCGGCACCGAGCCCCGGCTGGTCCCCGAGCTGACCGCCTGGGAGAACGCGGCCCTGCCCCTCCTCGTACGGGGCGAGGGCCACCGCGCGGCCAAGCAGGCCGCCACCGAGTGGCTGGAGCGGCTGGACGTGGCGCAGTGCGCCAAGCAGCGGCCCGCGGCCCTGGACCGGGCGCAGCAGCAGCGGGTGGCCGTCGCCCGGGCGCTGGCCACCGCCCCGCAGGTGCTCTTCGCCGACGAGCCGACCGCGCCGCTGCACCGCGCGGACGCGGCCCAGGTGCTCCGTACGATCGTCAACGCGGCCCGCAGCCACGCCCTCAGCGTGGTGCTGGCCACCCAGGAAGCGGAAGCGGCGACGCTCGCCGACCGCACGATCGCCCTGCTCGACGGCCGGCGGGCCGGCGCCGCACAGGCCGAGGGCCCCGCCGAGACGGAAGGCAGGGAAGAGTGCTCGCTCTCCGTCTAGCCCGGGGCGCACGCCCGGCGGTGCAGCTGCGCCGCCTGCTGGTCGTCGCGGCGGCGGCCGGCACGGCCTTCCTGCTGCTGGCCACGCTCGGCCACGCCGTCGACGCGCCGCGCGGCGAGGCCGCCGGCTCGGCGCTGCGGCTGGCCTGGTGCCTGGTCCCGCTGGCCGCCACGGCCCAGTTCGCCGTCGCGGTGGCCCGTACGGACCCGGCCGCCCGGCTGCGCGGCGGCATGTCCGCGGCCGGCCTCGGCCCGGTCCGGCTCACCCTGATCGCCGCCGCCTCCACCGTGCTCGCCTGCGCCCTGGGCAGCGTGCTCGGCCTGCTGGTCTTCCTGCGGCTGCGCGGCGGCCTGGGCGGTACGCCGATGGGTCCGGCGGCGCTGCTGGGCCGCGGCCCGCTCCCGTACGCGGCGGTGGGCGTGCTGCTCGCGGCCGTCCCCGTGGTGGCCGCCGTCGCGACCGCCGCGGCGCTGCGGCCGGGGCGGAACGCGCCGGCCGAGCCGTGCGCCGACGCCCCGCCCCGTACGGCCACCGCCACGCCCGCCGGGCTCCCCTGGGGCATCGCGCTCGGCGCCGCCGGGCTCGCCCTGGAGGTCTATGCGGCGGGTCACACCGGCCCCGGCGCCCGGCTGCTGCCGCTGCCGGGACGGCTGGTCACCGGCGAGGCGGGCGTGCTGGTCGGCTGGCTGCTGTCGGCGGCCGGGCTGGTGCTGGCGGCGCCCGGCCTGGTCCACGCGAGCGGGCGGGTGCTGGGCGCGGGCCGGGCAGGCGCGGCACGACTGCTGGCCGGGCGGGTCCTCCAGGAGGAGTCCCGCCGGGTGGGCCGCCCGCTGGGCATCCTGATGGCGGCCGCGTCGGGCGCCTACACCGCGTTCACCCTGTACGGCCACGGCGCCCCCGGCTCCCTCGGCCCGCTCTCCGCGCTCGGCGGCGGGCTGGTACTGGCCTGTACCGCGCTCAGCGTCCTGACCGCGGTCACCGAATCCCGCACGGCCCGCGCCGCGACGACGGAAGCCCTCCGCCGCCTCGGCACCCCGTCCGGCCTCCTCCACCGCGCCGCCGCCCTGCGCACGTGCGTACTGGTCGTGGTCCTGACAGCGGTCACGGGCGGCGTGGCACATCTGGCGGCGGGACCGCTGGTGGGCTGAGGGGCCGGCTCTTCGGGGCACGCCGCTTGATTGGTGCGCCCCGTACGGATCAGTCCTCCGCCCGCAGGACCACCACGTCCTCCGCGACGAACGCCGCGCCGACCCTCTCGCCCACCTCCGGCGCGTCCGCGAGCGCGCAGGCCGCGTCCAGTTCCGGGCCGGCCGCCGGGCGCAGCCGGAGGGAGACGTGCGTACCGCGGAAGGTGCGGGCCGCGACCGTGCAGGGCAGGCCCTCGCGGGCGGGCACCAGGCGGACGCCGGCCGGGCGGACGAGCAGGCGGCACTCGCCCTCCGCCGTACCGTCCGGGACCGGCACCTTGCCCCACGGCGTGTCCGCGGCCTCGCCGGTGACGGTGGCCGGCACGACGTTGTCGAAGCCGAGGAAGCGGGCGACGAACTCGTCGGCGGGCCGCTGCCAGACCTCCAGCGGCGTACCGGTCTGCGCGATCCGCCCGTCGCGCATGACGACGACCCGGTCGGCGAGCGCGAACGCCTCGCCCTGGTCGTGCGTCACCGCCAGCACGGTCGTCCCCAACTCTCCGAAGAGCCGCCGCAGTTCGACGACCAGGCGCTCGCGCAGCCCGCGGTCGAGCTGGCCGAGCGGCTCGTCCAGCATCAGCAGCCGGGGGCTGGGCGCCAGCGCCCTGGCCAGCGCGACGCGCTGCTGCTCGCCGCCGGAGAGCGAGCCGACGGCCCGGCGCTGGGCGCCCGGCAGGCCCACCAGGTCGAGCAGTTCGGCGACCTTGCGCTCCTGCTCGGCGCGTGCGGCGCCGCGCATCCGCAGCCCGAAGGCGACGTTTCCGGCCACATCGCGCTGCGGGAAGAGCTGGTGGTCCTGGAACATGAGGCCGACGCCCCGCCGGTGGGTGGGCACGGTACGCAGGTCCCGGCCGTCCAGTACAACCTCACCCGCGTCGGCCTGCTGCAGCCCGGCGATCACCCGCAGCAGCGTGGACTTGCCGCTGCCGCTGGGCCCCAGGACGCAGACGGTCTCGTGCTCGGCGACGTCCAGCTCCACCGTGTCCAGCGCGGCGTGCGCCCCGAAGCGCACGGTGAGGCCGTTCAGCCGCAGGAGCGGGCCGTCGGTCCGGTCGTCCGTCCGGTCATCGGTCCGGTCATCGGTCCGGTCATCGGTCCGGTCGTCGGTCACCTAGAACTCTCCCGTCCGGTCGGTGCGTACCCGCTCCAGCGCCAGCAGCGCCCCCGCGCACACCACCATCAGAATCGTCGACAGGGCCATCGCCTGCCCGTAGTTGAGCTCGCCCGCGCGGCCCAGCAGCCGCGCCACGGCCACCGGCAGCGTGGGCTGGTCCGGGCGCGCGATGAACACCGTCGCGCCGAACTCGCCGAGCGAGACGGCGAACGCGAAGCCGGCCGCGATCAGCAGCGCCCGCCGCACCAGCGGCAGATCGACCTCGCGCCACACCTGCCAGGGCGTGGCCCCCAGTACCGCCGCGGCCTCGCGCAGCCGCCCGTCCACCGCGCGCAGCACCGGCAGCATGGTCCGTACGACGAACGGCACGCCCACCAGGGCCTGCGCGAGCGGTACGAGCCACCATGAGGCGCGCAGGTCCAGCGGCGGCTCGTCGAGGCTGATCAGGAAGCCGAAGCCGACGGTCACGGCGGAGACGCCGAGCGGCAGCATGAGCAGCGCGTCGAAGCCGCGGACGAGCCGTCCGCCGCGCCGGGTCAGCGCGGCCGCCGCCAGCCCGCCGACCACCACGGCGATGGCGGTGGCGGCGACCGCGTACGCCAGGGAGTTCCACAGGGCGGTCAGCGGCGGCACGGTGAACGTCGAGTCGGCGCCGGCCGCGGCCTGCAGCGCGCGGTAGAAGACCAGGCCGTAGCCGTCGGGCCCGGCGAAGGACCGCTCGACCAGTACGGCCAGCGGCAGCACCAGCAGTACGGCGATGACCACAAGCGTGCCCCACAGCAGCGCCCACTGCCCGGCCCCGCGCGGCCGGCGTGCCGTACGGGTCGCGTCGACCAGCTTCAGCGCGCTCTCGCGCCGCCGGACCGTCCAGGCGTGCAGCGCGAGCAGTCCGAGTACGGCGGCGAACTGCACGAGGGTGAGCACCGCCGCGGTCGGCAGGTCCAGGAAGTCGGCGGTCTGCCGGTAGATCTCCACTTCGAGGGTGGCGAAGCGCGGGCCCCCGAGGATCTGCACGATCCCGAAGGAGGTGAAGGTGAAGAGGAAGACCATCAGCGCGGCGGCGGCCACGGCGGGCGCCAGCGCGGGCAGCGTCACCCGCCGCCAGGCCGCGAACCGCCCGGCGCCGAGCACCCGCGCGGCCTCCTCCTGGCGCGGGTCCAGCGCGCTCCACAGCCCGCCCACGGTGCGTACGACCACCGCGTAGTTGAAGAAGACGTGCGCGAGCAGGATGGCCCACACCGAGGTGTCCAGCCGTACGCCCCACAGGTCGTCGAGCAGGCCGCCGCGGCCCACGAGGGCGAGGAAGGCGGAGCCGACCACGACGGTGGGCAGCACGAACGGCACGGTGACGACCGCCCGCAGCAGCCCCTTTCCGGGGAATGCGAAGCGCGCGAAGACATATGCGCCGGGGAGCGCGATCAGCAGCGTGAGCGCCGTGGAAGCCGCCGCCTGCCACCCGGTGAACCACAGGACGTGCAGCAGGTCCGGATCGGTGAGGACCTCCCCCACCCGCCCGAACTGCCAGCTCCCGCTCTCCCGCAGCCCCCGGCCGACGATCATGGCGACCGGGTAGGCGAAGAAGAGCACGAAGAAGACGAACGGCACGGCCATCAGCGCGAGCCGGGTGGCCGTGGCACGCCCCGGCCGCCGGAACCGCCCTCCGCCCCGGCCCGCCCCAGGGCCTTCGGTCTCTACTTCAGGACGAGCGAGGACCACTGCTTGATCCACTGTTCGCGGTTCTTGCTGATGTCGGCGGGCGCCACCGTCTTCGGATCGGCGATCCGCTGCCCGTACTTCGTGAACAGCTCGGGCACCTTCGCGCCCTCGACCACCGGGTTCACGAACATCTGCAGCGGCATGTCCTCCTGGAACTTCTTGCTGATCAGGAAGTCCAGCAGCGCCTTGCCGCCCTTCTCGTTCGCCGCGCCCTTCAGCAGTCCGGCGAACTCGGTCTGCCGGAAGCAGGTCCCGGTGGCGACGCCGGTCGGCGCCTCCTTCGGCGCCGGCTTCTTGTCCATGACCTCGGCGGGCGGGCTGGAGGCGTAGGAGACGACCAGCGGCTTGTCGCCCTTGCTGCCGGCCGCGCCGGAGAACCGCTCGTAGTACGCCTGCTCCCAGCCGTCGACGACCTCGACGCCGTTGGCCTTGAGCTTCTTCCAGTAGCCCTGCCAGCCGCCCTTTCCGTACTGGGCGATGGTGCCCAGCTGGAAGGCCAGCCCCGGCGACGAGGTCGCGGAGTTCTCGGTGACCAGCAGCCCCTTGTACCGCGGCTTCACAAGATCACCGAACGTCTTCGGCGGCGCGATCTTCTTCCGCTCGAAGTAAGCCTTGTCGTAGTTCACACAGATGTCGCCGTAGTCGACGGGCGTGACGCGGTGCTGCGCCTTGTCCAGCTGCAGCTGCTCCGGCACCTCACCCAGCCCCTTCGCCTCGTACGGCGTGAAGAGCCCCTCGTCCAGCCCGCGCGACAGCAGCGTGTTGTCGATCCCGAAGAAGACGTCCCCCTGCGGGTTGTCCTTCGTCAGCACCGCCTGGTTGACGGCCTTGCCCGCGTCCCCGCCCTTGACGAGCTGGACCTTGTACCCGCTCTGCTGCTCGAACTCCTTCAGAACGGACTTCGAGGCCGCGAAGGAGTCGTGGGTGACGAGCTTGACGGTCTTGGAGTCGCCCGCCTCGTCGCCGCCGGAGGCGCCGCAGCCGGCCAGCGCCGCGCCGCCTACCGCCAGGACAACGGTGACCGCGGTGGCTCTACCGAAAGATCTCACTTGTTCATTCCTCCTGGCTGGCCAGGAAGAGACGCGGCCCCGCCCGCGGCGTCCGGCGGGACCGGTGCCGCGGGCGGGGCGCAACAGCATGAGGAGACCGAACTTCCTACCCGGAATGACCCGGGCGAGGTTCAAGGGTCTGCGGCAGCGGCTTCGGCCTCACTGTCCGCACTCTCAGCGCTGTGGCGCTCCCCTGTCGGATGGTGCGTTATATGTGATGTAAACGTTCGACGCTACGGTACCAGCGCCCGCTCACGCGTCCGAGGCCGCGACCGGCCCGCACACGGACCGGCCCTGCTCGTCTTCGGGGATCGGTCCGCTCAGCGCTCCGAGGCGGCGAGCTGCCCGCACGCGCCGTCGATCTCCTGCCCACGGGTGTCCCGTACGGTCACGGGCACGCCGTGCGCCGCGATCGCCTCGACGAACGCCTTCTCGTCCTCGGGCCGCGAGGCGGTCCACTTCGACCCGGGCGTGGGGTTCAGCGGAATCAGGTTCACATGCACCCGCTTCCCCTTGAGCAGCCGCCCGAGCAGGTCCCCGCGCCACGCCTGATCATTGATGTCCCTGATCAGCGCGTACTCGATCGAGATGCGGCGCCCGGACTTCTCCGCGTACGTCCACGCCGCGTCCAGTACTTCCCGCACCTTCCACCGCGTGTTGACCGGCACGAGCGTGTCCCGCAGCTCGTCGTCCGGGGCGTGCAGCGAGACGGCGAGGCGGCACTTGAAGCCCTCGTCGGCGAAGCGCAGCATCGCCGGCACCAGTCCCACCGTGGACACGGTGATCCCCCGCTGCGACAGCCCCAGCCCGTCCGGCTCGGGGTCGGTCAGCCGCCGGATGGCCCCCGTCACCCGGTTGTAGTTGGCGAGCGGCTCGCCCATCCCCATGAACACGATGTTCGACAGCCGCGCCGCGCCACCAGGGATCTCCCCGTCCCTGAGCGCCCGCATCCCATCGACAATCTGATGAACGATCTCGGCAGTCGAGAGGTTCCGGTCCAGCCCCGCCTGCCCCGTCGCGCAGAACGGGCAGTTCATCCCGCACCCGGCCTGCGAGGAGATGCACATCGTCACCCGGTCCGGGTACCGCATCAGCACCGACTCGACCAGCGTCCCGTCGAACAGCTTCCACAGCGTCTTGCGCGTCTGGTCGTCGTCGCACGAGATGTGCCGCACCACGCTCATCAGCTCCGGCAGCATCTCGGCCGCCAGCTTCTCCCGCGCCGCGGCCGGGATGTCCGTCCACTGCTCCGGGTCGTGCGCGTACCGCGCGAAGTAGTGCTGCGAAAGCTGCTTGGCGCGGAACGGCTTCTCCCCGATCGCCGCGACGGCCTCCTTGCGCTCAGCAGGCGTGAGATCGGCAAGATGCCGCGGCGGCTTCTTGGCCCCCCGCGGCGCGACAAAAGTAAGTTCTCCAGGTGCAGGCATGGTCCGTCCAGTGTGGCAGATCATCCACCCCACCCCACCTGCCCACGAGGTGGAGCCGGTCACCCCGGGGGCCCCTGCTCGGCCGGCCGGCCACGCGCGCCGTCCCATGCGCAAGGGCCCGTCGTCCTGGAGGACGGCGGGCCCTTGGGGTGCGCGTGCGGCAGTGGGGGGTGTCGGGGCTGGTCAGCCCGTGCCGACGAAGATGACCAGGAGGAGCCAGACGATCGGGGCGGTCGGCAGGAGGGAGTCCAGGCGGTCCATGATGCCGCCGTGGCCGGGCAGGAGCGTGCCCATGTCCTTGATGCCGAGATCGCGCTTGATCATGGACTCGCCGAGGTCGCCGAGGGTGGCGCTGGCGGCGACCGCGAGGCCCAGGAGCAGGCCCTGCCACCACGCGCCGTTCTCGATGAGGAACTCCATGCACAGCGCGCCCGCCGCCATGGCGAAGGCGACCGCGCCGACGAGGCCCTCGCGGGTCTTGCCGGGGCTGATGCGGGGGGCGAGCTTGTGCTTGCCGAAGCGCCAGCCGACGGCGTACGCGCCGGTGTCGCTGACGACCGTGAGCAGCAGGAAGGTGAGGACCCGCTGCGGTCCGTCCGCGTCGGCGGCGAGCATCAGGGCGACGAACGTCGCCAGGAACGGCACGTAGAACGCCGCGAAGACGCCGGCCGTGACGTCCCTGAGGTACTGCTCCGGCGCCTCGGTCATCCGCCAGACCAGGACGGCGAGCGCGGTGAGCGCCATCGCCACCCAGGCGCCCTCGGCCCCGCGTACGTACCCGGCGACGACCATGGCCGTACCGCCGACCGCGAGCGGTACGAGCGGTACGCGGATGTCCTTGCGCTCCGCGAGGCGGGAGGTCAGCTCCCACAGCCCGACGACCACCGCCACCGCGATGACGCCCACGAAGACGGGCTTGTAGACGAACAGCGAGAGCACGATGACCGCGCCCAGGCCGATGCCCACCCCTATGGCGGCCCGCAGATTGCGGCCCGCGCTCTTCTTCGCCGGCTTGTCCGAAGAGGGGCTGTCGTCCGGTGCCGGCGGGGATGTGGGCATGGGTTCCTGGGGGTGGTCATCGCGGAAGAGGGGGCCACTCAGCCGAGCGGCCCCCCGATCGTCCCGGTGGTCGTCCTGGTCTCCGCCTGCGTCGGGCACGGTGGGCATGGGCCGAGTCTGCGCTGCCGCGGCCCAGTCGTGCACGGGACCCGCCGACGGGGCCGGGGGCCCCTCCCGGCCGTGGCCGGGGGTCGGTCCCGCGCCGGCTGCCCATGGGCCGGCGCCGGGTGGGGTCCCGCCTGCCGAAGGCGAGGGCCGGGCCCCCCAGGATGACTCGTTCATCACACCTCGAGCAGCTCGGATTCCTTGTGCTTGAGCAGCTCGTCCACCTGCGCGACGTACTTCGCGGTGGTGTCGTCGAGCTCCTTCTCGGCGCGGCGCACCTCGTCCTCGCCGGACTCCTTGTCCTTGACGAGCTTGTCGAGGGTCTCCTTGGCCTTGCGGCGGATGCTGCGGATCGAGATCTTCGCGTCCTCGGCCTTGTTCTTGGCGACCTTGATGAACTCCTTGCGGCGCTCTTCAGTGAGCTCGGGGAAGTTCACGCGAATGATGTTGCCGTCGTTGCTCGGGTTGACGCCGAGGTCGGAGTCGCGGATGGCCTGCTCGATGTTGCGCAGCGCGCTCTTGTCGAACGGGGTCACCACGGCCATCCGCGGCTCGGGCACCGAGAACGACGCCAGCTGGTTGATCGGCGTCAAGGCACCGTAGTAGTCCGCCACGATCTTGTTGAACATCGCCGGGTGCGCACGCCCGGTGCGGATCGCGGCGAAGTCCTCCTTGGCGACCACGACGGCCTTCTCCATCTTCTCCTCGGCCTCGAGGAGGGTCTCTTCGATCACCACTTGCTCCTGGTCTTAATCGTAAGAAGCAGAGCCTCGCCCCTGCGCGCGTCTTCTCCTGCACGGTGTCCGACCGGCAGGCGGTTGTCCATCCCCGTGCCGTGGTCTTCCCACGGCCGGGAGTTGCCGCGCGTACGGGTATGCCGTCCGTACGGCGCGTACGGACGTGTTCTCCGTACGGCCGTACGAACACGTGCTGCCCGTACGGATCCGCGGCGGTGCGGGCCGTCAGGCCCTGGTGCCCTGATCGCTGACGAGCGTGCCGATCTTCTCACCCTTCACGGCGCGCGCGATATTGCCCTCGGCGAGCAGCTCGAAGACGAGGATCGGAAGCTTGTTGTCGCGGCACAGCGTGATGGCGGTGGCATCGGCGACCTTCAGGTCGCGGGTGATGACCTCGCCGTATTCGAGCGCGTCGAACTTCACCGCGTCGGGGTTCTTCTTGGGGTCGGAGTCGTAGACGCCGTCGACCCCGTTCTTGCCCATGAGCATGGCCTGGGCGTCGATCTCCAGGGCGCGCTGCGCTGCGGTGGTGTCGGTGGAGAAGTACGGCATGCCCATGCCCGCACCGAAGATGACGACGCGGTCCTTCTCCAGGTGGCGGATGGCGCGCAGCGGGATGTACGGCTCGGCGACCTGGCCCATGGTGATGGCGGTCTGCACGCGGCAGTCGATGCCCTCCTTCTCCAGGAAGTCCTGGAGGGCCAGGCAGTTCATGACCGTGCCGAGCATGCCCATGTAGTCGCTGCGGGACCGGTCCATGCCCCGCTGCTGCAGCTCTGCGCCGCGGAAGAAGTTGCCGCCGCCGATCACGATGGCGATCTCGTACCCGTCACGGACCACGGCCGCGATCTCACGGGCGATGGCGTGCACGACGTCCGGGTCGACACCGAGTCCCCCGCCGCCGGCGAACGCCTCCCCCGACAGCTTCAGAAGGAAGCGCCCCTTCCCCTTTTTGTGGGACTCGTGGGCTTTGTCCGCGCCGTCGGCACCGTGATTCATTGCGCTCTCCTCGTGCACATACGAAGAAGGCCATTGCCGGGGGTCTGGTCAGATCCCTGTACGGCAATGGCCTCCTCGTCACATCTGCGGTCGGCCGATGAGCGGCCGACTGCGTACGACCCTAGCGGGGCCGCGGGTCATTCGCTGCCCTGCGACAGGCCCTCGGCCCCGAAGGCCGTGGCCCGGCGGCAAGGCTTCGGCTCAGCTCAGATGCCGACCTTGATGCGCGCGAAGCGCTTCAGGGTGACACCGGCCTCCTGGAGGACCTTCTCGACGGACTTCTTGTTGTCGAGCGCGTACGGCTGACCGAGCAGCGTCGCGTCCTTGAAGAAGCCGTTGAGGCGACCCTCGACGATCTTCGGCAGGGCAGCCTCGGGCTTGCCCTCCGCGCGGGTGGTCTCCTCGGCGACGCGGCGCTCGGCCTCGACGACCTCGGCCGGGACGTCCTCGCGGGACAGGTACTTCGGCGCGAAGGCGGCGATGTGCTGCGCGATGCCCTTGGCGACCTCGGCGTTCTCCTTGTCGAGCTCGACGAGGACGCCGATCTGCGGGGGCAGGTCGGGCATGGTGCGGTGCATGTACGACAGCACGAAGCCGTCGGTGAACTGCGCGAAGCGGTCCAGGACGATCTTCTCGCCGAGGTTGGCGTTGGCCTCGTCCACGAACGCCTGGACGGTCTTGCCGGCCTCGATCTCGGAGGCGAGCAGGGCCTGGATGTCGGCCGGCTTGGTGGCGGCGACGTGCTCGGCGATCTGCTGGGCGACGGCCTGGAACTTGTCACCCTTGGCGACGAAGTCGGTCTCGCACTTCAGCTCGACGATGACACCGGAGGTGTTGTCGTCGGCGATCAGGGAGACGACGGCGCCGTTCTCGGCGGAGCGGCCCTCGCGCTTGGCGACGCCCTTCTGGCCCTTGATGCGCAGCGCCTCGACGGCCTTGTCCACGCTGCCGTCGGCCTCGTCCAGCGCCTTCTTGCAGTCCATCATGCCGGCGCCGGTGAGCTCACGGAGCTTCTTGACGTCAGCGGCGGTGTAGTTCGCCATGATCTGTGAATCTCTTCTCGAAAGTCGAAAGATCTACGGGTGGACGGCGGGGCGGTGCTTGTGGCACCGGCCCCGCCGTCATCATCCGATGCTGAGGTGTCAGGCCTGCTCGGCCGGCTTCTCGGCCTCGGCCTCGGCGGCGGGCGCCTCGGCGGTGGGGGCCTCGGCAGCGGCGGGGGCCTCGGCGGCGGGCTCCTCGGCGGCGTCCTTGGCCTTCTCGCCCTCGAGCAGGTCACGCTCCCACTCGGCGAGCGGCTCGCCGGCGGCCTTCTCGCCCTTGGCCTCGGCACCACCGGAGCGGGCGATGAGGCCCTCGGCGACGGCGTCGGCGATCACGCGGGTGAGCAGGGTGACGGAGCGGATCGCGTCGTCGTTGCCCGGGATCTTGTAGTCGACCTCGTCGGGGTCGCAGTTGGTGTCGAGGATGGCGACGACCGGGATGTTGAGCTTCCGGGCCTCGCCGACCGCGATGTGCTCCTTCTTGGTGTCCACGATCCAGACGGCGCTGGGCACCTTCTGCATCTCGCGGATACCGCCGAGGGTCTTCTCCAGCTTGGCCTTCTCGCGCGAGAGCACGAGAAGCTCCTTCTTGGTGAGACCGGAGGCCGCGACGTCCTCGAAGTCGATCTGCTCGAGCTCCTTGAGGCGCTGCAGACGCTTGTAGACGGTCGAGAAGTTGGTCAGCATGCCGCCGAGCCAGCGCTGGTTCACGTAGGGCATGCCCACGCGAGTCGCCTGCTCCGCGATGGCCTCCTGGGCCTGCTTCTTGGTGCCGACGAACATGACGGAGCCGCCGTGCGCGACGGTCTCCTTGACGAACTCGTAGGCGCGGTCGATGTACGACAGCGACTGGAGCAGGTCGATGATGTAGATGCCGTTGCGCTCGGTGAAGATGAAGCGCTTCATCTTCGGGTTCCAGCGACGGGTCTGGTGCCCGAAGTGGACGCCGCTCTCCAGCAGCTCCCGCATCGTGACGACGGCCATGGCCGTTCTCCTCATGTTTCTCGGTTCCACCGCGGCCGGGCGGCCGCTGTGCCTGACGCCCCTGCGCGCCTGCCTGAACCGACTCCGGTGGTGTACCGGGAACCTTCCAGGACCGAGGGACGCGGCCACCGTGGTGCAGCGCGCTCCGCTGCGCCTCTGACGAAGCACGGGGAGTCACGCGCCGGTGGCGGGGCGTGCGAAGTCGACCCGGTCACCCGGATCGCCACAAGAAGTGTACGGGACCGCCGAACCGCCTAGCGACATGCTGCGGGCGGGGGAGGTTTGGCGGTGGGGAGGGAGGGGCGGAGACCGGAGGCCGAGGGGGAACGGAGAGTAAGCCGAAGGGGGCGAGGCGAAGGGAAGGCCGCTCACTCACACGCGTGACGGCGTTGTCCACAACCGCGAAGTAGTCCACAGCTTCCGACCAAGATCCCCCCGGATCTGCCCCGGTCCGCGACCGTCATGCCATGCGCCACTCACACCGCCTCCGGCTTCCCCGGGTCTCTCACTGTCCGCCACTCTCGCTCGGCCAATCTCCAAAGCCTCATCCGTCTCGCTTGGCTCGGCTGCTTCGCCTGCGGCTAACGGGGCTCTTGCTCCCTCCCGCCGTCATGCGGGTGCTCGCCTACTTGTCGTCCCGGCGTCCCGGTCGACTCCTCCCCCGCGTCATCCCCCGCGTGACGGCTCGCGCCGTCCTGAGCATTGCCGCTTGCGCGCTCGGCTGCATGATCGGCTGCGTGCTCCTGCTCGGCCCTGCGCTCTTCACTCCGCGCTCCCTCGGGCCGGACCACAACACCCCGACCACAACCGGCACCGCCCCCGCGCCACATCTCGCGCCCATCGCACATGCCCGTCCCTTCTCCGGCGACATGCCACCGCCGGAGGACCGTCCGGGCAGGGATTCCGGCCCCGGACCGAGTACCCCGGAGGGCACTTCCGAGAGCCCGCCACGACCCGCGGCATCCGGGGCATCCGGGGCATCCGGGGCTCGGGCGCGCTCAGGGACTTCCGGGACTCGGGCGTGGCCGGTGACCGGGTCGGCCGGCGCGCGTCCAGCCATCGCACGCCCCTGGTTGCCTCCACCCACCCCCTGGGCGGCCGGCCACCGCGGCGTGGACCTCACCTCGCGTGCCGGAGCGACCGTACGAGCCGCCGCCCCCGGCCGCGTCTCTTTCGCGGGCAAGGTCGCCGACCGAGGCGTCCTATCCATCGAGCTGTTCGGCTCCGGCCGACCACCGCTGCGCATCACGTACGAGCCCGTACGTCCCACGGTCCGCAAGGGCGATCGCGTCAAAGCGGGCCAGCCGGTCGCCGTCCTCCAGTCCGGCCCGTACCACTGCGACACCCCGTGTCTCCACTGGGGCTTACGCCGCGGCCGCACCTACTTGGACCCCCTGTCCCTCCTCCCACCGTCTCTGCTCGCCCCGCCCTCACCTCGCCTGCTCCCGGTTTTCCACATCCCCGAACCCACCCCGCCCCCAGCCCACAGAACGGAGACACCACCCCTCTCCCCCACAGCCGCCGACGCCCCCATCCTGGCGGCAACCACAGCCCTCGCAGCAATAGCCGCCTGGTCCCACGCCCGTATCCGGAGCCAACGCTCGCAGCAAGCTCCCATCGCCCCGCCCCGGGCCAGCCGCCATCACGGCGACACCGCCCTGCTCGACCAACGGCGCAACGAGAGAGCACTCCCCCGTTGACCGGCCGGCCGGAGCGACTAGCGACCGGCCGGAGCGGCGAGCAAACGGCTGGTCGGGATGACCGGCGTACTGAAGTACCGGGACGGCCCCCGGCTAGGTGAGTGGGGAGGAGGCAGGTGTGTCTGCCTTGGGGTGGTGGTGGTGGAGGGTGGGCGGGGGGGAGGGGGGAGGGGGAGGGGATCAGCCGCGGACGCCGTGGAGGGTCATGGCGACCGCCGCCTCCGTGATCTCCGTAGGATCCTCCGCCGCGCCCAGTTCGATGCGGCGGACCGCGGCGTCGACGACGCCCTGGAGGAGCATCGCGGCGAGCCTCGGCTGCTTGTGGCCCAGGGCGCCCAAGGCCTCGACGATCATGGCGATCAGGCCGCCGTGTGCGGCGCGGATCTTCTCGCGAGCGCCGGCGTCCAGCTCACCCGCCGAGATCGCGACGACCGCGCGGTGCCGGCGGTCGCCGACGAGGGCGAGCTGCTGCCGCACGTACGCCTCGATCTTCTCCTCGGGCGCCTCGACGCGCTCCATCGCGGCCTCGACCTCCGCCGCCCATACCGGGAAGTCGACCGCGCAGAGCTCTTCGACGACGGCGGCGCGGGAGCGGAAGTACTCGTACACGGAGGACCGCGCGAGGCCGGTGCGCTCGGCGAGGGCGGGGAAGGACAGCGCCTCCGTACCGCCTTCGGACAGCAGAGTACGAGCAGCGTCCAACAGGGCGTCGCGCTGCATGGTCCGGTGCTCGGCCACTGAGGCCGCTCGAATCCTGGGCACGCCACCACTGTACGGATGCGGCCCGGGCCACGGCACTCCGCGGCACGGGTAACGCCGTCAGTAGTACTCAGCGGCCCACATCGGCCAGCTTGGCGCGCAGCTGGAGGACGGACTTGGTGTGGATCTGGCTGACCCGGCTCTCGGTGACGCCGAGGACGTTGCCGATCTCGGCGAGGGTGAGTCCTTCGTAGTAGTAGAGCGTGACGACGGTCTTCTCGCGTTCGGGGAGGGTGTTGATGGCGCGGGCGAGCAGGCGCCGCAGTTCGCGGTCCTCGGCGATCTCGACCGGGTTCTCGGCCGCGGTGTCCTCGAGCGTGTCCATCAGGCTCAGCCGGTCGCCGCCCTCACCGCCGGCGTGCAGCAGCTCCTCCAGGGCGACGACGTTGGCCAGGGACAACTGGCTGAAGACGGTGTGCAGTTCTTCGAGCGCGATGCCCATCTCCGCGGCGACCTCCGCCTCGGAAGGGGTGCGGCGCAGCTGGGCTTCGAGCGTGGCGTACGCACGCTCGACCGCTCGCGCTTTCTGGCGGACCGAGCGGGGGATCCAGTCCAGGGCCCGCAGTTCGTCGATCATCGCGCCGCGGATGCGGGTGATCGCGTACGTCTCGAACTTGATGGACCGTTCCGGCTCGAACTTCTCGATGGCGTCGATCAGCCCGAAGACGCCGGAGGATACAAAATCCGCCTGCTCGACGTTGGGCGGCAGGCCGACGCTGACGCGCCCCGCGACGTATTTGACCAGCGGCGAGTAGTGCAGGATCAGCTGCTCCCGCAGGCGTTCGTCACCCGTCGCCTTGTAGGAGCGCCAGAGCTCCTCTAGCGAGGTGGGCGCTGCCGGGCGCACGCTGCCGCGGGCGGCGGGGGGTACCGCCGCGCGGTCAGACCCGGAAGTGTGCTGGGGCATTCGTCGCCTTGAGCCGTTCTGCCGAGACGCTGGTGAAGAGGTGCGTGAGGGTCGTGTGGTCCGTGGAGGGCGGATGCCTTGCGAGCGTAGCGTGACTGTGGTGTCGCGGTGTGCGATCGCAGCGTGTTCGTGCGTGCGCAGATTCGTCCGGTAGTCCGCACCCTCGGATGACGACGGGAGCCTGCGCGGCCGTCCGCACGAAACTCGCAAAGATGCATCCTGCGGTCATTCACCTCACCCTTTCACCCGTTCGCCCCAGGTCAAGGACCGCCTCGCCGGTAACCTCCTGTCGAATGGGCAACGGGAAGCAACTCCCAGCGACTACCGCATCTTTGAACGAATCCGAGCGCCTGTAGTTCGAAGAGCTTCGCTTGGGTCGTTTCCTGGGCCGTACCCGAGTCACGGGCGATCTTCGAGACGTCGGTCGCGCCCCTCAACGGCAGGGCTTCCAGCAGGCGGATGGCGACCGGATCCAGTAGATCGCGGGCCAGGACCGGGCCGCGGGGAACGGGGGCAAGATCACCGATGCTGCCCACCAGTTCGACCACCTCGGCCGCGTCGGCGACCAGTACGGCCTCGCCCCGCAGCAGTTGGTGGACACCGGCCGACAAGCCGCTGGTGACCGGGCCGGGAACACCCATTGTGAACCGTCCCAGCTCGGCGGCGCGGCGGGCAGTGGCCAGTGATCCGCTGCGCAGCGCGGCCTCGACGACGACCGTTCCCCTGGTAAGGGCGGCGATCACACGGTTGCGTTGGATGAACCGGCTCGCGGTCGGATGAGCGCCGGGTGGCAATTCCGCGACGATCAGCCCCTGTTCGGCGATGCGTCCGATCAGCTCGGCGTGTCCGCTGGGGTAGATGTAGTCGACGCCGGAGGCCAGTACCGCCACGGTCGGGCCGCCTGCCGCCAAGGTGCCCCGGTGCGCAGCGCCATCCACGCCGTACGCGGCACCGGACACCACCGACCAGCCGCGTTCGGCGAGTCCCGCGCCCAAGGTCCCCGCCACATGTGCACCGTACTCCGTACAGGCACGGGCGCCCACGAGGGCGACGGAGCGCAGGGCCCACAGGCGCAGGTTCGCCCTGCCGCGCACCCACAGGCCGACCGGGCGGGCATCTCGCAGGTCGTCCAGCTGGTGGGGCCATTCCTCGTCGCCGGGGCAGACGAAACGACCGTTGAGCGCGGTGGCGGCAGCGAGGTCGGCTTCGGGCGACGCTGCCTCGGCGCGTAACCGCAGGCCCGCGATCTTCGCCTCGCCGGCTCCTTCGGGCGGGTCGCCGTCCCCGAGGAGGGAGCGCCAGAGCGCCACCGGGCCCATTCGCCGCAGCCATGCGCCGGCCACTTCATCGCCCGGTTCGAGTACCCGGGTGAGAGCTGCCCGGGCCAGCCGATCGGCTTCCGGCGCGGAGCCGGCTTCCCTTCCTGCGGTGGAGTCACGGATTTGTCGTGTGGGCAGGTCACCGGACGCGGCTTCCAAACCGGACGCGTCTTCGAGAGAGGTCATGGCCGACTCACCGCCAGGGGAATGCCGCGGCGGACACCGGTACGCAGCTCCAGGGCCCAGTCGACGTCCTCGGCCGTCGGACGGTCGCGGCCCGCGAGGTCTGCCGTGGTCCAGGCGACGCGCAGGACGCGATCCAGGCCGCGGGCGGTGAGCAGGCCGTTCTCCAGGTCGCGCTCGGCCTGGACGAGCGCGCCCGGGGCCACGGTCCACCGGGTGCGCAGTTCATGGCCGGGGACTTCGTTGTTCGTCTGCCAGGGAGTGCCGGCGAAGCGGTGGGCGGCGCGTTCCCTGGCGGCGCGGATCCGGTCGGCGGCATCGGCGGTGGATTCGCCGCGGGCCCCCGCGACCAGTTCGCTGCGGGCGACCGGTTCCACGGCGATCCGCAGGTCGATCCGGTCCATGAGCGGCCCGGAGAGCCGGGCGCGGTAGCGGGTGATCGAGGACGGGCGACATTCGCAGCCGCCGGCGATGGTGCCGTGGCGTCCGCACGGGCAGGGATTGGCGGCCAGTACCAGCAGGAAGGACGCCGGGAGCCGCATCATTCCGGCGGCGCGCGCGACCACGACGTGTCCGGACTCCAGAGGCTGGCGCAGGGCGTCGAGCACCTTGGCGTTGCACTCGGCGGCTTCGTCGATGAACAGGACGCCTCGGTGGGCGAGGGACACCGCGCCGGGCCGGGGCAGTCCGCTGCCGCCGCCGACGAGCGAGGCCATCGTGGCGGAGTGGTGCGGTGCGCAGTACGGCGGGCGGCTCACCAGGGGCTGGCCGGGCGGCAGCATGCCCGCCACCGAGTGCACCGCGGTGACCTCCAGCGATTCCTTGGGCGACAGGGGCGGCAGCAGGCCGGGGAGCCGCTCGGCGAGCATGGTCTTGCCCGCGCCCGGTGGCCCCTTCAGGAAGATGTGGTGCCGCCCGGCGGCAGCCACCTCCAGTGCGCGGCGAGCGCCGTGCTGGCCCGCGACCTCCGCCATGTCCGGTGGGCGGGCGTCGGGAGGCAGCCCGGCGCAGGATCCCGAGCCCGGTACGACCAGCCCGGCGAGCAGCGGGTCCGGGCGGCCCGGCTCGTCGCCCTCGTCCTCCTCTTCGGGAACCGGTCCGTCGGTGAGCACGGCGATGAGCTGGCGCAGGCTGCGGACGCCCAGGACGGAGACGCCGGGGACGAGCGATGCCTCGGCGGCGGTCCGCTCGGGGACGACGACCTGGCGGTATCCCGCGTCGGCGGCCGCGAGGACCGCCGGCAGCACGCCGCGCACCGGTCGTACCCTGCCGTCCAGGCCCAGCTCGCCGATCATGACGAGGTCGGTCAGCTCGCGTGGGTCGATGAGCTCGGCAGCGCCGAGGACGGCGCAGGCGACTGCCAGGTCGAAGCCGCTGCCGCCCTTGGGGACGGAGGCCGGGCTGAGGCCTACGGTCAGCTTCTTCTGCGGCCACTCGGAGCCGGAGTTGACCACGGCGGCGCGCACCCGGTCACGCGACTCGATGAGGCTCTTGTCGGGGAGACCGACGAGGGTGAAGGCCGCGACGCCTGGTTCGAGGTCGGCCTGCACCTCGACGACCACGCCTTCGACGCCGACCAGCGCGACCGAGCACGTACGGGCGAATCCCATCAGGTCACCCCCCGTACGTGGGACACGACGGGCGCGCCGCGGGCGGGGAGCTGGACACCGATCACATCGATGCGGACGCCGCCCGGTGGCGGGCCTCCGTGCGCCGCGGTCCAGTGCTCGGCGAGGAGTCCCAGGCGCCGCGCTTTCGTGGGCGTGATGGCCGCCATGGGGTGTTCGTACGGGCCTGCGCGTCTGGTCTTGACCTCGCACACGACGAACGCGTCGGCGTCGGCGGCGACGATGTCGATCTCACCGAAGCGGCAGCGCCAGTTCCGGTCGAGGACGCGCATGCCGTGGGCGGTCAGCCACCGCGCGGCGAGGTCTTCGCCGTACCGCCCGAGTCCGGAGCGGCGGCATCCGCCGCGGGCACGGCCGCCGGGGCTGCCCCGGCCCTGCGGGCGCTTGCGCTGTGTCTTTGCCGAGTCGGCCGCTCGCGTCGAGCGGGGGCGTGATCGGGCTCGTACGGGCTCTGCCGCACCGCTTCCGGCCGCGGTGTTCTCTGCTGTGGCGTTCATCCGGCACCACCTCCGGCACCGACTGTGACGCTTCTGCCGCCGAGTATTGGATCTTGGTGGACAACTCAGCGGCTGTGCATAACGCCGTCACCCGTGAGGGTGAAATGACCGCGCCGCGCGTGGCAGCGAAATGCCCACTCGGCCGATCACGAGGAAACGGTCACTCAGCCGCTCGGCAGCTCGAGGTCGCTCTTGTTGAGCTCCTCGATGTTCACGTCCTTGAAGGTCAGCACGCGGACCTGCTTCACGAACCTGGCCGGGCGGTACATGTCCCACACCCAGGCATCTGCCATGGAGACTTCGAAAAAGACCTCACCCTGGACGGAGTGCACCTGCATCTCGTAGTCGTTGGTGAGGTAGAACCGGCGCTCGGTCTCGATCACGTATTTGAACAGTCCGACGACATCGCGGTACTCCCGGTAGAGCTTCAGCTCCATCTCGGTCTCGTACTTCTCGAGGTCCTCGGCGCTCATGGCAGATCCCCTTCAGCCGTGCGTCCCCCTATTGTGCGTCAGACACTCTCGGTCTCCAGGACCACCGGCGCACTAGGGGGTCCTTCGTCGAGCAGTGTGCGCAACAGCTCGGCAAGTCTGGTCGGATACACCGTCTCATGCGATGCGGAGAGTTCCGTCACCGTCCACCATCTCAGACCCGCCACGCTGCGCCGTTCCAGCTCCGTCAGGCCGCTCAGCCGCGTCGCGGTATTGCGTGTACGCGCCAGGTAGTACCACTCGTCCTGGTCCCAGCGCCGCCCGTCGAACGGGAACGAGCAGTGCCGCTGCCACAGCACCGGCCCGAGCTCCGCGTCCGTGATCCCGGTTTCCTCGGCGAGCTCCCGGAGGGCCGCCTCTTCCCGGCTCTCGGTGCCCTCCAGCCCGCCGCCCGGCGTGAACCACCATGTCCTCGACGGTTCGTCCGGTTCGAAGCCGTGCATCAGCAGGACCCGGTCCTCGGGGTCGAGCAGGATCACCCGGGAGACGCGCCGCAGTGCCGTGCCCGCCGGTATTCCGGCCTGCTCCTGTGTACCGGTATCCGCTTCAGACACGCGTACGCCTCCTCCGGTTCGCGATCGGCCCGTACGCCGCTCCCCCCAGTATCAGCACCGCGCCGGCCACGATCGCCACCACGATGGGCTGCACCGGGCCGGGCCGGGACGTGCCGCCCGGCAGGGCGGAGAAGGCCGTGGGCCGCTGCATCATGCCGAGGCCGGCGATCGGCCACGCCTTGGCGTCCACCCGGGCGTCGACCGCGTCGCGCGGCACGGCACCGTGATCGCCGTCCGTGAGGTGCACCCGCGAGTCCATGGAGTCGCTGCGGTGATCACCGAGCAGGAAGAGCTGCCCCTTGGGGACCCGGGCCTTGAAGCCGACGGGAGACGCCGGGCCATTGCCCTGGAGATACGGTTCTTCGATGGGCTTGCCGTTGACGGTGAGCTTGCCGTCGGTGTTGCAGCAGGCGACCTTGTCGCCGCCCACCCCGACGACCCGCTTCACCATGGGCATGTCGCCCCAGACGGAGTCCTGGAAGACCACGACGTCGCCGCGGCGCACCTCGGAGCCGTCCACATGCTGCGCAAGGACCCGGGCGCCGGCCGCGATGGTGGGCGCCATCGAATCGGTCGGGACCGTGTACGGACGGTAGAGCACCGCGCCCCATATAAAACCGCCCAGGAACAGCACACAGCCGACGGCCACCGCCAGACCGGACAGCACGCTGCCCACGGTCCGGCCGTGGCCGCCGCTCGTACGCCCCTTGCTCCTGCTCATCCCGCGCTCCCACCCCGCGGGCCGCCCCGCGTCGAAGATCCGGGACGGCACCTTACCTGGGGTTACTTTGCACAGTCAGCCTCCGGCCGACGGCCCGATGAGAGCCTTCGGGCGCCGTTTCCCGACGTACGCGGCGTATCGACGACACGTCCGCCGGACGCACACAGATCCCTCACCTACGGGCGGTGCGGTCAGCTGTCGCGGGGCTCCTTGCCGGTCGCTCCCACCGCCACATTGGCGGGCAGCTTGGCGAGCACCCGCCGGCGCCGCCACAGCACGATCGGTACCGCACCGGCCACGCCCAGCGCCGCCGGCGCAGCGGCCATCGCCTGGCTCAGCCCCGGCTGGTCGAAGGTGTCCGGCACCGGGAGCAGCGACCACCGGTTGATCGGCCAGGCGATCGTGAACGCGCGGCCCACGACCTCGTCCTCCGACACCGTGCCGTTGCCCTTCAGATCCTGGTGGTAACGCGAGTCCAGGGAGTCCTGGCGGTGGTCGCCCATCACCCAGATCCGGCCTTCGGGCACCTTGATCGGGCCGAAGGGCTTGTCACCGCACGGGGTGTTCCCGGCGAAGAGGTACGCGTCCTCCTGAAGTGCCTTGCCGTTGACCTTCACCGGTCCCGTGCCCTTGCACTCGACCGTGTCGCCACCGACCGCGATGACCCGCTTGATCAGGTCCTTCTCCTCCGCGGACGGCATCAGGCCGATCCAGCTGAGGACCTTCTGGACCGGATTCGGCGTCGGGGTGGGCACTTCGTTGAGCCAGCCGCCCGGGTCGTGGAACACGACGACCTCGCCGCGCTCCGGCTCCGCGCCGAACCACGGGGTCAGCTTGTCCACCAGCACCCGGTCGCCGCGCTGCAGGGTGTTCTGCATCGAGTCGGACGGGATCGAGAACGCCTGCACCAGGAAGGTCTTGATGACCAGCGCCAGGGCCAGCGCGATGAGGATCAGGAGCGGCAGCTCCTTCCAGAAGGAACGCGGCGGCTTCTTGTCCTTCGTCACGCCGCCGTTCTCCTCTTCCTGTCGCGCGTCCTGCGGCTGCTGTTCCTGATGCGCCGTGTCCGCTACGGGGGACCTATCGCGCCCCTCTGGTTCTTCGGGCTCTTCGGTTCCGGACCGTGCGCCGACCGCCACGTCCCCCACATTCACTCCTTACTCCAAGCCGCCGCCTGCTCGTCAAACGGTGCAGGCCCACCACTCCCATAACGAGCGGGAGTTCCGCAGGGGTCGGGAGGACGGTCAAACCTTCGGGTGACAGAGTATGCGGCGCCGTGGCCGCCGTCGCCGGTGCGCCCGGCGCGTCGCGCACAGAAGCGTACGTATCGGGCTCTTCCAGGCGCTGCCAGTGCTTGAACGGCCAGGCGATCACCACGGCGCGGCCCACGACGCTGCTCTCCGCGACCGTCCCCCGATACGGCTCGTTCAGGTGATACCGGGAGTCGGCGGAGTTGGACCGGTGGTCCCCCATGACGAAGAGCCGCCCGGTCGGCACGTTGACCTCGAACTTCAACTGCGAGGGCGGATTGCCCGGATGGACGTACGGCTCGCTCAACGGCGTCCCGTTGACGGTGACCCGGCCGCTCTTGTCGCAGCACTTGACGGTGTCGCCGCCGACCGCGACGACCCGCTTGATCAGGTCCTGCTCGTCCGCCGACGGCAGCAGCCCGATGAAGGTGAGGGCTTCCTTGATCTGCTTGACCCCCACCGGATCGTCGGCCACGGTGGTGCGCTCGCCCGCGAGCCAGTGGTTCGGGTCCTTGAAGACGACCACGTCCCCCCGGTGCGGCTCGGCGCCGAACCACGGGGTCAGCTTGTCGACGAGCACCCGGTCGCCGATCTGGATCGTCTGCTCCATGGAGCCCGACGGGATCACGAATGCCTGCACGAGGAACGTCTTCAGGACCAGGGCGATCGCCAGCGCCACCCCGATCAGGATCGGTATCTCCTTCAGGTACGAACGCTGTCTGCGCCTCTTGATGCGCTTCGCCTGGCGTCGTCTGTCGGCCCGCCCGCCGGTCGCCGGCAGCGTCGTACGGGTCGCGGTGCCGCCCGCGCCGAGGTCCGCGCCATAGGGGCCGGCACCTGCCCCATGGGGGGCAGCGCTGGGCACACCGGAGTCAGCGCTGGGCACACGGGAGTCGTGCGCGTCGTCCGGTACGGAGCCGTGCGCCTCCGTACCGTGGCCCTCCGGTGGTGCGCCTGTGCGGTGGTGCCCGTGGCGCGGGCGCCCCCTGTTACCCATGGGGCCCTGCCGGAGCCGGTATGCCGTCGAACGCGCGGGGTCGCTCCAAGGAGGTCCAGCGGCCGACCGGCCAGCCGATCCAGTCGGCGCGGCCGATCACCTTGTCCAGCGGAACGGTGCCGCCGCCCGGGTCGCCCAGGTGGTCGCGGGAGTCGCTCGACCTGGCGCGGTGGTCTCCCATGACCCACAGCTTCCCTTCGGGCACGACCACGTCGAAGGGCACGTCCGACGGGCTGTCTCCGGGGTGGAGGTAGGGCTCGTCCACCGGTTCGCCGTTCACCTTGATCCGTCCCCGTTCGTCGCAGCAGGTCACCCGGTCCCCGCCGACGCCGATCACCCGCTTGATGTAGTCCGTCTCCGCGGCCGGCACCAGGCCCACCGCGGCTCCGGCCCCGCGCAGCAGCTTCGTCACCGGGTTGCCCGCCGGCGCTTCCTGTACGAACGATCCCGTGCCGTCGAACACCACGGCGTCCCCCCGGCGCGGTTCGCCGCCGAACCGGTACGCCAGCTTGTTCACCAGCACCCGGTCGCCGACCCGGAGCGTGTTCTCCATCGACGAGCTGGGGATCAGGAAGGGCTGGACGACGAAGGCGCTCAGCAGCCCCACAAAGGCCAGACAGGCCAGTACCAGCAGAACCGGCCCACGCCGCAGCAGCGGGCGCTCAGCGGCCTCCTCGCGGCCTTCCTCGCGGCTCTCGCCGACGCCCGCCGCCGGCCCGTCGCCGGACGCGCGCGCGGCCCGCTCCCGCCGCCGGGAAAAACGCGCGGAGCGCGACCCCTTCTCCGCCCCTTGGTCAGGGGCTGGAGAGGAGTCGCGCTCCGGAAGCGTTGAAGGCTGTGCGTCGGTGTCCATCGAGCCCAGAGCCTATCCGGCCCGGGGTTAAGGACACCGTACGGCTGCTCAGCTCTCGCGCTTCTCCTTGATCTTGGCGGCCTTGCCGCGCAGCTCGCGGAGGTAGTACAGCTTGGCGCGACGGACGTCACCGCGGGTCACGACCTCGATCTTCTCGACGATCGGGGTGTGCACCGGGAAGGTGCGCTCGACGCCGACGGAGAAGCTGACCTTGCGGACCGTGAAGGTCTCGCGCACGCCGGCGCCCTGACGGCGGATGACAACGCCCTTGAACTGCTGCACACGGGAGCGGTTGCCCTCGATGACGCGGACGTGGACGTTGACGGTGTCACCCGGGCGGAAGGCGGGGACGTCGCTGCGGAGCGACCCGGCGTCGACGGAGTCGAGAAGGTGCATGACCTACTGCTTTCTTCGCTGATGCCACAGGTCATCAGCGGAATTCGTGATGATCGTTCGGAGGCCGGACGGGGAGTCCGGGTGCCGGTCCGTCGGGCGGGCGTCGTTCCCCCTGTGGCAGGGGCGCGCGCCGGACGCACAGCAGCGGCCTATTCTTCCACGGCCTCAGTCGTCCGCCCAAATCGCCCGTCCGTTCCCGGGGCCCATCCCAGGATGGAGAGGGTCTCGCGGTCCTTCTTGTCGAAGGCGGCGGGGTCGGCGCGTTCGATCAGGTCCGGGCGGTTCAGGTCCGTACGGCGGAACGCCTCGTCGCGGCGCCAGCGGGCGATCTTGCCGTGGTGGCCGCTGAGCAGCACCTCGGGGATGCCGCGACCACGCCACTCCGGAGGCTTGGTGTAGACCGGCCCCTCCAGGAGGTCGGCCATCGCTCCGGGTGCGAAGGAGTCGTCCTGGTGGGACGCGGCGTTGCCCAGTACTCCGGGGAGGAGACGGGCGATGGCCTCGACCATGACCAGGACGGGCGCCTCGCCGCCGGCCAGCACGTAGTCGCCGATGGAGACCTCACGGACGTCCAGCCGGTCGCCGTACTCCTCGATGACGCGGCGGTCGATGCCTTCGTAGCGGGCCGGGGTGAAGACCAGCCACGGCTTCTCGGAGAGCTCGACGGCGAGCTGCTGGGTGAAGGGCCGGCCGCTGGGCGTCGGAACGACGATCACCGGCTGCTCCTCCCCCTCGCCCGACGCGATGACCGAGTCCAGCGCCTCGCCCCACGGCTCGGGCTTCATGACCATGCCGGGGCCGCCGCCGTACGGGGTGTCGTCCACGGTGTTGTGCTTGTCGTGCGTGAACTCACGCAGGTCGTGGATGCGGACGTCCAGCTGCCCTCGGGCGCGCGCCTTGCCCACCAGGGAGACGTTCAGCGGTTCGAGGTACTCGGGGAAGATCGTGACGACGTCGAGACGCATGGTCAGGCGTCCTCACTGCGCGCTGCCCGACCGCCCTCGTGCGCCTCGCCGCCTTCGGACGCCTTGCCGCTTTCGGGCGCGGGGCCGTCTTCGGGCGTGCTCGCGGAGTCCGCGTCGGCCTCCGCGTCCCGGCGGGAGGCGACCTCCGCCTGGGCGTCGTCCAGCAGCCCCGGCGGCGGGGCGATCACCGCTCGCTGCTCCTCGAGGTCGATCTCCGGCACGATCTCCGCGACGAACGGGATCATGACCTGGCTCCCGTCGGGGCGCTCGACGATCAGCAGGTCGTGGTACGGCAGGTGGGAGACCTCGAGGATGCGGCCGACCTCGACGCCGTCCTCGGTCACCACGTCGAGGTCGATGAGCTGGTGGTCGTAGAACTCCTCGGGGTCCTCGGGAAGTTCCTCGGGGTCGATCTCGGCGATCAGGAGGGTGTTACGGAGCGCTTCGGCGGCCGTACGGTCCTTCACGCCCTCGAAGCGCAACAGCAGGCGACCGCTGTGCACGCGACCGGTCTCGATGGTCAGCGGGCCGGTGGACGCGGGGTCCGTGGTCAGGACCGCGCCCGGCGCGAGCCGCAGCTCCGGCTCGTCCGTGCGCACCTCCACCGTGACCTCGCCCTTGATCCCATGGGCGCGCCCGATCCGCGCGACTACCAGCTGCACAACTGTGCCTTGCCTTTCTTCACGGCTCATCCGCCGCCGCTCTCGCGGAGGTGGTTCTCGCCGGCGTGGTTCCTCAATGGATGGTTGCGGTCGAGGAGGTATCACCGCAAACCGGCACGGGCCGGGGAGGGCCGAAGCCCTCCCCGGCCCGTGCCGGTGTTCCGATGCTCAGCGGACCTGATCCACGTCGACGAGGTCGACACGGATACCGCGGCCGCCGAGGGCACCCACAACAGTACGCAGAGCGCGCGCGGTGCGGCCGTTACGGCCGATCACCTTGCCGAGGTCGTCCGGGTGTACCCGGACCTCCAGGACGCGTCCACGACGCAGGTTGCGCGAGGCGACCTGCACGTCGTCGGGATTGTCGACGATGCCTTTGACGAGGTGCTCAAGAGCCTCCTCGAGCATGCTCAGGCCTCGGTCGACTCGGACTTGGCCGTCTCGGCCTCGGCCTCGTCCGCCTTCTTGTCAGCCTTCTTGGCCTTGGGGGTGATGGCCTCACCCTTCGGCTCGTCACCGGCGTCCTTGGCGGCGGCCTCGAAGAGGGCGCGCTTGTCGGCCTTGGGCTCGGCAACCTTCATCGGGGCCGGGGCGGGCAGACCCTTGAACTTCTGCCAGTCACCGGTGACCTTGAGGATGGCCGCGACGGGCTCGGTCGGCTGCGCGCCGACACCCAGCCAGTACTGGACACGCTCGGAGTCGACCTCGATGCGCGAGGGGTTCTGCACCGGGTGGTACAGGCCGATCTCCTCGATGGCCCGGCCGTCACGGCGGGTACGGGAGTCGGCGACGACGATGCGGTAGTGAGGCGCGCGGATCTTGCCCAGACGCTTCAGCTTGATCTTGACTGCCACTGGAGTGGTGTCTCCTGGTCTTGACGTGGTTGGGCACAACGAGATGCCACGTGGGGTTGCGGTACTCGGAGTGCCCGATGGACGCGCCAGCCGGAGGCGAGAGGGTTCCTGTGCGGCTGTCGAGTACAGCTAGACATTGTGCCATACGAGCAGGGGGCCGCCGACCTCGGGCGCCCGGTCGCTGACCAGGGCGGGCCGGCCCGCGCCCCGCCGCCCGGGGTGTGCGGCCGGCCGCGGTCGGACGGGCGGCCGGCCCTGTGCCCCGGTCAGCCGACCGCGGCCACCTCGGGGATGCGGAACGGCTTGCCGCAGCCGCCGCACATGATGGGGGCCTGGGCGAGCACGGAGGGGACGACCCGGACGTTGCGCCCGCAGTCGCAGACGGCCTTGACCCTTACGCCGCCACCGGAGGAGCCGTGCCGCGCGGCCGGGCCGCGGAAGCTGCGGCTGCTGTCGGCCGCGGTGGCGACGGTGTGCGCCTTGAGCGCTCTGGCGAGCCGCTCGATGGTGGGGCGGTACCGCCTTCTGGCTTCGGGGTTGAGCGTGACCAGGGAGAAGCCGCTGCTGGGGTGCGGCTCGTCGGCGTGGTCCAGGCCCAGCTCCTCGGCGATCGCCAGGAATCGGCGGTTGTGGTAGCGACCGGCGCGTGAGGTGTCGCGGACGCCACGGGATGCGGCGATGCCGTGAACTGCCTCATGAAGCAGCCGTTCGAAGGAGAGCTCGGCGCCGCAGGCGGACGAGGACTCTCCGATCAGGGATTCGGGCGCGGCCAAATCCGGCAGCTCGGGATGGTGCCGTTGAATGTCGGCCCAAGCGAGCGCCAGCTCGGCGGCGAGAACAGGTGTCGTGCTCACGTCGTGACAACGAGCCGGTACCGCTCAGTGTTCCGATTCCGGGGCATCCCAAATAATTTGCACGTACCAGTCAGTTTCCACTCATGCGGCCCGTGGAGGGCGGGTGCGTCTTTCTGTGGACGAGACGCGCACCGGGTGCCGAGCCGGTATGTATCGACGTGTACGTCCGGCGCACCGGACGGGCGGACGCTACGGGGTGCCTGCGCACATCGTGTCCCGCGGGCCCCGAAGAGACGGCGTGGTCTCAGGGCCGGCCGCGTGATCATGGTGATCGTACCGGCGATGCCGCGACCGTCCGAAGGCGGCCCGTCCACGTGATGCGGACGCCCTACGGCCGGGGGTGCGAAGCGCCGTACGCCACCCGGGTGAGGGGCGCCTCGAAGCCCCTGAAGGGCGCCGGAGAGCGGCCGTCTCCATGTCCGCCGCCGACCGGTCGGCGCCCGGGCGGCGCAAACGGGGGCGCGCGGTAGACAACCGGGCGCAACCCCTGGACTCTGGGATCGATGGGGGGTTGTCTGGACCGGGGGGTACAGCGCAACAAATCGGGGGCGGAAGACCATTTTCCTCAAGCTCGGGCTCTCGGCGGATAGGGGCGCTTTCCATGACACCCACGCTCGTACAGCACGGCCTCCAGCGTTCCGGCCCTTCCGGTCACCCTGCACCGGACGGCTCCGGTTCGGGGGCGCGCGCCCGCGACTGGGCCGAAATCCAGGAACGGATGCTGGTGCCGCTGTATGAGGCCGTGTACCAGCGGCTGGATGTCGGCCCGCGCACTCGGCTGCTGGCACTGGGTTGTGGTTCCGGCCTCGCCCTGCTGATGGCTTCAGCCCGTGGCGCGCAGGTCAGCGGGGTGGACATGGACGAACCGCGGCTGCGGCTGGCCCGGGAGCGGCTGGCGCCGGAGCAGGGCCCCGAAGCGGGCGGCAGCTCCGGGGAGTCGGCCGCGTGCCTGGCGCACGGCGGACCCGAGTGCATGGATCCTCCCCAACAGGGCCGCTTCAATCTGGTGACGGCGTTCCACCCGGTGGGCTGCGTCAGCACCGTCGACGGGCTGACATCCTCCTTGCAGACGGCAACGGCCCTCGCAGAGCGCGGCAGCCCGGTGGTGCTGGGCGGCTGGGGCCCGGTGGAGCGATGCGCCACGGCAGGCGTACTCCGAGTGGCGCAACGGCTCACGGATCCGTCCCTCCCCCTCGAAAGGACGACCTCGCCCGCGGCGGCCGGCTGGCGGCCCAGCAGCCGGGACGACCTGGAGGAGCTGGCGGAGCGTGCGGGGCTGCGGCCGGACGGTTCGGGCCGGGTGGCCTGCCCGTTCGGGTACGCCGATCTTCCGAGCGCGATGCGCGGGTTGTTGTCGACGGGCCTGTTCGACGCGGCGCTGCAGGTCGCCGATCCGGCGCAGGTGGAGAAGGAGCTGTCGGAGGCGCTGCATCCGTACCAGCGCGCGGACGGCACGGTCTGGATGCCGAACGTCTTCCGCTACTTGATCGCCCGGACGCGCTGAGCTCACTCAGCTGCCGTCCATAGCCCTCAGTCCTCAAGCCTTCAGTCCTCAGTCCTCGGATCTTCCGAAGTCGCGGGAAGTGGACGCGGACGTCATTCGCGTGGGCACCACGGCTTGGCGCTGCGGCTCGGCGCCACGGCTCGGCGCTGCGGCTCGGCGCCAGCAGGTCGAGCCGCCATGAGTGCCGGCGATGACGTCCGCGTCGGCTGAGCTCCGCATATCGGCATCGCGCACTCACCCCCATTCGCCCGTTCGTGAAAATGGCTTGGCAAAATCCAGAATCCTGGTTATTGTCATTTGCATGAACAGCGTGGACGAGCGGTTCCTCACCCGCAACGGACTGGCTGCCCGGCAGCTCGCGGCCCTGTTGCTCAATCACGACGAGGACACCCGCCTCCCGCGCGTCCGCGACTTCGCCGAGGAGCTCGGCGTGGGCAACGGCACGGTCCAGGCCGCCCTTCAGCTCCTGGAGGAGGCAGGTGCAATCGAGACGGTCGCCCGCGGCCACCTCGGCACGTTCCTCCTGCGGGCCGATCGGACCATACTGTGGCGCCTGTCGGGGCTCGGCACGCTGCTCGCCGCCATGCCCCTCCCCTATTCGCGGCGGTACGAAGGACTGGCCACCGGCCTGCGCACGGCTTTCGAGGGCGCCGGCGCCCCGTTCGCGATCACGTTCATGCGGGGCGCGGCCACCCGCGTCGAGGCCCTGCTGGAGAGCAAGGTCGACCTGGTCGTGCTCTCCCGCTTCGCCGCCGACCGGTTCCTCGACGAGCTCCCCCTGGAGCTGGTCGCCGATCTCGGCCCGGCCACGTACGTCGGCGCGCACGGCCTGCTGCTGCGGCACGGAGTGGATCCGGAAAAGCCGGGGCTTCGGGTGGCCATCGACTCCGCGTCGGAGGACCTGCGGATGCTGGCCGGGCGGGCGTTCGCCGGACGCGACGACATCCAGTGGGTGGAGGCGTCATACATGCAACTGCGGGACTTGTTCGCACGCGGCGAGGTGGACGCCACGGTATGGAATCTCGATGAGGTCCAGGACCACCTCGGGCCGGATGTCGACGTACTGCCGCTGGGCGACGAAATCACCCGCGACCTGTCTCTGCGCAACTCCAGCGCCGCGCTCATAGGACGGGCCCAGGGCGCCGCCGCCCTGAGTGCGGTGCGAGACGGACTGGACCTGTCCCTCGTCACCGATCTGCAGGGGGAGGTACTGCGCGGCGAGCGCATGCCCTCGTACTGACCTTGGAAGCGGCGGACCCCGGAGAAACCCCGACGCCGCCGCCCTCCCCCGCCACGAAACCAACCGTCGGCCTCGCCCACGAACGGCTCCTCCCTGCCCGAACCGAGCGTCAACCGCAGAGCACACCTTCACTCATTCGAAAAAGAGTGCTCACGACTCTCCCCAATATCCAAAATCCTGGTTACTGTCGATACCAAGTCCACCGCAGGCATCGCGAGGAAAGGACGCCCCATGGAGGACCGACTCGCCCTCCGCCTCCAGCTCTTCCGGGACAGCGGACAGGCGCCGCCGCAGGTGACTCGATTCGTCGAGGAGGAGCTGACCGCCCTGGCGGGCGAAGGCCACCCCGTCACCGAGGACACCGCCGGCATGCTGACCAGTCACCTCGTGATGGCCCTCACCCGGCTGCTGAACGGCGAGCCCATAGAGCAGTTCCTCACCGACGAGGACGTGGCGGCGGAGCTCGCCGACCAGCCCCGGGCCGTCGAGCGGGCCCGTGCCATATCCCTGCGCGCCGAGAAGGAATTGGGCGCCGCGCTGCCCGACTCCGAGATCAATTTCCTGGCGATGCATCTCGCCGTACTCCGCAAGAACGGACTCAGAAGGGACGTGTCATGACGAAGATCCTCACCGGCGGTGTCCGCAAGCTCGAGGTCGCCGAGACGGTGCAGAAGCTGGCCCTGGACGGCGTCGACGTCGCCGTCTCCAGCGACATGGACGCGGCGATGAAGCTGCGTGCCGGACAGGCCGATTACTACCTGGGTACCTGCCACACCGGCGCCGGCGCCTCGCTCGGTGTCCTGCTGGGTCTCATGGGCAGCGCCGCCTGCCACACCTTCGGCCGCTCCGTCCCCACCGAGGAAGAGGTGCGCGTCCTCATCGGCGACGGCAAGAAGGTCTTCGGCTTCGGCATGGACAAGATCGACACCGTCGCCCCCGTCATCGCCCGCGCCATCGCGGCCCACGACGCCTGACCCGGTCAAGGCATTGAGGAGTGAGCCGTGAGTGGGAACATCGCCGCCGCAGCCGTCGGCAGCACAGATCTCAGCCTGTCGCTGCCACAGCAGCTGACCGTCATCGTCCTCTGCGCTCTGACGGCCTTCATCTCGCACCTGGCCCTGGCCGTCTTCAATGACGGTGTACGTCCCTTCATGCTGGACTTCATCCAGGGGCGTACGACCCGCAGTGCCACCACGGCCGTGTCCTTCGGACTCTCCGCGGGCTTCATCTTCGGCCTGGGCGCGCCGATGGCGCTGTCCACGGGGGTGCTGAACCCCTGGCTGGTCTTCTTGCCCACCGACATTCTCGGCATTCTCTCGCCGAAGAAGTGGCTCGCGCCGATCCTCGGGGCCGCCTGGGGCGCGGTCATCGTCTTCGGGCTGAACGGCGCCAACAGCCTCGCGCACGACCTGCCGGTCGACTTCCTCACCGCGATGCAGCAGATGTCGACACCGATCCTCTTCCTCTTCACGCTCTTTCCGGTACTGGCGATCAGCAAGCAGTTCGGCAAACTGCGCGGCGGCATCGCGGGCGTGGTCGAGCTGGCGTTGGTCATAGCCACGATGAAGCTGTGGCCGGGTGTCTTCGCCGGAGCCATCGCCATGGCGGTGGGCGTGCTGATGCTGATCGCGTTCGCCGTGGCCAAGGACCTGCGGCAGCGCAGGACGGAGCGGGCTGAGCAGGCCGGAAGGGCCGACGGCCCGGCAGAGGACGCGTCGGGCGGCGACGACCCGATGGCTTCGTTGTTCAGCGCGAGCGCGACCCGGCTGCGCAAGCACCTGCCGCTGTTCATGGTGCTGGGTGCCGGTGTCTGCCTGCTGGCCCAGATGCACATCTTCGGCGGTGGGGAGGCGACCAGCTTCCTGATCGCCAAGGGTGACTACAGCGGCGCGGCCCAAGTGGACTTCTATCGCGTCTTCGGCTTCGTCCCGCTGATCGCCACCACAGCGCTGGCCTCGGGCGCGTACGGCGTCGCCGGCTTCACGCTGGTCTACCCGATCGGCTATCTCCTGCCGAATCCCTGGCTGGCACTGATATGCGGTGCCGTGGTCTTCGCCGTCGAGGTGCTGGCGCTCTCGTGGATCGGCCGGGTGCTGGGGAGGCTGCCGTCGGTGCGGGACTCCTCTGAGCACCTGCGCAGCGCGATCAGCGACTCACTGCAGCTGGCCATCCTCTTCGGTTCCCTGATGGCGGCCAACACCATGGGCGGCGGTCTCGGCATTCTCATCGTCGGCGGGCTCTACCTGCTGAACGAGGCGATGGGCCGGGTCGTGGTCCGCATGGCCGCGGCACCCGCCGCCGTGATCGTCGGCGGCGTCGTCCTCAACCTCCTGTACTGGCTGGACCTGTTCACCCCCGTCAAGGGCTGACGCGCTCCGTACGCAGCTCCGACCGGCGGCGTACGCGAACGGGCGAGCCACCGACCTCCAGCAGGACCGGCCCTCCGCCCTCCGCCCTCCGGCAGGAAGAAAGCAAGGCAGCACCATGCACGACATCCGAACCGTCACCGGTCCTCTCGCCCCCGCCGCCGTACGGGGCCCCGCGCTCGCACACGAGCACTTGGCGCTCGACCTGCGCCGGGACCCCGACCGGGCAGCGGTGCTCGACAGCCGGCACGCCGACGCGGTCACCCGCGAACTCGCCGTGCTGCACGAGGAGTCCGGGCTGTCGCTGGTCATCGAGCTGAGCTGCCGGGGCATGGGCCGTGACGTGGCGGCACTGGCCCGGATCTCCAAGGACTCCGGCGTCCCGGTCGTCGCGGCCACCGGCTGGTACTACGAGCCGTTCCACCCCTCCGAGGTCGGCGACGCCGGCGTCGAGGAGCTGACCGACACACTGGTGCGGGAGATCGCCGAGGGCATCGGCCCGGAGGGCATACTCCCCGGCGTCATCGGGGAGATCGGCAGCCACGGCGACCGGCCCAGTGAGCCGGAGGTCCGCACGCTCAAGGCGGCCGCGCGGGCGGCTGTGGCCACCGGCCTCTCCGTGGCCACCCACGCCCAGCTCGGCCGGGGCGGCCTCGCCCAGCTGGCGCTGCTCACCGCCGAGGGGCTGCCGCCGCACCGGATCTGCATCGGCCATCAGGACCTGCTGGACGACCCGGGTGTGCACCGGGAATTGGCGGAGCGGGGGGCGTACGTCGCCTTCGACACGGTGGGCAAAGAGAGTTACCAGAGCGACGCGGCCCGGCTGCGGCTGCTGCTGGAGCTGGTGGCGGCCGGACATGCGGACCGGGTGCTGCTGAGTTGCGACATCTCCCGGCACGGCTATCTCCGGGACGAGGGCGGACAGGGGTACGGCCATCTGTTCCGGTCCTTCCTGCCGCGGCTGCGGGCGGCAGGGCTGGACGACGACCTGATCGACCTGATGACCCGCCGCAATCCGATCCGCTTTCTCACCGGAGCGCACACAGAGGAGGCGGTCTGAGATGCCCGCACAGGAACGGCTGGCTGGGCAGCGGCCGGGGACCGGGGACGGCCCCGGAGCGGCCTCGACGTCCAAGACCTTGCCGAAGACCTTCCCCTTGCCGACCGTGCCGCTGGCGGACGCCGTCGCGCGGCAGAACCGACTGCTGGAATGCGTCGCACGGCACTTCACAGGCGAGCAGCTCTTCGAGGCGGACGCCGGCGTCGTCCCCGGGCTCGGCCGGCCGCGTACGACCGCCCGGGTGGAGGCCGTACTCGCCGACTTCTTCGGGGCCGAGGACGCCGCCCTCGTCCAGGGGGCGGGTACCGGCGCGATCCGCGCCGCGCTCTCCGCGGTGCTCGGCGCGGGTGATCCGCTCCTCATCCACCGCGCACCGGTCTACCGCACCACCGCCGTCACCCTGCGCGGCCTGGGCATGGCGGTGACGGAGGTGGACTTCAACGACCGTTCGGCGCTGGCGGAGGCGCTGGACAGCGGGCGGTTCTCCTGGGCGTACGTGCAGCACACCCGGCAGCGGCTGGCCGACTCCTACGACCCCGGTGAGGTACTGGCGGCGTGCCGCGCGGCCGGCGTGCGCGCGGTCGTCGACGACAACTACGCGGTCATACGGGTTCCGAAGAGCGGAGTCGAACTGGGCGCCGACGCCTCCTGCTTCTCACTCTTCAAGCTGCACGGACCGGAGGGCGTCGGTGCCGTGGTGGGCTCGGCCGACCTGGTGTCGCGCGTGCACGCGGACAACTACTCCGGAGGCGGTCAGGTCCAGGGGCACCAGGCGCTCGACGCGCTGCGCGCCCTCACCCACGTACCGGTGATGTGGTCGCTGCAGTCCGCGATGGGCGCGGAGGTGGCCGAACGGCTGGCGGCGGGCGAGGTACCGGGCGTCGCCGAGGTCCGCATCGCCAATGCCCAGGACCGCTGTCTGCTGGTGCGGCTGGACCGTCCGGTGGCCCGCGAACTGCCCATCGTGGCCGCACGGTACGGGGCGGCGCCCTACCCCGTCGGCTCCAATTCCCGATACGAGATCGCCCCGTTGTTCTACCGCATGTCGAGCTCGTCCCTTGAGGACGCGCCGGAGCTCGCGGAGTGGACCGTGCGGATCAATCCCATGCGCGCCGGCGCGGATCTCGTGCTCGACATCCTGCGCCGATCGCTGCGCGACCTTCGTGAGACAGGGGGCTGACCGTGTTCCTCGACGCCGTCCTCCACCGCAACCCGGAACTGGTCGCGTTCGCAGCAGAGTTGCACGACACCGGGGCCATTCCGCCGGACACGTACGTCATGGATCTGGACGCCATCGAGTCCAATGCCGAGCTGCTGGCCCGGGAGGCGGACCGGCTCGGTCTGTCGCTGTGGTTCGTGGTCAAGCAGATCGGCCGCAACCCGGAGCTGATCGAGGCCATCGCGCGGCACATCCCGCGGTTCGCGGCCATCGATCCGCCCGAGGCCCGCATTCTGCACGCCGCGGGCGCGCAGGCCGGCAACCTCGGCCATCTCGTCCAGATCCCGGCCCGTGCGCTGCCCGAGATGCTCGCCTGGCGCCCGGAGACCGTCACCGTGTACGACCTGGCGAACGCCCGAGCCGTCTCGGACGCCGCCGCCCGGCTCGGATTCGTGCAGGACGTACTGATCCGACTGGAGGGCGCGGCCGGTGCGGTCTATCCGGGGCAGGAGGGCGGAGTACGGCTCGACGGCGGTGACGACGGCCCGGACGGTGCGGATGGCCCGGACCGAGCGGATGATCGATGCGGTTCCGTCGGTGGTCCGAGCGGTTCGATCGGCGACCGAACCGGGCCGGACGGTCTGGACGGTCTTACCGGCATGGACGGTCTCGCCCGCATGGACGGTCTGGACGCGTTTGTCGCGGAGGCCGAGCGGCTGCCGGGGATCCGGGTGGCCGGTGTCACGGCGTTTCCGTGTGTGCTGTGCGATCCGGATACGGGCGAGCCGCGACCCACGCCCAACTTCGCGCTGGCCCGTGCCGCCGTGGAGCGGCTGGCCGCCCGCGGTTACACAGACCTCAAGCTGAGCGCGCCGAGCGCCACATCGATGGCCACCCTGCCGCTGCTGGCGCGGCTGGGCGCGACGCACGGGGAGCCCGGCCACGCCCTCACCGGCACCACCCCGCTGCACGCCATCGACCATGCACAGCCGGAGAAGCCCGCGTACGTGTACGTCAGCGAGGTCGCCCATACGCTCGCCGACGGCCGGCCCGCGTTGTACGGCGGCGGGTTCTACGCCCGGGGCGGCGCCAAGGAGGCGCTGATCCCGCGTACCGGGGCTCGGTTGCGGGTCGAGGACGCCCCCGCCGCGAACATCGACTACTACCGGCTGCTCGCTCCCGGGGACGCGCGGGTGGGTGACACCGCCGTGCTCGCCTTCCGTACCCAGATCTTCGTCACCCGCAGCAGCGTGGCCGTCGTCTCCGGACTGGCCTCGGGCACGCCGAAGCTCAGCGGCCTCTACGACCCTCTCGGGAGGCCCTACTGATCAGCCACCACCGCCCGCCAGGCGGCCCCGCTCCCCCGTCGTCCCCTCCGTAATCCGTACCTGCTTCACCCGACTCGGACGCCAGGAACCGCCATGAGCAAGATTGTCATCCTCGTCGTCGACGGCTTCGGCATCGGCGCGATGCCCGATGCCGGAGCGCTGCGCCCCGGCGATATGAAGGCCGACACCCTCGGCCACCTCCTTGACCACCACCGCGCGACGACCGGCCGCCCGCTGGAGTTGCCCACGCTCGGCGCGCTCGGGCTGGGCTCCGTGCACCCGCATCCGGATCTCGCGCCACACCCCTCGCTGCCGGTCGCGGCCGGCCGGGCGGCGCTGGGGTATCCGGGCGCGGACACGTATGCGGGGCACCAGACGATGATGGGCGCCGACTTCAGCCGGGTGACGGTGGCCCGGCTCGCCGAGCACCTCCAGGAGGTGACCGCGGCGCTGCGGGCGGCCGGGCACCGTACGGAACTGCTCGACGGCAAGCCGTTGCTGGTGGTCGACGGGCGGGTGCTGGTGCACGACAACCTGGAGGCCGATCCGGGCATCAACTGGAACGCCTCGGCACGGCTGGACGAGGCGCCGTTCGCGCAGGTGCTGGCCGTGGCGCGGGTGGTCAGGTCGGTCGCGCCGGTCGCGCGGGTGATCGCGGTGGGCGGCCACGCCGACGGGCCGCTGCCCGGGTTCGTACGGCACGGGGAGGCCGGCACGGTCGGGCTGGACACCCCGGCCAGCGGCTTCTACCGCAACGGCGGGCTGGAGGTGCAGCATCTGGGCGCGCCGCTGGACCACACCCGGCAGTTGCCCGAGGCCGCCGCCCGGGCGGGCGTGCCCGTCACGCTCGTCGGCAAGGCGGCCGACATCCTTGCCTGCGAGGCGGCGGTGCGCCGGCCGGCGGTGGACACCGGGGAAGTACTGGGGCACACGCTGGACGCGGTGCGCGAGGCCGGGCGGGGCGGGAGCGCGGGGCCGGAAGGGGCGGTGCTGGTGGTCAGCAATGTGCAGGAGACCGATCTGGCCGGGCACCAGCAGGACCCGGAGCGGTATGCGGCCGTGCTGCGGCGGGTGGATGCGGGGATCGCGGCGCTGTTGCCGCTGCTCACGGCGCCCGGGGACCGCCTGATCGTCACCGGCGATCACGGCAACGACCCGACGATCGGACACGCCTTCCACACCAGGGAGTTCGTGCCGGTACTGATCCACCGTCCCGCCGCTGCGGCCACCGAGCGTCTCCCGGACGCCGCGTCGCTGGCGGACGTGGGCGCCACCGCGGCCGTCGCGCTGGGCCTGAGCCCGGCCGGCCTCGCCAGCGGCACTCCACTCCCCCAGGAGTGTCCTATACGCGGCGCAGAGCACACTCACACCTCGCACCTCGCCCATGCCACGGAGGCAGCGGGCCCGGAAGGCCGCACACACTGACGGGGGCGAGGGCGGTGGCAGGGGCCGAGTACGTACACGTCTCCCCGCCTGCGTACGAGGGCCCCAGCCGGATGGTGTACGCGTACGGCCCCGGCCGGAGGGGTCCGGGCGGGGCCGTAGAGGCGGAAGGCGGCTGGCGGTTGCGCGTCAGCCCATGAACTTCTTGAACTCGTCGGGGAGTTCGAAGTTCTGCGGGGCGTCCTGGCCGCCCTGCGGGAGGCCGAGCGGGTTGCCGTTCTGGGCCGCCTCGCGGCGGGCCGCGGCGGCCTCCTCCTCGGCCTTGCGCTTCATGGGGTTGCCGCTGCGCTGCTTGCCCTTGACCTTCTTCTGCTGCTTCTTCTTCTTGGCGCCGCCACCCATGCCCGGCATCCCGGGCATGCCCGGCATCCCCGGCATGCCGCCGCCCTGGGCCATCTTCGACATCATCTTGCGGGCGTCGAAGAAGCGCTCGACCAGGCTCTTCACGGCGCTGACGTCGACACCCGAACCGCGCGCGATACGAGCGCGGCGCGAGCCGTTGATGATCGTCGGATCCTGGCGCTCGACCGGGGTCATCGACTTGATGATCGCGGCGGTGCGGTCCACGTCCCGCTCGTCGAGGTTGTTGATCTGGTCCTTCATCTGCGCCATGCCGGGCAGCATGCCGAGCAGCTTCGAGATGGAGCCCATCTTGCGGACCTGCTCCATCTGGGCCAGGAAGTCGTCGAGCGTGAACTCCTTCGGGCCCTTCTGCAGCTTGGCCGCCATCTTCTCGGCCTCGGCCTGGCTGAAGGTCTGCTCGGCCTTCTCGATGAGCGACAGCATGTCGCCCATGCCCAGGATGCGGGACGCCATGCGGTCCGGGTGGAACGCGTCGAAGTCGTCCAGCTTCTCGCCGTTGGAGGCGAACATGATCTGCTTGCCGGTGACGTGCGCGATGGAGAGCGCGGCACCACCGCGGGCGTCGCCGTCGAGCTTGGAGAGCACCACGCCGTCGAAGCCGACGCCGTCGCGGAACGCCTCGGCGGTGTTGACCGCGTCCTGGCCGATCATGGCGTCGACGACGAAGAGGACCTCGTCCGGCTTGACCGCGTCGCGGATGTCCGCGGCCTGCTGCATCAGCTCCTGGTCGATGCCCAGGCGGCCGGCGGTATCGACGATCACGACGTCGTGCTGCTTGTCGCGGGCGTACTCGATGGAGTCCTGGGCGACCTTGACCGGGTCGCCGACGCCGTTGCCCGGCTCGGGGGCGAAGATCGCCACGCCGGCGCGCTCGGCGACGACGGAGAGCTGGTTCACGGCGTTCGGGCGCTGGAGGTCGCAGGCGACCAGCATGGGGGTGTGGCCCTGCGCCTTGAGCCAGCGGCCGAGCTTGCCGGCCAGCGTGGTCTTACCGGCGCCCTGGAGGCCGGCGAGCATGATCACCGTCGGCGGCTGCTTGGCAAAGCGCAGGCGACGGGTCTCGCCGCCGAGGATGCCGACGAGCTCCTCGTTAACGATCTTGATGACCTGCTGGGCGGGGTTCAGCGCCTGGGAGACCTCGGAGCCGAGCGCGCGCTCCTTGACCTGCTTGATGAAGGCGCGGACGACGGGCAGCGCGACATCCGCTTCGAGCAGCGCAATCCGGATCTCGCGCGCGGTGGCGTCGATGTCCGCCTCGGAGAGGCGCCCCTTGCCCCGGAGATTTTTGAAAGTACTCGCCAGGCGGTCGGAAAGCGTATCGAACACGGCGGTCGTCGATCCTCGGGGTCGGGGGTGGAGTCAATCGGCTTCTAGAGTATCCGCCCCACGGTACAGAACGTCCGGCCCTACCCGAAGAGACGGAGAGGGACGGGCTCACCCCGTGCGCCGGGCGCAGAACGACGCCCCTTCCGGCCGCCCGGGAGCGCCGGGGACACGGAGGACGCCGGGACCGCGAGTGCCGGGAGCGCCCGGTGGTGCGGCGCGGTCGCGGGGGCGGTGCTCCGGGTCACTTCAGGGCGCGTTCCACGGCCTGGGCCACTTCGGTCGCGGTGTCGGGCGGGAGCGGGGCGCCGTCGGGGTCCGTGACGTAGAAGGCGTCCACCGCGTTGGCTCCGAGGGTGCTGACGTGGGCGCTGCGGACCGTGACGCCCGCGTCCTCCAGGGCGCGGCCGATCCGGTACAGCAGGCCCTGGGCGTCCTGGGCGCGTACCTCGATGACGGTGGCGGAGCGGGAACCGCCGGGCGCCACCGTGACCCGGGGCGGCGGCGCCTGGAGCCGGCGCGAGCGCCGTGCGTAGGCGCGTTCGCGCTCGGCGAGGCGGGCCGGGATGTCGAGCGTGCCGTCCAGGGCCCGTACGAGGTCGGCGCGGAGCCGGACCGCTTGGGGCAGCGATCCGTACTCGGCCGCCACCCGCCAGCTGAGGAGCAGCATCGGGCGGCGGGCGGCCGCGGGCGAGGAGACCGTGCCCGTCGTGGGCCGAGGCTCGGCTTCTGGGCGCGTGTCCGCCCCACCGTCCTTCCCATGATCGGCCGCTCCGGACAGCTGCTCCGGCAGGGGCATGACGCGGAGGTCGGCGGCGCGGACCGTGAGGCGGTGCACGGCGAGTACGCCGGCGGTGGCGGGGAGGATTCCCGGGCGGTCCGGAACGGCGATGAGAAGTTCGACGCCGACCGGTTCCTGGGCCCCGGCGGGCTCCGGCCGGGGTGCGGTGTCGTTCGGCGGTGGCTCCGGCGCCTCCGTGGGCGGCTCCGCCCGGGTGTGGAGGGCCAGTACCGGTTCGCCGGTGCGCCATGCTTCGACGGCGAGGCGCTCCTGTTCCGCTGTGGGCTCCCACGGGGTGGGCGTGGTCGCGTCGGGTTCGCCCGCCAGCAGCCCGCCGACCCGGCGGACCAGGTCGGCGACCAGCCCCTCGCGCCAGCGGCTCCAGGCGGCGGGCCCGGTGGCCAGCGCGTCGGCCTCGGTGAGGGCGTGCAGCAGCTCCAGCGTGCCCGCCGAGCGGACCACCTGGGCGACCGCGGCGACCGTGGCCGGGTCGTCCAGGTCACGGCGGGTGGCGGTCTCGACGAGGAAGAGGTGGTGACGGACGAGGGTGGCGATGACGTCCGTGTCCTTGGCGTCGAAGCCGAGCCGGGTGGCCACGTCGCGGGCGATGGTCTCGCCGGACACCGAGTGGTCGCCGGGCCAGCCCTTGCCGATGTCGTGCAGGAGGGCTGCCATGAGGAGCAGGTCGGGGCGGTGGACGCGACGGGTCAGGGCGGAGGCCCGTACGGCCGTCTCGACGAGGTGCCGGTCGACGGTCCAGCGGTGCACGGCGTTGCGCTGCGGGCGGCAGCGCACGCGCTCCCAGTCCGGCAGCAGCCGCGTGATGATCCCCTCGGCCTCCAGCGCCTCCCATACGGGCACGGTGTGCGCGCCCGCGCCCAGCAGGGTCAGCAGCTCCTCGCGGGCCTCGGCCGGCCACGGCACCGGCAGCGGGCGGGCCGCCGCGGCCAGCCGACGCACGGCGTGCGGGGACAGCGGCAGGCCCGCCTGGGCGGCGGCGGCAGCGGCACGCAGCGGCAGCACGGCGTCCCGTTCGGGGCGGGCCGTGCGGGCCAGTACGACCTCGCCGTCGTGCTCCACGACGCCCTCGGCCAGCGGCGAACGCTCGCCCTTGGCCGCCATCCGCCCGCTCCTGCCGCTCATCAGCCCGCGCAGCGAGGGCCGTACGGAGCGGGAGCGCAGCACCCGGCCGACCTCGCGCCAGGTGACGTCACCGGCGTACGAGATCGTGCGGGCCGACTCGTACACCTGGCGCAGCAGTGTGTCCGCGTCGAGCAGGCCGAGGGCCGCCGCGACCTGGTCCTGCTCCTGGAGCGCGAGCCGGTCGGTGGCCCGGCCGGTGACCAGGTGGAGGGCGTCGCGTACGTCCAGCAGGCGGCCGCGGGCGGCCTCCAGGCCGGCCCGGGGGGCGTCGGCGAGCCAGGAGGCGGCCACCGCGCGCAGGGCGGTGACGTCGCGCAGGCCGCCTCTGGCCTCCTTCAGGTCGGGCTCGAGGAGGTACTGCAGCTCGCCCTGGCGGTCGGCCCGGTCCAGGCAGAGCGCGTGCAGCTCCGGGAGGCGTTTGGGGGCGGCCTCGCGCCAGTCGGCGAAGCTCGCGGTGCGCAGGGCGGTGGTGAGGTCGGGGCTGCCGGCGAGGTGGCGGGAGTCGAGGAGGCCGAGCTGGGCCTTGAGGTCGTCGCGGGCGGTGCGGCGGGCCTCGGCGAGCGTGCGGACGGAGTGGTCCAGGTCCAGGCCGAGGTCCCAGAGCGGATACCAGAGGTGGTCGGCGAGGGTCGCGACCTCTTGGGGTGACGCCTTGCCGTCGTGGAGGAGGAGCAGGTCGAGGTCGCTGCGAGGGGAGAGTTCGCCGCGGCCGTAGCCGCCTACGGCGACGAGGGCCGCGCCGGTCACGCCGCTCTGGGCGGCGGCGCGCTCGAAGAGTCCGGCCAGCCAGGTGTCGGTGAGGCGGGCGAGGGCCGCGCGGCGGTCGGGGCCGGTCGTGGTGTCGTCCTGGAGAAGGCGCAGGCGGGCGGCGGGGTAGTCGGGGGCGGGGCCGCCTTGGTCGGCGGGGGCGGCGTCGTGCGTGCTCGGGCTGCCGGTGCTGGGGCCGTCTGTACCGGGGCTACCCGGGGCGGGGCTGTCCGGGGTGCCGGTTGCGGCTGTGTTGCTGCCGGGGCCGGCCGTCCGGTCGACGCCTGCTGTCTCCTCGACGCTGTCGGTCACCTCGCGCGCTCCTTGTTCGTTCGGTGTGGCATCGGCTTGGGGTGGCATCGGCTGCCGGGTGTCTCGCGGCTTGCCGTTGCGTGTCCGGTCGGCGTGGTTGGCGGCCGGTGGTCGCCGCTGCCGGGCGGCTTGTGTGCCCCGGACCCACCCCTTCCCGAAACCGGGGCAACGGCCCCGGGCCCCGTGAAGATGTCCTCAAACGCCGGACGGGCTGGAAGTACCGCCGGGTGGGCGGCCCTCCGGATCGGCCGTCCGGATCGGCCGTCCGGTGCCCGACGGGGGCGGGGCCCCGGCCCCATCAGCGGGCTGGGTCCCGGGGATTCCGCTGGGCGGACCGAGAGGCCGGAGCCCGTCAGCGGGCCGGGGCCTCCGAGTAAGTACTCAGCGGGCCGGAGCCCCGAGCCCCGAAGTACTCAGTGGGCGGGGGTCGCGGAGTACACCGCGGGCGGACGGGCGGACCGTAGGGCATCAGGTGGGCGGCTTCCCGGAGCCAGCAGGCGGGCCGGTATTGCGGGAACCGTCAGGCGGCCAGGCTCCGGAGCCGCCCGCCAACCGAACGGACTGGAGTCCCCGGAGCGCCCCCGAACCGAACGGACCGAAGTCCCCGGAGCGCCCCCCAACCGAACGGACCCGAATCCCCGAACCCGTCCAGCGGGCCGGCCCCGCCGTGAGCCGGAAGCCCACAGAGCCCTTGCCTTCCGCGGACCCGAATAGACCGGTGAGGCCCCGGGCGATCCCGGCAGCACCGACAGCACCGGCAGTCCCGGCGATCCCGACGGTCCCGGCAGACCTGGCGACCCCCGCAGTCCCGGCGACCCCCGCGATCCCGGCGTCCCCAGCGGCCCCGGTGCCGACCCGCCCCCGCAAGGCGGGCACACCCGCCCCCCCCCGCCGAGCGACCCGCCCACCGGCACCCCGCCCACACCAGGGCGAGCGCCGCTCAGAGCGTCGCTCAGAGCGCGTCCGGGCCCCGTTCGCCCGTGCGGACGCGGACTGCCTCGTCGACCGGGACGGACCAGACCTTGCCGTCGCCGATCTTGCCGGTGCGGGCGGCCTTGACGACTACCTCGACCAGTTGTTCGGCGTCGGCGTCCTCGACCAGGACCTCGATGCGGATCTTGGGGACGAGGTCCACGGTGTACTCGGCGCCGCGGTACACCTCCGTGTGGCCGCGCTGCCGGCCGTATCCGCTGGCCTCGGTGACGGTCAGGCCGTGCACGCCGAATGCCTGCAGGGCCTCCTTCACCTCGTCCAGCCGGTGCGGCTTGATTACTGCCGTGATGAGCTTCACGCGTCCACCTTCTTCGCCTTGCCCGGAGTACCGTCCTGGGCCTGAGCCGATGATCCTGCCTGCGGGGCCTGGGCCGTGGCCCCGGCGGCCCCTGCCGGGGTGTCACCGGGGGCCGGCGCCGCTGTACGGGTCAGGGTCGTGCCGCCGCCGGTGCCGCCGTAGTCGTACGCCGTCTCCGCGTGGGCGGCCTGGTCCACGCCCGCCAGCTCCTCGTCCTCGCTGACCCGGAAGCCCATCACCAGGTCGACGACCTTGGCAAGGAGGAAGCTGACCACGAGGGAGTAGAGCAGGACGCAGACCACGCCCACGGACTGCTTGCCGAGCTGGGCCAGGCCGCCGCCGTAGAAGAGTCCCTTGGCGTCGCTCTGTACGCCGCCGGTGGCGAAGAGGCCGATGAGCAGCGAGCCGACGACACCGCCGACCAGGTGGACGCCGACGACGTCGAGGGAGTCGTCGTAGCCGAAGCGGTACTTCAGGCCGACGGCCATGGCGCACAGCACACCGGCGATGATGCCGATCGCGATGGCGCCGAGGGGGCTGACCGCGCCGCAGGCCGGGGTGATGGCGACCAGCCCTGCGACCGCGCCGGACGCGGCACCGAGCGTCGTGAAGGAGCCGTGCCGCAGCTTCTCGTACCCGAGCCAGCCGAGCATCGCCGCGCCCGTGGCGACCTGGGTGTTGAGGAAGGCGACCGCGCCCACGCCGTCGTCGTTGCCGAGCCAGGAGCCGGCGTTGAAGCCGAACCAGCCGAACCACAGCAGGCCCGCGCCGAGCATGACCAGCGGCAGGCTGTGCGGCCGCATCGGGTCCTTCTTGAAGCCGATCCGCTTGCCGACGACGAAGATGACGCCCAGGGCCGCCGCACCGGCGTTGATGTGGACGGCCGTACCACCCGCGAAGTCGATCACGCCGAGCTCGTAGAGCCAGCCGCCGGCGCCCCACACCCAGTGGGCGACCGGGAAGTACACGATCGTCACCCACAGGACGATGAAGAGGGCCCAGGCGGAGAACTTCACGCGGTCCGCGAGGGCGCCGCTGATCAGCGCGGGGGTGAGGATCGCGAACATCAGCTGGAAGGCCGCGAAGACGTAGACCGGGATGGTGTAGCCGTCCCAGAGCTCGGTGAGGCCGATGCCGCTGAGGCCGAGGTAGTCACCGGTCCAGCCGATGACCGAGCCGTGGTCGGTGCCGAAGGCGAGGCTGAAGCCGTAGAGCACCCACAGGACGGTCACCAGACCGAGGCTGATGAAACTCATCATCAGCATGTTCAGGACGCTCTTCACGCGGACCATGCCGCCGTAGAAGAACGCGAGCGCGGGGGTCATCACCATCACCAGGGCGGTGGCGATCAGCATGAATCCGGTGTTGGCCGGACTCAGCTCGACCTTGTCTGCTGCGAGCGTCAGGATGCCTGGGGGCATCGGCGTCTCCTCGTCGTCGATGCGGCCCGTGCGGGCGTGGTGCTGATGGGCCGGCTTTCGCCACGAGATTGACGCAGCGCCGTTTCCGGTGAAGCGTCCCGGTGTTTCGCCGCAGTGACGAAGGCGACCACGGTGTTACGCCCGGATGAACGCCTGTGGGGGCCACCTAAGCGGCTGTGGGGCCACCTGAATACCGAACCGGCCGTGACCGCGCCCGCAGACCTGGCGATGGGGGAGCCGAGTCGGGCTGTACGGGGCGTGGTCACGGCCGGGGTTTTCGGGGGCCTGCTCGCTAGACCGCCTCCGCGGTGGTCTCCGGCAGGTGGTGCTGCAGTTCCTCGGTCAGCTGGATCACCTCGGCGACCTCGGAGAAGTCCCGGGACGCGGTGTCCACGGTCTTGCGCAGCCGGGTGTTGACCCGCTCCGAGCGCACCTGCTTCGCGAACGGTATGGCCCGGTGCGCCATGTCCGCGCACTGTTCGGGCTCGCGCTGCAGCAGGTGGACCGTGGCCATGCCGATGAGGTTGAGGGCGTACGAGCGCTGGTGCTCGGGGTCCTTGCCGAACAGCTCGACGGCGCGCTCCATGACCGGGTGCGCCAGCGAGGCGTACGTCGGGCTGCGGCCCGCGACGTAGGCGAGGTCGCGGTACGAGTGGGCGTTCTCGGCGTTCAGCTCGGCCTCGGAGAAGAAGCGGATCCAGTCCGGCTCCAGCCGCGCGCCGGGCTCCACGTCGGCGAAGGTGTCCTCCGCCATCCGGACGGCCCGCTTGACCTTGCTGGGCTGGCCCATGCCGGCGTACGCGCGGGCCTCCATCGCATACAGCATGGCCTGCGTGCGCGGCGTGGCCATTTCGCGGCTGCCGTACTGCGCGAGATGGATCAGCTCCAGGGCGTCGTCGGGGCGCCCGAGGTGGATCATCTGGCGGCTCATGCTGGAGAGGATGTACGAGCCCAGGGGCTTGTCGCCGGCCTCCTTGGACGCGTGCAGCGCGAGGACGAAGTACTTCTGCGCCGTGGGCTGCAGACCGATGTCGTAACTCATCCAGCCCGCCAGCTCGGCGAGCTCGGCGGCGACCTTGAACAGCCGCTTGGAGACCGCTTGAGGGTGCGACTCCTGGAGCAGGTCGGTGACTTCGTGCAGCTGCCCGACGACGGCCTTGCGGCGCAGTCCGCCGCCGCACTGGGCGTCCCACTGCCGGAACATCGTGGTCGTGGACTCCAGCAGCTCCAGCTCGGGCTGCGAGAGCCGGCCGCCGCGGCGGCGCCCGGCCTCGGGCCCGGTCTCGTCCCCGGCCCCGGAGGGCGTGGGCACCAGCCAGCGCTGCATCGGCTCGATGAGGGCGGGCCCGGCGGACAGCGCCAGCGAGGTCCCGAGGAAGCCGCGCCGCGCCAGCATGAGGTCGCTGCGCGAGAACTCGCTGATGAGGGAGACCGTCTGGGGCCCGGCCCAGGGAAGGTCCACGCCGGAGACCGACGGGGACTGATGCGCGGTGCGCAGGCCGAGGTCCTCGATGCTCACGACGCAGCCGAAGCGCTCGGAGAAGAGCTCCGACAGGATGCGGGGGATCGGCTCCCGGGGCTGCTCGCCGTCCAGCCAGCGGCGGACCCGTGAGGTGTCGGTACTGATGTGGTGTGCGCCCAGCTGCCGGGCGCGGCGGTTGACCTGGCGGGCGAGCTCGCCCTTGGACCAACCGCTGCGCACGAACCACGAACCCAACTGCTCGTTCGGGCGCTTGTCAGCGCACGTGCCGCCGTTGCCGCCCAACTCGAACGCCCCCATCCGGATCTGTCGTCCTGTCACGAACCTCCGACAGGATGCCGCTCCTACGCGACGCCTGTCCTGGAGTGACCCCAGCCGACCACGGATTCCGGCCGCCGGAAAGCCACCAAGCGGTCACTCTGCTTGCCGTTGGCATACCCATGTGGCGGATACCCCTCCCGGTTCGTGCACCGAAAGTAATCCTACGATCACGCCTCCCGCGAGGCCGATCCAGGAAACGCCACCATTCGCCACCCCTTCGAATGAACTCCTCCGCGGCTCAGCGCGATTGACTTGACACAGGTCGAGAAGGGTTGGGCGGAGAGGAGCACTCGAGGGCGCGCGTGTCACGCCGCACAACCCACAGCACTACGTCACACCGTCAACGACCGCGACTGGCAACGGAGCGTCACGGCAACACTCCGGCACGTAACCACTGACCTGTAGGACCCGTTGGAGGGGGCATGGGCTTCACGATCGGCGGCATCCGGGAGTTTCGCGACATTCGCCACGGCGCCAGGCGGCGGGTCCGCTCCGCCGAGAGCACGGCGGTGGCGGAGTACACCGGGCTGTGGGGCTGGGACGTCGTGCCCGGCACCCGCGCGGCGCGGGGCGGCGACGGCCGGGCCGTCTGCTCGTGCGGAGCGGCGCGCTGCGCCGGCCCCGGCGCCCACCCGCTTCCCTTCGCCGACGTGCTGCCCGCCGGCACAACGCTGGAGAAGGCGGCGGCGGCCTGGGCGGAGACGCCGGGCGCCTCGGTACTGCTCCCGGTCGGCCGCAGCTTCGACATCCTCGACGTACCGGTCGCCGCGGGCCGCACGGCCCTGGTGCGCCTCGAACGGATGGGCCTGCCCCTGGGGCCGGTGGCCGCCACCCCGACCGGGCGGGCGCTGTTCTTCGTCGCGCCGGGCGCCGCCGCCGGACTGCCGACGCTGCTGTACCGCATGGGCTGGGACGACGCCTCGCTGGACCTGCGGCCGCTGGGCCCGGGCGACCACATCACCGCGCCGCCGTGCGACCTCGCGGGGCTCGGACCGATGCGCTGGCTGCGGCCGCCGACGCTGGACGGCGTGGGCCATCCCCCGGAGGCGAAGCTACTGCTGGGCACGCTGGCCTACGTATGCCATCGCCTCTGCGCCTGACCTGCACGAGCACCCGCAGGCGCGTACGCGTACGCGCACCGACCGTGCGCCCGCCCGCACCCCGCCCCGATCGGCCCCCGACCCGATCCAGCCGCCCCCCGCCCCGATCCCCTCGCACACCCGCCCGAAAACCACCGCCCACGCCCGGCGCGCGGGCGCGTCATCCCCGCGCCGCACCGCCGGACGCAAGCGCCGAGCCCCGTCGCACTCCGTGTGCGGCGGGGCTCGGTGTCTCCGTCTCGGTGCCGGGGCCCGGCGCGGGCCTCGGACGCGGGCTGCTAACCCGTCCACGCTCCGATCAGTCGCCGATCAGCGCGTCGACGAACGCCTCGGGCTCGAACGGCGCGAGGTCGTCCGGGCCCTCGCCCAGGCCCACCAGCTTCACCGGCACGCCCAGCTCGCGCTGGACGGCGACGATGATGCCGCCCTTGGCCGTGCCGTCCAGCTTGGTCAGCACGACGCCGGTGATGTCCACGACCTCGGCGAAGACACGGGCCTGCACCAGGCCGTTCTGCCCGGTGGTGGCGTCCAGGACGAGCAGTACCTCGCCGACCGGACCGTGCTTCTCCACGACCCGCTTGACCTTGCCCAGCTCGTCCATCAGGCCGGTCTTGGTGTGCAGCCGGCCGGCGGTGTCGATCAGTACGACGTCCGCGCCCTCGGAGATACCTTCCTTCACCGAGTCGAAGGCGACCGAGGCGGGGTCGCCCTCCTCGGGGCCGCGCACGGTGCGGGCGCCGACCCGGTCGCCCCAGGTCTGCAGCTGGTCGACCGCCGCGGCGCGGAACGTGTCGGCCGCGCCCAGCACGACGGACTTGCCGTCGGCGACCAGGACGCGGGCGAGCTTGCCGGTGGTGGTGGTCTTGCCGGTGCCGTTGACGCCGACGACCATGACGACGCCGGGGATCTCCTGGCCGGTCGGGCCCAGGCCGTTCGCCGTGTGCACGGAGCGGTCGGCCTCGGTGCCGATGAGGGCGAGCAGCTCCTCGCGGAGCAGGCCGCGCAGCTCGTCGGGGGTGCGGGTGCCGAGCACCCTTACGCGCTCGCGCAGCCGCTCGACCAGCTCCTGCGTGGGCTGCACACCGACATCCGCGGTGAGCAGCGTGTCCTCGATCTCCTCCCAGGTGTCCTCGTCGAGGTGCTCGCGGGAGAGCAGCGTGAGCAGGCCCTTGCCCAGGGTGTTCTGCGAGCGGGAGAGCCGGGCGCGCAGCCGGACGAGCCGGCCGGCGGTCGGCTCCGGCACCTCGACCTCGGGCGCGGCGGGCGCCTCCGGCTCGGCGACCGGCGCTTCCTCGACGAGCGTGGCGCCGGAGTCCGGCAGGCCCACTTCTTCGATGGTGCGACGTTCTTCGTCGCGGGGGGTCTCGGCGTCCTCACCGACCTGCGGTTCCGCAGGCGGCGCGGTGACGGACGGGGTGGTCGGCGGGGGCGGCGGCAGCTGCTTCTTCTTGCGGCTGCTGACGACGAGCCCGCTGATCGCGCCGAGCGCGACCACAGCGATGACTACAGCAAGGATGACGAATTCCATAACTCCCTCAGTATCGGGCACACACCGCCCCCGGGGCCGCAGGCCGCCAATCCTGGATGTCCACTGTCCGGATAAGAATCAGGATGTGTACTATCCAGATTCATCCCCGCGGAACGAGCCGCGGGGCACTGGAAGGAGAATCCGGATGCCGGACATCCTGATTGTGGGCGGCGGTTTCGCCGGGATGTGGGCCGCCGCGGGCGCCGCCCGCCTGCTGCGCGCCCACGACGCCTCCCCCACGGTCGCGCTGCTCACCCCGGACCCCGACCTCACGATCCGCCCCCGGCTGTACGAGGCGGACCCGGCCGCGTACCGGGTGCCGCTCGACCGGGTCCTGGGGCCCATCGGTGTGCCGCGCATCGCCGCGACCGCGACCGGCATCGACACCGCCCGCCGGGTGGTCACCGCCGACGGCCCCGAGGGACCCGCGGAGCTCCCGTACCGGCGGCTGGTGCTGGCCACCGGCAGCGCGCTGGTCCGCCCGCGCTTCCCCGGCGCCGGGCTGCTGCACGACATCGACACGATGGACGCAGCCGTCGCCCTGGAGAAGCACCTCCAGGGGCTGCCGGACGCGCCCGCGGGGCCCGGGCGATTCACGGCGGTGGTGGCCGGCGCCGGGTTCACGGGCGTGGAGGCCACGACCGAGCTGGTGGGCCGGCTGCGGGCGATCGCCGCGCCGCACGGACTGGCGGACGAGGTCGAGGTCGTACTGGTGGAGCGGGACACGGTCGTGGGGCGCGGGCTCGGCGAGGCGGCCCGGCCGGTGATCGAGCGGGCATTGGACGAGCTGGGCGTGGTGCGCCGGCTCGGCGTCTCGATCGAGCGCGTCGACGAGCGGGCCGTCCACCTCTCCGACGGCAGCGCGCTCCCCTCCCGTACCGCCGTGTGGACGGCCGGGGTGCGGGCCAGCGGCCTCACCGCCCAGCTCCCCGCCGAGCGGGACGGACTGGGGCGGCTGGCGGTGGACGGCTGGCTGCGGGTGCGCGGGCTGCCGGAGGTGTACGCGGCCGGCGACACCGCGGCCGCGCCCGCCGAGGACGGCCACACGGTGACGCAGAGCTGCCAGCACGCGACGCCGCAGGGGAAGTTCGCGGGGCACAATGCCGCGGCGGATCTGCTGGGGCTGGACCGGGCCCCGTTCGCCACTGATCCGTACGTCACCTGCCTCGATCTCGGCGGCGCGGGCGCGGTGCTGACCAGCGGCTGGGACCGGGCGCTGCGCGAGGTGCCGGTGGCGTACGCGAAGGCGCGCAAGCGCGCGATCAACGAGACCTGGATCCATCCGCCGGTGGACGACGCCGAGGAGATCCTGCGCCGGGCCGACTTCCGGGTGGGCCAGCGCCGGCCGATGCCGGAGCCCACCGGCTGACCAGCGTTTCCGGCCTGATCATGGACCCTCCGACGAAGAGTGTGACGCGAGTGACTCGTCGGAGGGTCCAACGGGTCTTACGGGAGGAAGTTGGTGCAAAGTACGATGGGAATGGCCGCGCAACGCGCGTAGAGTCCTCGACGGCCACCGCGCCCCGCAGCCTGGCACCACAGCCGCTGCCGACTGCCCCCTGTGGGGGTGCCCCTGCCCCAGCGCACGAGAGACACCTGCACCATGGACACCAAGGCCTCCCCCGAGACCGAAGGAACCGTAGAGACCCGCGGTATCGAGCCGGTCCCGGACCACGAACGCCGCGGACACGTCCGCGAACTGTTCTCGACCTACGTCGCCGCCAACATCAGCGTGCTGCTGCTGACCATGGGCGCCGCCCTGGTCGTCTTCAACCGGCTGAACTTCTGGCAGGTACTGCTCGTCGCGGTGATCGCCGCGGCCGTCTCCTTCGGCCTCACCGGCCTGCTGTCGGTCTCCGGCAAGTGGGGCGGCGCGCCCGGCCTGCTGCTCTCGCGCGCCACCTTCGGCGTCCGCGGCAACTACTTCCCCGGCATGATCCTGTGGATCGCCCGCTTCGGCTGGGAGACGATCAACGCGGTCACCGGCGCGTTCGCCCTGCTGACCATCCTCAAGCTGGTCTTCGGCATCGAGGCCAACAACGTCCTCACGATCGTCACGCTGTTCCTCTTCGTCGCCACGACGTTCCTGGTCAGCGGCATGGGCCGGAAGGTCCTCAACCTCTGCAACAAGTGGTCGACGTACATCTTCGGCGTCTTCAGCGTGCTGGTGCTGATCTACCTGATCGCCAAGATGGACTGGCACGAGATCTTCGCGCAGAAGGCCGGCTCGACGGCGATGGTGATCGCGGGCGTGGGCACCATCGCGGCCGGCGGACTCAGCTGGGTCCCCTCGGGCCCGGACTTCACCCGCTACCTCCCCGGCTCGGCCTCCGGCAAGAAGATCGTCGGCGCCACCGTCTCCGGTGCGGGCCTGGTCATGGTGCCGATGGTGCTGATGGGCGCGGTCATGACGTCCAAGACCCCGGACCTGGCCAAGGCCAGCGACCCGGTCGCGTTCCTCGGTGACATCCTGCCGACCTGGCTGGCCGTCCCGTACCTGCTCACCGCCGTGGTCGGCATGCTGCTGATCAACAGCCTGTCGATGTACTCCGCGGGCTTCACCGCGCAGACCATGGGCGTCAAGCTGCCCCGCCCCCTCGCGGTCAGCATCAACGCCGTCATCAGCCTGGTCGGCGGCGGCTTCATGATGCTGGTCGCGACCAGCTTCATCAGCCAGTTCATCACCTTCCTGACCCTGCTCGGCGTCTCCTTCTCGGCCTGGATCGGCGTGTACGCGATCGACATGGCGCGCCGCGCCCGCCGCACCGTCCGGTACGACGCCGAGGCGCTCATGGACACCTCGCGCGGCGGCCGGTACTGGTACCGGGCCGGCTTCTGCTGGCAGGCGCTGACCGCCTGGACCGTCGCGCTCGCCGCCGGCCTGTGCCTGACCAAGGTCAACTGGTTCACCGGGCCGCTGGCCGGCACCTGGCTGGGCACCCACGGCCTGGGCTGGGCGGTCACGATCGCCATCGCCGCCGTGGTCTTCGCGGTGCTGCCCACGCCGCGCGAGAACGTCCCCGCGGAGGGCGGCGCGACGCCGGAGCCGATACCGGCCGGGCGCTAGAGGCCCCTAGGGGGCTTCGTCCAACCCCTCCACATCTGACACAGCATCAGCTAACGTCCCCTTCGCCACCTCCGCGGCGAAGGGGACGTTGTCATGCCCGTCACGGTCCTGCGCTTCAACCTGGTCGACCCGGCCCCCACCCCGGAGGGCCTGGCGGCGCGCTATCAGGCGGCCGTCGCGATGGCGAAGTACGCCGACGACCTGGGCATCACGACGGTGCAGACCGAGGAGCACCACGCCACCGACAACGGCTGGATGCCCTCGCCGCTGACCTTCGCCGGCGCCGTGCTCGGCGCCACCCGCCGGGTCGCCGTCACGGTCTCCGCGCTGATCACCCCGCTGCACGACCCGCTGCGGCTGGCCGAGGACCTGGCCGTACTGGACCTCCTGGGCGGCGGCCGGCTGGTGACCGTCGCGGGCCTGGGCTACCGGCCCGAGGAGTACGCGGCGCACGGCGTGGACTGGCGGCGGCGCGGCGCGCTCCAGGACGAGGTGCTGGAGACGCTGCTGAGCGCCTGGACGGGCGAGCCGTTCACGTACCGGGGGCGCACGGTCCGTGTCACGCCGCGCCCCGCCACCCGGCCGCACCCGCTGCTGCTGGTCGGCGGCGGCTCGCGGCCCGCGGCGCGGCGCGCGGCACGGCTCGGGCTGCCGTTCTTCCCCAGCGCCCACCTGCCGGAGCTCATCGCGTACTACCACCGGCAGTGCGCCGAGCACGGCCACGAGGGCTGGGTGATGCAGCCGCCCGCCAGTACGGCGCTGCTGCACGTCGCGGAGGACCCGGACCGGGCCTGGGCGCGCTACGGGGAGCACTTCCTGTACGAGGCGCGGACGTACGCGGGCTGGCAGGGCGCCGGCATCCGCTCGGCCGTGCGGTCGGCGGCCACGGACGTGGCGGCGCTGCGCCGGGAGGGCGTGTACCGGGTGCTGACGCCCGAGGAATGCGTGACGTACGCAGAGAAGACAGAGAAGACGGAGGCGTCGGACTCGCTGATCCTGCACCCGTTGTGCGGCGGGATGCCCGTCGACGAGGGCTGGCGGTCGCTGCACCTCTTCGCGGAGCGGGTGCTGCCGCGGCTCAAGCCCTGAAGGCGCGCATCGGGCCCGGCCGCATTGTCAGTGGCCCCCGGTACTGTGCTGAGCAGGGGGCCTGCGTCCCCCCATGGGGGAAGGACGGGGCGAAACGGTACGGCGGGTCCGGTACGGCGAGCACGGTAACGCCGGCCCCTGACATGCGGCTGCCCCGGCTCCATCGGGGAGCCGGGGCAGATCCGTGGTGAGGAGAAAGGCTGGCGGGGTGGTTAGCCCATCTCCTCCAACGCCTTGCCCTTCGTCTCCTTCACGTACTTGAGCACGAAGGGGATCGAGAGCAGGGCGAAGATCATGTAGATCACGTACGTGCCGGAGAGGTTCCACTCCGACAGGCTCGGGAAGGTCGCCGTGATCGCCCAGTTGGCGATCCACTGGGCCGAGGCGGCGACGCCCAGGGCCGCGGCACGGATCTTGTTCGGGAACATCTCGCCGAGGAAGACCCAGACCACCACGCCCCAGGACAGGGCGAAGAAGAGCACGAAGAAGTGGGCCGCGATCAGGGCCACGGTGCCTTCGGTGGTCGGCAGCGTGCCGCCCGCGGTCTTCGCGGAGAAGGCCCACGCCTCCAGCGCGAGGGCGATGGCCATACCGGCGGAGCCGACCAGCGCCAGCGGACGGCGCCCGATCCGGTCGACGAAGAGCATCGCGATCACGGTGCCGAGGATGTTGATGATCGAGGTGGTGAAGCTGTAGAAGAACGAGCTGCTCGGGTCGATGCCGACGGACTGCCACAGCGTCGAGGAGTAGTAGAACGCGACGTTGATGCCGACCAGCTGCTGGAAGACCGAGAGGCCGATGCCGACCCAGACGATCGGCAGGAAGCCGCCCTTGCCGCCGAGCAGGTCCTTGAACGACGACTTGTGCTCGCTGCGCATCGCCAGCTCGATCTCCTCGACCCGCAGGTCCAGGTCGACCGAGCTGCCCTCGACCTCGGAGAGCACCTCCTTGGCCTTGTCCTGGCGGCCGACGGAGATCAGGAAGCGCGGCGACTCGGGGATCGCGAAGGAGAGCAGGCCGTAGAGCACGGCCGGGACGACCATGACGCCGAGCATCCACTGCCAGGCTTCCAGGCCGGCGATCTCGCCGCGCTGGTTGCCGTCGGCGAGGTTCAGGATGCCCCAGTTGACCAGCTGGGAGATGGCGATGCCGACGACGATCGCGGCCTGCTGGAAGGAGCCGAGCCGGCCGCGGTACGCGGGCGGCGCGACCTCCGCGATGTAGGCGGGGCCGATGACCGAGGCCATACCGATGCCGAAGCCGCCGATGACCCGCCAGATGGCCAGGTCCCAGACCGCGAAGGGCAGGGCGGAGCCGACGGCGCTGACCGTGAACAGCAGCGCGGCGATCTGCATGACGCGGATGCGGCCGATGCGGTCGGCGATCCGGCCCGCGGTGGCGGCGCCGATGGCGCAGCCGATCAGCGCGATCGCGATCACCTGGGCGAGCCCGGCGGAGCCGACGTGGTAGCGGTCGCGGATGGCCTCGACGGCACCGTTGATCACGGAGCTGTCGTAACCGAACAGGAAGCCGCCCATCGCGGCAGCCGCGGTGATGAAGATGACATGGCCGAGGTGGTCGGGCTTGGCCTTGCGGCCTTCCGCGACCGTCGGCTGCGCGGTGCTGGTCAACGTGTACTCCAGTGGCCCGGCTGCGCTGCCGGGCGTAGGGGGCTGGCCCTTCCAGTGGCGGCTGCGAACACGGCACGCACCACTTGAAGGTAAAAGCAACGTTGCAGAGACTATGCCTTCAAGTTTCGAAGTCAATAGGGGGTACGGAATTCATTGACCCCGTTACTGTCGGCAATCGCGTACATGTTGAGTTCATGTTGTGAACGGTGCAGCGAACGCCGCAGGTCGGCGGCCCACACCCGTGTCCGCGGCGGGCTCAGTGCAGTCGCCGACTGTCTCAGTGCAGTCGCTGGCTGATGACCTTCGATACACCGTCGCCCTGCATGGACACGCCATAGAGCGCGTCGGCGACCTCCATGGTCCGCTTCTGGTGCGTGATCACGATCAGCTGGGAGCTCTCCTGCAGCTCCTCCATGATCCGGATCAGCCGCTGCAGATTGGTGTCGTCCAGCGCCGCCTCGACCTCGTCCATCACGTAGAACGGGCTCGGCCGCGCCTTGAAGATCGACACCAGCAGCGCCACCGCGGTCAGCGAGCGCTCGCCGCCCGAGAGCAGCGACAGCCGCTTGACCTTCTTGCCCGGCGGCCGCGCCTCCACGTCCACGCCGGTGGTCAGCATGTTGTCCGGGTCGGTCAGTACGAGCCGGCCCTCGCCGCCCGGGAAGAGCCGCGCGAAGACACCCTCGAACTCGCGGGCCGTGTCCCAGTACGCCTCCGTGAACACCTGCTCGACGCGCTCGTCGACCTCCTTGACGACCTGCAGCAGGTCGGCGCGGGTCTTCTTCAGGTCCTCCAGCTGCTCGCTGAGGAACTTGTGCCGCTCCTCCAGCGCCGCGAACTCCTCCAGGGCCAGCGGGTTCACCTTGCCGAGCTGCTGGTACGCGCGCTCGGCGGCCTTGAGCCGCTTCTCCTGCTCGGCCCGCACGAACGGCACCGGCTGATTGCGCGGATGCTCCGGATCGTCCGGCAGTTCCTCGCCCTCGGCGGCCGGTGACGGCGGTACGAGCTGGTCCGGGCCGTACTCGGCGACCAGCCCGGCCGGCTCGACGCCCAGCTCCTCCAGCGCCTTCGTCTCCAGCTGCTCGATCTTCATGCGCTTCTCGGCGCCCAGCACCTCGCCCCGGTGCACCGAGTCCGTCAGCTTGTCCAGCGCGTCCTTCAGCTCACGCCCCTGGGACCGCTCGGCGACCAGCGCCTGCTCCCGCTCGGCCTTCGCCAGCTCGGCGGCGGCCCGCTCCTCCTCGGCCCGCACGAGCGAGACCTCGACATGCGCGAGCAGCTGCCGCGCGCCGTCCGCGACCGCCGAGGCGACCCGCGCCTCGTGGCGCAGCCGGGCGCGCCGCTGCTCGGCCCGCGCCCGCGCGTCGCGCTCGGCGCGCGCCGCCCGGTCCAGCCCGTCCGCCCGTCCCGCGAGCCCCTTGACGCGCTCCTCGTGCGTACGGACCTGGAGGCGCGCCTCCATTTCCGTCTGCCGGGCGTTGGCCCCGTCGGCGGCGAGCCGGTCCCGTACGGCGGTGTCCGGCTCCTCCGCTCCCCCCTCACTCGACGCGGCGTCCTCCTCGGCGACGGCGAGACGTTCCGCCAGCTCCTCGGCCTCCTCGGTGGCCCGGGCCAGCGCCTCCTCGGCCTTGGCGACCGCGGCCGCCGACCGCTCGGCCTCGCCCACCGCACCCCTGGCCTGCCCGCCGAGCCGCCCCAGCGACTGGGCGACCTGCGACTTCTCGCGGTCGGCCGCGCGCCGCCGCTCCGCCAGCTCCTCGACCAGCGCGGCCCGTTCGGCCCGCCGCTCGGTGGCCAGCCGCTGGTCCTCCGCCAGCTGCTCGCAGCGCGCGGCCAGCTCCGTCAGCTCCGCCGCCGCCTCGTCGACGGACGCCTGCACCTCCAGCAGGCTCGGCGCACCGGCCGACCCGCCCTGCGCGAAGTGCGCCCCGAGCAGGTCGCCTTCGGCGGTCACGGCGGTCACGCCGGGCCGCGCGGCGACCAGGTCCTCGGCGTCCTCCAGCGTGCTCACCACGACGATGTCGCGCAGCAGCCGCCGCACGGCGGGCAGCAACTCGGCGGGCCCGTCGACCAGTTCGGCGGCAGCGGGCGGCGACCCGTCGGGGGTACGGGCGGCCGGTACCGAGGCGACGACGGCGCCATCGCCGGGGAGTTCGGAGGAGTCGGAGGAGTCCGTCGCCGCGTCCGGACCGCTGCGCGCACCGGGAATCGCGGGGCCTTCGGTACTGTCCTGCCGCTCGTCGTACGAGGCCCCTCCGGGTCCCCCGGCGCTCCGGCTGTCATCCGTCGCCCCGTCAGCACCGGCGGTGCCAGCAGGCCCTGTCGCCCCGTCATGCAAGGCGGTATCCCTCGGCGACCCCGGCAGGGACCGCTCCCCCACCGTCCCGGCCAGCGGGTGCTCGGTCGCCGTCCCGGTCAGCGGGTGCTCGGTCGCCGTCCCGGTCAGCGGGTGTTCGGCCGGGGCGCCGGTCAGCTGGTGCTCCGCCGGTGTCGCCGGGAGGAGGACCGCGCGTCCCGCGTCCTGCTTGCGCAGCAGCCGGATGGCCTCCGCGGCGGTCGCCGGGTCCGCGACGGCGATCGCGTCGGCCGCGGCGCCGAGCGCCGCCGCCACCGGGATCTCGTACCCCGGCTGTACGGTCAGCAGCTCGGCGGCCGGGCCGAGCAGTCCGCCCAGCCGGTCGGCGGCGGCCAGCAGCGCGCCCGTACCGTCCTTGCGGCGCAGGCCCAGCGCCAGCGCGTCGTGCCGGGCTGCGGTCGCGGCGCGCTTGCGTTCCGCCGAGGTCAGCGCCTCGCGGGCCATGGTCAGCGCGCGCTCCGCCGCCGCCAGCTCCTCCTTGGCCCGCTCGTGCCGGCCCGCCAGCTCCTCGTCGCCCGCGTCCAGCCCGTCGACCTCGGCCTTGAGCTGCTCGTACTCCTGCTGCGCCGCCTCCGCGCGGGCCTGCGCCGCGTCCCGCGACTCGGCCAGCCGGTCGATCTCGGCCTGCGCCGAGGCGGCCCGGCCGCGGGCCGCTGTGACCTGGCCGTGCAGCCGGGCCAGCCCCTCGCGCCGGTCGGCGATGGCCCGCGCGGCGTCCCGCAGCCGGCGCTCCTCGTCCTGCAGCTGCCGCTCCAGATCGCTGCGGTGCTCGACCATGTCGTCCAGCGCCCGGGTCGCCGCCTCCAGCGCGGCCTCCAGCTCCGCCTCCTGCTCCCGGATGCGGGCCGCCTCGCGCTCCATCTCCTCCGGGTCGCGGCCGCGGCGCTCCTCGGGGGGCGCGGCCTGCGCGCTCTTCACGCGCGCGTCGGCGAGCGAGATCGTGCCGCGTACCCGCTCCGCGAGCTGCGACAGCTCGTACCAGGTCTGCTGGGCGCGCTGCAGCCGCGGCGTCAGCGTCCGTACCTCTTCCTCCAGGGCCGCCTCGCGCCGCAGCGCCTCCTTCAGCTCGGCCTCGGTGGCCTCCCTGCGCTGCTTCAGCGCGGCCTCGTCCGCGATCTCCGTACGGAGCGCCTCCCGCAGCGTGACCAGGTCGTCGGCGAGCAGCCGCAGCCGGGCGTCGCGGAGGTCGGCCTGGATGACGGCGGCGCGGCGGGCGACGGCGGCCTGCCGGCCGAGCGGCTTGAGCTGGCGCCGCAGCTCGTCGGTGAGGTCCTGCACGCGCGCGAGGTTCGCCTGCATCGCGTCCAGCTTGCGCAGCGCCTTCTCCTTGCGCTTGCGGTGCTTGAGGACGCCGGCGGCCTCTTCGATGAAGGCGCGGCGGCCCATCGGGTCGGCGTGCAGTACGCCGTCGAGCTGGCCCTGGCCGACGATGACGTGCATCTCGCGGCCGATGCCGGAGTCCGACAGCAGCTCCTGGATGTCCAGCAGCCGGCAGGTGTCACCGTTGAGCTGGTACTCGCTGCCGCCGTTGCGGAACATGATCCGCGTGATCGTGACCTCGGCGTACTCGATGGGGAGCGCGCCGTCGGAGTTGTCGATCGTGAGGGAGACCTCGGCGCGGCCCAGCGGCGGGCGCCCCGTGGTCCCGGCGAAGATGACGTCCTCCATCTTGCCGCCGCGCAGCGACTTCGCGCCCTGCTCGCCCATGACCCAGGACAGCGCGTCCACCACGTTGGACTTGCCGGAGCCGTTGGGGCCCACGACGCAGGTGATGCCGGGCTCGAAGCGCAGCGTGGTGGCGGAAGCGAAGGACTTGAATCCTCGCAGGGTCAGGCTCTTGAGGTGCACGCCGTTGGACTCTACCTCTCGCCTACCGGACTTTTCGCCCGTCCCGGCCCGTCCTGGCGCGCCGCGGCGGCCGCGCTCCTGCGGCCGGTCGCGCCCGGTGCCCGCTGCCGTGCCGGGACCTTTTCGGTTTCACCGCGGAACGTGCAGGGCACATCAGACGGTAAGAGGCCGCCGGGAGGCGGGGGCGTGAACGACGAAGGGACGCCGAAGCGTCCCTTGAATCTTCATAGAGCGGTGCCTCAAGTGGCTGTCGTTTCAGCCCGACCGTCCCTTGGGGCGATGGTCAGGTGAGCGCCGGCTCCGCCTGGGGTACGTCGATGCTGTCGAGCAGCGAGTCGCCGTGACGTGCGGCAGCGGACAGCGCGTCGTTCTCCGCCTGAATCCTGACGATCTCGGATTCCAGATCCTGAACACGCTGCTGAAGCCGTCGCATCTCGGAGAGGACTCGGGGGTCGGAGCCGCCGACGTAACCGAGAAGCGCCTTTGCCATGATGGATGGTCCTCCACAATGAGTGACCGACCGAAGCGGTGGTGGGTCGTGAGGGAATCGCACCCGCGGTGTCTGTCATTCTTTGGTCTACGCAATGCCAAACAGCTAAGGTGCGCGGGGATTCCAGAGTCTCACCAAATGGATTGACGGTCAACACGATCACGCCCCGTATCCGAGGGCTCGTGAGCGCACACGCCTGCTGAAGACTCGCGGCGGCGCTCCGGAAACGGCCCCGGGGGCGTGGAGATCATCCTTACTGCCGCAGCCTTCCATGGGACGGCGAAATTGGCAACCACCAGCCGGTTTCTGCCTCCAGCAGGTGCCCGCGGCATGTCACGGGGCGGGTCGCGGGCGGCCCGGGCGACGGGTCGGCGGCCCTTCGTCAGCGGATGGCGAAGGTGCCGTACCCGCCTCGCGGCGTGTCCCAAATCTCAGTGACGCCGTCGACCCGCCCGGGCGTGTCCCCGGTACGCAGCCACTCCAGCAACTCCTCGCACCGCTCCCGGGGCCCCTCGGCCACGACCTGGACGCGGCCGTCCTCCAGATTGAGGGCGAAGCCGACCAAGCTCCCGATGCGCAGCGCGTTGGCCCGGGTGAACCATCGGAAGCCGACACCTTGCACACGGCCGCGCACCCAGGCCGTCAGACGGACATCTTCGTTCATGTGAGCACGCTAACCGGCCAATTGCTCAACGAGCACTTCGGCCCCATGCGTCGTGCCGTACAGTCACGCGGCATCACCAGTCACTCGTACGGGTGATTCGCCATTGACGTTCGCGGACGGAAGGAAGTCAGGGGATGGGCCGCCATCGACGCACCGCTCCCGTACCCGGAGCGCCGGCAGCCGAACCCACGACGGGCCGCCACCGCTCCGGCGGGGCGCCCGGCCACACTGGCCCCTTCCGCCCTACCCACCCCTTGCGCCCCGGTGGCATCCTGCGCACCGCTCCCGTACGGACCGGCCTGCTGGGCGTGTCGGCGGCGCTGGCGATGGGGGCCGTGGCGGTCTCGGCGGGGCTGGTACCGGGGAACGGCCCGTACGACCCGGAGCGCGCGGACGGCCCCGGCGGCCGGGTCAGCGCCGGCGCGCTGCCGGACGTGACCGCCACCCAGGGCGCACGGTCCCCGCTCCCCGCCGACCGCGGCGCCCGCCCGGCCGACCGCGGCGCCGCCCGCCCGGACGCACCCGGTGCCCGCCCGTCGCCCAGCGCGTCTCCGTCGGCAGGCGCGGCTTCCGGTACGGACGACGCCGAGCCCTCGGGCAAGGCGGGCCGCGACGCCGGCGACGGCGACGGCCGCTCCCGCTCCACGCCCGACAACCGCGGCGCCTCCCCCGAGGCCGCGCAGCCCACCACGCCCGCTTCGTCCGCCGCCCCTGCCGCGGGCTCGGCCTCCGCTCGGGTCCTCTCCCTGGTCAACCAGGAACGCGACAAGGCGGGCTGCGCCCCGCTCACCGCGGACGCGGCCCTCACCGACCTGGCGCAGACGTTCAGCGAGGACATGGCCCGGCGCGACTTCTTCGCCCACACCGACCCGGACGGCGCCACGCCCTGGGACCGCGCGAAGACCGCCGGCGTCACCGGCCTCGGCGGCGAGAACATCGCCCGCGGCCAGACCACCCCCGAGGCCGTCATGGACTCCTGGATGAACAGCCCCGGCCACCGCGCCAACATCCTCAACTGCGCCTACCGAACCCTCGGCGTAGGCACCCACCAGGCCCCGGGCGGCCCCTGGTGGACCCAGGACTTCGGCTTCTAAGCCCCCCAAGGGCGACATCTGCGCACCCCTGCGCCCCCGATTGCCGCATCGGCCTCCTGGCCGTCCGCTGCTACGCCTGCTGGAGCGTTGCGTCAACGCACTCGCCTTGCAGGACCGCGCCCTCGCCCCTTCTCGCGGCGACCCCGGACCCGACGAGCACACGTGGCACGAGCCGCCGCCCTGCCCCGACTGCGGAGCGGTGGGCAGCGTCCGGCGCACCAACTACGACCGCTGGGTGCGCCTGGCCGCCAAGGATCTCCCGGCCAAGGACGTGCCTCCTGAGCACCGCTGGCGACTGGAGACCGTCCGGACTCGGCACTCCTCGTACGGCGTCGGCCTCGTGGCCATGCGCCTCGGTGCCATCGAACCGCTTCCATCCGATCTTGTCTGCCCCGCGCACCGGACTGTGTGCCTGTGCCCCGAAGCCGAAGAAGAACGGCAGCGGTGGTATCGCGGCGGCTGACGCGAGCGCCGGACTCCTACCTCGGCCGCGGCGCCCTCTGGCACTTCGGGCAGTAGTAACTCGACCGGTTCATCCACGAGCGGCGGCGGATCGGGGTCGTGCAGCGGCGGCAGGGTTCGTCCTCGCGGCCGTAGGCGTCCAGGGAGCGTTCGAAGTAGCCGGACTCGCCGTTGACGTTGACGTAGAGGCTGTCGAAGCTCGTGCCGCCGACGGCGAGGGCGGCCGTCATGACGTCGCGGATGTGGCCGAGGAGTTCGGTGGTGCGGGGGCGGGTGAGGGTGGCCGTGGGGCGGTCGTAGTGCAGCTTGGCGCGCCACAGCGCCTCGTCGGCGTAGATGTTGCCGACGCCGCTGATCAGGGACTGGTCCAGGAGCGCGCGCTTGATCGTCGTACGGCGGCGGCGCAGCGCTTCGTGGAACGCGGCGTCGTCGAAGGCCGCGTCGAGGGGGTCGCGCGCGATGTGGGCGATCACGTCGGGGAGGCCGTCCGGGTCGCCGGGGACGGTGGGGTGGAGGGAGAGGCCGCCGAAGGTGCGCTGGTCGACGAAGCGGAGTTCGGTGTCGGTCGTGTCCTCGGGGAGGTCGGCTGCCGGCGCGACGCCGGGGGCGGCGGCCGCGTCGTCCGGTACGGTCGCCGCGTCCGTGAAGCGGATGCGGACGCGGAGGTGCTTCTCGTCGGGCGCGTCCTGCGGCTGGACCAGGAGCTGGCCGCTCATGCCGAGGTGGGCCAGTACCGAGAGGTCGCCGGCGAGCGGCAGCCACAGGTACTTACCGCGGCGGCGGGCCTCGCCGACGCGGTGGCCGGCCAGCTGTGCGGCGAAGTCCGCGCCGCCCGCCGTGTGGCGGCGCACCGCCCGCGGGTGCAGGACCTCCACCGTGTCGATCGTGCGGCCGCTGACCCAGCGCTCCAGACCGCGCCGTACGACCTCGACCTCGGGCAGCTCGGGCAAGGGATCTCCTCGGGACGTTGAGCACGGTGTGCGCGGTGGGGCCGCTGCGACGAAGCGGGTTCCAGGCGCCGGGAAAAGGAAACCCCGCCCGTCCTGCCCCTGTGAAGGGGTGGTCGGGCGGGGATCCGCGTGCGCGGGGCACGCGGCGCGCATTCAGCTCGCGGGGCCGCCGGCAGCGGCTTCCGTGGTGGCTTCCGAGGCGGCCTTGGCCGCCTCGTCCGCCGCCGCGCGGATCTCCCGCCAGGCGGACTCCGCCGCCTGCTGCTCGGCTTCCTTCTTGCTGCGGCCGGTGCCGGTGCCGTACGAGACACCACCGACGCGGGCGGCAGCAGTGAAGGTCTTCTCGTGGTCCGGGCCGGTCTCCGTGACCAGGTATTCCGGGACCCCGAGTCCTTCGGTCGCGGTCAGTTCCTGGAGGCTGGTCTTCCAGTCCAGGCCGGCGCCGAGGCTGGAGGACTTCTCGATCAGCGGGTCGAACAGGCGGTGCACCAGTTCGCAGGCCGCGTCGAGGCCCTGATCCAGGTAGACAGCGCCGATGACCGCTTCGAGTGTGTCGGCGAGGATGGATGCCTTGTCCCGGCCGCCGGTGCCTTCTTCACCCCGGCCGAGCCGGATGAAGGCACCGAGGTCCAGGCCGCGGCCCACCTCGGCGAGCGCACGCGAGTTGACCACCGCGGCCCGCAGCTTGGCCAGCTGGCCTTCGGGCAGGTCGGGGTGGATGCGGTACAGCGTGTCGGTGACCACCAGGCCCAGGACGGAGTCCCCGAGGAACTCCAGCCGTTCATTGGTGGGCAGCCCGCCGTTCTCGTATGCGAACGAGCGGTGCGTCAGCGCACGCACCAGAAGGGCGGACTCGAGCTTGTACCCGAGCCGCCCTTCCAGAAGCGTGTGGGACGAGGCCGTGTCCGCAGACGGAGTCTTCGAGGAGTTCTTCGACGAATCAGCGTCTGACATTGAGCCCGTCACCAGCCGCTCAGACCTCGAGGACCTGGCGCTTGTTGTAGGTGCCGCAAGCCGGGCACGCGATGTGCTGCTGCTTGGGCTCGTGGCAGCGCTCGCACGCCACCAGGGTGGGGACCGCAGCCTTCCACTGCGACCGGCGGTGGCGCGTGTTGCTGCGCGACATCTTCCGCTTCGGAACAGCCACGGCTACTTCTCCTGCTTCTCGTCGACGCCCGCTTCGGCGCCGCCCATGTTGTCCTTCTCGCCGTCCTGGTCGGTCACAGCGAGTCCCTGCAGTGCCGCCCAACGGATGTCGACGGCGTCGTGATGGTGGTCCGGGTCGTCCGCGAGCCGGGCTCCACAATCGGAGCACAGGCCCGGACAGTCGTCCTGGCACACCGGCTGCAACGGCAGTGCGAGCACCACCGCATCGCGCAGCACGGCTTCGAGGTCGAACAAGTCGTCCTCGAGGAAGAGGGTGTCCTCCTCGTCCTCGGCGTCGTCGCCTGCGTCCGCTGGACGGACCCGGGCGTCGGCGTCGGGGTAGGAGAACATCTCCTGGAAGTCCGCTTCGAGCTCACGCTCGATCGGCTCCAGACACCTTACGCACTCCCCTGTCACGGATGCACGGCCGGTGCCTGTGACAAGCACCCCGTCCATGACCGACTCCAGGCGGAGGTCGAGCTCCACCGGCGCGCCCTCGGGCACTCCGATGACCTCGTTGCCGAGGTCCGAGGGGGCCTCGACGGAGCGGGACACCTTCTTCATCGCGCCGGGACGACGACCCAGCTCGCGTGTATCGAACACGAGCGGAGAACGGTGGTCGAGGCGGGCGTTGATGGCTTCCTGCTTTCTACGGCGGTACGGCCGCCCGTTTCCGCACGAGGCGGTGGTCGGGCAGCACAGATCGCGGACGTATGCGCGACCGAACAGCCAGGATACTGGACGTGCCGCGATTGACCCAATCCACGGCCGGCGCCCCCGGCACCGCCGGCCCTGCAGACGCGTCAGTGCCCCTGCTCGTACTGCCGCAGCTGGTCGAGGTCGATCATGCTGGTGTCGAAGAGGCTGGTCTCGTCCAGGGCGGCGGGCTGCTGTCCGTGGTGCTGGGGCTGCTGAGGCTGCTGCGGCTGCTCGCCGTGCGGGAACTGCTGGGCCTGCTGCGGGACGTACGCGGCGGGGTCGTAGCCCTGCTGCTGGGCCTGCTGCTGCCAGCCGTAGCCGTAGGGGTCCTGCTGCTGGGCGTACTGCTGCGGCTGCTGGTAGCCGTACGCGTCCTGGCCGTAGCCGGCCGTGGCGTAGTAGTCCTGCTGCGGCGCCCCGGCGGCGGGCTCCAGGCCGGGCTGCTGTACGAAGGGCTGTCCCGCCGGCTGCCCCGCCTGCTGGTCGCCGGGCTGGGCCGCGGGCGCCTGGGGCGCGGCGGGCTGCTGGGCGGCGGCGAGGTCGGCGAGGTACTCGGCGTCGCCGGACTGGGGCAGGCCCGTCGCGGGGTCCGTGTGCGCGGCGAACCGGTCGCCCAGCTCGTCGCTGGGCTGCGCCCCGAGCAGCTTCTGACGGCCGCGCCCGACCGCCTCCAGGGTCTTGGTCAGCACCGCCTCGAAGGCGCCGAACTTGGCGTCCACGTACGCGTCGGCCCGCTGCCGCAGCGTCTCCGGGTCGGCGCTGCGCTCGGGCGCCTCGGTGTCCGCGTACCCCGCCTCGTCCAGGCCGGGGCCGCGGCCGAGCAGCTTCTCGCGCCCCCGGTCCACCGACCCGATGGTCTTGGTCAGCACGACCTCGAAGTTGGCGAGCTTGCTGTCGACGTAGTCGTCGGCCTCGGCGCGGATCTCCTCGGCCTCCCGGCGGGCCTCCGCGAGGATGCGGTCGGCCTCCTCCTGGGACTGCCGGGCGACCTCGGTCTCGGAGAGCAGCGAGCCGCGCTGGGCGTGCGCGCTCTCGATGATCCGCTCCGCCTCGGCGCGGGCGTCCTCGACCATCTGCTCGCGCCCGCCGAGCAGCTCCTGCGCCTGCGCGAGCGACCCCGGGAGCGCGGCCCGCACCTCTTCGAGCTTGGCCAGCAGCTCGGCGCGGTTGACCACGCAGGAGGCCGACATGGGCATGGACCGGGCATGGCCGACGGTCTCGACGATCTCGTCGAGCTTCTTCTGCACGTCCACTGGGGGCTCGCCACTCTCTGGGGGATGAAACGACGGAACGGGGACGACTGTACGGCCCTCGCCCCCGCCCCCGACACCCACTGACGTACCGTCAGCCGGTCGGCCCCGCAACGCTTCCGGCGTCACTTCTCCCCGAGGCGCTCCGTAAGGGCTTCGAAGACGAAGTCCGGTACCAGGTGGGACACGTCACCGCCCCAGGCCGCGACCTCCTTGACCAGGCTGGAGGAGAGGAAGCTGTAGGTCGGGTTGGTGGGGACGAAGAGCGTCTCCACGCCCGAGAGGCCGTTGTTCATCTGGGCCATCTGCAGCTCGTAGTCGAAGTCGCTGACCGCGCGCAGGCCCTTCACGATGGCCGGAATGTCGCGCTGCTTGCAGAAGTCGACGAGGAGGCCGTGGAACGCCTCGACCTCGACATTGCCGTACTCGGCGGTCGCCCGGCGAATCAGCTCGATCCGCTCCTCGACCGTGAACAGGCCCTGCTTGGACTTGTTGATCATCACGGCGACGTGGACCACGTCGTAGAGCTTGGAGGCCCGGGCGATGATGTCCAGGTGCCCATTGGTGACGGGGTCGAACGACCCCGGACAGACGGCACGGCGCACTTGAGGTTCCTCGCTCTCCGATCCGGTCATGACTCGCTTGCCGACGTGGCGTTCCCGTCAGGGCGGTCGCCGGCGTTCCCGTCGGCGTCCTCGCACGTCGAAGCGGCGCGACCGTACCAAAGCGTGGCCTCGCCGTAGCGGCGGGAGCGCAGACCCGTGAATCCGTCGGGCCAGCGGAATTCCCCGCCCCTGGTGCTGCGCTCCACGGTGGCGAGCGCGTCGTCCGTGATCCAGCCCTGGGAGCGGAGTGTGAGGAGGATCTCGCGAAGATCGTCGTCGGTGACGGCGTACGGCGGGTCCAGGAAGACGAGGTCGTACGGCTCGCCGGAGACCGGCCCGGCCACGACCTGTTCGGCCTTCGCGGCGCGGAATTCGGCGCCCGGGAGGCCGATGCCGCGGATGTTCTCGCGGATCGTGCGGGCGGCCTTCGGGTCGGCCTCGGCCAGCAGCACGGCCGCGGCGCCCCGGGAGAGCGCCTCCAGGCCGACCGCGCCCGAGCCGCCGTACAGATCCAGCACCCGGGCCCCGGTCAGCGGGCCGTCCAGCGCCTCCCAGGTGGAGAACAGGCCCTCGCGCGCCCGGTCGGAGGTCGGGCGGGTGCCCGTGCCGGGCGGCACGGCCAGGCGCCGGCCGCCGGCCACGCCGGCGATCACGCGGGTCATACGATTCTCGTCCTCAGCTGTGCGGCCCATGCGGCCCATGGGCGGGGCGGGGCCGGGAGCGGTCCCGCACCCCCACGATATGGCGTACGGGCCCCGGAGCCCGCGCCGAAGCGGGCGCTACCGGTCGTCGGCCTCCTCCGCGCCACCCACCAGGGCCGGTGAGGCGTACCGCGACCAGGACAGGCAGCCGTCCGGCGGGCAGTACTCGGGGCGGCGCGGGTCGTGGCCGAGCTCGCGCAGCTTCGTCCGTACCGAATCGGGCGTGCGGCCGAAGCGGGCGGCGACGCGCGCGATGGTCTCGCCCGCGTGGAACCGGCGCGTCAGGTCCTCCTCGTGCTGCGGCACCCAGGGCGCGCCGTGCCCGGGGAACAGCTCGCGCAGCACATCGCGGTCCGGTATCGGCTCGGCCACGTCGGCGACCAGCGCGAGGGCGCGCAAGGCGCGGTTCAGTGCGATCCGCAGGGCCGGGACCTCGGCCAGGGGCAGGGTGAGGGCGCCGGAGGCGAGGAGGGTCTCGGGGGCCTCCTCCTGCCAGCCCGTGAAGGTGAGCGTGACGGTCGCGTCGTCGTCGCTGGCGAGCTCGATGCGGAAGATCTTGTCGCCGAGCGGGAGTTCGTTCAGATGCCGGAATGCCATGAAACGGCCCCCCTGGTCCGCGCACGGCCGGCCGCCGAGGAAACGCGCACGGGCCGGCTCGTACGGGATTCAGTCTCCCAGGGGGGTCTGACAATGGGCCCGCGCCGCACGCCTGTTGCGGCACCGCCCGGTCCCGGCGCGCCCCGGGCCGGGACCGTCGCCCTCACCCCTTGTCGAGGTAACTCTCCCGCTCGGTGTCCAGCAGCGCGTCCAACGCGACCCGCAGCTCGGGCAGTCCGGCCAGCTCCGGGTCGTTCGCCACGGTCGCCGTCGCCTCCTCCCGGGCCGCCTCGATCACGTCCTCGTCCTCGATGACGGCGAGCATCCGGAGGCTGGAGCGCACCCCGGACTGCGCCTGCCCCAGGACGTCGCCCTCGCGCCGCTGCTCCAGGTCGATCCGGGACAGCTCGAAGCCGTCCAGCGTGCTCGCCACGGCGCCCAGCCGGGCCCGCGCCGGGCTCGCCTCGGGCATCTCCGTCACCAGCAGGCACAGGCCGGGCGCCGAACCGCGGCCCACCCGGCCGCGCAGCTGGTGCAGCTGCGAGACGCCGAACCGGTCCGCGTCCATGATCACCATCGCGGTCGCGTTCGGGACGTTCACCCCCACCTCGATGACGGTCGTCGCCACGAGGACGTCGACCTCGCCGGCGGCGAACCGGCGCATCACGTCGTCCTTGTCGTCCGGCTGCATCCGCCCGTGCAGCACCTCCACGCGCAGCCCCGCGAGCGGGCCCTTGGCCAGCTGCTCGGCGACGTCCAGTACGGCCAGCGGCGGCCGCTTCTCGGCCTCCTCCGCCGCGCCGGCCTCCTCCTCGGCCGCCTCGGCCTTCTTCTTCGCGCCCTTCGCGCCCTTGGGCTCCTCCGCCTCGTCGCCGATCCGCGGGCAGACCACGTACGCCTGGTGGCCGCCCTCGACCTCCTCCCGCACCCGCTCCCAGGCGCGCGCGAGGAAGTGCGGCTTGTCCTTGGCCGGCACCACATGGCTGGCGATCGGCGACCGCCCGGCCGGCAACTGGTCCAGTACGGACGTCTCCAGGTCGCCGAAGACCGTCATCGCGACCGTGCGCGGAATGGGCGTCGCCGTCATCACCAGGAGGTGCGGCGGCTGCTTGCCCTTGGAGCGCAGCGCGTCCCGCTGCTCCACACCGAACCGGTGCTGCTCGTCCACCACGACCAGCCCCAGGTCGTGGAACTGCACCTTGTCCTCGATCAGCGCATGCGTACCGATCACGAGCCCCGCCTCGCCCGTCACGAGGTCCAGCAGCGCCTGCCGCCGCGCGGCCGTGCCCATCGAACCGGTCAGCAGCACGACCTTCGTCCCGCGCTCCGCCCCGCCGAGCATCCCGCCCTCGGCCAGCTCCCCCATCATCTCGGTGATCGAGCGGTGGTGCTGCTGCGCCAGCACCTCGGTCGGCGCCAGCATCGCCGCCTGCCCTCCGGTGTCCACCACGGCGAGCATGGCCCGCAGCGCCACCATGGTGTTGTGCGTCACCGTGAAGTGGTCGGTCACGTACGCATGGCTCGGGTGCGCGACGCTGATGCACTGCACGGGCTTCCTACCGACGTACTCCACGGCCCGGATGCCCCGGCGGAAGGTGTTGTACTTCGGCCGTCCGTGCATGCGGCCGGCCTTCCGGGCGAGCCTGAACGGCGGGTATTCGTCGGGCAGAGCCACGGAAACGTTGAAGGCGTCCCGCTTGGGCAGGACCCGTGCGCGCCCGCCCAACGAGCGCACGAGCCACGCCACGTCATCGGCCAGCCGTCGCGAGGCCGAGCAGAAGGAGGCGGCCAGGCCGTTCTGCTGGACCGTACCGTCCGTGTCCATGAGCCCCTGCAGGGCGGCCAGCCGGTCCTTGACCGGCGCGTTCTTGTATCCGGCCGGAACGAACTTCTCGTGCGACGTGACGCCCCAGAGGCCGAGATCGCGCAAGGCCTGGATCACGGGGTTCCGGCGAGCTCCCCCCTTGGGTGCGGACAGCTGGATCGTGTGGTCACAATCCGAGCCGGTGACCGGCACGAGCCTGCAGTGCGGCGCCACTGCGGCGCCTGCCGCCACAAGCAGTTCGTCGTCCATGCTGGACAACCGGAGGTTGTGCCGGAAGGAACCGTCTCCCAAGAGGAGACCCAGCAGATACGAATCCAACGGGCGGCCTTCACCGCCCTCCAGGTCCACCGGCACTGCGGGCGCGATGTACCACTTCGACGAGCCGTTGGCCTTGAAGGTGTCCGTTCTGATCTCGCGGGTCGTCAGCACCTTCGGCCGTTCGCCACGGTGCAGCGCGCAACTCGTCCCGACGATCCAGAGGTGTTCGTCGTCGCATTCGACAGAACTACCGTCGGAGAGCACGAGACGCCACACCTCCCGCTCGCCTTGCGGAAAGACACCGTCCACCACAGCGATCTCGCCATTCGGCACCACCACTTCGTCACCGAGCGCCATGTCCCCCATGCGGCGGAATCCCTGGGGGGCCAGGACCGAGGAATCGAGCGGCTGTGCCTTCCCGCTGCCCACCTCCCCCTGGAGGAGGCGGTGCATCGGGTGGTCCGTGGCCAGGTCGTCGAAGATTTCGCGGCTGACCTTCTGCTGGCCGTCGGTGAGGGTGAAGGGCAGCCGGGCGTCGAAGGCGTCCAGCAGGCCGTCCTCGGTCAGCGGGCGGGGGACGGCGGGGAGCTGGGTCTCGGCGAAGCGGCGGCGGGCCAGCGCGACCTGGAGGACGAACGCCTCGTCCCACTTCAGGCGGGCCCGGGCGTCGGCGATGTCGGCCTTGGTGGCGGGCCGGTGGATCTTCAGCAGGGCCTCGGGCAGCGGGACCAGGCCGCGGCCCTCGCGGAGCGCGGGCGGCAGCGGGTCGACCGCCTCCCGGGCGCTGGGCAGCACCGCGTCGACCGCCTTGGCGACCTTCCAGGACGGCATCTTCTGGGCCGCCGGGTAGATCGGCAGGAGCTGGCCGGCGAAGGCGTCCACGGCGTCGTCGCCGCCCTCGCCCGCGAGGAGTTCGTACTCGGGGTGGGCGAGCTGGAGCTTGCGGTTGAAGACCGAGACCTTGCCCGCGAACATCGCGCGGCGGCCCGGGAGGAGGTCGTGCCGCGGCTTGTGGATGCCCTTGCCGAAGAAGACCAGCTGGAGCCGGCCGCTGCCGTCGGTGAGCGTGACCTCCAGGCGCTGGCCGCGGCCGTGGTTGAAGGTGTGCACGCGGGCGTCGGCGACCCGGGCGACGACCGTGACGTGCTCGTCGAGCGGGAGGTCGGCGAGGGTGGTCAGCTCGCCGCGCTCGGCGTACCGCCGGGGGTAGTGGTGCAGCAGATCGCCGACCGTGTGCAGGCCGAGGTGCTCGGCCAGCACCTTCGCGGTGGTGCCGCCGAGGATCTTCTTCAGTGGTTCATCCAGCACGGGTCCATTGCACACCACGCCACTGACAAGCGGCGGGAGGACCGGTGAACAGGCCGCGGGGAGGCGGCTACTCCACACCGATCAGCAGCAGCGACGACTGCCGGCCCCCGGCGTACACCACCGTGTCCACGGCCAGGTAGCGCTCGCGTACGTGGCGTTCGAGGCGGTCGGCCAGGTCCTGGGGGAAGTCCTCGCCGCACACGAGGGTGACCATCTCGCCGCCCGCCGAGAGCATCCGGTCCAGTACGTCGAGGGCGGTGGCCGCCGGGTCCGCGCCGATCACCGCGACGTCGCCGTCCACCAGCCCCAGTATGTCCCCGGCCTGGCAGACCCCGGCCATCGTCCAGGACTGCCGCTCGGCGACCGTCAGCTCGCCGTAGCGGGTGGCGCCCGCCGCCGAGGTCATCGCCACCACGTCCTCGTCGAACGTGCGGCCGGACTCATGGACGGCCAGCGCCGCGATGCCCTGGACCGCGGCCCGGGTGGGGATCACGGCGACGCGCACGCCTTCGGTACGGGCCTGGCCGGCCGCTGCCGCGGCCGTGTGCCGCAGGTCGGCGTCGTTCGGCAGCAGCACCACCTCGCGGGCGTGCGCCTGCCGGATCGCCTGGACCAGCTCGCCGCTGGCGGGCGGCTCCCCGGGGCGTACGGAGACCACCGTCGCGCCGGCCTCGGCGCACAGCCCGGCCAGCCCGTCTCCCGGTACCACCGCGACCACGGCCCGTTCCGCGCGCTCCGGGGCCGCGCTCCGGGCGGCCTCGGCGCCCGCGAAGTGCGTGATGCGGATCCGGTACGGGCGGCCCGCCTCGATGCCCGCCTCGACGGCCGCGCCCGCGTCGTCCACGTGCACGTGGACGTTCCACAGGCCGTCCCCGCCGACCACGACCAGGGAGTCGCCGAGCCCGTCGAGCCGGGTGCGCAGCCGGGCCACGGCCTCGTCGTCGGCCTCCAGGAGGTAGATCACCTCGAAGGCGGGGCCGTCGGCGGCGGCGTGCTCGTCGGGGCCGCAGCCGCCGGCCTCGGTGACGACCGTGGCGGGGTCCGTGCCGCTCCAGGAGGCGGGGGCGCCCACGGCGATCCGTACGCCGCCGGTCGCTGCCGTGCGCTCCCCGGACAGCGCGTCCGCGAGCGCGCCCAGGACGGCGACCAGGCCGCAGCCGCCCGCGTCGACCACACCGGCCCTGCCCAGCACCGCGAGCTGCCCAGGAGTGGCGTCCAGCGCCTTCCTGGCGCCCTCGTGGGCCGCGCGGGCCACCGCCACCACGTCACCGGCCGGCACGGCCCCCTCGGCGGCGTCGGCGGCGGCCGTCGCCACGGTGAGGACCGTGCCCTCCACGGGGTGCGCCACCGCCTCGTACGTGGACGCCGCGGCCCGCCGCAGTGCACGCGCCAGTGCCTCGGCCGTCCCGTGATCCGCCGCCCCGGGGGCGTGCGCCAGTACCTCCGTCATGCCGCGCAGCAGCTGCGCCAGGATGGTGCCGGAGTTGCCGCGGGCCCCGATGAGCGCGCCGTGCGCCATCGCGCCGATCGCGTCGGCGAGGCCGGGCGCGGTACCGGAGGCGGCGTGCCCGTCGAAGGCGGCGTCGACCGCGCGGGCGGCGGATTCCACGGTCAGGTAGAGGTTGGTGCCGGTGTCACCGTCCGCGACCGGGTAGACGTTGATCGCGTCGATCCGCTCGCGGTCCCGGCCGAGCGCCTCCAGGGCCAGCCCGCACCAGGCGCGGACCGCGGCAGCGTCGAGCGTGTGCGGCACCGTGCGTCCTCGGGGCACCGTGCGTCCTCCTCGGTCGCTGTATGTCCTCCCCGGTCGGGGCAGGCAGTGCACCGCAGGGTAGCCGCGGACGGGACCGGTGCTCGGGCGGGGGCCCCGGGCGGTCATGGTAGTTTCGTAGGGCGGGAGCGGTCGTTGTATGCTGCTCCGGTTGCCCGATGCGAATCGGGCTTTTTCCCCTCCCGGCACCGCTTGTCGTTCAATGCACTCGGCGCGCTGGGAATTACCGTAAGTGCATCTGAAGTCTTTGGAGTGACCCGTGGCTGCCAACTGCGACGTCTGCGGCAAGGGGCCGGGCTTCGGCAAGAGCGTTTCTCACTCGCACCGCCGCACCAACCGTCGTTGGAACCCCAACATTCAGACGGTGCGCGCTGTGATCGGGCGCACGCCGAAGCGGCTCAACGTCTGCACCTCGTGCATCAAGGCCGGCAAGGTCGCGCGCTGACGTTACGTCGTGGCGCAGCCTCTGCCGGTTGCCTTGAAGCCGGTCCACCTCCGGGTGGGCCGGCTTTTCTGTTGTCCGGGGGGCCGCGCGGGCGGGGCGTGCCCCACGAGGGACGCCCCCGCGGCGGCGGTCAGCGCAGCCGCCACCCGTGGTCGACGGGCCCGATGCCGCCGCCCAGCCGGAAGCCGGCCGCGATCGCGCCCGTGACGTACTCCTTCGCCGCCGCCACGGCCTCCGGAACGGTATCGCCGTGCGCCAGCCGGGCGGCGATCGCGCTGGCGAGCGTGCAGCCCGTGCCGTGCGTGTGCCGGTTGTCGTGGCGCGGGGCCCGGAGCCAGTGCTCCTGATCACCGTCGGTGAGCAGGTCCACCGCGTCGCCCGCCAGGTGCCCTCCCTTGATCAGCGCCCAGCGCGGCCCGTGGGCCAGGATCGCCGCGGCCGCCCGCCGCAGGTCGGCCTCTTCCCGCACCTGTACGCCCGTGAGCTGGGCCACCTCGTCGAGGTTGGGGGTGGCGACGGTCGCGGTCGGCAGCAGCTTCGTACGGACCGCGTCCAGGGCCGTGGCGGCGAGCAGCGCGTCGCCGTGCTTGGAGACGCCCACGGGGTCGACGACGACGGGCGCGGCGATCTCCGCGAGCAGCCCGGCGACCGTCTCGACCAGCTCGGGCGAGGAGAGCATGCCGGTCTTGACCGCCTGGACGCCGATGTCGTCCACGACGCTGCGGAACTGGGCCCGTACCGCCTCGGCGGGCAGCTCCCAGGCGCCCTGGACGCCCAGGGAGTTCTGCGCGGTGACGGCGGTCAGCACGCTCATGCCGTGCGTGCCGAGCGCCAGCATCGTCTTCAGGTCGGCCTGGATGCCGGCGCCGCCGCCGGAGTCGGAGCCTGCGACGGTCAGGACGCGGGGTGGTGTGTGCATGCCCCGAATCTAATCGACCGCCGGATCCGGCCGGCCACGTCGCCCCGGCCCAGGAGGCGTCTCAGCCGACCACGTCGTCGTCGCCGAAGTGGTCCCAGCCGCCCTTGGTCCAGGGCGCGCCGTCCACCGTCACCTGGGGCAGCGCGGAGGGGTTGAGGACCTCGCCGATGACCTTCCAGCGGGCGGGGAGCTTCACGTCCGGCGGGAAGGTCGCCACGATCGCGTGGTCCTCGCCGCCGGAGAGCACCCACTGCAGCGGGTCCACGCCGCAGGCCGTACCGATGTCGGCCATCTGCGAGGGCACGTCGATCTTCTGGGACTGCAGATCGATGCGGACCTTGCTGGCCTCGGCGATGTGCCCGAGGTCGGCGACCAGGCCGTCGCTGACGTCCGTCATGGCGGTGGCGCCGAGCCCGGCGGCCGCGGGGCCCGCGTGGTACGGCGGCTCCGGCCTGCGGTGCGCCTCCACGAAGGCGCGCGGGGAGCGGAAGCCGCGGGTGAGGACGGCGTGGCCCGCCGCGGACCAGCCGAGCCAGCCGGTGACCGCGACGACGTCGCCGGGCTGGGCGCCGCCCCGGGTGACCGGCTCGGCGTTGCGCAGGTCGCCGAGGGCGGTGATGGCGACGGTGATGATCTCGCCGCGCACGACGTCGCCGCCGACCACGGCGGCGCCCGCCACCTGGCACTCGTCGCGCAGCCCGTCCATCAGCTCCGTCGCCCACGTCGCGGGGAGTTCGGCGGGCACCACGAGGCCGAGCAGGATGGCGGTGGGGACCGCGCCCATGGCGGCGATGTCGGCGAGGTTCTGGGCGGCGGCCTTGCGGCCGACGTCGTAGGCGGTGGACCAGTCGCGGCGGAAGTGCCGCCCTTCGAGGAGTACGTCCGTACTGGCCACGACCCGGCGGTCCGGCGCGGTGACCACGGCGGCGTCGTCGCCCGGTCCGATGCGTACGGCCGGGGTGGAGGTGAGCCGCGAGGTCAGCTCTCTGATGAGGCCGAACTCCCCCAACTCGCCGACGGTGCCCTTCATGCTGTTGCCCTTCCCATGCGTACGGACCTTCCGTACTCCACTGACGCGTCGCGCACGGCCGACGCCGCCTTCCCGGACGGCCGCGCTCCGGATGACGCGTTCCGCGTCGGCGGCCGCGAACTGTTCGCCGCGTCCGCCGCGCGGGTCTCCCCGCTCCGCTCGGCGACGCGGTACCGTGGCGTCCCTTCTTCCCACATGATCCTCGAAGCCGCCCTGGAGGTCCCGTGGTACAGGCGTACATCCTGATCCAGACCGAGGTCGGCAAGGCGTCCGCGGTCGCCGAAGTGATCGCCAAACTGCCCGGCGTGCTCCAGGCCGAGGACGTGACCGGTCCCTACGACGTGATCGTGCGTGCCCAGGCTGACACGGTCGATGATCTGGGCCGCATGGTGGTCGCCAAAGTCCAGCAAGTGGACGGCATCACGCGCACCCTGACCTGCCCGGTGGTTCATATCTAGTCCCCCGTATGCTCGGCCGGGTGAAATCCTCGCCAGGCCGGTCGCTCGCTGCTCCGCCGCTGCTCGCCGTGCTGATCACAGTGGCGGGCTGTGCCCCGTCCGACGATTCGGCGAGCGTGGCGGTTCCCGCCCCGAAGGGGGAGCCGGCCCGGCTCTGCCGAGCGCTGCACGGGAAACTGCCCGACACCGTGGACGGTCTGAAGCGGCGGACCGCCGATCCCGTCTCCGACTTCACCGCCGTGTGGGGATCGCCCGCCGTGCGCCTGCGCTGCGGCGTGCCGAAGCCCGACGTGCTGAAGCCTGGTAATGAACATTACAACCCGCTGCAGGACGCCGCGGAAATCAACGGCGTCGAGTGGCTCTTCGAGAAGCAGGACGACGGCTATCGCTTCACGACCGTGCTGCGCCGCGCGAACGTCGAGGTGACCGTGCCGGGGAAGTACGCGCCCGAGGTCGATGTGCTCACCGACCTGGCGTCGGCCGTGAAGAAGACCGTTCCGGTCGGAGTCGTGTAGGACCCGGTCAACGTCGCGCAGAATCCGGTCGAGGTCGCGCAGGACACGCCCCGACCGGTCGCCGCGGAGGCTCAGCGCAGGCCCGTGGAGCGCCGCAGCGCCGCCTGGATGAGCCGGTCCACCAGCTCGGCGTAGCTCACCCCGGACTCCTGCCACATCCGCGGGTACATCGAAATGGGCGTGAAGCCCGGCAGGGTGTTGATCTCGTTGATGACGAACTCGCCGTTGTCCTGCAGGAAGAAGTCGGCGCGCACCAGGCCCTCGCAGGACGCCGCCTCGAACGCCTCGACGGCCAGCTCCTGGACGCGCGCCGTCTGCTCCTCGGTGAGCGGCGCGGGCACCAGTCCGGCGGCGGAGTCGATGTACTTGGCCTCGAAGTCGTAGAAGTCGTGCGCGGTGACCGGCGGGATCTCGGCCGGGACGCTGGCCCGCGGGCCGTCCTCGAACTCCAGCACGCCGCACTCGATCTCCCGGCCGCTCAGCAGCGACTCGACCAGGATCTTGGGGTCGTGGCGGCGGGCCTCCTCGACGGCCTCGTCCAGCCCGGAGAGGTCGTCCACCTTGGAGATGCCCATGGAGGAGCCGGCCCGGGCGGGCTTCACGAACAGCGGCCAGCCGTGCTCGCCGGCGAAGTCCACGATCTTCTTGCGCGCCGCAGCGGGGTCCTGCTCCCACTCGCGCGGGCGGATGACCTCGTACGGGCCGACCGGCAGCCCGAAGGAGGCGAACACCCGCTTCATGTAGTCCTTGTCCTGGCCGACGGCCGAGGAGAGCACGCCGGAGCCCACGTAGGGCACGCCGGACAGCTCCAGGAGGCCCTGGAGGGTGCCGTCCTCGCCGTACGGGCCGTGCAGGACGGGGAAGACCACGTCGACGTCGCCGAGCACCTTCGGCACCTGGCCGGGCTCGCTGTAGACGACCTCGCGGCTGGTGGGGTCGACCGGCAGGACCACGGAGCCGTCGGCGGACTCGGCCAGCTCCGCCACGCTCGGCAGCTTCCGGTCCGTGATGGCCATCCGCTCCGGCGCGTCGGCGGTCAGCGCCCAGCGGCCGTCCGACGTGATGCCGATCGGCAGCACGTCGTACTTCTCGCGGTCGATGGCGCTCAGTACGGCGCCCGCGGTGACCACGGAGATGGCGTGCTCGGAGCTGCGCCCGCCGAACACGACGGCGACGCGGGGCTTCTGGGAGGAGGTCTCGCTGCTCATATCGCGTCGAGACTACCTGTTGGTACGGCCGATGCGAATGACTTGGGGGGCGTGGGGCGCTTCAATGGGCCATGGTCGGCGGGGGCGTGGCGGGGGCCTCTCCCTCTCCGCGTTCCTGGCAGGGCCCTCCGCCTCCGCGTTCCTGGCAGGGCCCTCCGCCTCCGCGTTCCTGGCAGGGCCCCTCCCCCTCCGCGTTCCTGGCAGGGCCCCTCCCCCTCCGCGTTCCTGGCAGGGCCCCTCCCTCTCCCCAGACCAGCGGGAGAGCTCCCGTATCCGTGGCCAAGGCCCCTCCCCCACCTCCACCACACAAGCCGCGCAGAAGCGGCGTACCGCGAAGGTAGCGCTCACGGCTCGAGGCCGTCGGGCCCTGTGGACAACCGTGGGTTCAGTGGCGCTCGGGCTTCGCCGAGCGCGACATCAGTTCCTTCAGGGCCACCAGCGGCGGCTTGGCGTCGTGGACGATGCTCACGACCGTCTCGGTGATGGGCATCTCGACACCGTGCCGGCGCGCCAGGTCCAGCACCGATTCGCAGGACTTCACACCCTCGGCGGTCTGCTTGGTGACGGCGATGGTCTCTTCGAGGCTCATGCCGCGGCCGAGGTTCTGGCCGAAGGTGTTGTTGCGGGAGAGCGGCGAGGAGCACGTGGCGACCAGGTCGCCCATGCCCGCCAGCCCCGCGAACGTGGCCGGGTCGGCCCCCAGCGCGAGCCCCAGCCGCATCGTCTCGGCGAGGCCGCGGGTGATGAGGGACGCCTTGGCGTTGTCGCCCAGGCCCATGCCGCCCGCGATGCCCACCGCGAGACCGATGACGTTCTTCACCGCGCCGCCCAGCTCCGCGCCCACCACGTCGGTGGTGGTGTACGGGCGGAAGTACGGGGTGTGGCAGGCGGCCTGCAGGCGGGTGGCGACGGCCTCGTCGGTGCAGGCGACGACGGCGGCGGCGGGCTGCCGGGAGGCGATCTCCTTGGCGAGGTTCGGGCCGCTCAGCACGGCCACCCGCTCGGCGGGCACCTTGGCGACCTCTTCGATGACCTCGCTCATCCGCTTGGCCGTACCGAGCTCGATGCCCTTCATCAGCGACACCAGGACGGTGTCGGAGGGCAGCAGCGGCGCCCAGTCCGCGAGGTTGGCGCGCAGCGTCTGGGACGGCACGGCCAGGATGGCGAACTCCGCGCCGGCGGCGGCCTCGGCGGGGTCGGTGGTGGCCCGTACGGTCTGCGGCAGCTCCACGCCCGGGAGGTAGTCGGGGTTGGTGCGGCCGGTGTTGATGGCCTCGGCGAGCTCGGCGCGGCGGCCCCACAGGGTCACCTCACAGCCCGCATCGGCCAGCACCATCGCGAATGCGGTGCCCCACGACCCCGTGCCGTAGACGGCGCAGCGCGTCACTTGCCTTCATCCTCCTGAGTGGGGCCGGGCGTCTCGTCCCGCCGCATCTGCTGGTTCTTCCGGCGCTGTTCGGCGCGGGCCTTGCGGTGGTCGTACGGCTCGGCCGGCGCGGGCTCCTCGCGGACCTCGGCCAGGATGCCGGTCACCGAGGCCATGATGCGGTCGGTGACGGCGCGCAGCACCTCGGCGGTGGGTTCCTGGCCGTAGAACTCGTTCAGGTCGACCGGCGGGCCCGCCTTCACGCGCAGCGTCTTGCGCGGGAAGAGCCGGAGCTTCTTCTCCTTGGCGTACGGCGGCATCGCCTCGTTGGCGCCCCACTGGGCGACCGGGATGACGGGCGCCTTGGTGAGCAGGGCGACCCGGGCGGCGCCGGTCTTGCCCTGCATGGGCCACATGTCGGGGTCCCGGGTGAGGGTGCCCTCGGGGTAGAAGGCGACGCACTCGCCCCTGTTGATGGCGTCGACGGCGGCCCGGAACGCGGTGGCCGCGTCCGTGGATTCGCGGTAGACCGGGATCTGTCCCGTGCCGCGCATGACCGCGCCGACGAAGCCGCCCTTGAAGAGGCCGCTCTTGGCGAGGAATCGCGGGACCCGTCCGCTGTTGTACTGATAGTGCGCGTAGGAGAGCGGGTCGAGATACGAGTTGTGGTTGACCGCGGTGATGAATCCGCCCTCGGCGGGAATGTGCTCCATTCCCTGCCAGTCCCGCTTGAACAGCACCACGAGCGGCGGTTTTGCGATGACCGCTGCGAGGCGGTACCAGAAGCCGATTCTGTGGCGGGACACTCGGACACCCTCCTAATGGGACCTGCTGAGCTGCGGCGACCCGGCAGCCGCACAAGTGTCGCCCCCGGTACCCGGTCTGTCGAGGACACCGTATCCCCGCGCCCTGCTGCGGGCGGCGGCAGCGGGTGACAATGCTGCCGATGCGAGAAGAAGGAGCGGATGCGGTGTGGAGTCTGGTGGTGCCCCTGAAACCGCTGGTGCGGGCCAAGAGCAGACTGTCCGCCGCGGCGGACGCGCGCTTTCGGCCCCGGTTGGCGCTGGCGTTCGCCCTGGACACGGTGGCCGCGGCGCTGGAGTGCCCGGTGGTGCGCGATGTGGCGGTTGTCACGGACGATCCGCAGGCCGGTGAGGCGCTGGCGGCTCTCGGGGCGCGCATCGTGGCCGACGTGCCGGCGGCGGGGCTGAATCCCGCGATCGCGTACGGCGCGCACACCGTACGGGCGCACCGCCCCGGTGCCGCGGTGGCGGCGCTCAATGCGGATCTTCCGGCGCTGCGCACGGCGGAACTGGAACGGGTGCTCACCGCGGCCGCGCAATTCCCGCGCGCATTTCTCGCGGACGCGGCGGAAATAGGGACGACGCTGCTGACCGCGGCGCCGGAGGTGGAATTGGCCCCGGCTTTCGGCGGTGCCTCACGGGCCCGGCACGCGGCCTCCGGCGCTCAGGAGCTGGCGTTGTCCGACGTGCGGTCGGTGCGGCAGGACGTGGACACTCCGGAGGATCTCCGAGTGGCGCTGGAATGGGGCGTGGGGGCGTGGACGGCCCGCCATACGGCGGCCATCTCGGCGGGAATCGCGGCGCTGGGCGCTCCGGGGGCCTGAGCGGCCGCCCGGCCTTCCGGCAGGTGCGTCAGAACGTCTGGAGCGTGATGAGGGTGATCCGGCGGTCCGCGCCCTCGCCCGTCACGTCGATGCGGACCCGCTGGCCGGGGCGGAGCAGCCGCAGGCCGCCCGCGTCGAAGGCGGGGGCGTCGAAGGGCAGCGGGGTGCCGTCGTCGAGCAGCACGCTGCCCGTGCGGCGCTCGGCGTCGTAGGTGTATGCGGTGGCCTGCATGGTCAGAGCCTAAACGGGAGGGGGCGGGCAACGCACCGCGGGCCGGGCTCCTCAGGGGAGCCCGGCCCGTCGCGAGGTTCGCCGCGGGGCGGTCAGCGCTTGCGGGCGGTGGCCTTCTTGGCGGTGGTCTTGCGGGCGGTGGCCTTCTTGGCCGGGGCCTTCTTCGCCGTGGTCTTCTTGGCGGGGGCGGTCTTCTTGGCCGTGGCCTTCTTCGCCGTGGTGGCCTTCTTGGCCGGCGTCGCCTTCTTGGCGGTGGTGGCCTTCTTGGCCGGCGTGGCCTTCTTGGCGGTGGTGGTCTTCTTCGCCGTGGTGGCCTTCTTGGCCGGCGTGGCCTTCTTGGCGGTGGTGGTCTTCTTCGCCGCCGTGGTCTTCTTCGCCGCCGTCGCCTTCTTGGCGGTGGCCTTCTTGGCCGCGGCCTTGGCCGTCGTACGGGTGGAAGCACCGCCCGAAAGGCTGCCCTTCGGGGCCTTCTTGACGGCCACGTCGTTCTTCGGGAGCTTCTTCGAGCCGCTGACCAGGTCCTTGAAGCCCTGTCCGGCGCGGAATCGCGGCACGGAGGTCTTCTTCACCCGCACCCGCTCACCCGTCTGCGGGTTACGGGCGTAACGGGCCGGGCGGTCGACCTTTTCGAACGAGCCGAATCCGGTGACCGAAACGCGGTCGCCGCCGACCACGGCACGGACGATGGCGTCCAGGACCGCGTCGACCGCGTCCGCGGCGTTCTGACGTCCGCCGAGCTTGTCGGCAATGGCTTCTACGAGCTGCGCCTTGTTCACGTCTTCCCCTTCGGAGACATTGCTGGAACGAATGTGTTCAAGCTTTTTCGCACGTTAGGCAGATATATACCGCAAATCAAACACGAAACGGGCTAATCACCCTTGTGCCGCAACGAACTCGACCGTCACGGAGTTCCGTCGGCATCCACGTCTTCGGGATAACGCCCTTCGTCGAGGTCGTTCATGAAGCGCTCCAGACGCCGTGCCGCGCCGGCCAGATCGTGTTTCGCCGCAGCCGTGATGACAAGCAGCTTCCGGGTCAGCGCCATCCGTACGCCCTCCGGGACTTGCAGTGTCCGCACGCGTGTGTGTGCGGCCTTGAGACGGTCGGCGACGAGACCGTAGAGCTCCAGTTGGCCGTCGCGTTCCATGCGCTAATTGTGCCATCTGCGGTGAGTTGTCGCTTCACGGGGCCTCAACACGCCACTCAACAAGACGAAGCGCCCCTTGCCAAGTGACAAGGAGCGCATCGTATGCAAGATGTCTTTCAGCCAGAAAACCCCGAGGTCAGGCCACTACTGTACGCGGCTTGAAGGGCGGCCTGTTCGCTTCGTACGCGGCGATGGAGTCTTCCTCCCGGAGGGTGAGGCTGATGTCGTCCAGCCCCTCCAGCAGCCGCCAACGGGCGTTCTCGTCCAGCTCGAACCCGGCGGTGATGCCCGGGGCGCGGACCTCGCGGGCGACCAGGTCCACGGTGATCTCCGTGGTGGGGTCGGCCTCGGCCAGCTGCTGCAGCGCCTCCACGGTCTCCTGCGGCAGTACCACCGTCAACAGCCCGTTCTTGAGGGAGTTGCCGCGGAAGATGTCGGCGAAGCGGGAGGAGATGACGGCCTTGAAGCCGTAGTTCTGCAGCGCCCACACGGCGTGCTCACGGGAGGAGCCGGTGCCGAAGTCGGGGCCGGCCACCAGCACGGTGGCGCCCCGGTAGGCGTCCTGGTTCAGCACGAAGTCGGGCTGCTTGCGCCACGCCTCGAACAGGCCGTCCTCGAAGCCGTCGCGGGTGACCTTCTTCAGCCAGTGCGCGGGGATGATCTGGTCGGTGTCCACATTGCTGCGGCGCAGCGGGACGACCCGGCCGGTGTGGGTGGTGAAGGCTTCCATGTTTTCAGACTCCAGCGGGCGCGGGGGCGGCGGCATCGGACAGGTCGGCCGGGGAGGCCAGGTGGCCGAGAACCGCTGTGGCGGCGGCGACCTGGGGAGAGACCAGGTGGGTGCGGCCCCCCTTGCCCTGCCGGCCCTCGAAGTTGCGGTTGGAGGTGGAGGCGGAGCGCTCGCCGGGCGCCAGCTGGTCGGGGTTCATGCCCAGGCACATCGAGCAGCCCGCGTGGCGCCATTCGGCGCCGGCGGCGGTGAAGACCTTGTCCAGGCCCTCCTCGACGGCCTGCAGGGCGACGCGTACCGAGCCGGGGACGATGAGCATCCGCACCCCGTCGGCGACCTTGCGGCCCTCCAGGAGGGTGGCGGCGGCGCGCAGGTCCTCGATGCGGCCGTTGGTGCACGAGCCCACGAAGACGGTGTCGACCTTGATGTCGCGCAGCGGCTGACCGGCCGTCAACCCCATGTACTCCAGGGCCTTTTCGGCGGCGTAGCGCTCCGAGGCGTCTTCGTAGGAGGCGGGGTCGGGGACGTTCTGGGACAGCGGGGCGCCCTGGCCGGGGTTGGTGCCCCAGGTGACGAACGGCGCCAGCTCGGCGGCGTCGATGACCACCTCGTGGTCGAAGACCGCGTCGTCGTCGGTGCGCAGCGTCTTCCAGTACTCCACCGCCGCGTCCCACTCCGCGCCCTCGGCCGGGGCGTGGTCACGGCCCTTGAGGTAGGCGAAGGTGGTCGCGTCCGGGGCGATCATGCCCGCGCGGGCGCCGGCCTCGATCGACATGTTGCAGATGGTCATCCGGGCTTCCATCGAGAGCTTCTCGATGGCCGAGCCGCGGTATTCGATGACATAGCCCTGGCCGCCGCCGGTGCCGATCTTCGCGATGATGGCGAGGATCAGGTCCTTGGCGGTGACGGTGTCGGGCAGCTCGCCCTCCACCGTGATGGCCATGGTCTTGAACGGGGAGAGCGGCAGCGTCTGGGTGGCCAGCACGTGCTCGACCTGGCTGGTGCCGATGCCGAAGGCCAGCGCGCCGAACGCGCCGTGCGTGGAGGTGTGGCTGTCGCCGCAGACCACGGTGGTGCCGGGCTGGGTCAGGCCCAACTGCGGGCCCACGACGTGAACGACGCCCTGCTCGACATCGCCGAGGGGGTGCAGGCGCACGCCGAACTCGGCGCAGTTCTTGCGCAGCGTCTCCAGCTGGGTGCGCGAGACCGGGTCGGCGATCGGCTTGTCGATGTCCAGCGTGGGGGTGTTGTGGTCCTCGGTGGCGATCGTCAGGTCCGTACGGCGCACCTGGCGGCCGGCCTTGCGCAGGCCGTCGAAGGCCTGCGGGCTGGTCACCTCGTGCAGCAGATGAAGATCGATGAAGAGCAGGTCGGGCTCGCCTTCCGCGCGCCGGACGACATGGTCGTCCCAGACCTTCTCCGCGAGTGTCCGTCCCATCGCTGTCCCTCCGGCCGGCCGACTTCGCCGGCCCAACTCGTCTGATTGCGCGCCGCTCGTACCCCTCGTACCGGGCGGTACACGGGCCCCGGTCCAGGGCCTCGCTTCAAGAGTGGCGACTTCCGCAGAAAATTGAACTTGCGTTTCACAGTGTGAGACGCGAGTATCGTTGCATGGACAACTCTAGCGGCGTCGGTGTTCTCGACAAGGCGGCTCTGGTATTGAGCGCTCTGGAGTCCGGTCCGGCCACCCTCGCCGGACTGGTCGGAGCGACCGGGCTCGCGCGCCCCACGGCGCACCGGCTTGCGGTAGCACTGGAACACCACCGGATGGTGGCGAGGGACATGCAGGGCCGGTTCATCCTCGGACCGCGGCTGTCGGAGCTCGCCGCCGCGGCGGGCGAGGACCGCCTGCTGGCCACGGCGGGACCGGTACTGACACACCTGCGCGATGTGACGGGCGAGAGCGCCCAGCTCTATCGCCGGCAGGGCGACATGCGGATCTGCGTGGCCGCCGCCGAGCGGCTCTCGGGCCTGCGGGACACCGTCCCGGTGGGCTCCACGCTCCCGATGAAGGCGGGCTCCGCCGCGCAGATCCTGATGGCCTGGGAAGAGCCCGAGCGGCTGCACAGGGGCCTTCAGGGGGCACGCTTCACCGCGACCGCGCTCTCGGGCGTACGGCGCCGCGGCTGGGCCCAGTCGATCGGCGAGCGGGAGCCGGGCGTGGCCTCGGTCTCCGCGCCCGTACGCGGCCCGTCGAACCGCGTGGTGGCCTCCGTGTCGGTCTCCGGGCCGATCGAGCGGCTGACCCGCCACCCGGGCCGGATGCACGCCCAGGCCGTCATCGACGCGGCGGCCCGCCTCAGCGAGGCCCTGCGCCGCACCACGGGCTGACCACTCCCCCACGCCTGCCGTCGCCAACGCCGCCGGCGGTGGGCAGGGGGCCTTTTCCGCTCTTTTCTTCTCGCGCTTTTTCTTTTCATCATGACCGACGCCGGCCATTGCGAAAGCGGGCGCACGAAAAAGGCCCTCCACCTGAGTGGAGGGCCTTTCTCGCTGTGTACCCCCGACCGGATTCGAACCGGCGCTACCGCCTTGAGAGGGCGGCGTGCTAGGCCGCTACACAACGGGGGCTCACCTGCGGTGTGAGCAGGAAGTTTGCAGTCCACCTGCTCAACTGCGCTGGGCTACCAGGACTCGAACCTAGACTAAATGAACCAGAATCACTCGTGCTGCCAATTACACCATAGCCCATGGTGGTTGAGACCGATCCAGGATCGGCACCAGTACCCCCGACCGGATTCGAACCGGCGCTACCGCCTTGAGAGGGCGGCGTGCTAGGCCGCTACACAACGGGGGCCCTAGCGATCCTCATCATCACCGCATCCGGGAGCGACCCGAAGGAGGTGGAGTGCAAGGATCTGTACCCCCGACCGGATTCGAACCGGCGCTACCGCCTTGAGAGGGCGGCGTGCTAGGCCGCTACACAACGGGGGCTGGCACTGCGATCAAGAGACTGCACTTCCGAGAAGACGATCTCTTGCTGGGCTACCAGGACTCGAACCTAGACTAACTGAACCAGAATCAGTCGTGCTGCCAATTACACCATAGCCCACCAAAACGCAACCCCTTGCGGGATTTTGTTTGGCTTGCGCTTCCCGCCGGGCCTGTCGGCCCTCTCGGGCGGCGCAGAAAGAACATTACCCGAAGGCGTCCGGCGCTCCAAAACGGGTATCGCCGCGCAGCAGGCCGGGCAGCTGGTTCAGGCCGGTGATCCGGATCAGCTCGGGCCGGCCGCCCAGTCCCCGGCGGTCCAGCCAGATGCCCGTGAGGCCCGCGGCCACGGCGCCACCGGCGTCGATGTCGGGCTGATCGCCCACGTACGCCACCTCCGCCGGCGGCAGCCCCAGGGCCTCACAGGCGGCGTGGAAGGCCCCGGCGGCGGGCTTGGCGATCCCCAGCTCCGCCGCGCACAGCAGCGCCTCGAAACGGTCCCGTACGCCCAGGACCCGCAGCTTGCGGTCCTGATTGCGGGTGGAGGAGTTCGAGAGCACCGCGTGCCGGTACTCCGCCGCAAGCAGCTCCAGTACCGGCAAGGTGTCCGGGAAGAGCGCCCAGGCGGCCTCGTAGTGCGCGAGGTACCGCCCGAACCACCCGTCGGCGTCCTCGTCGCTCATGGACGTCATACCGAGGAATTCACGCACCCGGTCCCGGCGCTGCGCCTCGAAGGTGATCCCGCCGGCCTCGAAGCGCCGCCAGTGGATCTCCGTGACCTCTTTCCAACGGGCGAGGGCCTGGTCGACGGAGACGAATCCGTCGGCCAGGCCCTCGGCGAGGAGATGCGCCTGCATCCCCGCCAGGTCGGCGCTCGCGTAATCGAAGATCGTGTCGTCGACGTCCCAGAGGACCGCGCGTATGGGCATACCCCGCACGCTACCGGCACCGCCGCTCTCAGGAGACCCAGTTCTTGAGCGGTTCGGTGTCGAGGGTCAGGTCCACGGGGTCGGGGAGGATGACTTTCATGCCGAAGGCCACGCTGACCACCTGGTCATAGCGGCTGCCGTCCGGCTGCGAGAAGACCTTGACCTCGCAGCTGTCCCGGTCGATCAGGAGGTAAACGGGGATGCCGGTCCCGGCGTAGGCGCGGGGCTTGTCGATGCGGTCGCGGCGGTCGGTGTCCGAATCGAACGAGGTCACCTCGACGACCATGAGCGCCGGGTCGGGATCGGCCCAATCACCCGCGCCGACGAAGGCGTCACTTGGTGCGAGAACACCGTCAGGAATGGCATAGCCGGTGCGGTACGCCTCCACCCTCAGTCCCTGATCATGTACCCACAGCTCAGGACGCGTCTGCAGGCAGAGACGCGTGAGCCATTGGATGATCCTCCCGTGATCCCCGTCCGCCACCGTTTTGACCCCCAGCCGCCCGTTGATGAACTCAAGACGCAGCCCCTCGGTGGTACGAGCGGCGACCCGGGCCAGCTCCTCGAATTCGCCCTGCAGCATGTGCGGTCGATCGGCAGTCACAGACATGTTCGCCCTCCTCGTCGCGTCCCGCTCAGTGTTCCGCGTCATGTCCGGCACCGCCCCTGCGTAGACGTTCCTGCACCCTCAGTCATACACGAAAGAGGGGCGGCGACCGGTGTGGTCGCCGCCCCTCTCGGAGACGAGGTAACTCCGAGCGCGTTACGCCGCGAGCTTCTTCAGGGCCGCGTCGATCCTGGAGAGCGTGCGGGGCTTGCCGAGGATCTCGAGGGACTCGAAGAGGGGGAGGCCGACCGTGCGGCCGGTGGTGGCCACGCGGACCGGGGCCTGGGCCTTGCCGAGCTTGAGGCCGTGCTCCTCGCCGGCGGCCAGTACGGCCTCCTTGAGGGACTCCGGGCTGCTCCAGTCCGCGGTCTCCAGCTTGGCGCGGGCGGTGGTGAGCAGGGCCACCGGGTCGCCCTTGCCCATCGCCTTGGTCCAGGACGCCTCGTCGAAGACCGGCTCCTTGAGGAAGAGGAAGTCGACGTTGTCGGTGATCTCGGAGAGGACCTTCAGGCGGCTCTGGGCGTGCGGGGCGATCGCGTCGAACACCGACTGGTCGAAGTCCGCCTCGTCCCAGGGGGCGAAGGGGGCGCGCAGCCAGGGGGCGCAGCGCTCGGTGAAGTCCTTCACGTCCAGCTGCCGGATGTGGTCGGCGTTGATCGCCTCGCACTTCTTGAGGTCGAAGCGCGCCGGGTTGGCGTTGACGTCCTCGATCTCGAACTTCGCGACCATCTCCTCGACGGAGAAGATGTCCTGGTCCTCGGAGAAGGACCAGCCGAGGAGGGAGAGGTAGTTCAGCAGGCCCTCGGGGAGGAAGCCGCGCTCGCGGTAGAGGTTGAGCGAGGACTGCGGGTCGCGCTTGGAGAGCTTCTTGTTGCCCTCGCCCATGACGTACGGCAGGTGGCCGAAGGCCGGGACCTGCTTCGCGACGCCCAGCTCGATCAGCGCCTTGTAGAGCGCGATCTGGCGCGGGGTGGAGGAGAGCAGGTCCTCGCCGCGCAGGACGTGGGTGATCTCCATGAGCGCGTCGTCGACCGGGTTGACGAGGGTGTACAGCGGCGCGCCGTTGGCCCGCAGGATGCCGTAGTCGGTGACGTTCTCCGCGGTGAAGGACAGCTCGCCGCGGACCAGGTCGGTGAAGGTGATCGTCTCGTCGGGCATCCGGAAGCGGACGATCGAGGTGCGGCCCTCGGCCTCGTACGCGGCCTTCTGCTCGGGGGTCACCGTGCGGCACTTGCCGTCGTACCCGGAGGGCTTGCCGGCCTTGCGCGCGGCCTCCCGGCGCTCCTCCAGCTCCTCGGCGGTGCAGTAGCAGTGGTAGGCGTGGCCGCCGTCCAGCAGCTTCTTCGCGACGTCCTGGTAGATGTCCATGCGCTGCGACTGGCGGTACGGGGCGTGCGGGCCGCCTTCGCCCTTGCCGCTGCTGTCGAACGCCGCGGGGCCCTCGTCCCAGTCGAAGCCCAGCCAGCGCATGGCGTCCAGGAGCTGCTCGTAGGACTCCTCGGAGTCGCGGGCCGCGTCGGTGTCCTCGACGCGGAAGACGAACGTGCCGCCGTGGTGCCGGGCGTAGGCCCAGTTGAAGAGGGCGGTGCGGACCAGGCCCACGTGGGGGTTGCCGGTCGGCGAGGGACAGAACCGTACGCGGACGGGGGTCGCGTTAGCCACGCTTGATCACCTTGTTGGTGAGAGTGCCGATGCCTTCGATGGTGACGGCGACCTCGTCGCCGACGTTGAGCGGGCCGACCCCGGCGGGGGTGCCCGTGAGGACGACGTCGCCGGGGAGCAGCGTCATCGCCTCCGTGATGTGGACGATCAGGTCCTCGATCGAGCGGACCATCTCGCTCGTGCGGCCCAGCTGGCGCTGTTCGCCGTTGACCGTGCACTGGATGGTCAGATCGCTCGGGTCCAGCTCGGTCTCGACCCAGGGGCCGAGCGGGCAGGAGCTGTCGAAGCCCTTGGCCCGGGCCCACTGCGCCTCGCGCTTCTGCACGTCGCGCGCGGTGATGTCGTTGGCGCAGGTGTAGCCGAGGATGACGTCCTTCACGCGCTCGCGGGGGACCTCGCGGCACATGCGGCCGATGACGACGGCGAGCTCGGCCTCGTGGTGCACCTCCTGCGAGAAGGAGGGGTACACGACGGGGTCGCCGGGGCCGACCACCGAGGTGGAGGGCTTGAAGAAGGCGACCGGCACGTCGTCGACCTCGTTGCCGAGCTCCTTGGCGTGCTCGGCGTAGTTGCGGCCGATGGCCACGACCTTGTTCGGGAGGACGGGCGGCAGCAGCCGCACCTTGTCCAGGGGGACCTTCTGGCCCGAGCGCTCGAACTCGGCGAAGGGGTGTCCCTTGATGACATCGAGGTCACTGCCCTCGACGACGCCGAAGCCGACGTTGCCGTCGATGGAAAATCTGGCGATGCGCACGGAAGCCGCTGCCCCTCTTGATCTCTTACCGGGAGTGGACACCCCAGGCTATCGCGGGAGCAGGACCCGTCCTCTGTCCTTTTTGTGCGTCGCGTCCTACTCGGGCGCGTCCATCAGGACGGTGCGGCGGGGGTTGGCGGTCTGGGCGGGCAGCTCGACGGCGTCCTCGGGCCGGGTCGCGTCCTCGGCCGGCGCGGTCTGCAGCTCCTCGGCGTCCTTCAGGTGCATCAGGGTCGTGCGCCGCGGGTTGGCTATGGAGCGGAACATCATCGTCGTCTTCACTGCGGAATGCCTCGCGTATCTCGCGTGTGGTGGTCACTGCCCGGGCAACGTGCCGCTGGGCGATTGCGGCACGTGTGTAAAGCGTCAGGCTATGCGCGCTATTCCCGTCGATCTTGCGGTCAAGTCGGCGATCACCGTGTGAGTTTGCTCACGAACTGTGCGGCAAATGCCGCAATTTTCATGATCGAAAGCCGTTGGCGAAACGGACATTGGCGGAGCGAAGCGCACGTTCCACTCCCCATCACCGCACCTGGGGCAGCGCACAACTGCGACCGGAACGCTGCCAAAAGTCCGTTATAAGGGGGGAGACCTTCTACGACTCGTGACACACCCCGTACATTGCGTCACGCATGTCACAGCCAGGGGCTCCGCTCTTGTTGCCGCTCCGGCACTGTGCTGGAATTCCCCGGACCGCCGCATGTTTCACACGGCGCGCAGGGGGCGCAGAGCAGCGCCGCGCGGTGGGTGCCGCTCTCTTCGCCAGAGGGAGTAAGCACGCCGGTCACACTCACGACCGCCATGGGGCCCGGCCCCCTACGACTCGACACCGTCCCGCCGTCACCGCGGAGGGACGCCTGGTCCAGAGGTTGCGACGCTAGTGCAGGGACGTTTCAAGAGGGATGGCAGCGCTGCGGCTGACCCGGAGCTGCGCGGCGGGACCGACCGCGCCGCCTCCCAGCAGCGCGCCCAGAGCAACGGTCCGGCGAGCGGCACGTTGCCGACCGACCGGACCGACCCGGCGCCGGCCGGCGACTCCGCCGCCGAGCGCCCCAAGGCCAAGGGCCCCATGGGCCCCGGGGCCCGTCTGTCGCTGCGCAACTGGCGCATCAGCACACGCCTGGTCTCCCTGATCGCGCTGCCCGTGGTCGCCGCCACCACGCTGGGCGGCCTGCGCATCAGCAGCGAGCTGGACAACATCGACCAGCTGGACCGGATGCAGCTGCTCACGGAGATGACGCGGCAGGCCACCGAGCTGGCCGACGCGCTCCAGGAGGAGCGGGACCGTTCGGCGGGCCCGCTGGCCGGCTCCGGCAACACCAAGGACGACACCGATGTGGTGGCGCCGCGCGAGGAGACCGACCGCGCGATCAAGTCCTTCAAGGAGCACACCGACGACGTCGACTCGGCACGCGGCTCGATGGCCGGCGTGCGCGCCACGATCGTCGACATCCAGCGCCAGCTGGGCACGCTCAACGAGGTACGGAACAAGGCGTACACCGACAACGAGAACGTCGCCCAGACCGTCACCGCGTACAACCAGCTGATCACCTCGCTGCTCGCGCTCTCCCAGGACATGGCGCAGGCGACCAGCAGCCCGGAGATGATCCAGAGCACCCGCTCCCTGGCCGCGTTCTCCTCCGCCAAGGAGTACGCGTCGATGCAGCGGGCGTTCGTCAGCGCCGGTCTGTCGCACAAGGGCCACGCGCACCTGTCCGCGAACGACCGGCTCGCCGGCCGTACCGCCGAGGACAGTGAGGAGTCCGCGCTCAAGCGGTTCTCCAACATCTACCCCGGCGCCGCCTCCCTCATGGAGGGCCTGGACAGCGGCAACGACGACATCGAGCACGCGAACTCGTTCGCCGACCGCAGCTTCAAGACCGAGTCGGGCATCCGCGGTGAGGAGATGTCGTACCTGGACTGGTACGACCTCGACACCAACAAGGTCAACCTGATGTCGCGCATCGAGACCACGCTGCTCTCCCAGATGGAGCAGAAGTCCCGCGAGCTGCGCAACGAGGCCACGACCGGCGCGATCATCAACGGTGCGGTGATCCTGCTCGTCCTGGGCATCTCGCTCATCGGCGCGTTCGTCGTCTCCCGCTCCATGGTCCGCTCGCTGCGCCGGCTGCAGGACACCGCGCAGACGGTCTCCCAGAAGCGGCTGCCCGAGCTGGTCAAGCACCTCTCCGAGGCCGACCCGCAGGACGTGGACACCTCGGTCGAGTCCGTCGGCGTGCACAGCCGGGACGAGATCGGCAAGGTGGCCACCGCGTTCGACGAGGTGCACCGCGAGGCCGTCCGGCTGGCGTCCGAGCAGGCGCTGCTGCGGGGCAACGTCAACGCGATGTTCACCAACCTCTCGCGCCGCAGCCAGGGCCTCATCCAGCGGCAGCTGTCGCTGATCTCGGAGCTGGAGTCCCGCGAGGCCGACCCCGACCAGCTCTCCTCGCTCTTCAAGCTCGACCACCTCGCGACCCGTATGCGCCGTAACGGCGAGAACCTCCTCGTCCTCGCGGGCGAGGAGCCGGGCCGCCGCTGGACCCGCCCGGTCCCGCTGGTCGACGTGCTGCGTGCGGCCGCCTCCGAGGTGGAGCAGTACGAGCGCATCGAACTGAGCGCGGTGCCGACCACCGAGGTCGCGGGCCGCGTCGTCAACGACCTCGTGCACCTCCTCGCCGAGCTGCTGGAGAACGCGACCTCGTTCTCCTCGCCGCAGACCAAGGTCAAGGTGACCGGTCACGCGCTGCCCGACGGCCGGGTACTGGTCGAGATCCACGACACCGGCATCGGCCTCTCCCCCGAGGACCTCTCGGCGATCAACGAGCGCCTCGCCAGCCCGCCGACCGTGGACGTCTCGGTGTCCCGCCGGATGGGTCTGTTCGTGGTCGGCCGGCTGTCCCTGCGGCACGGCATCCGCGTCCAGCTGCGTCCCTCGGATTCCGGCGGTACGACGGCCCTGGTCATGCTGCCGGTGGACGTCGCGCAGAGCGGCGGCGCGAACAACGCGAACAAGAAGCCCGGCCAGGGCGGCAAGCCCGCCGGCGGCCGCGGCTCCGGCGACGCCGGCGGCCAGCACTCCAGCCGCCTCGCGGGCCTGCAGCCGCGCGGCCAGATGGGCTCCGGTCCCCGTACCGCGCTGCCCGGCCGCCCCGGAGCGGGCGCGCCCGGCGGTGCGCCCGGTGGCGCCCCCGGTGCCCCGGCCGGTCCGCAGCACAACAACGCCTTCGGCGGCCGTCCCGCGGCCCCCGCCGGCCAGGACCGGCCCACGCTGCCGGTGCGCGGCGGCGAGCCGGCCCAGCCGCCGGCCGCGAGCCACCAGCCGACCGTCGCCCCGCCCACCGGCGCGCCCGCGCCGCGCGGCGAGCGGCCGCAGCTGCCCACCCGCAGCCCGGCCGGCGAGCTGACCGGCGGCCCCTCCGGCCCGGCCGAGTCCGCGCCGCGCGAGCCCAGCCAGCAGCCCGGCTCCAGCTGGGGTGCGCGCCGCGAACGCGGCGAGGCGGCCGACGACTGGCCGCTGGCGCCCCGCCCCGGCCAGGAGGACCACCCGCGCGGCCACGAGGAGCCGGAGAGCACCGGCCAGCACCGGCGTCCGGAGCTGACCGGCCAGTACCAGCGTCCCGAGCCGACCGGGCAGTTCGAGCGCCCGGCGGCCGGCGGCCCCGGTGACACGGCGCAGTTCGAGCGCCCGGACTTCGGCGGCCGGCGCCCCGGCGCGAACCCCCCGGCGCGCGGCACGTCCCCCGCTCAGGGCGGCACGTCCCCCGCACAGGGCGGCGCGCCCTCCCCGCAGGGCGGTACGCCCGCACAGGGCGCCCGCCCCATGTGGACCGGCGAGTTCGAGCTGCCCTCGGCACCGTCCTCCGGACAGTCCGCCGAACAGGCGCCCGCGTCTCCCCCGGCGCCCGCCGGGCCCACCAGCCCGATGTGGAGCGGCGAGTTCGCCCCGCAGTCCGAGCAGGGCGGCCGCCCCGCCGAGGAGAGCGCTCCGGCGGCAGCACGCGGCGAGGAGGCCCCGGCGCGCGGCGGCCAGGCGTACGACGCCGACTCCTTCGGCCGGGACGACGCGTTCGGCCGCGAGGACGCCTTCGGCCGGGACGGTGCCTTCGGGCGCGCGCCCCGGTCCGGTGAGGTCCCCGTACAGCAGCAGCCGCACTCCGCTCCGGACGACGCCGACCTGCTCGGCGGCCCCGCGCCGCGGAGCACGGGCGACGCGGGTTCGCCGATCTTCGACACGATCGAGTCGAACTGGTTCACCCAGCCGGGCGGCAGCGCGGCCGAGGAGCCCGTGAGCCGGCCGCAGAGCGCCCCGGAGGCGCCGCGGCTGCCCCGGCGCGAGCCGGCCGACAGCGGCGCTCAGGCGCAGGCCCAGTGGCGTTCCTCGCCCAACGACGACGTCTGGCGCCGGGCCGAGCAGGTCCGCCAGCCGGCGGCGGGCGGGATCACCACCTCCGGTCTGCCGCGCCGCGTTCCCCGTGCGAACCTCGTGGCAGGCACCGCGCAGCAGGAGCAGCGTCCGGGCGGCCCGCAGGTCTCCCGTTCGCCCGACGACGTGCGCGGCCGGCTGACCAATCTCCGCCGGGGCATCCAGCAGGGCCGGCAGGCCGGGCACACCGGCACGCATCCCGTCGTGGACCCCACTCACCAGCAGGAGCGTTAGTTGAGTCCGATGAGCCAGGCGGCGCAGAACCTGAACTGGTTGATCACCAATTTCGTGGACAACACCCCCGGGGTGTCCCACACGGTGGTCGTCTCGGTGGACGGTCTGCTGCTCGCGATGTCCGAGGGCTTCCCGCGGGACCGGGCCGACCAGCTCGCCGCGGTGGCCTCCGGGCTCACCTCCCTGACATCCGGCGCGTCCCGCATCTTCGAGGGCGGGAACGTCAACCAGACCGTGGTGGAGATGGAGCGGGGGTTCCTCTTCCTCATGTCGATCTCCGACGGATCGTCGCTGGCCGTACTGGCGCACCCCGAGTGCGACATCGGCCTCGTCGGTTACGAGATGGCCCTGCTCGTGGACCGTGCGGGCGGCGTGCTGACGCCGGACCTGCGGGCCGAGCTGCAGGGCAGCCTGCTCAACTGACCCGCCACCGATTCCACGTGCCGAAGAACCCCCCACCGGCCCGACCCGACGACAGCCAGTTGTCCAGCCCGGAGGACCCATGACCCCGCCACCCGCTTCGCCCGGCCCGTACGGCTATACCAGCCAGCCGTACGGCGACGACGGGGGCGACCAGCCACTGGTCCGCCCTTACGCGATGACCGGAGGCCGGACCCGGCCGCGCTACCAGCTCGCCATCGAGGCGCTGGTCAGCACCACGGCCGATCCCTCCCAGCTGCCCGGGCTGCTGCCGGAGCACCAGCGCATCTGCCATCTGTGCGCCGAGGTGAAGTCGGTGGCGGAGGTCTCCGCGCTGCTGCACATACCGCTGGGGGTGGCCAGAATCCTGGTCGCCGACCTGGCCGAGGCCGGCATGGTGGCGATCCACCAGCCCGGCGGCAGCGGTGAGGCCGGCGGCACGCCCGATGTGACCTTGCTGGAGAGGGTGCTCAGTGGACTTCGCAAGCTCTGACGCCGCGCCCCGTTCGACCACGTCCGCGAAGATCGTGGTGGCGGGCGGTTTCGGCGTGGGCAAAACGACCTTTGTCGGGGCGGTTTCCGAGATCAATCCGCTGCGTACCGAGGCCGTGATGACGTCCGCTTCCGCGGGCATCGACGACCTCAGTCACGTCCAGGACAAGACGACGACCACCGTCGCCATGGATTTCGGGCGTATCACCCTCGATCAGGATTTGATTCTTTATCTGTTCGGCACACCCGGCCAGGACCGTTTCTGGTTCATGTGGGATGATCTGGTCCGCGGTGCGATCGGTGCCGTGGTACTCGTCGACACCCGCCGGCTCTCCGACTGCTTCCCCGCGGTCGACTACTTCGAGAACAGCGGGCTGCCGTTCGTGATCGCGCTGAACGGGTTCGAGGGGCAGCAGCCGTACACCCCCGACGAGGTGCGCGAAGCGCTGCAGATCGGCCCCGACACGCCGATCATCACCACCGATGCCCGGCACCGCGACGAGGCCAAGGGTGCCCTCATCACGCTCGTCGAACACGCTCTCATGGCGCGACTCAAGTAGCGCTGCCGTACGGTCAGTTGCGCCGGGGTGCGCTGTGTCCTTGGACACGCCGGGCCCCGGCGTTCATAACGTTTCGACAGAGAAATCCCGGGACCTCGACACCGGATGCGCACAGGCGGCTCCACTGTGTTCACGTTTCCCCCGCCTTTTGCCGCGCCTCGCCCTTAACGCCCCTTTTATCTGGCGTCCCGCAGGGCTTGCTCATCTTTTGCGCACTGTTTGGAACGCGCGGCCCTGACGTGCTGGAATTCGCTGAACTCCGGAGTAGGTAACGCCCAGAACGAAAACGGCACAGCGAGATACGTGCGTGCCGGCGCCGAGAGGTTGTTGGTCGAGTGAGGCGAAGCAAGTCGGGCCCCGCGCCGCAGCAGGCGGCGCAGCGGGGCAACTTCACACCGCCGCCGCGTCATACGGCGTCGCCTTCCGACGCGCCTGAAAGTCCGCTGAGCAGCCAGCCCGTGCGCGGCAACCGGATGTCCCCGCGCAACTGGCGCGTGGCCACCCGCCTGAACGCCATCCTGCTGCTCCCCGTCATCCTGGCGCTGATCTTCGCCGGGCTGCGGGTGAACACCTCGGTCGGGACCTGGAACGAGGCCCAGGACGCCGAGAACACCGCGAAGCTGGTCCAGGCGGCCGCCACCTACGGCCAGGCCCTCGTCGACGAGCGGGACCGCACCGCGGCGCCGCTCCTCCAGGGCAAGCCGAACGACCCGGTCGTGCGGGACGCGCGGGCCGACACCGACGCCGCCGCCGCCGACTTCCACGACGCGGTCAAGAACATGCCCGACAAGGAGGGCCTCAAGCGCCGCCTCGCGGTCTTCGAGAAGGTCGAGCCCAAGCTCGACATGCTGCGCAAGGTGGCCTACACCTCGCAGCTGACCGGCGTGCAGACCGAGGAGGGCTACACCGAGGTCCAGCACCCGCTGATGGAGTTCTCCAACGAGCTGGGGCTGGGCACCGGCAACATCACCTCCTACGGGCGCACGGTCTACGCCGTCTCGCTGGCGAAGGCCGCCACCTCCCTGCAGCGCTCCATCGGCACCCACCTGCTGGTGCACCCGGCGGCCGGCGCCAAGGAGCGCAAGAAGCAGCTCACCGCGTTCGCGTCGTACGCCTACCTGGAGAACATCGCCATCGGCGAGTACACCTCCGGCGGCACCCCCGAGGACGTCGAGCGCCTGAAGAAGGACTCCGCGGCCCTCAAGAAGAAGGGGCAGGAGCAGGCGGCCCAGGCGCGGAAGCAGGCCACCGCGGCCGGCCGGTCGTTCCGGGCGCCGCCGTCCATCGACGCGATGGTCCAGGCGATCTCCTCCGGCGCCCCGCCGCAGCTGCTCGCCGCCAAGGGCGTCACGCCGCAGACCTGGTTCGCGGCGTCCACCGGCAAGTTCGACATGTACCGCGGCATCGAGAAGGACCTCGCCGACAAGGCGGTGGCCGAGGCCGCGCAGATCTCCTCGGACGCGCGGCAGACCACCTTCGTGGACTCCGGCGTCGCGCTCGGCGCGCTGATCATCGCCTTCCTCATCGCCGGCCTGATGGCCCGCTCGATGACCCGCAACATGCAGCAGCTGCGCACCGCGGCCTTCGGCATCGCCGAGCAGCGGCTGCCGATGCTGGTCGACCAGCTCTCCCGTACGGACCCGGGCCGGGTCGACACCCGCGTCAAGCCGATCCCGATCTCCACCACGGACGAGATCGGCGAGGTCGCGCGGGCGTTCGACCAGGTCCACCGTGAGGCCGTGCGGCTGGCCGCCGAGCAGGCGCTGCTGCGGGGCAACGTCAACGCGATCTTCACCAACCTCTCGCGCCGTAACCAGGGCCTGATCGAGCGGCAGCTGACCCTCATCACGGAGCTGGAGAACAACGAGGCGGACCCGGACCAGCTGGAGAACCTCTTCAGCCTGGACCACCTCGCCACGCGCATGCGCCGCAACGGCGAGAACCTCCTCATCCTCGCGGGCGAGGAGCCGGGCCGCCGCTGGACCCAGCCGGTCCCGCTGATCGACGTGCTGCGCGCGGCCACCTCCGAGGTGGAGTCCTACGAGCGCATCGAGCTCCAGGGCGTCCCCGAGAGCGAGATCCACGGCCAGGCCGTCACCGACCTCGTGCACCTGCTCTCGGAGCTGCTGGAGAACGCCACCACGTTCTCCTCGCCGCAGACCAAGGTGCGGGTCACCGCGACCCGTCTCCCGGACGGCCGCGTGATGGTCGAGATCCACGACAAGGGCATCGGGCTCACCCCCGAGGACTTCGCGGACATCAACCACAAGCTGGCCAACCCGCCGACCGTCGACATCGCGATCTCCCAGCGCATGGGCCTCTTCGTGGTCGGCCGGCTGGCGGACCGGCACGGCATCCGCGTCCAGCTGCGCCCCTCGGGCGAGACGGCCGGCACCACCTCGCTGGTCATGCTGCCGGAGGCGATCACCCACGGCGGTGGCGGCGAGGACACCTTCGAGGACGACTTCACGGTCTCCCGGATCATGCCGGAGCACCCGCAGCCGTTCCAGCAGCCCGAGGACATGCGCACCGCCGCGGAGCTCGGCTTCGACGACCACTACCGGCCGTCGGACGGCTCAGCGGAGCTGGACCCCGTGGGCCGCTCGCTGCTCCGCGAGGAGCGCCGCGCGGCGCTGGAGGCACAGAACGGCGCTCCGCAGCACGGTGCGCCCGGCCAGGAGTCCGCTCACCACCCGGCGCGGAACCCCGCGCAGGACTTCGGCGGACTCCCCCGGCGCGGCGAAGCGGAGGGCTCGGGCGCCGCGTACGACGGCTTCCACGAGCAGCCGTACGCCCCCCAGGAGGCCGCCGGGCAGCAGTCCTACGACGGGCCCGCCGGCGCCTACGACGACCGCTCCTTCGGTGGTCAGAACCTGTTCGACCAGGGCTCTTCGGAGCTCACCGGCGAGCAGCCGCAGTACCCCGCCGACGGCCGGCAGCACCCCGGATGGAGCGAACCCGCTCCGTTCCAGGGGTACTTCGGCGGTCAAGCGGAATCGGACCACAATGGTCCCGACGCTCCCGCGCAGCCGCAGGAACGCGTAGCATTCGATCGTCCGGGTCCCACCCCGAGCGAAACCCACTCCCTGACCGACGCCGGCCTTCCGCGCCGCGGAGGTGACAAGGCCCCAGGGCAGCAGGAGTGGCAGCAGCCCGAGGAGCCGGCGTCGCCCCCGCAGCAGCGGAGCACGTCGGAGGACAGCTTTGGTTGGCGTACCGCCAACGACGAGCGCTGGCAGCGGGCGGAGCAGCTTCGCGAGCCGAAGGCGGGCGGAATCACCTCCTCCGGTCTCCCCCGGCGGGTGCCCAAGGCCAACTTGGTCGAGGGCACCGCGGAGCAGACCCCGCAGGGCGGCCCCCAGGTCTCCCGTGCGCCCGAGGACGTCCGGGGCAGGCTGAGCAACCTGCGCCGCGGTGTCCAGCAGGGACGCAGTGCCGGTATGGAGGCACCCAAGAATGACCAACAGGGCTTCGGCCCCGGCAGCACCTACGATCAGGAGCGTTAGTGTGAGCCCGATGAGCCAGGCGGCGCAGAACCTGAACTGGTTGATCACCAACTTCGTGGACAACACCCCCGGTGTGTCCCACACGGTCGTGGTCTCCGCAGACGGTCTCCTCCTCGCCATGTCCGAGGGTTTCCCTCGGGACAGAGCCGATCAGTTGGCGGCGGTGGCCTCCGGGCTCACCTCGCTGACCTCGGGTGCCTCCCGCATCTTCGAAGGCGGGAGCGTCAACCAGACCGTGGTGGAGATGGAACGCGGGTTCCTCTTCATCATGTCCGTCTCGGACGGATCGTCGTTGGCCGTACTGGCGCACCCCGAGTGCGACATCGGCCTCGTCGGTTACGAGATGGCCCTGCTGGTCGACCGCGCGGGCAGCGTTCTCACGCCCGACCTGCGCGCCGAACTGCAGGGCAGCCTTCTCAACTGACAGACAGGCAGTGCGTTTCTCGCCACCGCACCATAGGGTGCGGTGGCGCGACCGGCGTCGGATTGGCAAGTTGGAGGAGGAAACGTGGCAACGCCCCCTAGCGGATACCCGTACGATTCCGGGCATCTGCCCGAGTCGCAGGGCGAAACCCAGTACAACCGCTTCAACTTCCCGTCCGCGCCGAGTCGTCGGCAGCCGCGGCCCGCGCCGCAGCACCAGCCCTACGACACGACGTACGGCAGCCCCTCCCCGTCTCCTTACGGCTACGGCGACGAGGGGCCCCGGGTTCCGCGCATAGAGCCGGTGCAGCCGCACCGGCGCACCGAGCCGTCGGCGCCCACCGGCGGCGCGCAGAACCCGCTGGTCCGCCCGTACGCCATGACCGGGGGCCGCACCCGGCCGCGCTACCAGCTCGCCATCGAGGCACTGGTGCACACCACGGCCGCGCCGGCTCAGCTCCAGGGCCAGCTGCCGGAGCATCAGCGCATCTGCCATCTGTGCCGCGAGATCAAGTCGGTCGCCGAGATCTCCGCGCTCCTCTCCATTCCCCTCGGCGTCGCCCGGATCCTCGTCGCCGACCTGGCGGAGGCCGGACTCGTCGCCATCCATCAGCCCGGCGGTGACGAGTCCGCCGGCGGACAGCCAGATGTGACACTGCTCGAAAGGGTGCTCAGTGGACTTCGCAAGCTCTAGCGGTGCAGCCCGCTCCACCACCTCCGCGAAGATCGTGGTGGCGGGCGGCTTCGGCGTGGGCAAGACGACCTTCGTCGGGGCCGTCTCCGAGATCAATCCGCTGCGTACCGAAGCCGTGATGACCTCCGCCTCGGCGGGCATCGACGACCTGACGCACGCGCCGGACAAGACCACCACGACGGTGGCGATGGACTTCGGCCGTATCACGCTCGACCAGGACCTGATCCTGTACCTGTTCGGCACGCCCGGCCAGGACCGTTTCTGGTTCATGTGGGACGACCTGGTCCGCGGCGCCATCGGCGCCGTCGTCCTCGTCGACACCCGCCGCCTGGCGGACTGTTTCCCCGCGGTCGACTACTTCGAGAACAGCGGCCTGCCGTTCGTCATCGCCCTCAACGGCTTCGACGGACACCAGCCGTACACGCCGGACGAGGTCCGTGAGGCCCTCCAGATCGGCCCGGACGCCCCGATCATCACGACGGACGCACGGCACCGCAGCGAGGCCAAGAGCGCGCTCATCACGCTCGTGGAACACGCGCTGATGGCGCGCCTGCGCTAGCGCCTGACGGCGCGGTCGCACGACCGCCCGTACGCGAAGGGCCCTGCACACCATGGTGTGCAGGGCCCTTCGCGCGCTCAGGGGCGCGGGGCGTGTCGATATGCGGCTCCGCCGCGTGGGCGCGACCAGCCACGACGGCGGGACGGTCGTCAGCCGAGCGACGCCCCCACGGCGGTGACGATCAAGGCCAGAGACGTGGCGCCCGCGTCGGCGTGTCCGTAACCGAGGTCGCCCATGCGCGCCGCCCGGCCCCGGGCCGGTACGAGTTCCGCCGTCGCGGCGGCCGCCTTCGTGGCGACCTCGGCCGCGGCCCGCCAGGCCGTGGCCAAGTCCTCGTCCGCACGGGCGGCGGACAACTCGGCCCGGAACGGGTCCAACGCATCCAGCATCGTCTTCTCACCCACCTGCGCCCCGCCCAGCTCGCTCACCGCCCGCTGCGCCGCGGCCACCGCCTCCGCGAGCAGCGCCGTCGTACAGGAGGCGCCTTCCGGGGCCCGTACGAGGACGGCACCCGTTTCGGCCAGCAGCGCCCCGTACAGCGCGCCCGACGCGCCCCCGGATGCGTCCGCGAGGGCCAGCCCCGCGGCGAGCAGCGCGTGCCCCGCGGAGCGCGGGTCCCCCGCGGGCCCCGGCTCGGCGGCGCGGCTCGCCGCGACCGCAGCGCGCAGCCCCCGGACGATCCCGATGCCGTGGTCACCGTCGCCCGCGACCGCGTCCAGCCGCCCCAGCTCGTCCTCGTTCGCCGCGACCAGGTCCAGCGCGGCCTGCAGCGCCGCGGTGGCGGGCAGGTCGGCGGCGGACGGCCCGGCCTGCGGCCGCTCCTCGGGCGCGGCCGGGCTCTCCCGTACGTCGTCGGTCTCCCCACGGGGCCCCGGCAGGCTGCGGAAGGCCGGGGTGTCGCAGGGCGCGTCGTACAGCGTCGCCAGCTCCTCGTCGAGGACCATCACCGACAGCGAGACGCCCGCCATGTCGAAGGAGGTGACGAACTCGCCGACCTCCGGGCGGAAGGGCGTCAGCCCCGCCTCCTTCAGGCGCCGGTTGACCTGCCGGAAGACGACGAACATCTCCTCGTACTTGGTCCGGCCCAGCCCGTTGAGCAGCACCGCGACCCGGCCGTCGCCGTCCTTGGGCGGCTCGGGCAGCTCCGGGAGGAGGTTGTCGACCAGCTCGTCGGCGAGTTCGCGCGCGGTGAGGCTGCGGGTGGTGCGCAGCCCCGGCTCGCCGTGGATGCCCATGCCCAGCTCCGTGGTGCCCTTGTTCACGGTGAACAGCGGCTCGCTCGCGCCGGGCAGGGTGCAGCCGGAGAAGGCCGCGCCGAAGGTTCGGGTCGTGGCGTTGGCGCGGGCCGCCACGCGCGCCACGCCCTCCAGGTCGTCGCCGCGCTCGGCGGCGGCACCGGCCACCTTGAAGACGAAGAAGTCGCCGGCGACACCGCGCCGGTCGCGCGAGGGGTCGATCTCCTGGCCGTCCACCGGCGGCGGGCCGCTGGCCACGTCGTCGGTGACCAGGACGGTGCGTACGGGGACGCCCTCGGCGGCGAGCCGGCGGGCCGCCAGCCCGAAGTGCATCACGTCGCCGGCGTAGTTCCCGTAGGACATCAGGACGCCGGCGCCGCCGTCGGCGGCCTTGGCGGTGCGGTAGATCTGCTCGGCGCTGGGGCTCGCGAAGACGTCGCCGACCGCGGCGGCGTCCGCGAGCCCCGGGCCGACCAGTCCGGCGAAGGCCGGGTAGTGGCCGGAGCCGCCGCCGATGAGGACGGCGACCTTGCCGGGGCGCGGGGCGTGGCGGCCGACCACGCCGAAGGTGCCGGGGACCCGCCGGAGCGTGCGCGCGTACGCGTCGGCCAGTCCTTCCAGCCAGTCCTCGCGGAAGGTCGCGGCGTTGTGTCCGAGGCCGTCGGGCGTCGTGGTCATCAGGGCGCACTCCTTTGTTCTGTCCCTGTTGGATTTAACACCCGGATCACAGATTCGTCACCCCTCAAGGCGTAAATCACGCTCAGTACTGTGAGAATCACGGCCCAGAAAACTCTGCATCACATCTTGCATGTGAAGTTCACAGGATTCATGCTGCTGATGTCCCACCGTCACCACCCTCGCTCCTACGGAGGCGCGACATGGCTCCACCATCGGCGCTCTCACTGCCCGACCGCCTCGGCATCCCCAAGGCGCTGGTCTTCGGCTACCTCGGCGTCCTGCTCTTCATGGTCGGCGACGGTGTCGAGTCGGGCTTCATCGCGCCGTACATGGCGGACCACGGTGCCGGTACCGAGGTGCACGCCTCGTACGTCATCACCGCCTACGGTGTCACGGTCATGCTCGCCTCGTGGCTCTCCGGCGCACTGTCGGACCTGTGGGGTCCGCGCCGGGTGATGCAGCTGGGGCTGGCCGTCTGGATCGTCTTCGACGTCCTCTTCCTGGTCTTCGCGCTCGGCCCCGAGAACTACCCGCTGATGCTGGTCTTCTACGGGCTGCGCGGCTTCGGCTACCCGCTCTTCGCCTTCGGCTTCCTGGTCTGGATCACCGCGACCGCGCCCGTGGCCCGGATGGGCACGGCGGTGGGGTGGTTCTACGTGGCGTTCACCGGCGGTCTGCCGACCCTCGGCTCCCTGGTCGCCGGCGTCACCAACCCGCTCTTCGGCCAGTTCGGCACGCTCTGGGTGGCGCTCGGGATCATCGCGGTCGGCGGCGCCTGCTGCCTGCTCGGCGTCCGGGAGCGCACCGGCTTCGCGCGGCTCGCGCCGCCCGAGGTCAGGCCGGTCCAGTCGCTGGTCTCCAGCCTCTCCATCGCCTGGACCCACCCCAAGGTCGCGGTCGGCTGCGTGGTGCGCATCATCAACACCGCGCCCGAGTTCGGCTTCCTGGTCTTCCTGCCCACCTTCTTCGCGAAGGAGCTGGGCTTCGGGGAGGGCCGCTGGCTGACCCTGCTGGCCGTCATCTACGGCACCAACGTCTTCTGCAACCTGCTCTTCGGCTGGATCGGCGACAAGATCGGCTGGCGGCGGACGATCGCGTCCTTCGGCGGTATCGGCTGCGCGGTCACCACGCTCACGCTGTACTTCGTGCCGCAGGCCGTCGGCAGCAACTACCCGGTCGCGATCGTCTGCGGCATGCTCTACGGCGTGACGCTGGCCGGCTTCGTCCCCATCTCGGCCCTGATCCCCGCCCTCGCGCCCGACAAGAAGGGCGGCGCGATGGCCCTGCTGAACCTGGGCGCGGGCGGCGCGGCCTTCGTCGGCCCCGCCATCGTCAGCGTCTTCCTCGACCCGCTCGGCCCGGCCGGCGTCGTCATCATCTTCGCCGCGCTGTACGTGGTGTCGTCGCTGCTGACGCTGTACTTGAAGCTGCCGGAGCCGCAGGGCGACACCACTCCCCCGCCGGCCCCGACGGCCGAACCGGCAGCGGCACGGGCCTGACCCCCGCCGCGACGCGAAGGGCCCCGCACACCGGATGGTGCGCGGGGCCCTTCGGCGTCGCGTGAGTTACCCCTGCCAGGAGCGGGCGCCGCGGAAGCCGCGCTGGCGCTCCAGCCGGCGCCAGCGGGCGGCCGTGGCGTGCGGCTGCGCCGGGAGCGCGGCCGGCTGGTGGGCGGCGCGGGCGAGCAGCACCGCGGTCAGCGCGGCGAGCTCCTCCTCGCTGGCCTCGCCCTTCTCGACACGGACCAGGGAACGGTCGGAGGTATCGGCAGGATTCACTTTCGTCGTCTCCAAGGTCGCAGGGTGGCTGCGGTACAGAGCGGTATCGGAATTACTGCGGCGGGTTGCCGTGCTTGCGGGCCGGCAGGTCGGCGTGCTTGGACCGGAGCATGGCCAGCGAGCGGATCAGCACCTCGCGGGTCTCGGCCGGGTCGATCACGTCGTCGACCAGGCCGCGCTCGGCCGCGTAGTACGGGTGCATCAGCTCGGACTTGTACTCCTTGACCATCCGCGCCCGCATGGCCTCCGGGTCGTCCGCCTCGGCGATCTGCTTGCGGAAGATCACGTTGGCCGCGCCCTCGGCGCCCATCACCGCGATCTCGTTGGTCGGCCAGGCATAGGTGAGGTCGGCGCCGATGGACTGGGAGTCCATGACGATGTAGGCACCGCCGTACGCCTTGCGCAGCACGACCGAGATCCGCGGCACGGTGGCGTTGCAGTACGCGTACAGCAGCTTCGCGCCGTGCCGGATGATGCCGCCGTGCTCCTGGTCGACGCCCGGCAGGAAGCCGGGGACGTCCAGCAGCGTGAGGATCGGGATATTGAAAGCATCGCACATCTGGACGAAACGGGCAGCCTTTTCCGACGCCTCGATGTCCAGCACGCCCGCCAGCGACTGCGGCTGGTTGGCGACGATGCCCACGACCTCGCCGTCCAGGCGGGACAGCGCACAGATGATGTTGGTCGCCCAGCGCTCGTGGACCTCCAGGAACTCGCCGTCGTCGACGAGCTCCTCGATGACCTTGCGCATGTCGTACGGGCGGTTGCCGTCGGCCGGCACCAGGTCCAGCAGCGCGTCGCCCGCGCGCTCCGCCGGGTCGTCGCAGGGGACGGACGGCGGGTTCTCGCGATTGTTGGACGGCAGCAGGGCGAGGAGGTAACGGACCTCCTCCAGGCAGGTGGCCTCGTCGTCGTACGCGAAGTGGCACACGCCGGAGGTCTCGGCGTGCACGTCCGCGCCGCCCAGCCCGTTCTGCGTGATCTCCTCGCCGGTCACCGCGCGGACCACGTCAGGCCCGGTGATGAACATCTGCGAGGTCTCGCGGACCATGAACACGAAGTCCGTCAGGGCGGGGCTGTAGGCCGCGCCGCCCGCGCACGGGCCGAGCATCACCGAGATCTGCGGGATCACGCCCGACGCCTTGGTGTTGCGCTGGAAGATGCCGCCGTACCCGGCGAGCGCCGAGACGCCCTCCTGGATACGGGCACCGGCGCCGTCGTTCAGCGACACCAGCGGCGCACCGGCCTGGATGGCCATGTCCATGATCTTGTGGATCTTCGTGGCGTGGGCCTCGCCCAGCGCGCCGCCGAAGATCCGGAAGTCGTGCGCGTACACGAACACGGTCCGGCCGTGCACCGTGCCCCAGCCCGTGATCACACCATCGGTGTAGGGCTTCTTGTTCTCCAGCCCGAAGCCGGTCGCCCGGTGCCGGCGCAGCGGCTCCACCTCGTTGAACGATCCCTCGTCCAGCAGGAGGTCGATCCGCTCGCGGGCGGTGAGCTTGCCCTTGGCGCGCTGGGCCTCGGTGGCGCGCTCACTCGGGCCTCGCCGGGCCTGCTCACGGATCGCGTGCAGCTCGGCGACGCGCCCGCGGGCGTCGTTCGCCTCGGCGGGCGCATCTTCGACAGTGGTCATGCATCGACGGTACGCGGACACGTGCTCATGAACCGATGTCGGTTTCGTACAACGTCGAGCGCGATTTCGTGGGCAGGCAGAACAGAACCACGCTGTACGGGGGACGCGGAAGCGGCACGGACGCGCAGGAGCGGTTTCCGGTCACTGTGGAGGAGCCACAAAAGACACTGGTGTGGTCTTGTGGCGGTCCGCTGGTCGACCGCGGATACCGGCCACCGGGCCACGCTCCGCGGGGCGGCGCGGGATTCCCCCGCACGCCGCCCCGCGACCGGGTCAGTGTGTGGTGACCGTACAGGTATGCGTGGCGCAGACCTTCCCGGGACCGATCCGCAGCCGCAGCCGGCGGCCCGTCTCCAGGACCGTGACGCCGGGCCCGGCGCTCACCACCTCGCGCACCGGGCGGTCCCAGACGATCTCCACCGGCCGCCCCGTGCGCGGCGGCTCCGCCACGCACAGCGTCGCCGTCCGGCCCTGCCCGCGCACCAGGACGGACGACGGCGCCGAGGCGGTCAGCGGCCCCGCCGTCCCGGCCGTCCAGAAGTTCGCCGCCAGCACCCCGAGCGCGAGCACCTCCACCGCCTGCACCGCGCCCGTATTGGCGGTGATCCGCAGCCAGTTCCGGTCGGCGGCGCGCGCCGCGAGGGTGCGCGGCCCGGCCCCCGGCATCAGCAGATAGGCGTACGAGGCGTCCGCCGGGTCCGTGCCGTGGTCCCGCCAGAGCGTCAGATAGCGGCGGGTGACGCGATCCGGCGAGGACCCCGTATTGATGTCCCGCCAGGCGCCCGTGCGCGCCTCGCGCAGCGCCCGCAGCGGCATGCCGCCGGGGAAGACGTACCCGCCGTGCCCCGCGAGGTGCGCCCAGTGGGCCCGCGGGAAGGCGCCGGTCCAGCCGGTCGTCGCGGGCTGGAGGACGCCGTCGACGGTGAGCGCCGCGGTCCCCGAGGCGCCGAGGTTGCGGTTGTCGACGACGGTCTCGGCAGGCACGCCGTCCCGGCCGGTGATCCCCGCGCCGAGGCAGACGACGGTGTCGGCGAGGCAGAACCAGGACTTCTTGGCGCGCAGCGTCGAGGCGAGCCCGCGCACGTCCTGCCCGACGGCCGCGAACTCGCCGTCCGTGGCGCCGCCCACCCAGGTGGCCGCCGGCTTCGGCGCGCCCCAGCCGCCGCCCTCGTTGTCGGCCAGCCGCTTGGTGGAGACGGTCGTCCCCGGGAGGCGGTACGGGTCCACCGTCGGCCAGAAGAAGTCGGTGTACTGGCCGCCGCCGAAGTCCGCGCCCCACCAATAAAGCATCCCGGCGCCGGTGTGCCAGCCGCGCGGATTCTCACCGTTGCCGTTCTCGTAGTACGTGATCCGGTCCGAGGCCATGGCGATGTTGGCGGCGAAGCCCGGGCGCCGGTGCACCGCCCGGTCCATGGCGGGGAAGAGCTTGTGTCCGACCGGCTCGGGCGCCGCGGTGCCCGGCCCCGCGGCCACGGCGGCCAGCCGGGCGGCGTCCGCGACCGTGTACTGCCGATCGGTCAGCACGTCCAGCGTGGTGTCCCGCTCGATCCAGCCCTTGACCATGGCGTGCCAGCGGTCCCGCTCGGCGGCGGAGGCGCTCTGCGCGAGCATGGCGACGGCGGCCAGCAGCGCGTGCCCGTGGAAGTGGTCGCTGCGCATGACGTGCCGGTCGTCGCTGAGCAGGTAACCGCGGCTGATCGCCCGGCCGTTGACGCTGTCCATCATCAGGCCGTTGTGCAGCAGCGGCGCGTAGGCGTTCTCGACGCTGTCGAAAATGATCTGCCGCTTCGGGTCGGTCACCTCCCAGCTGCTGCCGCCGAGCAGACGGAACAGCCGTCCGAGCCCGTCCAGCAGCACGTATCCGTACGTGCCGGAGTACGCGACCCAGGTGTGCTGCACGAACGAGCCGTCGGCGTACAGCCCGTCGCCCTTCTCCACGTACGGGAAGACGGGCGAGAGGGCGTCGCGGGCGAGCGCGAGCTTCGCCGCCGACCGGCCGAGGACGCCGCGCAGCGCGACCACCCGGCACAGGTCGACGCGGTTGGCGCCGGTGCTCGTCCCCGTGTAGTCGCCGAGCATGGAGTCCGGTACGAAATGGTCCACCGCGGCGAGGTACCCGGCGCGCTGCGCGTCGGTGAGCGCGCCGTCGACGAGCGTCATCGTGTCGAGGAGCAGCCGCGGGCTGCCGATCTGCCAGTCCCACCAGTTGCCGTACCGCGTGGTGGCCGTGTTGTAGATCTTGGCGTCGAGGTGGTCCAGGCCCTTGAGCACGTCGGCGAGGAGGCCGGCGTCCCCGGTGAGGCCGGTGCCGGGTTGGGCGTATGCCTGCGCCATGGTGTTCAGCCGGCTGTAGCTCTGGGTGATGCCGGCCGACGGGTCGAACGGGCAGTCGGGCCAGAGCGAGGAGGCGGCCGGCGCCATCGCCGTCCGGAAGCGCCGCGCGAGGTCCCCGGTCTCCTTCAGCAGGGAGGCGTACGGCTCGGCGGCCGGGTCGTAGCCGGTGCCCAGCTGGAGGTCCCGCCAGCGCTCCCGGAGGGTGCCGAACTCCTCGGCTGCGGGGGCGACTTGAGCGGTGGCGCCCCGAGCGGTGGCGTGGGCGCCGGTGGCCGGCAGCCCGAGGGCGGCCGCGCCCGCGCCGCCCGCCACGAGGAAGCCCCTGCGGGTCCAGTGGGAAGGGTGCGCCGCCATGGTCAGCAACCGCCGCAGTTGTAGTAGAGGACGTCCCAGTGCGACCCCTCCTTGGCGTAGATGTTGCCGGAGCCGGACTTGTACATCGGTGCGCCGTCACCCCGTACGCCGGCGTAGGTGAACGTACCGGTCACGTAGTTGCTGACGCAGGTGGACAGGGCGAAGTCCAGTTTGTAGCCGTTCCAGTGGCTGTACGTGCCGCTCGCGTGGCCGGTCTCGGTGCCGCCGGTGATGTTCAGCGCGCAGCCGCTGGCCTTCTTCAGCGTGACCGCGCCCTGGGCGGTGGGCTGGTTCAGCTGGTCGAAGGACGTGCAGGTGGGGGTGTTGCGGTCGGAGCAGCCGCCGGAGGAGGACCAGGTGATCCCGGCGTTCCGGAACATCGTGGTGGCCTGGGCGTGGGTGAGCTTGGTGACGGCGTGCGCCTCGCTCGCGTCGGTGAGGACGCCGAAGCCGGGGGCGAGGAGCGCTCCCAGGACGAGGACCAGTGCGCTGAGGACGGTACGGACTCTCACGGGGGCCTCCTGCGGTGAACCGGTGAACCGTGCGACGGGTGATTCGGCGGTGCAGGTGGAGCACCGCAGATGATGCCCGACCTCTACGCGCGTCGCCAGTACCTGGTGACCAGGGCTTTCGGGGGTCGCGCGGCCTCGCCCCGACGGAAAGGTTGAAACTTGAACCAGTAAGGGTTACGCTGAATCTCGTTGAAGCTTAAACAACAACTCCCGAGGTCTCCCCGACCCGTCCCCCGAGGAGGAGCCATGGCTCTGTTCAACCGCAAGCGCACCGCCGAGACCGCCGCCCCCGCCGCCACCGCGACCCTCGCGGCGGACCCGGCGCTGGCCGCCCTGACCGGCGACTACACCATCGACCCGGCACACAGCAGCATCGGCTTCACCGTGCGGCACGCCATGGTCACCAACGTCCGCGGCTCCTTCGCCGAGCACGAGGGCACGCTGCACCTCGACGGCAGCAACCCGGCCGCCTCGACCGCGAACATCGACGTGAAGATCGACAGCATCGACACCGGCATCGCGGACCGCGACGGCCACCTGAAGAGCGCCGACTTCTTCGACGCCGAGCAGTTCCCGCTGATGACCTTCCGCTCCGTCGGGGTCGAGCAGGTCGGCGCCGAGACGTACCGCGTCACGGGCAACCTCACGATCAAGGACGTCACCAAGCCGCTCGCCATCGACCTGGAGTTCAACGGCGCGGCCACCGACGTCTACGGCGCGCAGCGCGTGGGCTTCGAGGGCAGCGCCGAGATCCTGCGCTCGGAGTGGGGCCTGACCTGGAACGCGGCGCTGGAGACGGGCGGCGTGATGGTCAGCGACAAGGTGAAGCTGACGTTCGACATCTCGGCGGTCAAGGCGGCCTGACCCGGACCCGCTTCCCCCGCACAGTGGCAGGGCCCCTCCCTCTCCCCACGAGCCGCCCTGGGGTGAGTGGGGTGAGCGGTGAGTCACCCACCAGTGGCAAGGCCCCTCCCCCACCTCCACCACGCATAAGGCGAAGGTAGCGCCGCCCGCCGACTCCCGGCGGCGCCTGTGGATAAAACCACCGGGCGTCGGCCTCCTGGTGCGCGGCCAGTACGGTGACGGCGAACCGCCTGCCGTGCAGGGCGTGGCTGAGGAGCCGGGAGCCGTTGCC